>CAYUZO010000001.1:0-44098 GCA_964449735.1 uncultured Ferrimicrobium sp.
ACAGGCGCTCGATGTGCTCGTTGAACGAGCTGCACATCTCCGACACGAGGACTGCTCACCAACGAGCGTGTGCCACATCATCACCCGGGCAGCGGCGCCGCTGCGGGAATAGCCGCGTTGCGGGGCTGTCGGTCGAGCCGCCACTGACGGTCGAGTGTGCCGATCACTCCGTGTCATGCACGCCATAGAGATTCTGGTCGCCCGCGCCGGGAATAGGAAGACGCGGAGAGGGTTTCCTACCCGAGGTCGATCTGACCGAGAGCCCGACAAAGGACGACACCGATGGCCCAGACCACTTCCCACCCCTCCCAGCCAGTCACGACGCCCCCCGTCGCCAAGGCACTGGTGCCGCGCGCTTTGGGCGCGGGCCTCGCCGGCGGCGTCGTGCTTGCGATGATCATGATGATCGTCATGGCCGTCGACGGCCAGGGCTTTTGGAGCCCGCTCAACCTTGGAATCCCTGCGTTCGTCTACACCATCGCTCCTCCGTTGGTAATGCTGCCCTCCCTCATGGCCGCGATGGGAATCTCCTTGCCGGCCGCCACCATGAGCCAGTTGAGCGGCGCCATTGCCAGCGGGCACATCAGCTCGGCAATGGCCAAACAACTAGGGACGATGCTGTTGTCGATGCACGTGCCCGCCGCCAAGGTCCAGCTCATGGGCCAACTCATGATGGGCCACGCCACCAACTCCACGGTCAGTCAGCTGCTCGCGGGGATGCCGTCCTCGGCCCGCAACGCCGTCATGGCGGCGATGCCCATCAACTCCGGACGCGTGGTGGTGGGGCTGGTCCTCCACATGATGATGTCGCTGCTGCTGGGCGTGTCCTTCGCCGCCGTCATCCTCGGAGCGCGACGGGCGGGGATCTCCGTGTTGCGCACCCGGACCGGCGTCATCGGCGCGTCGATGCTAGGGGGAGCGATCGTCTACGTGCTCATGCGCTGGGTGTTGCTTCCCCCGACCAACTCGATGATGGCCTTCGTCCCGCAGTGGTGGTTCCTCATCGCACACCTGATGTTCGGACTGGTCGTCGGGATGATCCTCGCGCCGGTTCTAACAGGCAGCCGCGCGAGCTCGGCACGCTAGGGCGATGGGCAATGAGGTTCGGGGGCCCCACGAGGTCGCCATCGACGCGTCGGGAGAGCCCCGGCGCGTCGATGGCTCGACGGGTGCTCCACCGCGCGTCACCGTCTACTGGCGTCCGGGCTGCCCCTCGTGTGCGCGGCTCCTGGGCGGGTTGGCTCGGCTCGGCGTCACGCACGACGCGGTCGACATCTGGAAGGACTACGACGGCGCCGCATTCGTGCGTCAGGTCGCTCACGGCAACGAAACGGTCCCCACGGTCATGGTCGGCGACCAGGCCCTCGTCAATCCGTCGCTCGACGAGCTGGTTGGCGCCCTGGGTGCGCAGGTCGGACAGTCCTCGCGCGCATCCCGGCGCGGCGAGGTCGTTGTCGGGGTGCTCGTCGTGCTCGCAATCTTCGCCTCGCTGGCATTCGAGGCGGCGGGTCACCCTGGCGTCTCGTGGGCATTTGACGGCGTCGTGGTGTTCATCGTCGCAGTCCTGCGCCCGGCGATGCGTCGCCGACGGCGAAGGCGCTAGCTCCGATCACGGGCCGGGTCGGTCCCTGTGAGCACCGCTTTCGTCCTCTCTGGAGGCGGCAGCCTCGGGGCCGTCCAGGTCGGCATGCTCGAGGCCCTTGCGGAACGGTCGATCCTCCCCGACATCGTGCTCGGCACCTCGATCGGAGCGATCAATGCGGCGTGGGCAGCCACTCATCCAGGTCTTGAGGGCGCGACCGAACTCGCGCGGATCTGGTGCGACGCCCGCCGAGAGCACATCTTCCCGGGTCGACCGCTCGTCGGGCTGCGCGGGCTCTCAGGTCGGGCAGACCACCTCGTGGCACCTCACGCGCTACGCCACCTTCTCGCTCGGCACTTTGGCTCCGAGCGTCTTGAAGACACTGCTGTGTCCCTCGGCGTGGTTGCCGTCGCTTTGGACTCGGGCGTGGAAACCCTCCTCACCACCGGGCCGATTGTCGAGGCCGTGATGGCCAGCGCGGCGATTCCCGGGATCTTCCCCCCGGTGTGGATCGAGGGGCGTCCCTACGTCGACGGCGGCGTGGCCAACAACGCACCGATCTCGCACGCACTCGAACTGGGAGCGACAACCGTCTACGTGCTGCCTACCGGTTACGCCTGCGCCCTCGGACGGCCACCCCAGAGCGCGCTCGGTGTGGCCATGCACTCGCTGACCCTTCTGATCCAGCGGCGCCTGCGCGCAGACGTCGACCGCCACAACGGCCGAATGGACCTGCGGGTGATGCCCCCGGTCTGTCCGCTCGCCGTCTCCCCGCTCGACTTCTCCCACACTGGTGAGCTCATCGAGCAGGCCCGAGAGCAGACCGCCGCGTGGCTGGACCACTCTCGCTTGGTCACCGAGCCCATCGGGCGATTGGCCCCCCACGCGCACTGAGGTGTCCACGGGGCCCATCCTCGTTCCCGGCCGACGTCATGTCGCGCCCGAGCCCTAGAGGCGAAACGCGCAGCCGTCGAAGTAGGCGGCCAGCTTGCGGCGTCGACGCCCACGCTGCTCGATGGTGAACTCCTGGGGGAATCTGCGTATGGGGGTCACCAGCCGCACGTCGACCCCCTCGACCGACCACGAGCGCAGCGTCGGACGCGGGGAACGGAGCGAGGTACTCGCGTCGAGGAAGGTGAGGGTCCCCGAACAGCAGCGCGACTCGCGCAGGCTCAAGTAGATGACCCCGCCCTCGGACGCGGCCAGCTCGGCGACGCCGTCGCCCAGGGTGACCGTCACCGTCGGCTCGTCGGGGATCGGGGCAGGTCCGGCGAGTGCTCGGCCGGGGTCCCATCTCAGGTCGTCGGTCACGTCGGACTCCTCTTGGCTTTGATGGCGGCACGCAACTGGTCGAGGGTTGGCGCACCTGCCATCCCCTCGGGGGTCAGGTAGATCCGACAGGCCGCGTCGACGTGCTCGTCGACGTTCGCGAAAGGATCGTGACCGTCGATGAGGATCGTCGGCGAGCCTCGGTACAAGGCAGCCTGTGAGTCGCCGAGCGTCGAGGACTCACGAAACTGCAGAGTGAAGGCAAACTCGTCGACGAGCTGAGAGAGGTTGTGTGCCACCGTGCGCCAGTTGGGGCAGCCCTCGTCGTACAGAAGATCGACGTTCATTCTTCGTCCGATCGCGCCTCGGCGGCGAAGCCCCCGGCGAATGGCACGAGCGTGATCGTGCCCGAATGGCTCACGAGCGCGGGGGCGGCGATGCCAGCGGCGGCGAGTGCGGCCCGGGGGATCCCGATGTCGACAAGGCGCACCTCGCCAGTCTCGGGCCGCCCGATCAGTCCTCGCTTGGGCAAAGCCAACGTGGCGGTGAGATCCGCGAAGACGACCGCGGCGTCCGCGCTTCCGGTGGTGGCATCCAGACCGGTTGGCAGGTCCAGCGAGACGACGGGAGCACCCTGGCGACGGGTCCAGCGCGCCAGCTCCGCGACCCTCCCGTGCAGGGGACCCGAGAGTGAGTAGCCGACCAGCGCGTCGATCACCACGTCAGCGCCTGGCCGCGGTGCGGCGCAGACCGCAATGCCGCTCGCGCGAAGAGCTCGGAGGTGGTGCTCGGTGAGCGGCGCGCGTGTCGCAGCCACGTCGGACACGACGGTCACCGCGACCCCGCGATTGGCGAGGTGGCGGGCCGCCACTAGGCCGCCACCGCCATTGAGGCCCGTTCCGGCGAGCACCGTCGCGCGCCGAGGGCCGACCCGCTCGCCGACAAGGTCCGCCAGGGCACGCCCGGCGTTCTCCATCATCTGGATCAGTCGGACGTGAAACCGGCGGACCGCGATCTCGTCGATCCGGCGCATCTCAGCGATCGAGACGCTCGGGACGACGACGAGCCCCTCTGACACCTCGGTCGAAAGTGCGGGACTCACGGTTGGGCGGCGACGAGACCGAGGTCCCGCTCGATCTCTCGTGCCGGCTTCGCGCCAACGGTGGAGGTGATCCAGCGACCTCCGCGAAACAGGGCGATCGTGGGAATTGTCTGGATGCCGTACTCGGCCGCAATCTCGCGGTTCTGGTCGACATCGACCTTGACCACGCGGACGCGGTCGCCGTGGGCGGCCGCGACCAGTTCGAGCTCGGGGGCCACCAGCCGGCACGGCCCGCACCATTCGGCCCAGAAGTCGACGACGACCGGGACCGGGGAGTTGATGACGTCGCGCTCAAAGGAGAACTGGTCGTTGGCGTGGGTGATGTTGTTCATGACCGAGGAACGTCGTTCTCGCCCGACCTATTCCCGCCGGGGTGGTTGCGGTGGGTCGAGAGCACCCCCCAACTGGCGACCAGGAAGGGGACGGCGTAGTTGACGATCATCCGGGCCACGCCAGCAACTCCAAGGCGCCCGCGAACGACGGCGAAGCCTTCGTTGACCGCCGAGAGCACCGTTCCCACCACGGTGGCGACAGGTACGGCGAGGCGTGCGGTTCGCCCACGCAGGACCAGCCAGCCCGCGTCGCTCAGCCGGGACCAGGCGAGGTGGTCGCGGGCGGGCGACGCTGGGGTTGACGAAGACGATTCGACCACCACCAGGTAACGAGTCCGGGCCGCACACCATTCCCGAAGCCGGGAGACGGGGAATAGCGCGAGGTAGCTCTGGGTTACACAGCGGTGCGACAAGACCTCCTCATCATCGGCGGTGGAGCGGCCGGTCTGTCGGCGGCCGGGGCCGCGCGGCGCCGCGGCGCGGTCGTCACTCTGGTGAACGACGGCCCCCTGGGGGGTGACTGCACGTTCCGGGGTTGCGTTCCTTCCAAGACCCTGCTGGCCTCGGCGCGCGCGGGCCGCGGATTCGACGCGTCGATGGGCGACGTCGCGCGTGTCGTCACCGAGATCGCCGCCACCGAGTCCGCCGAGGCACTGAGCGCACAGGGCGTCACCGTCATTGAAGGGCGCGCCCTCTTCGTGGGCCCACGCAGCGTCGAGGTCGGCGGTCGCACTCTCACCGCTCGCCGGGTCCTCCTCTGCGCAGGGGCCCACGCCACCCTGCCGGCGATTCCTGGCCTGGTCGGGCCCCTCACGGTGACCAATGAAGGACTCTTCGCGCTGGCGACGCTGCCCGAACGATTGGTCGTGCTCGGCGGCGGACCCATCGGCGTCGAGATGGCCGAGGCGTTTACCCGACTCGGTAGTCGAGTGACGCTCATCGAGGGCGCCGCGCGGATTCTGCCGCGTGAGGAGCCCGAGGCGAGCGCATCCATAACGACCTTCCTCGAGGGTCTGGGGGTCACGGTCGTGACGGGAGTGGCGGGAGTCCAGGTACGACACGGTGATCGCGTCGAGCTCTCCCTCGTCGACGGACGGTGCGTAACGGGAGACCGGCTTCTGGTGGCTGTCGGACGGACGCCGTCCACGAATGGGCTTGGATTGGAGGCGGCCGGAATCGAGCTCGACGCGACGGGTCACGTTCGCGTCGACGGACGCCTGCGCACCAGCGCTCCAGGCGTCTTCGCGGCGGGCGACATCGCTACTACCCAGAACCTCACGCACGTCGCCTACGAGATGGGTCGCGTCGGCGCCCTCAACGCGCTGGGTCCGGTTGCCGCATTGCGCGCCCACCCGAAGTGGGCTCCGGCCGTCGTCTACGGTTCCCTCGAGGTGGCCCGGGTGGGAGCCCTCGAGGCCGAGGTTACTGACTCCTCGGCGAAGGTCGCCTACCTGCCGTTGGCCGAGGTCGACCGGGCGCGGGCCACGGGCGAGACCTCGGGGTTCGTGAAGTTGGTCACCGTGGCGCGACCGCTCACCCGTCACCGCCTGGGTGGGCGGCTGGTGGGCGCGACCATCGTCGCCCCGCGCGCGGGCGAGATGATCGCCGAGCTGGCGCTGACGATGCGTGCCGGGCTGGCCCCGGCCCGCCTTGCCCTCACGGCGCATCCATACCCCAGCTGGTCGATCGCGGTCCAGCAGGCCGCGGCTCAGCTGTTCGGGGAGTTCGGGGGTCGTCGGGCCCGGCCGGCGAGCCGGGAATAGTCGCGTGCGTGGCAGGGTTACAGACGTGATGGACGCCGAGGGCCGCCCCGGGTTTGACCGCGCGCCGGCGCGCAGCGGGGACCGCTTCACGCGCTACGTCGTGCCCGAGATCCCGGCGCTGCTGCGGGTCGCCCGCTCGCTCACCGCCGACCCTCACGAGGCCGAGGACCTCGTCCAGGAGACCCTGCTACGGGCCTTCCGGGCGATGCCCTCGTTCGACGGCGCGCACCCGCGCGCGTGGCTCTTCACCATCGCGCGCAACACCAACGCCAACCGGTTCCGCCGGCGTCGCCCCGAGCAGCTACCGCGTGCCGAGGACGCCGAGTCGGTTCCCGAGGCTCAGACGAGCGACCCGGCGGAGCTCGCCGAGTCGAATGCCTTCGGCGCGGCGGTGCGCGTGGCGATGACGGACCTGCCCGAGGCGCGCCGGCGCGTGATGCAGCTCGTCGATGTCGACGGATTGACCTACGCCGAGGCCGCGGCGGCGCTCGGCGTGCCGATCGGGACGGTGATGAGCCGCCTGCACCGAGCCCGGCGCAGCGTGCGCGAGGAACTCATTCGGGCCGGACTGGCCCCGACGAAAGGCGTGAGGCGATGAAGAGGCTGCGTGAGATGCAAGAGATGGTGAGCGAGATGCGCACCTGTCACGAGATGGGCCGCTGGCTCCAGCACTATCTCGACGGGGAGATCGACGAGGCGACAGCCGAGCAGGTACGCGAGCACCTGATGACCTGCGTTCGCTGCGGCATGGAGTTCGACACGTACCGGCGCATCGTCGACGTGTTGCACGACGCACCCGACCACGAGCCCATCGTCATCGGTGACGCGGAGGCTGTGGATCGACTCCGCGCCTTCGCCGCGCACCTGGCCGACACCGACCAGGAGTAGCACCGTGAGCCGCAAGTTTGCCGGCCTCCTCGGCCGGCTCGTGGAGGCGACGCGTCCCGTGAGCCCCGCCGCGCGGCGTGCGCTGGAACGTCGCTGGCAGGAGCTGCCCGAGCACGTGCGCACGCCGGCCCAGACCCTCGGGCAGTTCGGCGTGGAGTGCGAAGGGACCCACGGGGTCTTCCCGCGCTGCAACTTCACGTGCACCCCTTGCTACCACTCGGCCGACGCCAATCGGGTGCGCGTCGATGGACCCCATACGGTCGCCGAGGTCGGGGCCCAGATGGCCTACCTCGCCCGGCGAGCGCCGCACGCGCACGCCCAGCTCATCGGGGGCGAAGTGACGCTGCTCGACCCCGATGATCACGCCGCGACGCTCGCGGCGATGCGCCGGCACGGCCGCGAGCCGATGAGCTTCTCCCACGGGGACGTCGACTTCGACTACCTCGATCGCCTCGTGACCGGGCCCGACGGACAGCGCCGCCTGAGGCGCGTCTCCTTCGCGGTACACATCGACACGACGATGCGCGGACGGCGCGGGTTGCGCCGCGTTGCGCGCGAGGCTGACCTGACCGCCGAGCGCGCCCGAGTGGCCGCCATGTTCGCGCGACTGCGCACGGAGCGTGGCGTGCGCACCTTCCTCGCTCACAACGTCACGGTCACCCCCGAGAACGTCGACCAGATCCCCGAGTTGCTGGCGGGGGCTCGGGGGCTCGGCTACGGGATGTTCTCCTTCCAGCCCGCGGCCTTCGTCGGAGACGAGCGGCGCTGGCGATCGGACTACTCAGCCCTAGATCCCGACCGGATATGGGAGCGCATCGAGCAGGGCGCCGGGGCGCGACTGCCCTACCGCGTGCTGCAGGTCGGCGACCTTCGCTGCAACCGAACGGCCTGGGGCTTCTACACCGGGGACCGATGGGTCAGCCTGCTCGACGAGGACGACCCGAGGGACCTGGCCGCGCGCGACACTCTCTTCACCTACCTAGGCGGCTTCCACTTCTCGGCCCCCGCGCCGCTGGTCGCGCTGCGCCTGACGCGCGTGGCGCTGGCTCACCCGCGTCTGATCGGAACCGCCCTCGCCTGGGCCCGGCGAACCGTGCGCCGCGCCGGGGGGTGGCGCCGGGTCCTCGCCGAGCATCCGCGTCTGACCACCTTCGTGATGCACCGGTTCATGGACGCGTCCGAGGTGGCCCCGGCGTGGGCACTGCTCGAGTCCGGCCAGGTGTCGCCGGACCCGGACGTCCGCGCGGTCCAAGAGCGCCTGTCCGCCTGCTCGTACCTGATGGCCCACCCCGAGGACGGGCGGTGCGTTCCGGCCTGCGTCCAGCACGGGGTCCTCGACCCCGCCGAGAACGCCGCGCTGGCTCAGCTCTTGCCCCTGCCACGTCGACGCGCCGCGCCGGCGACCTGATGTTCGACGCAGCGCTGCGCCGGGCCCTCGCGCCGTCACTCGACCGGGTCGGGGTCGCCCTGGCGCACCGAGGCTGGCGCGCCGGCTCGCTGACCTTGTCCGGCTGGCTCGTCGGGGTTGGGGCGATCGGCGCGGTCCTCGCGCACCAGTGGCTCTGGGCCCTGGGCGCCTGGTGGGCCAACCGCGTCCTCGACGGCCTCGACGGGGCGCTCGCACGACGTCGAGGCTCCACCGAGCTAGGCGGCTTCCTCGACCTGATCGCGGACTTCTCGATCTACTCGGGCCTGCCCCTCGTCGTGGCCGTCGTCGAGCCGGGCGCCCGGCTCGCGACGGCTGCCCTGCTCGTGACCTACTACCTTTCCGGGACGGCGCTGCTCGGCGGATCGGCGATTCTCGACCGAAAGGGGGTGGCGCGCGACGAGCGCTCGCTGCGCCTGCTCGGCGGACTGGCCGAAGGCGCGGAGACGGTGGTCGCGTACTCGGTCCTGTTCGCCTGGCCCAGCGAGGCGCCGGCGATCGAGTGGGCATTCGCCGCCCTTGTCGGTGTCACCGCTCTGCAGAGAGTCGTCCGCGTGGTGCTCGTGCTGCGGTCGCCTGGGGTGCGGTCCGACGGCTCCTTGGCTCAGCCGCGCTGAGCGCCCAGCGCGGACCGACGAGGCGCGCGCCGGGCCGCCGACAGCAGCGGCGAGGCGTCGAGGCGGCGGCGCACTCCCGGCACCATCGCGACAGCGACCCCGAATGCCACCGCCGCGCCGGCCGATGCGACGATCCAGTTGAAGGGAGCGGGCGGGAACGGGTGCAGGGTGTCGTAGAGAACGACGCCGAGCACCGCGGTGCCCAGGACCAGCGCTAGCAGAGGCGCGGGGCGCCGGTCGCGCCGGGCGACCCAGACGCCGGCCGCGACGACCGTGAGGAGGTAGGCCACGATGATGAGGTACGCCCCGAGCTCGACGATCAGCGTGAGCGCCCTCACCGCGCTTGACTCACCCGAGAACGCCAGGAGCGCCACCAAGGTAACTATCGCGGTCACGGCCAGTGCCCCGGTGGGCGAGCGGAACGTCGGGTGAATCCGGGTCAAGAAGCCCCTCATCGCACCGCCCTCAGGCGTCACGTCGCGACCGAGCGCGTAGATCAGCCGGTTGGCCGCGACGACGCACGCCAGTTGCGCCCCGAAGGCGCTTACCACTCCAGCGGCGTTAACCACGGACCCCATGGCGGAGCCGACATAGAGGTCGGCCAGGTGCACGAATGGAGCGGGATCGCTCGATAGGGCGTGTGGCGAGGCGTAGGCGTTGTCGGCGATCCACGTGAAGACGATGTAGACCAGCGCCGAGCCGGCGAGCGACCATCCGATCGCCCGGGGGATCGTGCGGGTGGCGTCGCTTGACTCCTCGCCCAGCGTCGCGGCCCCTTCGAACCCGCTGAACGCTCCGAAGGCGTTGACGACTCCGAGTGCGAGGGCTCCGAAACCTATCCCGTGAACAGTGAAGGGCGTCGGAGCGAACGAGTGGGTGACTCCGCGGTGCGCGATGACCGCGACGCCAACCACGCCGAGGAGCATCACCGCGATGCCTTCCACCGCGAAGATCACGCCAGTTGTGAGTCGAATCGAGCGATGGGCGAACAGCATGGTGAGAGCGAACCCGCCGAGGGCGAACCACACCCACCCCAAGTGGACCCCCCAGCTTGAGAAGAGCGTCTGGGTGATGTCGGCGGTGCTCGCATAGACCGCGGCCGCGAAGGAGAGGTAGACGAGCAACAGGATCCACGCCGAGACGAACCCGTAGGTCGGACCGAGGGCCGCCGAGTTGAAAGCGTAGATCGAGCCCGATGAGTTGAAGGAGCGGGCGAAGACGATGAACGCGTAGGCGACGAAGGCCATCGCCACCAGGCCGAGTAGGTAGGCGAGCGCCCCCGAACCCCCTACCAGGCTGGCCAGGACGGCCGGACCGACAATCACGCCAGCCACCGGTCCCTGTATGCCCACCGATAGCGCCACTGTTCGCACGAAAGGGAGCTGATTCCGCGCGAGCGGTGGAGCCGTCGAGCCTTCATAGAGGGCTCCGGCGTCAACGACGGCCGGTTGGGTCGTGAGAAGTCCCGAAGATTCCACGGCATTGGCAACCTCGAGGTGACGTCGTCTATTCCCACAGGCTCACAAGATGAGAGGACGCCCGACAACTGGGGACGGTTGCCGGTCCTGTCAACGGGCGTCAATCAGCGTCGGGCTAGACCCAAGAGTTCCCGGAGGGCAACCGGCGCATTCCGGGGCATGACTTCCATTCGGGTAGGGGCTTCGAACAATGCACGATGGGTCACTCACCGATCGCAAGTCGGATCGATCACTTCATCAGGGACGTCGAAGTGAAAATGACAACGAGTGGGCGCTGAGGGACTCGAACCCCCGGCCTGCTGAGTGTAAGTCAGCTGCTCTCGCCAACTGAGCTAAGCGCCCCGGTGGACCAGCCTAGGCGGGCCCGCCCAAGGCGGGTCGACCGGTCTAGTCTCCCCTCAGGAGGGTCGATGGCGGCAGAACTGCTCCTCAGGCCGATCACGTCGGAGCGATCCGTCGAAGAGGTCGTGCGCGGATTCCTGGCGCGCGATCTCGGACGGATCCTCCTCGCTGACCCAGCGGCGCGCGCGGGCCACGACGACGAGGGCGTGCACCAAGTGCGCGTCAACGTGCGACACCTGCGCAGCGAACTACGGACGATGGCCCCGGTGCTGCGAGCCAAGGAGCTCCGCGTGATCGATCGCGAGGCCCGCTGGTTGGCTGGCTCGCTCGCCCCCCGACGGGACCTCGACGTGCTGGCGGGACTCTTCTCCTCCATGCGCGGAAGAAGCGTGCCGGTGCCCTCGGGGCTCGAGGCCAGTCTCAACGTGGAGAGGCGTCGCGCGGGTGATGGAGTGTCGGCGGCGCTCGAGAGCGAGCGGTACCGAGCACTGCTCGACCGTTTGATGGCGGCGGCTCTCGACCCGCCCGTGCGGTCGAGCGCGAGGGGGGCAGACGCGGGCGAGACCTTGCGCCCCGGCCTGCTGAGAGCGGCCGACGAACTCCTCGGGGCGGTCGACCAGGCGGGTCCCTCCCCTGACGCCTCGACACTTCACCAGATCAGGATCCTGGCCAAGCGACTGCGCTACAGCTGCCAGCTCGGCTCCGGGCTCCTTCTCGGCGCCGAGGAGGCGGCTGGCGAGCTCGAGAAGGTTCAGGGCTCCTTAGGAGACCTCCACGACCTCGTCGTCGCCCGCTCCTACCTCGAGAGGTGGTCAGAGGGCCGTCCTCCGGGACCTGACGCCGGCGTCGAGGCCACCCGGCGCGCCCTGGCCCAGGCGACAGGGCGGGCCCGGGTCCGCTGGCGGGCCCCCGTGGAGAGGGCCCGTCGCGCCCTCGCCCCGCTGCGGAGCTAACTCAGCTCCGCCCCCGATTCCGATCCCGTCGCCAGTGCGACCACCGCCGAAACGACGAGCAGGATGAAGGAGGCCTCCAGGGCCAGGTGCACGCCGTGGGTGAAGGCGCCATAGGCCGCCGCCACGACGTGATCGATGATCTGCTGCACCGCGGGGCCCACCGGACCCAGGGCCTTGCGCTCCTGAGCGACCGTCCCGGTGGTGACGGCCTTGATCACCAGTCCCCGGTAGGAGGCCGGTACGCCGAGCGCCGCCAGTCGGTGCATGAGGTTGACGGTCAGCTGGCCGTTGACGACCGAGCCGAGGATCGCCACCCCGGCGACCGCGCCCAGCTCGCGGGCCGTGTTGGTCACCGAGGCGGCCACCCCGGAGTGCGCCGGCGGCACCGACGAGAGGGCGGCTTGGGTCACCGGCACGACCAGGGTCCCGAACCCCAGCCCGGCGATCCCCATCGACCAGCCGATCGTGCCCAGGCTGGCGTGGGGCGAGACGAAGTGCTCGGTGAGGACCACCCCGAAGGCCGCCACCAGGCTCCCCACGGCCATGGGGGCGCGAGGTCCGACCGAAGCGGTCCATCGCCCCGACAGCACCGAAGCGCCGACCATCGCGATCAGCAGGGGCAGGAAGTCCTGGGCGAGTTGGTAGGCACTGGCCGAGGCGACGATCTCGAGATAGAGGGCGACGAAGAAGAAGATCGACAGGATCGAGAAGTAGCTCGCCAGGGCGATGAAGGTGGAGCCGGCGAAGGCGGGCCGTCGGAAGAAGCCGAGGGGGACCATCGGGTTCTTCACCCACCACTCCACCGCGACGAAGGCCGCGAGCGCGACTCCCGCCACCACGTAGAGGGTCACCACGCTCGACGCCCGGTAACCCAGGGTCTCGCCACTGATCGTCGCGTAGGTCGCCGACCCCAACGCGAAGGCGGCCAGGGCGAAGCCCGCGAAGTCCGGCCGCGCGACCGAGGGATCGGCGCTCTCGGGCAGGGACTGGCTGCCCACGAACAGCGCGACCAGCCCGAGGACGACGTCGAACCAGAAGATGGCTCTCCAAGAGGAGATCCCGTTCAAGATCCCGCCGAGGACCGGCCCGACCGCCAGGGCGAGTCCCGTCACCGCCGACCAGGCGCCGAGGGCCCGGGCCCGGGCCGCCGAGTCGTCGTAGAGGTGTCGCACCATCGACAGGGTCCCCGGTTCGGACGCCGCGGCGCCGGCACCCATCACCATCCGGCCCGAGATCAAGACCGTCGTCGAGTGGGACACCGCGCAGATCACCGCGCCGACGCAGAAGACCGCGACGCCCACCAGCATCACCGCCTTGCGGCCCCAGGCGTCACCGAGCGAGCCGCAGATCAGCATCAGGCTCGCGAAGGCCAGGGCGTAGCCACCCACGACCCACTGCAACTCCGTCACCCCCGCGTGCAGGTCCGATTGGACGCTCGAGAGGACCGCCGAGATGGCCGTGGTGTCGAGAAAGGTGAGAAAGAGGATGACGAGGAGCGCGGCGAGCCCCGAGGAGGCTCGCACCGCCGAGACCGGATGGGTCCAGCGCGCCGTCGCCGACTCGCTCACCGGGCTACTTCAGCTTGAAGGTGATCGGCGCGGTCGCCGAGTCGGCGCCAGTGGCGGTTCCCACCGAGACGTCGCACTTGGCCAGATTCGCCTTCTTGGTCCCGCAGAAGCCGTTGCCGATCTTGCCGGTGTGCACGACGAAGTTCATCGGCTTCAAGACGCCTGACGCGCTGATGGTGGCGGCGCGGATGTTCGTGATCGCACACCCCGCCTGACCCTTGGCCGAGCGCTGGCACTGCACGACGAAGACGGTGTCGTGGGGCTTGAAGCCGCTGCCCGACACTTTGACGACGCTCGAGTTGTGCAGCTTGGTCGACGGCGTTACCTGCAGATGGGGCCCCGACGCACCGGCGCTGACCGGTGCCACCAGGGCGGCGGCGAGGGCCAGCGAGGCGCTGGCCAGGACGACGAGACGTCTCATTGGTGTCCCCCTTGGTCGCGACACGGGGCTCGCGCCCCTCGAGAGTCAGCGTAGCGAGCGCCCCGCCCGAAGCGGACGACCTCTCCGATACCCCTAGAGGGGGGCCTCGGCGAGCAGTGCCGCCAGCAACTCGGCGGTGGCGGCGGCGATCGGACGCCGCGGGACGGGCGCCTCGGTCAGGAGCTCCTCACCACGCTCGTCGCCCATGGCCCCTCCGGCCTCACTGAGGATCAGCATGCCCGCGAGGTAGTCCCAGGGGCTCACGCTCGCCTGCGCGGCCATCATGTAGGCGTCGAGCGCCCCCTCGGCCACGAGGCAGATTTCCAGACTCGCGGCCCCGAGCGCGCGGAACTGGCTCCACGCCAGCGGATGCGCCGGCAGGCCGGCCACCGCGACGAGGGAACCATCGAGGGAGGTCGTCGCCCGGGTCCGCAGGGCCCGCCCGTCACGCTCGGCCCCGGCGCCGCGCTCGGCCCGATAGGTCCAGCCGGTGCCGTGGTGGCGGACCAGTCCCGCAACGAGCTCGTCGCCGGCCATCACGGCGAGACTCGTCGAGTAGAAGGGAATCCCCCGATCGCAGTTGGTCGAGCCGTCGACGGGATCAACCACCACCGTGAGGTCGCCGTCGCCGCTCACCCCCGACTCCTCGCTGACGACCCGCAGGCCGGCCCCGTGCAAGATCCGCTGGGCGATGTCGTCGGCCACCAAGTCGAGGTGGTACTGGGTGGGTCGCTGACCGGAGTAGCCCCTTCCCCGGTCCTCGCGCACGGCCTCGCCGATCTCGTCGGCGCAGTCGATCAGAGCGTCCCACCACTGGCTCACCGGACCACGGTAGCGGCAGCCAACGCTAACCTGAAGTCGATGGCCGCCATCGACGTCGCCGGTTTCGTCGCCGACCTGAAAGACCACGCCGTCACCCACGGCTTCCACGTGCACGACGAGCGCCACTTCGTCGAGACCTACTCACTGCGCCAGGCTTGGGAGGTGGACCTCCACCCCGAAGAGGGGTGCGGCGGCCCCGTCGATCTGCACATCGAGCTCGACGTCGACCCTCGGACCCTGCTGGCCTTCGAGGACGCCGTGATGGGCCTGCCCGACGAGGTCGACCCGCCCGACGACTTCCATTTCCCGCTGGTCCTGACCTGGAGCCTGCCACCTCTCCCCCATGGACCGGATCTCCTGCGGCTCGCGATCGACCTGGCCCCCGTCGGCGGCGTCGAGATGCCCTTGGAGGTGACGGCCACCGATGCCTATCCCTCGCCGACCGAGGCGTCCGAGCGACGCATCGCCATCGTCGCCCGACGGGCGGTGTCGCTCCTTCAGGTCTCCAAGGGCGAGGACCCGCTATGTGACATCTTCGAGCGGGGGCGCGGCATCAGCGATTACTTGATGCAGGCTGCCGACTCGTGGCTCGCCTGAGGGTCCTGCTCGTCGTCGGAGCCGTCGCCGTCGCCTCGCTCTCCTTGAGCGCCTGTGGCACCGGCGGCGCGGTCGCCAGTGCTCGAGCCGCCTGCACCTACGTCCATCGAGCGATCTCACTGGAGCGCGAAGCCCAGAGTCCGGGGATCACGTCGGCGCGCGCCGCGACGCTCCACGCGCGGGCCGTCGCCACGCTCATCGCGGGCACGGCCGACGCGGCCGCTGCCACCTCCGCGGACGGCAGCTGGAACCCCCTGATGACGACCATCAACGAGGCCGAACGGGTGCCCTTCGCCAACCTGGTCCCGGCCCTGACCCGCCTGTGCCAGGTGGCTGACTCCTCGACGCCCTACCTCTGAGGCGGGAGCGCCTTCGTCCTCGCTCAGGCCGGGAAGCGCCCGCGCAGCCAGGTCAGAGAGTTGTCGGCCAGCATGGCCTCCTCCCAGCCCGCGAGACGGGCCTCGACCTCGTCGTGTGAGCCGAGGGTCGCGACCACGACCACCTGGAGGGCTTCGAGGGGCTCGTCCCCGGGCCAGAAGTCACCAAAGGCGTCCTCACTGGTCAGTGCGGCTTCGGGCTCGCTCATCAGGTAGAGCTCACCGGTGTCCTCGACCCACGACAACTCGTAGGCCGTCCCCTTGGCGTCTGTCCACTCGTCGCCGAACTCGAACTCGGCGCTCTGACGGCGTCGCTCGTCCTGCTGGTAGAAGGCCTCGATGTCCATGGAGTCAGCCTAGGTCCGATATGTGCGCGGGCGAGTGAGTTGGGCGCTACACGATCTAGTCCATGGAACACGGCACGACGCATTGCCTTCTCGGTGGCGCACGGGTGGGACCGGGGGGCGCTCCACTCGGGGCCATGACCATCACCCATGACCTACTCCACCAGCTCCGCCACCTCTGGACGCTCGAGGGACGCGGAGCTCCGGCGCGCCGGGCTGCCGCGCACCTGCTCTCGACCCGTCCGGACCTGCCGTGGCGAGGCGCCGACGACCTCTGCGAGGTCGTTCGGCTTCTCGAGCCTCGCGGAGGCCTCGACGTGCTGGAGCGCGCGGCGATCGTCCAGTGCCTCCTCGAGGAGGCGAAGGACCCGTGGATCGCCCGAGCCCTCCTGCAGACCCTGCTCCCGGGACTGGTGGCCGTGGCGCGCCAGCTGCGATTCGGCGATGGGGTGGTGGACGACCCAGGAGAGACGGTCTCGGTGGCGGTCGCCTCCCTCGCCGAACTCATCCACGACTGGGCCGGACAGTCCCGACCCTTCGCCGGGCCCGACCTGCTGTCGGCGCTTCGCGGACGCTTGCGGCGCTGGCTGCTCAAGGAGAAGAGGGCGCGGGCCGACGTCACTCCGACACCAGAGGAGCCGGCGATCGAGAACAGCGGACTGCGCACTCGGTTGGAGACTCTGTGCACCGGCACGAGCGAGCGCCTGGCTCGCCTCACCTACGCCCGGGTCTTCGAGGGCCGCTCCCTCGCCGAGCTGGCCCAAGCCGACCACTCGACCAGCGCCTCGCTGCGCCAGGAGCTGCGACAGTTCGCCTCCCGGCACCTGATCTGACGTGGGACTTTCGTCCAGTGAGAGCCACCGCCGACCAGCGATACGGTCGGACACGTATGGCGAGCCGCCGGCGTCTGCCGCGGGGCGCCCACGTCCTGATGTGGTCGAGCCCGCTCCTGCTGCTCGTGATGCTGTTCACCCTGAGCGCGACCTCGACGGTCCCCTCGACCTCGACGTCGACCCCGCCGAGTGGGCCCACCACGTCCACCAGCCGAGCGCCCTCGACGAGCACGACGACGGGGCCGACCACGACCGTGGCCGGCCGACCCTCGACCCCGTCCCCGACGACGACCCTCGCATCCAGCGGTCCGCGCTCCTCGAGCTCGACCGCCGGGAGCGGGCCGCCCGCCGCGAGCGCCGCCGCATGGCGGCCGCGCAACGGCGCGCTCAGCGGGACTCTGCGAGAGGGCGGATCGGTCGCCGTGCCACTGGGCGGACCAGCTCACTGGAGACTCCAGAGCGGCGAGCCGGTCATCGCGACTCTGCGCTGTCCCCTCGCGACGACCTCGATCCTGGGCACCGTCGAGGTGCCCTCTCACGCCACCTGCCAGCTCGAACTGCACGCCCCGGCGACGACGACGTGGACGTTGATCCCCCTCGCCTGAGCCTCGGCCGGCCCCGCGCGGTGGGAGGGGTCGCCCTGGCCCTGTACTTCGTCCTCCTGCCGGTGGTCGTCGCCACCCAGTGGCGCCGCGCCGCGCACGAGACGCACGGACCGGCCATCCGCATCCTCCTCATCGCGCTGGCCCTCTTCTGGCTCGGCTTCCTCCTCCAGTTCGCCCGAGCCCTCTGGCGCCAGGGTCGTGGGGAACATTCGGGCCCGGGGGCCAGTGCCTGGCTGGCCGCGCTCGTGCTGTCCGGCGCGGCCCTGGCGTCGCCCAGCCACCTCGCCGCTCGCCACGGACCGGCCGTCGTTCCCTCCACGGGGGCTGTCGTCCTCGCCTTGGCCGCACGACGCCGCGCCGATGAGGTGCGTCGCGGCGACTACCGTCCCGGCGACGACGTCGAGGTGCAGGAGGTCATCGAGGAGCTCCGCGCTCAAGACCCGCTCGTCCTGAGTGAGCTCCGTGCCCTGATCGGCGCCGACCGCGAGGGTGAGGTCCTGGTGGGCGCGACGGGGACGATGCCACCGTCGCCCGGGCCGGCCGACCCGCGCCCCTTGGTGGCGGTGGCGGTCGCCCACGAGGGGGCGCTCACCCGTGTGGCCTTCGCCGGCGAGGGCGGGCGACTGCGCTTGCCGGCGGGCTGGGACCTCGAGCAGACCCGGGGCCGTCTGACGGGACTGCACCCCGGGGGGCGCGTCGAGGTGGTCGACGACCCTTCTGAGCTCCTGCGCGCACTGGCCACACGGTCCCTGCGCCGCTCGGCGGTCGTCTACTGCGGCCCCACGGGCGCACTCGACGACGAGCTGCTCGCGTGCACCATCCTGCTCGAGGTCCCCCACGGTGGACCGGCGCCCGTCGACGCGGTGCGCGTCGAGCTCCTGCGGGCCGATCCGCGAGTCGTCGGGCTGGTGGAGCCCTTCACCCCCACGCTGCGACGGCGCTGCGTCGAGATGGCCGCCTACCTCGCGCTGCACCGCCACGAACCGGTGACGGGTGAGCGCCTGCGAGCTCGCGTTCTCGGCCGCGGGGAGACCGACGCCTCGACGCGCACGCTGGCCAACGTCGCCAGCTCCCTGCGCCGCTCCCTCGGCGTCGACGAGGCCGGCCCGCGCCTCCACCCGGTGAGCGCGCTCGGCCTCTACACCACCCACGGCCTGACGAGCGACCTCGCCGAGTTCTCCGCTCTCGTCAGTCGGGCCCGACGACTCGAGGCCGACGAGGCGGCTCCCCTGCTCAGCGAGGCCCTCTCGCTGGTGCGAGGTGAGCCGCTGGCCAGCGTGCTGCGGGGCTACGAGTGGTTCCTCGCCGAGGGGCACGCCGCCCGCCTCCAGCGTGACGGGGAGTGGGCCGCCCTGGCCCTGCACCACTGGGCGCTCGACGTGGGCGACTGGGAGGTGGCCTACGACGCCCTGGCCACCGGCCGACTGCTCGACCCCTACTCCGACGCCCTCGCCGAGGCCCAGGCCCTCGTCCCTCGCCTACGCGAGTTTGGCGGCGATCGAGCCGGAGTGACGCAGGATCATCCCGTCGGCCCCGGCCGCGCTGTGGCGGCGCGCCGGACGGGCGATGGCTTCACCGGCCAACGCGTCGAGTAGCTCGAGGAAGCTCAGGGGCGGCTCGACGAACAGGTGCTTGGAGAGCGAGCCGGGGATGGTGTTGACCTCGTTGAGGTAGAGCTCCTCGTCGTTGGCGAGGAAGTCCAGCCGGGCCACGCCGCGCAGCGCGGCCGGCCCGACAAGAGCCCGTGCGGCCCCCTCGATGGCCTCTCGCTGGCCGGCGGGCAACTGGGCGGGCAGCTCGCGGGGCGCCGCGGCCATGCCCTCGCCACCGACGTACTTGTCGCGGTAGTCGAGGATCTCGGCGCCCTCTCGGCGGCGCAGCGGCCGCTCGACGGCCGAGAGACGGACTTCGGGATAGGTCACGACGGCGATCTGGAGGTCGGTGAGGTCGGCGCGATAGGGCTCGATCACGCACCCGCGCGCCAGGTGGACGTTGGTGGCCAGGCGAGCTCGCGCGGTCGCGAGGTCGGCCACGACGTCGATACCGATCGAGGAACCGCCAAAGCGCGGCTTCAAGATGTAGGGGCCCTCGAAGTCGGGATCGGGCCCCTCAGCGCTCAGCAGGGCGCGCGGCAGGGTCGGCAGGCCCGCCGCGGCGGCGACCGCCGAGAAGGCCCACTTGTCCATGCCCAGGGCCGCTCCCGCCGCGCTCGGGCCGGAGTAGGCCACTCCGGCGAGATCGAGCGCCCCTTGGAGCGATCCGTCCTCTCCCGGCCCCCCGTGGGTCGCCAGGATCAGCGCCTCGAGCTCGAGTCGCCGTTCCCGTCCCAGGCGTCCTGCCGGCACCACGAAGCCACCGTCGGCGCCCAGGCGCAGGCTCACCGCGGTGGCGCCCGCGGGAGGCCCCTCGGCGAAGGCGGCCGGCTCGAGGTCGCTGCCCACGGCGAGGAACTCGCCGGCCTTCGTCCAGTAGATGCCCTGGGGACGCCGCTGGGCCCGCTCCAACTCACGCAGCGCCTGCAGACCGGTGAGGATCGAGATGTCGTGTTCGGGCGAGGCCCCACCAAACAGCACGCCAATGGTCACCGGATACCTCGCCTCGCTCGCGCTCAAGGGTAGTGGTCGGGCAGGTCGTTCAGGTAGAGCACGGCGTCGCCAGCCGCCAAGTTCGAGCGCACCCAGGCGACCGCCTCGTCGCGCCGGTCCACCCGCGTCGCGCGTTCACCGAAGCCCTCCAACAGGGCCCGAGCGTTGGTGCGGCCGACGACGACGAGCTCGGCCCCGATCGCTCGAGCCCGCGCCCCGAGCTCGCGGTTCTCGCTGAAGGCCTCCACGCCGAGCTCGACCATCCCTGGCGTGACCACGACCCGCCGGCCCGTCGTGCCCAACGTGGAGAGCAGCACGAGGGCGGCCGTCGCGCTGGCCGGATTCGCGTTGAAGGTGTCGTCGATGACCACGACGCCCGACGGCGCGGTCGCGACCCGCGACCGGTTCTCCACCGCTCTCACCTCGGTCCAGCGTCGCGCCAGCACCTCGACCGGCACCCCGAGGGCCCGAGCGGCCCCCAGGGCGCAGGCCAGGTTGGTGGGCTGCACCCCGCTGAGGGCCCCGGTGCGGGCCAGCTCCCGCCCGTCGACCTCGAGGATCCAGGTCCCGTCGCTCACCGCGACTCGCACCTCGACGTCGCCGCCGCGCGAGCCAGCGGTGACCACCCTCTTGCCCGCACCCTCCAGCCTCTCGACCCAACGAGCCAGGCGCTCATCGTCCACGTTCAGCACGACCGTCGCCGCTCGGCCGGTGATCTCGAACTTCGCCCGGTCGATCACGTCCAGGCTCCCCATGCGCTCGAGGTGGACGGGGCCGATCGCGGTCACCACGGCGATCTCCGGGGGGCACCAGTCGCACAGGGCGGCGATCTCGCCCGGCCCGTAGGTCCCCATTTCGGCGATGAACACTCGCGTGTCGTCGCCCAGTCCCTCGTTCACGGACCGCGACAGACCGCCGCGATTGTTGAAAGAGCGCGGGGTCGCCACCACCCCGCCGTCGGGTGCGAGCAGGTCGGCCAGGTGGTTCTTCGTCGAGGTCTTGCCGTAGGAGCCGGTGATGCCGATGACCCTCGGTGCCACCTCGTCGAGACGGCGACGCGCCTGGTCGACGAAGCGCTGCGCCCGGCGCTCCTCGAGCGGCCGCACCCACGACGCGCTCCAGCCCACGAGCAGGGGCGTGGCCCAGACGACGGCCATCGCCCCGAGCAGGGGGCGCGGGCCGAGCAGGCTCGCCGCCGCGACCGCCACACCCACGGCAGCGGCCACCAGGGCCACCGTCTTGAGCCGCAACGTCCACACCAACTTCCCCGTCCGCCCCCGCAGGCCCAGCCCCCAGGGGCAGGTCAGCCCGTAGACCCCGGTCACGACGGCGGCCACCTGGTCCGCCCGGGCGACGACGGCGACCAGGACGAGCACCATGGCCACGTGACTCGGCGTCACCGGCGCCCGTCCCCGGTGGCGCTCGACGGAGCGGGCCGAGGCGATGGGCGGCGAGGTCCAGCGCACGAAGAAGCGCCGGGGTGCGGCCGCCTCGTAGTGCTCACGCTGGAGAACCCGTAGCCAGCGGGCGAGTTGGGCGAGGAAGCCCGCCGCGAGTGCCAGCGCCGCCAGGATCGTCAGCACCGTGCTCACGACAGGGCCTCGCGCACGACCCTCTCGACCGCCCCAGGGGCCTCGGTGGGGACCAGGTGCCCAATCCCGTCAAGGACCTCGAGGCGTGCGTTGGAGAGGTGCGTGAGGGCCGCGCGGGCCACCTCGAGGGGGACGGCCTCGTCGCGCTCGCCCCATAGGAGCGTCACCGGCACCTTCACGCGGTCGAGCTCCTCGTCGAGGGACTCGCCGAGCGTCGCCACCAGGACCTCGCGCATGACCCCACGGGCGGCCCGGTAGTCGGAGGACCCGTAGCGCTGACGGGCCCGCTCGAGGACTGACTCGGGCACGAGTCGGGCTCGCCGCGCGGCGCGCGCGACGCGGAAACCCCAGGGCGGGCGACGGCGCGGCCCCTGGCGCAGCACCGGCGCGCCGCACAGGATGAGGGACCGCACCCGGTCCGGCCACTGGGCGGCGAGGGCGGTGGCGACCTTGCCGCCAAAGGAGTGCCCGAACAGCACGAGGGGACCCTCGGCGATCTCGTCGAGGACGGAACCGACCACCTCGGCGTACCCTCTCGCTCCCGTGGCCCGCCGTGGCGGCGGGGAGGACCCGAAGCCGGGAAGGTCGAGCGAGAGGCTGGCCACGCCGTGGGCGGCCAGCGCACGGGCCACGCCCGCGAAGTCCGAGGAGTCGTGAGCCCAGCCCGGCAGGAAGAGGACTTGGATCGGCCCCTCGCCGCTGACGTCGCCAAAGAGCGTCGAGTCGCCCAAGGCCTTCAGCACGGCCCCCAAGGCTACTGGGCCGGCGCGGCTCGGCCGGGCGTCACCGGTCCCCGGTAGCCTCCAGGCGGTGGAGGAGCCGGAGTTCACGCGCGACCTGCTGGTCGGGCTCACCCCCGAGCAGCGCGATGCGGTGATGTCCCACGAGCGCCGCCTCCTGGTGCGCGCCACCGCGGGATCGGGCAAGACCCACGTGCTGACCTTGCGGATCCTGCGCCGAGTCGCCGACGGAGAGATCGGCGCCGACCAGGTGCTGGCGATGACCTTCACCCGCAAGGCGGGTGAGGAGCTGCGGCGCCGGTTGTCGCGCGCGGGCGTGCGTGACGTGCGCGCGGGGACCTTCCACCGAGCAGCGCTGACGATCGTCAACGAGTACCGGCTCGACCACGGTCTACGCCCGGTGACGATCGAGGCCAGCCGTCGACGACTCGTCGCCCAGCTGGCCGAGCAGGTGCGCGCCTCGGGCGACCTGCGCCTCGAGGACTGGCAACTGCCCCGGGTCGAGCAGGAGATCGCCTGGGCCCTCTCCCAGGGTCTGCGCGGAGCGGGTTACGCGCGCGAGGCGCGCCGCCAACGCCGCGAGGCGCCGGTGGCGCCCGCCGCCTTCGCCGAACTGCTCGACCGCTACGTGGGGCTCCTCGCGAGCCGCGGCGTGCTCGACTTCGACCTTCTGCTGTCTGAGGCGGTGGGGCTGCTGCGCGATCACGAGGCGGTGCGCGCCTCCTTCCGCCATCGCACCCGCGCCCTCTTCGTCGACGAGACCCAGGACATGAACCCCCTGCAGTTCGCCCTGCTGCGCGAGATGGCGGGAGAGGACCCCGACCTGTTCTGCGTGGGTGACCCGAACCAGTCGATCTACGGCTTCAACGGGGCGAGTCCGCGGGTCATGCTGGAGATCCTGCGCACCTGGCCCGACACCGCGACGCTCGACCTCACCCGCAACCACCGCTCCACCGCGCACATCGTCGCCGTCGCCTCGACCCTGCTCGAGGAGGGAGCGGCGGCGATCGATCCGGCCCGTGAGGACGGCGACATCCCGGTGGTGCGGGCCTACGACTCGGACGAGGAGGAGGCCCGCCGCGTGGGGGCCTGGCTGGCGGCGCGTCACCGCCCGGGTGCGCCGTGGGGGGCGATGGCCGTGCTTGCGCGCACCAACGCCCAGCTCGAGGTGGTCGCCCGGGCCCTCGAGGCGGCCTCGATCCCCTACGAGCGCCGCGGGGCCGAGCACTCCCCCGCGTCGGACCTGGCACCCGAGGCCAGTCGCCGGGTCGAGGAGGAGGAGCGTGACGCCGTGGCCCTCTCGACGATCCACCGGGCCAAGGGACTCGAGTTCGCCCACGTCGCCGCCATTGGCTGGGCGGAGGGGCAACTGCCCCACTACGGGGCCACCTCCCCCGAGGCGCTCGCCGAAGAGCAGCGACTCGCCTACGTCGCCTTGAGCCGGGCCGAGCAGTCCCTCCTCGTGACCTGGAGTCGCGGCCGCAACGATCCGCGCTTCCCCGATCGGGCGCCCAGCCGCTTCCTCGCCCCGGTCGAGAGGGCCATCGCCGAGATCGAGGCGCGCGAGGCGCCACTGACCGGCGAGGCCCGGCGGGCCCGCCTCGCCGCCATTCGCGCGGGCTTGGAGTCCGCGGCCGAGGCCCGCTAGCGTCGCCCTTCGTGGCCGCCGACCGCCTTGCCGACCTGACCTCCCTGCTGGGCGCCGATCGGGTCCGCCCGGGCGCCGGCGTCGCACCCGAGGAGCTGCGCGACGAGTCCCTCGCCTCGCCGACCCCCGGCACCCCCCTCGCCGTGGTCGAGCCCCGCACGACCGCCGAGGTGGCCCTCCTCGCGCGCTGGGCCCACGGCGCGGGCGTAGGACTGGTGGCGCGCGGGTCGGGCACGGGCCTGTCGGGCGCGTCGCGAGCCGATGATGGCGTCGTCGTCGTGAGCTTCGCCCAGATGGACAAGGTCCTGAGCGTCGACGGTCGTGATCACGTGGCGGTCGTCCAGCCGGGTGTCACGCTGCGCCAGCTCAACGAGCACCTGGCGGGCACCGGTCTGCGCTACCCGGTCCACCCCGGGGAGCTCTCGGGCTCGCTGGGCGGGAACGTGAACACCAACGCGGGCGGGATGCGGGCGGTGCGCCACGGCGTCACGCGCCACCACGTGTTGGCCCTCGAGTTGGTGCTCAGCGACGGGACGGTCTTGCGCACCGGTGCACCGGTCGTCAAGGCGTCCTCGGGCTACGACCTCACGCAGTTGGTCATCGGGTCGGAGGGGACCTTGGCCCTGGTGACCGAGGTGACCCTCCGGCTCTCTCCCGTACTGGAGAACGTCGCCACGGTCCTCATCCCCTTCGAGACCCTGGAGGGCCTGTCCGAGGTCGTGCCGGCCTCGGTCGCCGCCGGACTCGAGCCCTCGATGCTCGAGTACCTGGACCCGCTGACGATGGCCGCCGTCACCCAGGCCTCGGGGATCGAGTTGGCCATCCCCGACTCGGTGCGCGAATCGGCGGGAGCCTTCCTCGTGGTGCTGCTCGAGACCCGCACCGCTGAGGCCCTCGACGCCGACCTGGCCGCGCTGGCCGAGCTGGTCGAGCGCCACGGCGCCCTCGACCTCTACGTGCTGGCCCCCGGGGTCGGCACCCGGCTCATCGAGGCCCGAGAGAAGGCCTTCTGGGTGGCCAAGGCGGCCGGCGCCCACGAGATCGTCGACGTGGTCGTGCCCCGCTCTCGCGTGCCCGACTACCTCGCCGAGGCCCAGGACCTCGCGGCTCGCCACGCCTCGCTGGTGACGGGCTGCGGGCACGTGGGGGATGGAAACGTCCACCTGAGCCTCTTCTGTCCCGAGGTGGCGGCGCGTGAGGCGCTGCTGCACGATCTCTTCGCCGCCGGGCTCGCCCGGGGCGGCATGATCTCGGGAGAGCACGGTCTCGGGCGCGACAAGCGCGCCCACTACCGAGAGCTGACCGACCCCCGCCTGTTGGCCCTCCAGCAGCGGGTCAAGGTGGCCTTCGACCCCGCCGGTCTCCTCAACCCCCACCTGGAGGTCGGACCATGAACGGAGCTCACGCCCTGCTCGCCACCCTCGCCGCCAACGGCGTCGAGGTCGTCTTCGCCAACCCCGGCACCTCGGAGATGCACTTCGTCGCGGCCCTCGACGAGGTGAAGGACGTCCGCGCGGTCCTCTGCCTGTTCGAGGGGGTGGCCTCGGGCGCCGCCGACGGCTACGCCCGGGTCACCGGTCGGCCGGCCGCCACACTCCTGCACCTCGGTCCGGGGCTCGCCAACGCCTGGGCCAACCTCCACAACGCCCGACGGGCCCACAGTCCGGTGCTCAACATCGTCGGCGACCACGCCACCACGCACCGCGCCCTCGACGCGCCCCTCCAGAGCAACCTCGCCGCTCTCGCGGGGGCCCTCGAGGGCTGGGTCGGACGGGCCGCGAGTCCCGACTCGATCCCCGAGGCCGTCGTCGCCGCCCTGTACGCGGCCTACGGCCCCCCGGGGCGGGTCGCGACTCTGGCCCTTCCCGCCGACGCCTCGTGGGGCGAGGTCCTCGAGCCCCCGCCCGCCTGGCCCCTCGTCGAGCCGGCCGAGCCGGCCCGTGCCGGCGCCGAAGCGCTCTCCGAGGCCGCCGACGCCTTGCGCCGAGGGGCCGGGCTCCTCGTCGGGGGCGCGGCCCTCTCAGCGGCCGGTGCCGCGCTCGCGGCGGGAGTCGCCCACGCCACCGGGGCGAGGCTCCTCGCCGAGACCTTCCCACCGGTCATCGAGCGCGGCGCCGGTCGCCACGAGATCGAGCGTCTGATCTACTTCCCCCAGTTCGCCCAGTCCCAACTCTCGGGCCTCAGCGAGGTCGTCCTCGTGGGCACCCGCGAGCCGGTCGCCTTCTTCGCCTACCCCGGCGTCGCGGGACGGCTGCTGCCGGAGGGATGTCGCGTCATCGACCTGGCACCGCCGGGCTTTGACGCCGTGGACGCCCTCCAGGGCCTCGCCGACCGGCTGGGCGCCGCCGGGCTCGAGGCCCCGTCAGGCGCCCGTCCTGAGGCGCCTGAAGGTGAGCTCACGGCCGAGTCGATGGCCCGGGCCGTCGGCGCCACCCTGCCTGAGGGGACGGTCATCGTCGATGAGGCGGTCACCTCGGTGATCCACGTGCCCGGCGCCACCCGGTTCAGCCCGGCCCACCGCTGGCTCACCCTCACCGGTGGTGCCATCGGCTACGGGCTACCCGTCGCGGTGGGCGCCGCGCTGGGCTCGGGCTCGCGGGTCCTGGCCCTGCAGGCCGACGGGTCGATGATGTACACCCCTCAGGCGCTGTGGACCATGGCGCGCGAGCGTCTCGACGTGACGGTGCTGGCCCTCGCCAATCGCTCCTACGCGATCTTGGAGCTGGAGCGACGCCAAGTGGGGGCCGGCGAGGGTGGGCCGAGCGACCGGCTGCTCCGCCTCGACGACCCCGAGCTCGACCTGGCAGGACTGGCCCGCTCGATGGGGGTCTCCGCCGAGCGCGTCCACCGAGCCGAGGAGCTCACCGAGGCGCTGCGTCGCAGCTTCTCGACCCCCGGCCCTCACGTGATCGAGGCCGTCCTCAGCGGCGGCCTCTAGGCCAGCTCGACGATCACCGGCGCGTGGTCCGAGGGCTTCTCGCCCTTGCGGGCCTCCCGGTCGACCCACGCGGCGGTCACCCGGCCGGCGCTCTGCTCGTCGACGAGGAGCAGGTCGATCCGCATCCCCCAACCGCGGTGGAAGGACCCTTGGCGGTAGTCCCACCAGGTGTAGATGACCTCTTCGGGGTGCAGCGCGCGCACCGCGTCGACGAGTCCCGTGCCCTCGATCGCGGCCAGCGCCTGGCGCTCGGGATCGCTGACGTGGGTGGCGCCAGTCAGTGCGGAGGGGTCCCAGACGTCGAGGTCGCTCGGCGCGACGTTGAAGTCTCCGCCCACGACCACCGGCTGGGTCCGATCGCGCGAGTCGAGCAGTGAGGCCAGGCGACCCAGCCACTCGAGCTTGTAGGCGTAGTGGGGGTCGTCGAGTGCGCGGCCGTTGGGCACGTAGCACGAGTGCACGCGCGTCCCCGCGCAGGTCGCGCTGATCAGGCGGGCCTCCTCACCCTCATCGCCGAAGCCTCGCGCGACGTCCTCCAGACCGACTCTCGAGAGGATGGCGACCCCGTTCCAGCGGCCCTGCCCGTGGTGGACGGCCTCGTAGCCCAGTTCGGCGAATCCCCCGAAGGGGAACTTCGAGTCATCCTGCTTGGTCTCCTGGAGCAGCACCACGTCGGGGTGACGCTGCTCCAGCCACCCGGCGACTCGCGCCCACCGGGCGGTAAGGCTGTTGACGTTCCAGGTGGCGACGATCACGCGTCGGCCAGGATGAAGAGCAGCTCGGCCTCCACCGCCACCTGGTCGCCGACCTTGGCGACGCCGTGCCCCCGGCCGCCGCGGGCCGACAGGCGCGTCATCTCGCACATCAAGGACACGGTGTCGCCCGGCACGACCTGGCGCCGGAAGCGTGCCGACTCGACGCCGCCGAACAGGGGCAGTCGGCCGGTGTAGCGCTCGTCGGCGAGCACGGCGACCGCGCCGCACTGGGCGATCGACTCGAGGAGCAGCACGCCCGGGGTGATCGGTCGACCGGGGAAGTGGCCCGGGAAGAACCACTCCTCACCGGTGAGCGTCCAGGTTCCCTCCGCCCGGTGACCGGGTTCGATCGACGTCAGGGCGTCGACGAGGAGGAAGGGGGGCCGGTGGGGCAGCCAGTCGTAGGGGTTGAGGGAGAGTTCGCTCACGCCAGGGCCAGCTCCGCGATCCGTCGTTCGACGTCCACCGTAATCAACCGGAAGTGATGGCGCTGGCCCCGGGACAGCACGTCGCGCGCGCGCACGGGGGGCGGGTCGCCCATCTGAGCCGTCGGGGCGTAGCACTGGACGGTGCCCCCCTCGACCGCGACGGTGATCACCGCGCCGTGGGAGGTGAAGGCCGTGACCTCCCCCTCGAGGCGCCCCCCAACCCGGTGGGCGGCGCGGAAGCGGTCGAACTCGGCTTCGGGATTCACTGGCTGTCGGCCGCGGCGAAGGACGGGTGCGTGCTCGGGGCGCGGCTCGGCCTCGGCCGGTCGCGATGCCTTGGCCGCACCCGCCGTCGGGGCCGCGGCCCGCGGGACTCGCGCGGTGGAGGCACCCTTGGCGGCACGAGGGACCTTCGTGGGTCCTCCCTCGGCCCCCGCGGGTCGTTTGGCGGCCTTGGTCGCCCCGGACACCTTGGCGGCGTCGGGGGACTTCTTGGCGGCCTTGGTCGCCCGAACGGCATTGACGGGCTGATCGGCCGGGAGCACCGCCTTGCGGGGGGCTCTGACGGCCTTCTCACCGTCGGTGGCCTTTGCCACCTTGGCGGTCTTGGTGGTCTTGGCAGCCTTGGTCGCCTTCGCTGCCTTGGTCGCCTTCGCTGCCTTCTCGGCCTTCTCGACCTTCTCGACCTTGGCGGACTTGGTCGCCTTGGCGACCTCGCCCGGCTCCTTGGCCGCCGCTTTGGCGCGCGGCACGGGAGTCAGGGTCGTCCCGATGGTCGGCTTCTTGCCCCCGGGCAGCTCGACCGTGAGCTTCTTGGCGACCTTGGCCGCCTTGAGCGACCGCGCGCTCTTGACCCCGCGCACCGGGAGCCGCGGCGTGAAGATCCACCCGACGCCCGGCACGGGCTTGCCACCGATGAGGCGGCCCTCGTCGAAGAGCCAGGGGTAGTCGCCGTGGAACTCCTGGAAGGAGTCGTTGGAGAGCACCACCGCACCGATGCGGTCGGCGATCTTCAAAATGAAGGCGTCGCCGCGTCCGATCGCCCCGGCCGGCGGCGTCACGATCTCGCCCGCCAGCTCGGACTCCTCGAACCGTCCCCGCTCGCCGGCGGCGACGCGGTGGGCGAAGGTCGCGTCGGCGACCACGATCACCTCGGCGCCGGGGTTCTCCTCCAAGAACGCGCGCACCGCCTCGTCGAGCTGGACGAGGCTCGGCTCGGTCCGCCCCTCCGTCGCCAGGTTGGAGCCGTCGACCACGACGCGCAGTGAGCGGCGTGACGCACTCATCCGATGGCTCGCGCCAGCAGGTCAGCCTGCTCGGCGCCGTGCACGAGCGAGCTGCCGGTCGCCGGGCTCGCCGACTCGGCCCGGGCGACGTGGGTCACTCGCAGGTCGCGCAGTTGGCGGTGGACCTGGTGGTGGACGAAGGGCCACGCCCCCATGTTCTCCGGCTCCTCTTGGAGCCAGCAGACCTCCTCGACCTGGGGATAGGCGGCGAGGATGGCGTCGACCTCCTCGTGGGGCCAGGGGTAGATCTGCTCCACCCGCACCACCGCGACGTCACCTCGGCCGATCTGGTCACGGTGGGCCAGGGCCTCGTGCGCGACCTTGCCCGTGGCGAAGACGATCCGGCGCACCCGGTCGCGCTCGGCGCCGGGGTCGCCGAGGACCGCCTCGAAGCGGCCCTGCTCGAACTCTCCCAAGGGCGAGCGGGTGGCGGTGGCCCGCAGCATCGACTTGGGTGTGAAGACGATGAGCGGGGTGACGTGTTCGCGACGCACCTGGGCGCGAAGGAGGTGGAAGTACTGGGCGGCCGACGTCGGCTGGGCCACCCGGAGGTTGTTGCGCGCGCACAGCGAGAGGAAGCGCTCGATGCGCCCGCTCGAGTGCTCGGGTCCCTGCCCCTCGTAGCCGTGGGGCAGCAGCATGACCAACCCCGCTCCCTGTCCCCACTTGTCCTCCGCCGCGACGAGGAAGTTGTCGATGATGATCTCGGCCCCGTTGACGAAGTCGCCGAACTGCGCCTCCCAGGCCACCAGGGTCCGGGGCGACTCGACGGAGTACCCGTACTCGAAGCCCAGGGCGGCGTACTCGCTCAGGAGGCTATCGCGCACGGTGAAGGGTGCCCCACCATCGAGGTGAGCGAGCGGGACCCACTGCTCGCCGTTGTCGTAGTCGATGAGGGCGGCGTGGCGGTGGCTGAAGGTGCCGCGACGCGAGTCCTGGCCCATCAGGCGCACCGGGGTGCCCTCGAGGAGCAAGGTGCCAAAGGCCAGCGCCTCACCTAGCGCCCAGTCGACCTCACCCTCGGCGAGGAGGGACTCGCGCTGAGCGAACTGACGGGCCAGCTTCGGGTGGACCGTGAAGCCGTCGGGGGCGCTCGTCGTGGCGGCCGCCACCGCCAGGAGTCGCTCGCGGGCGACCCCGGTCGACGGCGCCGGCTGGTCGGCGGGGACCTCCGCGACCGGGACCGCGTCGAGCTCGGGCACCGGGACGGTACGCACCTCGTCGAGCACCCTCTGCAGGCGCTCGTTGAAGTCATCGAGAGAGCGCTCGGCCGCCTCGAGGGAGATGTCGCCGCGGCGCACCAGCGTCTCGGTGTAGATCTTGCGCACCGAGCGCATCGAGTCGATGATCTTGTACATCTGGGGCTGGGTGTAGCTCGGGTCGTCACCCTCGTTGTGACCGTGTCGGCGATAGCAGACGAGGTCGATGACCACGTCACGGTGGAAGGCCTGGCGGTAGTCGAAGGCCAGCCGCGCGGCCCGGGCGCAGGCCTCGGGGTCGTCGCCGTTCACGTGCAGGATCGGTGCCTGGATGGTCTTGGCCACGTCGGTCGGATAGAAGGAGGACCGCGCGGACTCGGGCGCGGTGGTGAAGCCGACCTGGTTGTTGATCACTAGGTGGACGGTCCCGCCGGTTCGGTAGCCCGAGAGCTGGGAGAGGTTCAAGGTCTCGGCCACCACGCCCTGTCCCGCGAAGGCCGCGTCGCCGTGGACGAGCAGCGGCAGGTAGGGATGGCGGCCACTCGTCTGGTCCGGATGGGTCCCGTCGCTCGGCGACACGACCCGGTCCTGCTTGGCCCGCACGATCCCTTCCACGACCGGGCTGACGGCCTCGAGGTGGGAGGGGTTGGAGGCCATCGACACCTCGATGGTGGCGCCGCGCGAGTTCTTGAAGACTCCCCGGGCCCCCTTGTGGTATTTGACGTCGCCACTGCCCTGGACGCTCTCGGGGTCGAGGTTCCCCTCGAACTCCGAGAAGATGTCGCTGTAGGACTTGCCGACCACGTTGGCGAGCACGTTCAGTCGACCTCGGTGGGCCATGCCGACCACGGCCTCGGCTAGTCCCTCGTCGGCGGCGGACTCGAGGATGGTCTTCAGCACCACGATCGCGGACTCGGCGCCCTCGAGTCCGAAGCGCTTCTGGCCCACGTAGCGCGAGTGCAGGAAGCGCTCGAAGACCTCAGCCTCATTGAGTGACTCGAGGATCAGGCGCTGCTCGTCGGGGCTCGCCTGGTGGGAGATCCCTTCGACCCGATCTTGGATCCAGCGCTTCTGGGCGGGGTCCATGATGTGGCCGTACTCGATGCCAATCGTGCGGCAGTAGGCGTCGCGCAGGATCGACAGGATCCGCTCCAGGGTCGCCTCACGCAGCCCGGCTAGGCCGTCCACCACGAAGGTCCTCTGGAGGTCCCAGATGGTCAGTCCGTAGGTGGACAGGTCCAGCTCGGGATGGACCGGCGGCGGCTCGGAGTCGAGCGGGTCGAGATGGGCGTGGAGATGCCCACGCACCCGGTACATGTTGATCAGCTCTTGGACCCGGATGTGCTTGAGGACCCGCTCGGACTCCTCCTCGAGCAGGGCCGGGTGCGTGTCGCGACTCCATCGAGCCGGCTCGTAGGGGATGCCGAGGTCGGCGAAGACCTGGTCGTAGAAGCCGTGCTCGCCGGTGAGGCACTCCGCGGCGTACTTCAAGAAGAGTCCCGACTCGGCACCTTGGATGATGCGGTGGTCGTAGGTCGAGGTCAGGGTGAGGACCTTGCCGACACCCAGGTCGGCGAGGGCGCGCGGGTCCGCCGCCTCGAATCCCGCCGGCCATCCCAGGGCCCCGACGCCGATGATGGCACCCTGGCCGGGCATCAGTCGGGGCACCGACTGCACCGTGCCCAGGGTGCCCGGATTGGTCAGGGTGACCGTCGCGCCCACGAAGTCATCGGCCGCCATCGTGCCGGCGTGGACCTTGCGCACGAGATCCTCGTACGCCAGCAAGAAGGCGCGGAAGTCCAGGCGGTCCGCCTCCCTGATCACGGGCACGACGAGTCCCCGCGTCCCGTCGGGACGAGCCACGTCGACCGCCAAGCCCAGTCCGACGCTCTCGTGGCGCTTCACCCCCGGAGTGCCCTTCTGGTCCACCGCCGCGATGAAGGAGGCATTGAGCGACGGGACGGCGGCTAGGGCCTTGACGACCGCGTAGCCGATGAGGTGGGTGAAGGAGACCTTGGCGCCGCTGGCCCGGCCGAGGGCCTCGTTGAGGGCGGCTCGGTTGATCTCGAGCAGCCGCGCCGACACGGTGCGCACGCTGGTGGCCGTGGGCACCTCGAGGCTCGCCGTCATGTTCTGGACGACGCGCGCCGCGGCGCCGCGCAGTGGCTCTCCCGACTCGTCGATCACTGCGGGCCGCGCGGGCGCGGGCGCGGGGCCTGCGGTGGGCGCGGGCACCGTCGATCGCTGGTAGTCGACGAAGAACTCCCGCCAGCTCGCCGAGACCGACTCGGGATCGGTCAGGTACTGCTCGTACAGATCGTCAACGAGCCAGGCGTTGGGCCCAAAGGAGCCACGCGCTCCTGGAACGGAAGCGTCGGGGGAGGTGCTCACCCCTCCAGCCTAGGGGCCGTGACCGGCCGGAATACCCGCGCAGGACCGGTAGATTCCCTCCGTGAGCAGCGACTCTCCCCCGCTCGGTCTGCGACCAGTCGCCGACTCCCCGGTGGCGGGCCTGGCGCTCTACGAGCACCGCTCAGCGCAGCCGCGCGCCACGGTGATCTGCGTGCACGGTGGCCTCGATCGAGGTGGGTCCTTCAGCCGCCTCGCCCGCCGACTCGAGGGACTCGACGTCGTCGCCTACGACCGGCGGGGATACCAGCGCTCGAGGGCGCTCGGACCGGGCACCCTGGCAGACCACGTCACCGACCTGCTCGCCGTGGCCGAGGCCCAGTCCCGCGAGGTGCCGCTGGTCGTGCTCGGCCACAGCTTCGGCGGCCTCGTCGGTCTGGTGGGCGCCATTCGCCAGCCCTCCCTGTGCGACCGCGTCGTCGCCTTCGAGGCGCCGGTCCCCTGGATCCTCGCCCGCGAGGGACGCCCTCTGCCCCAGAGCGACCCCGCTCTCGAGGCCGAGGCCTTCTTCAAGAGGGTCGTCTCACCGGCGGCCTGGGAGCGCCTCAGCGAGCCCGAGCGAGAGAGCCGCCGTCTCGACGGCCCCGCCCTCCTCGCCGACCTCGAGACGCTGCACGGGGAGTCGCCGGCCGACTTCTCCACTCTGAAGGTGCCAAGCCTCCTGCTGCACGGCGAGGGCCCGATTGGTGAGTACGCCGCCCGCCTGGGAGAGCGCCTAGCGGACCTCTCGCCCGCCGTCGTGATCGACGTCATCGCCGGGTCGGGGCACGGGGCCCATCTCTCACATCCGGGCGCCCTGGCCGCGCGAGTCGAGTCGTGGGCACTCTCGCGATGAGGGTGCTGGTCTCGGGCTCGAGTGGTCTGATCGGCCGCGCGGTCGTGGCGGCACTGGGTCAACGGGGTGACGAGATAGTCGTCCTGCGCCGGCGGGAATCGTCGGGTGAGGGCGTCCCGTGGGACCCGGCGGCCGGGTGGGTCGACCGGGAGGCGCTCAGGTCACGAGGGTCCTTCGAAGGGGTCATCCACCTCGCGGGCGCCGGGATCGGGGATCGCCGCTGGAGCGACGCCCGCAAGAGGGAGTTGATCGACTCGCGGGTCGCCGCCACAACCGCGCTCGCCGAGGCCGTCGTGGAGTGTGTCGGCACCCCCGCAGTCGTGAGTGCGTCCGCCGTGGGTGTCTACGGCTCACGGGCCGACGAATGGCTCGACGAGGAGAGCGCGCCAGGCAAGGACTTCCTCGCCCGGCTGTGCCTGGACTGGGAACGGGCCGCCGAGCCGTGGCGCCGAGGTGGCTCGAGCGTGGCGCTCGCGCGCACCGGCATCGTCCAGAGCTCCCGCGGGGGGGCGTTGGCCCGACAGCTGCCACTCTTTCGCTGGGGACTGGGGGGCCGCCTGGGATCCGGCCGCCAGTGGATCAGTCCAATCTCCTTGCGCGACGAGGTGGCGGCCTTGCTCTTCCTCCTCGATCACCGGATCGATGGTCCCGCGAACCTGGTGGCGCCCGAGCCGGTGACCAACGGCGACTTCACCCGCGCCCTCGCGGCGGCCCTGCACCGCCCCCACCTGCTCACCGTGCCCCGAGGCGCCTTGCGGCTGGCGCTGGGAGAGTTGGCCGACGGCGCCGTGCTGGCCAGTCAGAGGGTCCGCCCTGGGACCCTGCAGTCCCGGGGCTTCGAATTCCGCGACCCCGATATCGAGAGCATCCTCGCCTCCGCCTTGAGGGACCACTAGCGACGTCGCCCTCGACGGGGTCGTGGGTAGGGTCATCTAATCCGATCCGCGGCGGTCCCATGTCCCACCGAAACCGACGACACCGCCTCCTCGGGCCCTGTCTCGCGCTGATCGTCATCGCGACCGCGCTGTGGTCACCCTCGCCGCGTGGCGCGGGGGCCGTGGGCGGCGGGCCCACTGACGTGATCACGGTGGCCGAGCAGCCCGGCGCCAGCCCCAGTGACATCTTCCCCCTCGCCGACTGCGCCCACTCGACCGTCGCCAACGTGAACCAGTTCCAAATGCTGATGTTCCGCCCGCTCTACTGGTTCGGCGAGGGCCGTTCGACGGCCGTCGTGCCCTCACTCTCTCTGGCTCAGCCACCCCTCTTCACGCGGGCCAATCAGGAGGTCACCATCGACCTGAAGGGGTGGCGCTTCGCCGATGGCCAACTCGTCAATGCCCGCTCGGTGATGCTCTTCCTCAATCTGTACCGCTCCGACCCAACGGCCTACTGCGGCTACAACCCGGGGTTCGGCATCCCCGACCAGCTCACCTCGGCCTCCGGACGGGGCATGACGGTGACGCTCAACTTCTCCCGACCGGTCAACCCGACCTGGATCCTCTACAACTACCTCTCCGAGATCACCCCCTTTCCCGAGAGCTGGGACCGCACCGTCAGTTCAACGCACGGGGGGTGCGCGCAGGGCCCCTACGGGGCACGCGTGACCCTGGCGCGCTGTCACGCGGTCGGCGACTACCTGCGCTCGCTGGCGCTGACGACGACCTCCTTTACCGGTCCCCTGTGGCAGTCCGGCGTCGATGGACCCTGGCACTTGCGCCAGTTCAGCGCCCAAGGGGGTGCGACCTTCGTCGCGAACCCCCACTACTCGGGACGTCCCCGGCCCCAGGTAGCCGCCCTACGCCTTCTCCCCTACGCCTCGGTCGCCGCCGAGGAGGCCGACCTCCAGGCTGGGCGCATCGACGTGGGCTACGTCGACCCGAGTGTGCTGGGTGGTCCGGCCGGCCCCCGGGGCGGGCTTGGCCCCAATTGGGGCGCACTGGCCGGACGTTTCTCGCTGTCCGCAGGTCCGACCTGGAGCGTGAACTACGCGACCTACAACTTCGCCCCCGCCGACCCCCAAGGTGCGGTACTCAGCCAGCTCTACGTCCGCCAGGCCCTCCAGGAGGCCTTCGACCAGAGCGCCCTCATCACGACCGCCTTTCGAGGCTACGGAACCCCGACCTACAGTCCCCTCCCGCCGGGAACCCCGCGATCCCTGGCGGCCCCGGTCACCAACCCCTACCCCTTCGACCTCACCGCCGCGGCGGCCCTCCTCGCCGCCCACGGCTGGACGCTCCACGACGGCGTCCTGACCTGCACCACCCCGGGCACCACCCCGCAGTCCTGCGGGGCCGGTGTCCCGGCCGGCGACGTCCTCTCGCTGAACGTCGTCTGGGCGTCGGGCTCCCCGGCCCTCGACGCGCTGATGGACGCGGTCATCGCCCAGTGGAGCCTCCTCGGCGTCCAGGTGACCCCTTCGACGGCCAGCTTCGACAACGTCGTGGCGGACTGCAGCGGCGGGTCGGGCTACGAGATCTGCGCCTGGGGGACGGGGTGGAGCTACTCCCCGGGCTACTACCCCTCGGGCGAGGCCCTCTTCGCCCCGGGTGGAGGCCTCAACGCGGGCGGCTACCAGAACCCTCAGATGACCGCGCTGATCCGGGCCAGTGTCACCTCCGGACACGACCTCAGCGCCTACGCCCGCTTCGCCGCGGCCCAACTGCCCGTCCTCTACCTGCCCCAACCCACCCGACTGGTCGAAACCTCCCGCCGAGTCCACAGCGCGCTGGGTCTGACGCCCAACCCTCTCGGACAGCTCCTGGCTGAGTTCTGGGGGCTCTCTTCCTGAGGATTCTCATGGCCAGGCATCCCTGGCCTCTCATCGGGCCGAACCGGGGGCCCACCAGGACTTAGATACCCGACCGTCATGTGACGATTAGGTAAATCTTAACGGGGGCTGAACTTGTTCCTAACTATGGGGAACGGTACAGTGACGCCTGATTAACCGTCATCGTGCGGGGAACAACAACAAGCGGGTGCTCCACCGAGGTGGCACCGGGAGGAATGTACACATGCAGATAGGGCGCAGAATGCGGCTCTTGGCGACGGCGGGGCTCGCAGCCTCGGCCCTCGCCGTGGGCCTGGTTGCACCAAATGTCGTTGGGGCCTCGACCCCTCAGGGCACCGTGAGCTTCGCGGAGGGCCCCGGGGCCAATCCCAACTACATCTTCCCGTACATGGGTTGCCAGTACTTCTCGGTTGACAACATCAACCAGTTCCAGGAGCTCATGTACCGTCCGCTGTACTGGTTCGGTAAGGGTGGATCCCCGGCCGTCCAGTACTCGCTGTCGACGGGCAACGCCCCCAAGATGACCAACGGGAACAAGACCGCCACCATCGTCATGAAGGGCTGGAAGTTCGCCGACGGCCAGACCGTCAACGGTCAGTCGGTCATGTTCTTTTTGAACATGCTGAAGGCGGACCCGACCTCCTACTGCGGCTACAACGGCGACTTCTCGATCCCCAACCTGATCAAGAATGCGCACGCCAAGGGCAACGTGGTGACGATCAACTTCACCAAGTCGATCAACCCGCTGTGGCTGGTCTACAACAACCTGTCCTTCATCACCCCCTTCCCCGACGCCTGGGACCGGACCGCGGGCGGCAAGGCCACCTGCGCGACCGGCGCCTACGGTGCGGCCTCGACCAACTCCGCGTGCAAGAACGTGGAGGCCTACCTGGCGGCCCAGTCGGCCAAGACCAGCACCTACACCAGCAAGTTCTGGCAGCAGGGTGTTGACGGTCCGTGGCGCCTGACCCAGTTCGACAACCTGGGCAACGCGACCTTCGTGCCGAACAACAAGTACTCGGGCCCCCAGAAGGCCCAGGTCGCCGTGGTGAAGGAAGTCGCCTACACCTCGACTCAGGCCGAGGAGAACGACCTGCAGGCCGGCAAGATCTCGCTGGGCTACGTGGACCCGGGCGTCCTCACCTGCAACGCGGTGTCGCCGACCAAGCCGGGCTGCAACTGGGGCTCGCTGGCCTCGAAGTACAACATGAGCGTGGGCTCGGCGTGGAACTTCAACTACGCCCCGTTCAACTTCTCGAGCGCTGACCCCAAGTCCGCGGCGATCAACCAGCTCTACATCCGCCAGGCCCTCCAGACCGCGGTGGACCAGACCGGCATCATCAACAACGTGGACAAGGGCTACGGCATTCCGATCTACAGCCCGCTGCCCCCGACGACGCCCTCCTCGCTGAGCGCGCCGATCAAGAACCCGTACCCCTTCAGCCTCACGGCTGCTAAGGCGCTCCTCACCAGCCACGGCTGGACCGAGCAGGGTGGCGTGATGACCTGCACCAACCCGGGCTCCGGTTCGGGCCAGTGCGGTGCCGGGATCACCTCGGGCTACCAGCTGAAGTTCTCGATCGTGTGGGCCTCGGGCTCGCCGGCCCTGGACGCGACCTTCAACGCGGAGATCGCCGACTGGGCCCAGATCGGGATCCAGTTCACCCACACCACCGAGCCGTTCAACAACGTGATCGGCGACTGCTCCAGCGGCGCGGGCTTCCAGCTCTGCTCGTGGGGCGGTGGCTGGACCTACGCTCCGGACTTCGAGCCGACCGGTGAGTCGCTCTTCGCTCCGTCGGGTGGGTTCAACGTCGGTGGCTACAACGACACGCAGATGACCAACCTCATCTCGCAGACCACCTTTGGCACCGCCAAGCTGACGAGCTACGGCAACTACGCCGCTCAGCAGCTGCCGGTGCTCTACCAGCCCCAGGCCTTCGCCCCGGGCGAGGTCATCAAGACCCTGAAGTCCTCCATCGGATTCACCCCGAACCCGCTGGGCAACTTCATGCCGGAGTACCTGCACTACTAGAGCAGCTCCGGGTCTAGACCCTGAAGAGCGGCCCCCCGAAAGGGGGGCCGCTCTTCGCGTCTGAGGCGAGGTCGCACCGGTGCGACCAGGAGGGTTTGCATCGCGGCGCTAAACTCATCCTTCGTGCTGGTGTACATCATCCGACGGCTCGTCCAGTCGCTGATCGTGCTGTTGATGGTGATGCTGATCACCTTCACCCTCCCCTACTTCCAGCCCCACGGGATCTACCAGTCCGCCTACGTGGTGCTCGGCACCCACGCCACGCCGTTCCGCGTCCACCTCTGGGGCGTCCAGCACGGGCTCGACAAGCCCTACTTCGTTCGCTTCTGGAACTACGTGTCCCAGGTCTTCTTCCACTTCAACCTGGGCTTCTCCTACAAGCAGAACAACTCGGTCTGGGGCCTCATTTCGCTGTACGTGCCCCGCACGATCTGGTTGGCCCTGGCCTCGTTGATCTTCACGATCCTCATCGCCATCCCGTTGGGCGTCATCCAGGCGTCCAAGCGCAACACCGTCTTTGACTACGCCGCGACCGGCACCGCCTTCATCCTCTACGCGATGCCGTCCTTCCTCCTCTGCCTGCTGGTGCTCGACGCCTTCAGCTTCCACACCCTGCACCTGCCCAGTTCGCCGCCGCCCGGTGTGGCCCCGTGGGCGCTCTTCCAAGACCCCCTCGGCTTCATCCTGCCGGTCGCCTGCTTGACGATGCTGTCGGTCGCCGGGCTGAGCCGCTTCATGCGCGGCACCGTGCTCGAGGTGCTGGTCCAGGACTACGTGCGCACGGCCAAGGCCAAGGGCTGCTCGAACCGGCGCACCCTGTTCCGCCACGCCTTCCGCAACGCGCTGGGCCCGATCATCACCATCCTCGGTCTCTCCATCCCCGGACTGATCGGGGGGGCACTGATCATCGAGTCCGTCTTCAACTACGGCGGGCTCGGCATCGAGACCCTGACCGCGGCTGGCAACATCGACGTGCCGACGGTCTTGGGCATCACGCTGCTGGTCTCGGTGATGACCCTTCTCGGGAACTTGGCCGCTGACGTCACCCTCGGACTCGTGAACCCTCGGATCCGGATTGAGGGGAATCGCTGATGACGATCGTCTCCCAGGCCCTCGACCCGAATCTCCCCCCGGGGGAGGAGGCCCTCGCCGACGAGGTCATCCCCATGTGGCGCCAGCGCCTGCGCATCTTCATGCACAACAAGCTGGCCATCGCCTCGGTCGTCTACCTGATCATCGTGACGCTCGCCTGCTTCTTGGTGCCCATCTTCCACCCCACGAACCAGACCAACCAGGCCCTGACCTTCGATTCCAAGTGGAATGCGGCACCCTCGGCCGCCCACTGGCTCGGCACCGACTCCAACGGCTTCGACGAGCTCGGGCGTATCTTCTACGGCGGCGAGTACTCCTTGACGCTGGGCTTCCTGGCCGGTCTGATCACGATCCTCGTGGGAACCGTCTACGGGATGATCTCGGGCTTCGTGGGCGGCGTCGTCGACACGGTGATGATGAGGATCCTCGACGCCTTCCTGTCGATCCCCTACATCTTCTTGCTGCTGTCGATGATCACGCTGTTCGGCCGATCGACGGCCTTCTTGATCGGGGTGATCGGCTTCACCGGTTGGTGGGGCAATGCCCGCATCATCCGTGGTGATGCCCTCCTGATCCGAAATCTCGAGTACTCCCAGGCGGCGACCTCGATGGGCGGTGGGAAGTTCCACATCATCCGCCGCCACGTCTTCCCGAACTCCATCTCCAACATCGTCACCGTCGCCACCTTCTCGGTGGCCGACGCCATCTTGTTCCTCTCGGCCCTGGGGTTCCTCGGACTGGGAATCCAGGCACCGCAGACGGACTGGGGGACGATGCTCCAATCAGGGTCGGTCCAGATCCAGAACGGCTTCTGGTGGGAGATCTTCCCCCTGGCGACCGTCTTCATCCTGGTCGTGGTGGCCCTCAACTACATCGGCGACGCACTGCGCGACGCCTTCGAGGTCCGCCTGATCGAGCGCTGAGTCGAAGGGTCGCTCGACGGCCTTCGAGAGCGCCACTCCCGCACTCCCCGTCGCCTCAGGGACGGGAGGGATACCCGACGGCTAGCGGGAGGTCGCCGAGCCGAGGGTGACCGGCGTGCGCAACGGGAAGTGGCAGGCCGCCTGGTGGTTGTCGCCGAAGTCGAGGAAGGGCGGCTCCTCGCGTGCGCAGATGTCCTGGACCCGCGGGCAGCGGGTGCGGAAGCGGCAGCCCGACGGCGGATTGATCGGCGAAGGGAGCTCTCCGGTGATCTTCTGACCCCGGCGCCCATCCTGGTCGGCCGGATTCGGCACGGGAACGGCGTCGAGCAGTCCCTGGGTGTAGGGGTGCGCGGGGCTCCTGAAGACCGACTCCGCGTCGCCAATCTCGACGATCTTGCCCAGGTACATGACGCCGATCGTGTCGGCCATGTAGTAGACGACAGCCAGGTCGTGGCTCACGAAGACGTACGAGAGGCTGTGCTCGCGCTGGAGCTCCTTCATGAGGTTCAGGATCTGCGCCTGGATCGACACGTCGAGCGCCGAGACCGGCTCGTCGGCCACGATCAGTCGCGGTCGCAGGGCGAGGGCCCGCGCCAAGCCGATCCGCTGACGCTGACCACCGGAGAACTCGTGAGGATACCGGTCGGCCGCCTTCGGCTCGAGACCCACCGCGAGCAGCAGCTCGTTGACGCGCGCCACCTGCTCGGCTCGGCTGCCCTCGCCCTGGATCTGCAAGGGCTCGCGCAGGATCTGGGAGACCTTCATGCGTGGGTCGAGCGAGGAGTACGGGTCCTGGAACATCATCTGGCGATGGCGTCGCTCCTCGCGACTCACCTTCTGCTTTCGCGCAGAGACAACTCGACCATCAAAGAGGACCTGGCCCGCCGTGACCTCTTCCAGGCCAACGATCATCCGCCCGATGGTGGTCTTGCCGCACCCTGACTCGCCCACCAGGCCGAAGGTCTCACCCTGATTGATCGAGAAATTGACGTTGGAGACGGCGCTGATCGCTCCCACCCGGTGTCGCACCAGGCCCGCCTTGATGGGGAACTCCTTGGTGAGGCCCTCCACCCGAAGGATTTCGGTGCGCTCTCCCTTGGCCTGATCGGACGTCGCGAGAGCCCGGCGGATGGTCACCGCCGCGGGCCCGTCAACGGGATGGAAGCAGGCGTATGCGTGGTCGCCCTCCCGGCTCACGGCCGGGTCCTCGATCTTGCACCGCTCGTCGGCCCTCGAGCAACGCGGGGCGAATCGGCACCCGACGATGACCTGAGAGAGGTCCGGCGGAAGTCCGGCGATCGAGGCCAGCTCGTGCTTCTCCTCGTTCTGCAGGTTGGGAACCGAGGAGAGGAGCGCCTGTGAGTAAGGGTGGCGCATCGAGGCGAAGAGAGTGGTCGTCTTCGCCTCTTCGGCCATCTTGCCCGCGTACATCACGACGACCCGGTCGGTGCGCTCGGCGATCACGCCCATGTCGTGGGTGACCAGCAACACGCCCATGTTGAGATTTGTCCGGAGGTTGTCAATGATGTCGAGGATCTGCGCCTGAATCGTGACGTCGAGTGCCGTCGTCGGCTCGTCGGCGATCAGGAGCTTCGGGTTGCACACCAGACTCATCGCGATGATCACCCGCTGGCGGAGTCCGCCTGACAGCTCGAAGGGGTACTGGTCGAGGCGCTCCTCGGGTCGGGGCATGTCGACCATTTCGAGGACCTCGAGGGCGCGCTTGCGCGCCTCATCCTCGCCGGCGCCTTGGTGGATCCGCAGTCCCTCGCCGATCTGGCGGCCGATCTTCATCGTCGGATTGAGCGAACTCATCGGATCCTGAGGGATCAGAGCGACGGTCCGCCCGCGTTGGGTCTGCATCTCCTTCTCGCTGAGTGCGGTGAGCTCGACTCCGTCGAGCATGATGTTCCCAGCGGAGATGCGACCGTTTGCCGGCAGGAGGCGCATGACCGACAAGCCCGTCGTCGTCTTGCCGCACCCCGACTCGCCGACCAGTCCGACGCACTCCCCCGGTTGGACCTCCAGAGAGAAGTCATCCACCGCGGTCGTGAATCCCTTGCGGGAACGGAACTGAACCTGCAATCCATTGATCGACAGCAGCGAAGACATAACCACGCAATTCTAGCCCCCCTGAGGATTTGACCCGGTCAGGGCGCGCTTCGCCTCCTCTCAGTCGCGTACGAGCCGCCACGAGCGCCGGTGCTGGTCACAGGGCCCGAAGGCCGCGAGGGCGGCTAGGTGAGCCGGTGCCCCGTACCCCTTGTTGGCCTCCCAGCCCCACCGCCCGTCATTCTTTGCCAGCGATGCCATGTGGGCGTCGCGAGCCACCTTGGCGAGTACGGAGGCGGCCGCCATCGAGGCGCAGCGATCATCCCCTTTGACCACGGCTCGCGCCGGCAGAGCCGCGTAGCGGAGGTCCTCTGCCGGCGGTACCTCTCCCAAGGGAGCGTTCCCGGGATCGAGAAGGTTGAAGCTGCCGTCCACGAGCGCGCGCGACGGCACTCTGCGCAGCTGACCCAGCGCCCGCCCGGCCGCCGCGGCTAGAGCCGCGCGCACGCCCCATCGGTCGATCTCCTGGGCCGAGACCCAGCCGAGGCCCCAGTCGAGGGCCCACTCCTCGATGGCCGGCACCAGCAGCTGGCGCTGGCGCGCACTCAGCCTCTTCGAGTCCGCCAGGCCCACTGGCGGGTCTCCGGCGGGATTGACCACGACCGCACCCACCACCAGGGGGCCGGCCAATGCTCCGCGCCCGACCTCGTCAAGGCCCACGACGGGCTCACCGGCGCCCCAGTTCCGCTCCTCTTCCAGAGTCGGAGGGACTCGCACCCAACCACCCTAACGAGCCACCGGTAGGGTCACGTGGTGGATTCGCCCGGGTTCGAGACGGTGATCGTGCCGCTCAAAGCCTTCGATCGCGCCAAGTCGCGCCTGCGCCACCACCTCGGCGACACCGCGGCCGCCGCGCTCGCTCGGCGCCTGGCCAGCGGCGTTGTCGCCGCCACCTTCCCGCGGCCGTGCTTGGTGGCCTGTGATGACCCCGAGGTCGAGGAGTGGGCTCTCGCCGCTGGCGCCCGGGTCCTGCGAACCAGCGCAGACGATCTGAACGGAGCGGTGGCGGAGGCCTACCGGGCTCTTGACACGACTGTCTCTCTCGCCATCGTCGCCCACGGCGACCTCCTGCGGCCCGAAGGGCTCGGGACTACGTCGTTCGGACCCGGCGTGACCGTCGTCACCGACCGGGTGGGCGCGGGCACGAACGTGCTCGCCGTACCCGCGGGACTCGACTTCCACTTCTCCTACGGCCCCGGATCGGCCGCTCGTCACATCGCCGAGGCCCGGCGTCTTGGATTGGAGGTCGCGACCTGGAACCAGTCGCGGTGGAGCCACGACGTCGACGAACCGAGCGACCTCGTCGAAACGTGAAGAGAGGGGGCCCGCAGGCCCCCTCTCTTCACGATCCGCGTATGCGGAGCTACCGCTTGGCGGCCTTCTTGGCCGGAGCCTTCTTGGCCGGAGCCTTCTT
>CAYUZO010000001.1:44198-158096 GCA_964449735.1 uncultured Ferrimicrobium sp.
GGAGCTACCGCTTGGCGGCCTTCTTGGCCGGAGCCTTCTTGGCCGGAGCCTTCTTCGCAGGCGCCTTCTTGGCCACCTTCTTGGCAGCGGCCTTCTTGGCCGGAGCCTTCTTCGCAGGCGCCTTCTTGGCCGGAGCCTTCTTGGCCACCTTCTTGGCAGCAGCCTTCTTGGCCGGGGCCTTCTTGGCCGGGGCCTTCTTCTTCGCGGCAGTTGCCACTTTCCCTCCTTGGGACTCAACGTTGAATCAACTAGGGACCTCGGGCGCACCACCTTGGTGGTCCCGACTACAGGTACCGCATTGATGTTCGTGAACTCGACCGTCTTGCCGCCCAGCAACCCTGCTGTGCCGCAACCACTCGCAGTCCGCGGTCCTCGCGGGGAGCACACCAGTGCGGCGCCGACGGCGTCGCGGTGATGCGTTCGCCTCCTCCGCAGAAGGACAACCAAAAGTTCACTAGGTGTGAGAGCCAATGTCAAGCATTTCGCGTTTGCGACGAACGATGTGAGTCGATGGTCGCGGGCATCTTCCTCGGGTCGGGTGAGAGTGGTGACGTCACCGTCGAGCCAGAGCGATCGGTACTCGTGCTCGGACCGAGTCGCAGCGGGAAGACCAGTTCGATCGTGATCCCGAATCTTCTCTTGTGCGACTCAGCCGTCGTGGCCACCTCGACCAAGGATGACGTCGTCCGCGCTGTCGCCGAACGTCGTCGAGAGATCTGCACTCTGCTGTTCGACCCGTCCGGCCAGGTTCCCACGCCCCGCGGCGTGACCCGAGTCGGCTACTCACCGGTGCGTTCCGCCGAGTCGTGGGATGGCGCGATCCTCGCCGCGCGCTCACTCGTCGAGTCGTCTCGCCTTCCTCGCACTACCTCCCACGACCACTGGACCGAACGTGCAGAGGCGCTCGTCGGGCCGCTGCTGCACGCGACCGCCCTCAACGGGGGCGACCTCACTTCGCTCACCCGCGACATCGACGAGCGCAGGGGCGAGCGAGCCCTGGACGTGCTACGGGAGGCCCGCGGCGTCGAGCACCCCTCCTGGTCCCTCCTCGCCGGCGTACTCGCCACTGAAGAGAGGGAGCTCTCGGGAATCTGGTCGAGCGCCTCAGGACTAATGGCCGGCATGCGGACGGAGGCGGCTCGGGAGGCGGCCCGCTCGCCACAGGTGGACGCCGCCGCCTTCCTCGCGGGCGGCCACCAACTGCACGTGGTGGCGCCGAGCCGTCACCAGGCCGTCAGCGTGCCCTTGGTCGTCGGACTCATCCAGGAGTTGGTCCACGCCACCTACGACCGCCATCCACAGGGGGCCCGGCTCCTCCTCGCCCTGGACGAGATGGCCAACGTGGCGCCGCTGCCCAATCTGCCCGGAATCGTCTCTGAGGGCGGGGGCCAGGGGGTCACGACTCTCGCCTGCCTCCAGGACCTCAGCCAGGCCCGCCAGCGCTGGGGCCGACCGGGCGAGGGATTCCTCTCGCTCTTTCCCACGACCGTCGTCCTGCCGGGGATCGCCGATCGACCCACCCTCGAGCTCATCGAGCGGTTGGGTGGCGTGCGCCCCCGGCGCCAACTCTCACTCCAGCGAGACCCCCGGGGCCGGGTCGTGGGCACGAACGCCACGTGGCGAGACGACGTGGTGGCCAGAGCGGCCCAGATCGCCAGGGGACGCCAGGGCCACGCCATGGTCCTCGGCCCGGATAAGAGCCTGCGATGGGTGGGGCTCAGCGCCGCCCACCGCGACTCGCGCTACCAGCGTGCCCGGGACAGCTCGCGGGAACGGGACTGGGACCGTTGAGCCCAAAGCGTCAGCTCGCGCAGATCGAGGGGGCGAGCCGACTCTCTCGTGCGAGCCATCATGCGGGCGGCGCCGACGCCGATGGCCACCTCTCTCAGGCCCACTCCCTGGGCCTCGGGGTAGAGCAGCTCGATCGCCTCGTCAGTCCGCGTCGCGCGCACCCCCCACGGCGCGGCGTTTGCCCAGGCCTCCACCAAGTGGCGCCGCGCGACCGCCTCCCGGCCCTCGAGACTGGCCGCGAACCCATACTCGTCGAGCCGCCCGTCATCTTTTGGCCCTCGGACGACCCCCCAACTTCCCCGCCGGGACAGGTCCTCACGCCAGTGGCGACGAGCCTCCTCGCGTGTCCAGGACAGCTTCGCACCCCGCTCATCGTGACGGCCCGGCCACACCGCCGCGACGGCCTCGTCGAGTCCCGCGACGTGCTCGTGGCCCCGCCGCGACCGCCAGACTCGCCAAGGGGTCGTCCGCCCGATGTCCGCGCGCAACGACGCCCGGTAGAGAGCGTCGGCGGCGACTGCGTGGGCTCGCAGTGATGAGCCATCTAAGACCGCGCGCGCCTCGTGAGGGAGAGCACCGACGATGACGTGATCGTGGAGGTGGGGCTCGCCGTGTCGGTTGACTCCGTGGGTGAAAGAGGCCGCCGCCGTCCACGAAGCGCTGCGTACCTCGTCGCGACCGTGTGCCCGGTCGCGCACCACGACGGCGTGGGCCTCCAGGTAGGACAAGGCGTCGCCGACCGCCCGGCGATGCGCGTCGATCACGGCTGGCGCACTCCGTTCGTCATAGGCCATCAACGCGGAGACGGCGCGGGGAGCCGCCACCACGAGGTCGTAACCCACGACTGCCGAGCGAGGAGTGGAGGTCAGCACCTCCTCTGGGGCCGCAGGTCGCCCCTCGCCCCGAGGCCACCACAGTGCCGGCCCGCGCCGCACCCCTTCGATCTCGAGCGCCCGATCCTCGCTCAGGTAGCTGAGATCACGTGTGCGTCTCGTGAGAACCTTGATCACCATCCCCCTCGACCCAACGGTCGAGGATCGCGATCAGAGCCGCTCGGCGATGCGACGGGCCAGTGCCTGTCCGGCGGTGGCGTAGCGCTCGGTCAGCACGACGGCACCATCGCCGGCCTGCAGCATCAAGTGGTCGAGGAAGGTCGGGTCCGACAGGCGGAACCGCACGGCCATCCGCCCGTCCCCCATCTCGCACCACCGGGACCCCGGCAGTGGCTCGAATAGCCAGCGCCGATGAGGCTCCACCGCGACCACCACCTCGTCGCCCTCTTCGCCGACCTGAGTGAGCCAGTTGACCTGGGGATCGGCGGGCCGCTCCTCGGTGACGCGCGATCGGGCCAGCACCTGACCGATGCGATCGATTCGGAAGGTCCGCCACTCCTCGCGGGTCGCGCACCAGGCCCGCACGAGGGCGTGGCCGTTCAGGACGCGCACCTCGCGCGGCTCGATCCAGCGGACCTGGGCGTGGGAGTCGTGGGCCGACGTGTACTCCACCTTCAGTTGCTCGCGGCGCTCCACCGCGTCGCGCACCACGCCGAGGAAGGGTTCATTGGGCACCGAGTCGACGTGGACGAACCGTGACACCGCAGCCTCGATCTTCTCGACGGCCGAACTGAGGGCGGGGTCGCTGACCGCTCTCGCGGCCTCGCGCAGAGCGATGTTGAGCTCGACTAGATCGCGCAACAGCAGGCTCGGCGGCTCGGGTGCTGCCGGCGTGTCGGAGTAGTCGGCCCGGTAGAGGGAGTCGTCGTCAGGGTCGTCCCAATCGTCGCACTCCTTGAGCACGTGGGTGAGATAGCCGGCCCGATTCCCAAAGGGCTGAAGGCTGACTAGACGGTCCATGATGAGACGCACGTGCTCGGGCGCGAGCGAGAAGCGCTCCGACAGGTCGCTGACCCTCAGTCCTTCGTCCGATTGGTAGACCGCGTGGAGCAGCTGGAGGGTCTGTCCCAGGACATCAGGGGAGCTGGGCCCGGGAAATCGCAGACCCGTCGGGTCGGGACGAGCGCCGCGATTCACGGACTTGAGCCAGTCGCGTAGGGCCTCTTTCAGCGACTTGGGAGCTCGAAGCGTCACTCGATCGGCGGCTTCGAGGAGGAACCTCAGCGCGGCCCAGGGTCCCTCAAAGGACAGCCCGACCTCCACGCGACCATCCTTCTTGCGGGCCCGCTCGGCGAGCGGGAACTGGCGCGCCAGCAACTCAGCAAAGTTCTCCGACGTCTCGATCACCACGTCAACTGGCCGGGGGGCCTTGGCGTACTCGGGACGCCAGCCCCGCGCCTGGACCATGAGCTCCTCGTTGACGACGAAGGTCTCGTCCTCGACGACGGGCAGGGACGTGATGCGGTTGACCCGGTAGCCCTTCACCTCGTCGGTGCCGGCCACCCGAGCGATGAGGTAGGGGGTCCCCCGGTAGACCTCGATCAACAGGGGCTCGACCCGACGCACCTTGTTCGTGGACGAGTGGTAACCAAAGCTGAGCACCCGGTGGGTCTGCAGAGCCCTCATCATCGGGGTGTAGAAGTTGGTGAACTCCAAGCCACCGTCCCCGACGGCTCCTCCTCCGACGAAGAGGCCCAGCGCGCCGGCGGCGCCGAATCCGAAGAGGCGCAACGCCACGCCGACAATGCGCAGTTCGTCCTCGCTGAAGTGGATCGGTGGAGCGTAGGCGGCCTCGGGGTCCACGAAGTATCCAGTCCCCCCGTCATCGAGGGGCACCGTCTCGATGGCGAAGCCGAGCTCGCGGATGTCGGCCTTGTCTCGCTCGAACTTCTGGCGGACGGCGGTCTCCGAGCCCTGGTAGGCCAGCACCTTGCGCGGGATCTTGCCCTGGCTCGGGTACTCGTCCACGCGGAGGTTCTTGACGATCTCGTCCTGGGTCAGGGGCCGGGCCCTCGAGGCCGCCTGGAGCATCAGCACCAACGCCATGAGGCGCTCCCGGCGCCCCTCCACCTCACCTCGGATCGACGCCACGACCCCTCCTTCGACCCTTCCACGGTAGCGGCACCCCCCGGGCCGGACCGGAGTCAGAGAGTGGGGCTCTCCTCGCGGCGCCAGGTTCCCGAGCGCCCTCCGGACTTCTCCCAGACCGCCACCTGCTCGATCGTCATCGTCCGGTCCTGCGACTTGCACATGTCGTAGATCGTCAGGGCGGCCACGGTCACGGCCGTCAGGGCCTCCATCTCGACCCCGGTGCGGTCCACGGTGTCCACGCTGGCCTCCACGTCGATGTGGTCATCAGCCAGGGAGAAGTTGACGTAGACGTTGCCCACGAGGACGGGATGAGCCATCGGCAGCAGGGTGGCTGCCCCCTTGGCGGCCTGGATCCCCGCCACGCGCGCGGTCGCCAGCACGTCGCCCTTGTTGAGGGCGTTCGCGGCCACCGCTGCGGTCGTCGCGGGCAGCATGTTGATCCGGCAGCGGGCGAGGGCGCGCCGGGCGGTGACCTCGGAGGGTCCCAGCTCGCGCGGCAGGGAGCCGTCTCGCGCGGGATGGCGCAACTGGTGGAAGTCGTCCACGGGCCCATGCTACTGACGGCGACTCGCTCGCTTCGGGGGCCCGATACACTCTCTGCGGTCGTGATCGCTGAGGAGTGTTCATGCCGACCTACGAGTACGAGTGCCAGTCCTGCCGGGAGCGCCTCGAGGCGGTGCAGGGGTTCCACGACGAGCCCCTGTCGACCTGCCCGGTGTGCGGGGGCGAGCTGAAGAAGGTCTTTTCGGCCGTGGGCATTGTCTTTCGCGGCAGTGGCTTCTACAAGACCGATAGCCGCGGTACGTCCACTTCGACACCGAGCTCCTCGGACAGTGGCTCTTCCTCGAGCACGCCGAGCACTAGCGCGAGTTAGGCGCCCGACAGAGCAATCGACCCGATGGCGACTGGCTGTCCGGCCGCCACCCCGGGAAGCCACTCGACGTCGCGACCGACGTGTAGGACATCGAGGAGCATGCGCTGGAGTGTGGAGGCCACCGTGGCTTCCCGCACCGGTTCGGCCAACTCGCCCCCGCGGATCATCAGGCCGGTGATCCCCACCGAGAAGTCCCCCGAGATCGTGTTGACTCCCGAGTGGACGCCGGTCAAAGATCGCACCAGCAGTCCCTCGCCCACGCGGCTGACCATCTCCTCGAGTGAGAGCTCTCCCGGGGCCAACGCGAGCGCCCGGACCCCTGCGCTCGGACTCCCGGCGAGCCCGCCACGGACCGCCGATCCGGTCGATGACGTCCCCGCGCGCCGCGCGGACACCGTGTCGTAGACGAAGCCGCGCAGCACCCCGTCCTCGATCAGCACATTGCGTCTCGATGCGAGTCCCTCGGCGTCGTAGGGGCTCGCTGCGAAGTGGCGCGAATCGGTGGGGTCGTCCACGAGGGTGAAGGAACCTGAGGCGACGCTCTCGCCCAGCCGATCGGCGAAGAAGGAGCGCCCCCGAATGACCTCGTCGCCCGACAGGGCGCCGCCCAGAATTCCGAGCAAGGTGGCCGCGGTCCTGGCGTCGAAGATCACCGGCAAGCGCTGCGTCGCCGGCTTGACGGCGCCGAGCATCCGCGTCGCCTTCTCGATGGCCTCCGATGCGGCCAGGGCAGGATCCAGGTCTAGGGGGCTGCGTCCGACCGAGAGCCCCCAACCGGTCTGATCCTCGGCACCCTGCGAGGCGATGGCCTCCACGGAGAGATAGGCGCCCGACCGACGTGAGGTCGCTCTCACCCCCGTGCTCGACACGACGGCGCTCTCGGAGACGTAGTCGGAGTAGTTGGCACTCTCGACCTGGCGGATCCGCGGGTCGCCCTCGCGCACCGCGCGTTCCAGCTCCAGGGCGAGCGAGATCTTCGCGTCCGTGGGCGTGCTCTCGACCTCTGGGCGCCAAAGCTCCAGCGAGGCGGGCGCGACATCGTCAGGCGTCGCCAGAGCCATGAAGGGGTCCTCCGTGGCGAAGCGCGCGTTGTCGCGAGCCTCATCGAGGAGACCCATGAGTGTCCCGTCGTCCAGCGAGCCCGCCCAGGCGGCGCCGACGCGAGTCCCGCCTGGCCCGTCGATGAGGACCCGTACTCCCACGCCGGCCGAGGTGGCCGACACGAGATGTTCGACCTGACCCTGATAGGCCCTCACCTCGGTGTCAGTTCCCGAGGCGATGACGACCTCCACCTGCTCACCGTCTCGCCCGCGCTCGAGCAGGCGCTCCGCGATGCCCACCAAGTCACTCACGCGGCCGTCCCGCCAATCGTGACACTGGACAGGCGCATCGTCGATTGGCCCGTGCCCACTGGGACGCTCTGGCCGTCCTTGCCACAGGTGCCCGGGACCAGAGCGAAGGTCGAATCGCTCGCCACGGCATCCACCCGCTGGAGGACCGCGGGCCCGTTGCCGATGATGTTGCAGTCCCGCAGGGGCGCGGTCAGGCGGCCGTTCTCGATCAAGAAGGCCGCGCTCGTCCCAAAGACGAAGTCCCCGGTGGTGGTGTTCACCTGCCCGCCGCCGAGCTGGGCCACGTAGACGCCGTAGGGCGTCTGGGCCACGATCTCGTCTGGATCGGCGTCCCCGGACATGAGGAAGGTATTCGTCATTCGCACCATCGGCAGGTGCTGGTAGCTCTGACGTCTCCCATTGCCCGAAGAGGCGCGGCCGGATCGCCGGGACCTCAAGAGGTCCCACATGTAGTCCGTCAAGACCCCGTTCTCGATGAGGACGTTGCGCGAGCCCGGATGCCCCTCGTCATCGACGGCCAGGAAACCCCACTCCCCCGCCATTGTCCCGTCGTCGACCAGCGTCACCAAGTCGCTCGCGACCTTCTCGCCCACTCGGCCCGTGTAGACCGAGGCTCCCTTCGCGATCGCGTCCGCCTCGAGTCCGTGCCCGCAGGCCTCGTGGAACAGGATTCCACCGGAGCCGCCCGCCAAGACGACCGGCAGGTCTCCCGAAGGCGCCGGACGGGCATCGAGCTTCGTGAGGGCGTGCTGGGCCGCCTCGGCGGCCGCTGAGGCGACGGCCTCCGGATTCAAGATCTCGTAGCCCTTGGTCGCACCCAGCACCTGATACCCGGTCTGCATGCCGGCGTCACCCACGGCCACGCACATGACCATGAAGCGCGTGCGCACCTGATGGTCCGCGGCCAGCACGCCGTCAGAGTTGGCCACGACGAATCGCCGCGAGGAGTCCCCGACCCCCACCTGCACCTGGCTGATGGCGGCCCCCGACGCCCTGGCCACCTCATCGGCCTGCTGGAGGATCTCGATCTTGCGGGCCTTCGCGACGGTGTCGGGTGACTCGAGGACCGACGTGGCGTAGGAGCGCAGCGGCTGGAGGGCCACTTCGCGCACTCCGCCTCCGCCCTCACGAGCCACGCTCGCCGCCACCTCGGCCGCGCGGCGCAGACCCTCCTCAGTGAGGTCGGCCGTGTGGGCAAAACCCGTCGTCTCGCCCACCACGACCCGGATGCCCGCACCCCGGTCCCGGCCCGAGGTCAACTCCTCGACGCGACGCTGGTCCAGTGACGCACCGGAGGTCTGGCGGTCCTCCACGAAGACCTCGGCGAACTCGCCGCCTCGGGCGAGTGCCGTGTCAAGGACCCGCGACAGGAGTTCGGGGGCCACCAGGGTGTCGGTCATGGCGGTCACCCTACCGGGTGCCTCTGGCGAGTCGAGACCTCGGACCGTCCTCCTCGCCGGGCCGGCCCTGAGGGGTGCCGATAGGCTGAAATTCGTGATTCTCGAGTCGATCGAAGGTCCCGAGGACCTGAAGGACCTCTCCTACGCCGAGCTCGATCGACTCTGCGCTGAGATTCGCGAGCTGATCATCGAGACCGTCACCACGACCGGTGGGCATCTGGGATCGAACCTGGGCGTGGTGGAACTGACGGTGGCGCTGCACCGGGTCTTCCAGTCACCGCGCGACGTACTGCTCTTCGACACCGGCCATCAGTCCTACGTCCACAAACTGTTGACCGGACGAGGGTTCGCCTTCAAGCGCCTGCGCCAGCGGGGGGGCCTCTCGGGCTATCCCAATCGCTCCGAGAGTGAGCACGACTGGATCGAGTCCTCTCACGCCTCGACCGCTCTCTCCTACGCTCACGGCCTCTCGGTCGCCCTCGAGCGGCGCCACGAACTGGCGGGTCGCGGCGGTAATCGCCACGTCGTGGCACTGGTGGGCGACGGATCGCTCACCGGCGGCATGGCCTACGAGGCTCTCAACAACTTGGGTCACGCGAACCAGCGAGTGGTCATCGTTCTCAACGACAACGGTCGCAGCTACGCGCCCACGGTTTCGAAGCTGTCCGAGTCACTGACCGCCCTGAGACTCAACCGGACCTACTTGACGATGCGCCAGAGGGTGCGCCGCACGGTGCCCCACCTTCCTCGGGTGGGCAAGGTGGCCTACCGCGGGATCGATGGCTTCACCTCCGTCGTGCGCGAGATGGTGACTCCCCACACCTTCTTCGAGACGCTAGGAGTGCGCTACGTGGGCCCGGTTGACGGGCACAACATCGAGGCGGTGGAGAGCGCCCTGCGGGCGGTCCGTGATTGGGACGGCCCAATCCTGCTCCATGCGCTGACCGAGAAGGGTCGAGGATACGCCCCGGCGGTGCGTGACGACCTGCGCATGCACGACTACAAGCTGCCAGCGGTGATCGACGAGGATCACGTGGCCCCCCAGTCGTACTCCGAGGCGTTCTCGCGGGCCCTTCTCACCATGGCCGACGTCGACGACCGAATCGTGGCAATCACGGCCGCCATGGCCGGACCGACCGGGCTCCTCCCCTTCCAATCCCGGTTTCCCGAGCGCTTCTTCGACGTGGGCATCGCCGAGCAGCACGCCGTGACCGCGGCAGCGGGCATGGCGATGGGTGGCTTAAAGCCGGTGGTGGCCATCTACTCGACCTTCTTTTCCAGGGCTTTCGACCAGGCCCATTTGGACGTGGGTCTCCACGACCTGCCCGTCGTCTTCGTGATGGACCGCTCCGGGATCACGGGCGACGACGGCCCGAGCCACCACGGCCTGCTCGACATGGCGCTCTGCCTAGCCATCCCCAACATGACGATCTTCGCCCCCTCCACGGCCGAGGAGATACCGGGCATGTTGGCTACGGCGCTCTCGCTGCACGGCCCGGCGGCCCTGCGGTTCCCCAAGACCCTGCCTCAGCCCTTCGACGGGGGGATCGGCGACGGACTGAGGGCCCGCCGCGTCCGCCGAGGTGACGGCTCTCTGTGCGTCCTCGCGGTGGGCAAGATGGCCCCAACCTCGTGGCGCGCCTTGGAGTCCATGGGCGAACAGGCCTCTCGGGTCGCCCTCTACGACGTCCGAGTGCTGCCACCAGATCCCGAGATGATCGACGTTGCGCTCGAGCACGACCGCATCGTCACCGTCGAAGACGGAACCCGTCACGGCGGGGCCGGGACCTTGATGGTCTCGGCGGTGCGCCAGCGAGCTCAGGAGCTCGGGCGTCCCTTCCCGACTACGAGAATCCTCGGCGTCCCTCGGGCCTACCTCGAGCACCATCGCCCCGATCTGCTCCTGGCCGAACTCGGCCTCGATCCAGCGGGACTGGCCGGAGCCTTCATGCGCCTCCTGGACGACGAGCCCGAATACCCCCGGGAGTTGCCATTGGCGCCGCGACCTCGCTACCCCCTGCCACCGCAGTGAGCGACGCCATCGCCTACGGCGCCTGGCCCTCGCCCCTCGCCGCGGAGCAGTTGAGCGGCGACGCCCTGCGCTTGGCCTATCCCGCGGTCGACGCCGACGTCGTCTACTGGCTCGAAGGTCGCCCGAGCGAGGCCGGGCGGGTCGTACTCATGGCCGCACATCCCGGGGCCGAACCGAGGGAGGTCCTCAGTCCGGAGACCTCGGTGCGCAGCCAGGTCCATGAGTACGGCTCGGTGCCCTACGCCGTGCGGGACGGGATCATCGTGTACGTCGACGGCGCGGACCAACGGCTCTACCGCCACCGGCCGGACGAGCCGCCGCTCGCCTTGACCCCACCGCCCGCACAGCCCCGAGGATGGCGATTCAGCGACCCCGTTCTCTCGACCGGTGGGGACTTCGTGATCTGCGTGAGGGAGCGCCACGAGGACGGCCAAGTCCTCAACGACCTGGTTCGCATTCGCAGTGATGGCGAGGGGCCGATCGAGGTGATCTGGGACGACACCGACTTCGTCGCGGCCCCCGCCCTCTCGCCCACCGGCGACCGGCTCGCCTGGATTGCGTGGAATCTCCCCCTGATGCCTTGGGAGGCCACCACCCTGTTCGAGGCCGACCTCGACGTTTCGGGCCACCTCGCCTCGCCCGTGCGACACGTGGCTGGCGCGCCAGACGAGGCCGTGCAGCAGCCCCGCTACGACGCTCGGGGTCGGCTTCACTTCGTCTCGGACCGGACCGGGTGGTGGAACCTCTACCGGCACGCGGACAGCGACGAGAGCCTGTGCCCCCGCGAGGCGGAGTACGGCGATCCGCCCTGGCAGTCCCCGTCGAGCTACGCCTTCACGGCCACCGGAATCGTCTGTTCGGCCCACGTGGGATCCGAGGGCTGGCTGGAGGAGATCGACGAGCGCGGACAGGTGAGCCGCCTTGCCCTGCCCTACAGCCTCGTCGGGGCGGTCGCCGCCAGCGACAGCACGGTTGCGATCCTGACCGGGGGGCCACGAGATCTCCCCTGCATCGCCACCCGAGGTCGCGATGGCGCCTGGGGCGTAGTGCGAATGGCTGGTCCTCGCCTGCTCGACGATGCGTACCTCTCGGTGGCCCAACAGATCGAGTTCCCGTCACGTGGTGGCCGAGTCGCCCGGGCGAACTACTACGCGCCCTTGAATCCCGCCATCACGGTGCCCGCCGAGGGCGCGCCCCCTCTGATCGTGATGAGCCATGGGGGGCCCACTTCGATGTCCGACGCCGTGCTGGACTACACCGTGCAGTTCTTCACCACGCGGGGATTTGCGGTCGTTGACGTGAACTACGGCGGATCGAGCGGCTTCGGTCGCGCCTACCGTGACCTCTTGAAGGGCACCTGGGGCGTGGTCGACCTCGAGGACTGCCTCGCCGCCGCCGATTTCCTCGTGGGGCGAGGTCTCGCCGACGACCGTTCCCTGCTCATCCGTGGTGGCAGCGCGGGGGGATACACCACCCTGTGTGGCCTCGTCTTCACCGACCGCTTTGCCGCGGGTGCGAGTTACTACGGAGTCGGTGACCTCGAGGCCCTGGCCCACGACACCCACAAGTTCGAGTCTCGTTACCTCGACTGGCTGGTCGGTCCGTGGCCCGAGGCGGGCGATGTCTATCGGGAGCGCTCGCCGATTCACCATCTCGAGCGGCTGCGGACCCCCGTCATCCTCCTTCAAGGGCTGGAAGACGCAGTGGTGCCCCCCGCACAGTCGAAGGAGATGGAGCACGCCCTCGCCGAACGAGGGGTCCCCTGCGCCGCCCTCTACTTCGAGGGCGAGGCCCACGGTTTCCGTCGGGCCGACACCCGCACGCGAGCGCTCCGCGCCGAGCTGGCCTTCTACGGCAAGGTCCTGGGCATCCATCCCCACGGGGCCGCCGAAGACCTGGCCGTCTCGCACGACTCCGCCTTGGGCTGAGTTCCCCGCAGCGTCCGAGGGCCCTCGCCGATACGCTGACCCCCATGGACTTCGAGGTGCAACTCAGCGACGAGGAGTGGCAGGGTCGGCTCGACCCCGATCGGTTCGCCGTGCTGCGGCGCGCGGCCACGGAGGCGCCATTCACGGGATCGCTCCTGCACGTCGACGACGAGGGGCACTACACCTGCGGTGGATGCGGTCAGGTGCTCTTCACGAGCGCCCAGAAGTTCGATTCCGGTTGTGGCTGGCCGAGCTTTGACGCCTGCGAGCCGGGGACGATTATCGAGCGACCCGACCACTCCCTGGCTCGCGAGCGCACCGAGATCCTCTGCTCACGCTGTGGGGGCCATCTCGGCCACGTCTTCCCCGATGGGCCCACGCCCACGGGACTGCGGTACTGCGTGAACTCGCTGGCGATCGACTTCGAAGGGGCCGATTAGACGTCGAGGAATCGCCGGATCGCGATCGCTGATCCGACCGACCCGATCACCACTCCCACCACGATCACGACGAGGTTGGTCCCCCAGAGCGCCTGAGTGCTCAGGACGTAGACGTTGTGCAGCGGGTACCACGTGTGCAGGGCGATGACCCCGAGCACGGCGACCGCCGATCCCAGCAGACCCTGGATGAACCCCTCGGTGATGAACGGAATGCGGATGAACCAGTTCGTCGCCCCGACCAGCTTCATCACCGACACCTCCCGGCGCCGGGCGAAGATCGCCATGCGGATCGTGTTGAGGATCAGCACCGTCGCGGAGAGCAGCAGCACCGCGGCGAGGGCCAGGAAGACGATCTGGATGATCCGGATGGCGCGCTCCATTTGGCGGATCTGCTGCTCCGGCAGGGTCACCTGGTAGACGCCCGGCTGTCCGGTGTACTGCGAGGCCAGTGTGAAGGCGTCGGCGGGAACCGTCGGCACGCAGCGGAAGGAGGAGGGCACGTCGCTCACCTGGAGGACCTGCGACTCGTCCGTCGGCAGGATCTTCTTGGCCTCGGCGTAGTCCTGAGCCTGAGTGAAGTAGTCGCACTTCTTGACGATCGGCATGCTCGCCAACTGGCTCTGGATGGTGCTGATCTCGCTCTGGGAGGCGTTGGGCTGGATCCAGATCGTCACCCTGGTCCCTTGCTGCCACTGCGCGGAGGCCTGGGCGGCGCTCTGCTTGAGCACGAGAGCCGCACCGACGAGGGACAGCGAGACCGCGACCGTCAACACGGCGGCGATCGTCATCATCCGATTGCGCCAGAGGTTCGAGAAAGTCTCTTTGAGTGCGTAGCGAAGGTAGACGCGCATCAGAGGCTCCCCGCGGGCTCATCGATCCCGTAGACGCCTCGCAACTGGTCGCGAATCAACTCGCCGCGGTCCAGCTCCACGACGCGCCGACGCATCCGGTCCACCAACGCCTTGTCGTGGGTCGCCATCACCACCGTCGTCCCCGTCCGATTGATGCGCTCGAGCAGGGCCATGATCGTCTCGGAGTTGGCCGGGTCGAGATTCCCCGTCGGCTCGTCGGCCAGCAGGATGAGGGGGCGGTTGACGAAGGCCCGAGCCACGGCGACCCGCTGCTGCTCACCGCCCGAGAGCTCGCTGGGCAGGTTTCGCGACTTGTCGGCCAACCCGACCAGTTCCAGGATCTGGGGCACTTGGCTCTCCACCGTCGAGCGGGGGCGGCCGATCACCTCGAGCCCGAAGGCCACGTTCTCGAAGACCGTCTTGTTGGGTAGCAGGCGGAAGTCTTGGAAGACGCAGCCAATGTTGCGACGCAGGTAGGGGACCCGCCACTTGGGCAGGCTGACGATGTCGCGCCCCGCCTCGAGGATGCGGCCCGAGTCGGGCAACTCCTCGCGCAGCAGGAGTCGCAGGAAGGTCGTCTTGCCCGAGCCGGAGGACCCGACCAGGAAGACGAACTCGCCCTTCTCGATGTCGAGCGAGATGTCGCGCAGAGCGATCGTGCCGTTCTTATACGTCTTCGACACGTTCTCGAAGCGAATCACGCGTACACCTCCTCGCGAACTCCCGGACAATGTGCGCGTCTCGACGCACTCACCGTGACAGTTTAGGGGGCACCCCTGGACTCTCCGGGCCACCCGGGGCCATGGCCACCTGGGGTTTTCCTACTTCTTATGCGGCTACCCGCGGGCCCGCTGGCGCCGCAGCTCCGCCTCCATGAAGTCGTCCAGGTCGCCGTCGAGGACCGCGTCGACGTTTCCCGTCTCGTGATCCGTGCGGTGGTCCTTGACCAGTTGATACGGCGCCTGCACGTAGCTGCGGATCTGCGATCCCCAGGCGTTGTCCGCCCGTTCACCCGAGAGCGCGTCCAGCTCGGCCTGACGCTCGGCCCGAGCGCGCTCGGCCAGCTTGGCCTCGAGAATCTGCATCGCGCGAGCCTTGTTCTGGTGCTGACTGCGCTCGTTCTGGCAGCTGACCACGATGCCGGTCGGCAGGTGGGTGATCCGGATGGCGGAGTCGGTCTTGTTGACGTGCTGGCCCCCCGCACCCGAGGACCGGTAGGTGTCGATACGCAGGTCCTTCTCGTCGATCTCGACCTCACCCGCGTCATCGCCGAGCAGAGGGGTGACCTCGAGGCTGGCGAAGCTGGTCTGACGTCGCGCCTGGGCGTCAAAGGGGCTGATCCGCACCAGGCGGTGGACCCCGCGCTCGGCCCCGAGCCAACCGTAGGCGTAGCGGCCCTTGACGATGAACGTCGCCGACAGGAGCCCCGCCTCTTGGCCCTCGGTCGCCTCGTCGATCTCCACGGCGAAGCCCCGACGCTCGGCCCACCGCGAGTACATGCGCAGCAGCATCTCCGTCCAGTCCTGGGCGTCGGTGCCACCCGCGCCGGCGTGGAGCTCCGCGATGGCGTCGTTCTGGTCGTAGGGGCCCGAGAAGAGGCTTTGGACTTCGATGCCATCCAGGGTCGTCTTGACGTCGCCGGCGGCCTCGACCAGCTCGGTGACCAGTGCCGCGTCGGGCTCACCGGACTCCATGGACTCACGGGCGAACTCCGCCAGGACCGCGCAGTCGTCGAGGGCCCGCCGAACCCCGTCGAACTCCTCGAGATCCGCGTTGGAGCGGCCGAGTTCGGTCGTTACCTGACGCGCCCTCTCGGTGTCGTCCCAGAGATGGGGGTCGGCCGCGACCTCCTGGAGCTCGGCGACCCTCGCGCGGACGTCGTCGATCTTCAGGTAGGCGTGGGCCGCGCGCCACCGTCCCTCGAGCTCCTCGAGCGTCGAGAGGGCGTCGCGCAGCTGGTGCTCGACCCTAAGGTCGGCCATGGCACTGCTTGAACTTGCGCCCCGATCCGCACCAGCACGGGTCGTTGCGGCCGATCTTGCCGTCGGGCTTAGCCGCTCGAACGGGCTCTCCCGTCGCGTGCGAGGGCAGAGCGGTCCCGCCGGGAGCCACGGCGTTGGCGTTGGTCACCGCCCGCTCGAGGCCGGGATCTTGCTCCTCGGGAGCGTCCACCACTGCCTCGACGTGGGTGATGTAGCGCACGTACTCCTGGTCCACGCCCTCCAGCATGTGCTCGAAAATCACGTAACCCTCGCGCTGCCACGCCGTCAGGGGGTCCTGCTGGGCCACCTGGCGCAGATGGATGCCGTCACGCAGGTAGTCCATGTCCGACAGGTGGTCGCGCCACCGCTGGTCGAGGATCTGGAGCATCACGTCGCGCTCGATCTCGCGAGCGGTGTCCATCCCCCCGGGGAAACTCTCGCACTTGCGCTCGTAGAGGCCCAGCGCCTCCTCGACCACGACCGCCACGACGTCCTCACGGTCGTCGTAGGCGCCAAGGGTCTCGGCGGAAAGAGTCGTCGGGTAGTAGGTCTGCAGGTCCACCATCAGGGCACCGAGGTCCCACTCCTCGGGGAACTCGCTCTCCAAGCGGCTCGTGACCATGTCCTCGAGGACCTTCTCGATGAGCGCCAAGGTCGCGTCGTGGATGTCCTCGCCGTCGAGGACCTGCTGACGCCGGGCGTAGACCACCTTGCGCTGCTCGTTCATCACCTCGTCGTACTTGAGGACGTCCTTGCGGATCTCGGCGTTGCGGCCCTCCACCGTGCTCTGGGCCCTCTCGATGGCCCGAGTCACCATCTTGGCCTCGATGGGCAGGTCGTCTGGCATCGTGCGGTCCATGACCCACGAGACGGCACCGGTAGCGAAGAGGCGCAGGAGTTCGTCCTCGAGGGAGAGGTAGAAGCGGCTCTCACCAGGGTCACCCTGGCGACCGGAGCGGCCGCGCAACTGGTTGTCGATGCGCCGTGACTCGTGGCGTTCCGTGCCCAGGACGTAGAGCCCGCCAAGGTCGCGGACCTCGTCGGCCTCGAGCTCGCAGGCGGCGCGAAAGCGTGTCATCGCGCTCTCCACCGCCGCGTCGAACTCCGGAGTCCCCGGCTGATGGCCCTGGCCCACGGCCTCGCGATGGGCCAGGCCCTCCGCATTGCCGCCCAGGATGATGTCGACGCCTCGGCCCGCCATGTTGGTGGCCACGGTCACCGCGTGCTTGCGACCGGCCTGGGCCACGATCTCCGCCTCGCGGAAGTGCTGCTTCGCGTTGAGCACCTCGTGGGGAATCCCGGCCTTGGAGAGCTCGCGGCTGAGCAACTCGCTCTTCTCCACTGAGGCTGTACCCAGCAGGACCGGCTGGCCGCGGTCGTAGCGCTCGCGCACGTCGTCCACAATGGCGGAGAACTTGGCCGCCTCGGTCTTGAAGATCAGGTCGGGCAGGTCTTGGCGACTGCTCGGCAGGTGAGTGGGAATGGGGACGACGGCCAACGTGTAGGTCGACGAGAACTCCGAGGCCTCAGTCTCGGCCGTTCCGGTCATGCCGGCGAGCTTCTCGTAGAGGCGGAAGTAGTTCTGCAGCGTCACCGTGGCCCAGGTGTGGTTCTCCTCCTGGATGCGCACGCGCTCCTTGGCCTCCACCGCCTGGTGCAAGCCGTCGCTCCATCGGCGTCCGTCGAGGGTCCGGCCCGTGAACTCGTCGACGATCTTCACCTCTCCCCCGTCGACGAGGTAGTCCTTGTCGCGGTGGAAGAGCTCCTTGGCCCTCAGGGCCTGGCCGAGCTGGTGGACGTAATTGGTCGCGACGGCGTCATAGAGGTTGGGGACGCCGAGTTGGCGCTCCACCTTCTCGATGCCCGCCTCGGTGGGCACGACCGTCTTCTTCTCCTCGTCCACCTCGTAGTCGACGTCGCGGACCAGGGTCCGGGCGATCGAGGCGAACTGGTAGTAGAGCTTCGTCACGTCCGACGCCGGGCCGGAGATGATGAGCGGCGTGCGGGCCTCGTCGATGAGGATCGAGTCGACCTCGTCGACGATGGCGAAGTGGTGGCCGCGTTGGACCATGTGCTCGCGCCGGCGAGCCATGTTGTCACGGAGGTAGTCGAAACCGAACTCGGTGTTGGTGCCGTAGGTGATATCGCAGGCGTAGGCCGCTTGCTTGTCCTCGAACTCGGTGAGGTCCGGTCCCACGCGTCCCACGCTCAACCCGAGGAATCGGTGAACTCGACCCATCCACTCCGCGTCGCGGGTGGCCAGGTAGTCGTTGACCGTCACCACGTGGACGCCCTTGCCCGTGAGCGCGTTGAGGTAGACCGGCAGTGTCGACACGAGGGTCTTGCCCTCACCGGTCTTCATTTCGGCGATCCATCCGAAGTGCAGGGCCATCCCGCCCATGATCTGGACGTCGTAGTGACGTTGGCCGAGGACGCGCGTGGCGGCTTCGCGCACCACCGCGTAGGCCTCGATGAGAAGGTCGTCGAGGGTCTCTCCCTCGGCTAGGCGCTCCTTGAAGACCTCGGTCTTCTGGCGCAGCTCGGCGTCGGTCAGCGCGGCCATCTCTCCCGCCAACTCGTTCACCGGGGCGACCAGCTCCTCGAGCTGGCGCACGCGCTTGCCCTCTCCGGCCCGCAGGATCTTTCCGAACACGCTCATGTGGCTCTCACCCTACCGGTCGCCCGGTCATCGCTAGGGGGCTGCGGCTGTCTGACCTGGTCTTTTACCCCACACCTGCCTGCAGCGGTGTCCGCGCGAGCCCCGGGCAACCCAGGGCTCTCCCGGGGCATCACCCGCGCACTTCACCGGCTCCCTCGCCGGCCAGGCGGCCGGGTCGGGGCAGGGCTTACCTCTAAACCGCGCCATGCTCGGCACCCAGAAGGTGCCTTACGTGGGTCGCTTTGCCCGCGGCTGGCATCGACTTGCAACCACAGAACCAGCCGCAGCCCCGCGACCAGTCTAGGCCCGGTCCCCGCTGAGGCGCCCTGCCGCCAACACGATGACCAGGCGCACGAGGAGCACCATCGAGGCCGCGGGGGCGAGGAGTCGTCGGAGGCCTCGCGCCGTCTGCCACTCGAAGCGCAGGGCGCTGCGGTGGTGGGCCAGAACCATCGACAGGGGGGCGCGTCGCCGTGAGAGGCCCTCGTGATGGATGACCTCGGCCCCCTCGACACCCTCGATGCGCCAGCCCCGGCGCCCCAGTGCCCAGCAGAGAGCCATGTCCTCAGCGAACATGAAGTACCGCTCGTCGAACCCGCCGACCTCTTCGAAGGCTGAGCGTCGCACCACGAAGAAAGCCCCCGAGACCCAGTCCACGCCCCCGTCGGGCCTCGGAGACCGGTACTTCTTGGTGAAGGGGTTCTGCGGCCACCACGGGGCGCACAGAGCGTGGGCCGCCGCGAGCAAGGGGTCGGGGAAGACCCGCCACGCGGGATAGGGCGCACCGTCCGAGGTCACGATGCGCGGTCCGACCAGCGCCACGGCCGGCTCGTCGTCCAGCCGGGCAACCAGGGCCTTCACCGCCCCGGGTCGGGCCACCGTATCGGGGTTGGCCACGAGCAGGTACTCCCGCGCGGTGGCGGCCGCCGCACCCCGATTGGCGCCCCGCCCGTAACCGAGATTGACGCCCGGCTCGACGAGGGTCACCGATCGGCCGCGTAACGCCGGCGCGCTCGACCCCGGTGCACCGTTCTCGACAACGACCACCTCCCCCACGCCACTGGACCAGAGCGAGTCGACGCACTCGCTGAGGGCCTGTCCAGCGTGGAAGTCCACGACCACCGCGCTGACCCGGTCCAAGCCGCCCCTCACAGGCCCCGACCCCGCAGGAGTCGACCGATCCCGTCAACCCAGTCCGGGGGCGTCCAGCTGGTGGCCTCACGCCACTTGCCGGTGTCGAGGTCGCTGCGCGCCGGTCGGCGTGCCAGCGGCGCGGGCTCCAGTTCGGCCGTGGTAATGCCCACGGCGAAGTCCTCGGACCGGCCGAGGAGCCGGCCCGCCGTCGCGGCGACCTCGAACCAGGTGGTGTCGCCCGCATTGGCGAAGTGCCAGAGCCCTCCCGGTCGCTCGCGCACCATGGCGACCAGCGCCCGAGCGAGGTCCGCCGCGACCGTCACCGTGCCCCGCTGATCGGTCACGAAGCGAACCGTTCCGCCCGACAGGGCCCGCTCGGCGATGACGCCCAGGACGTTGCGGCCCCTCACCCCCATCACCCAGGAGGTGCGAAGAACCGTCTGGTCAGAACTGCACGCGTGCTCACCAGCCAGCTTGGAGGCCCCGTAGACGTTGAGGGGGTTGGTCCCATCGCCTTCGTTGTAGGCGGCACCCTTCTCACCATCGAACACGTAGTCAGTCGACACGGCAATGAGGTGAGCACCGTGACTGCGTGCCGCCGAGGCCAGAGCGGCCGTGCCCGTGGCGTTGACCGCGAAGCAGGTCTCTTGATCCTCTTCGGCGCGGTCGACGGCGGTGTAGGCGCCCAGATGGACGATGACGTCGGGCCGGGTGGCCGCGACCGCGTGCTCGACCAGGGCCGGGTCCGCGAGATCGAGTTCATGGCGGGTCACCGCGAGGACCTCGAAGTCGTCAGGTCCCACCGCCCGCCCGTCGGGGGCGAAGTCGACCGAGCCCCCGGGGGGCACCCGGCCCTCTAACCAGTCGACGAGGTCGACCCCGACCTGTCCCGCAGCGCCCGTCACGAGGACGCGAGTCGGTCTCACTGGCCCTCGGGGGCTGGCCTCACGTGGACCACGTCGCCCGAGGCGAACACCTGGTCGCCCTCGGGACCCTCCACGACGAGTCGCCCGGCCTCGTCGACCCCTCGTGCTCGCCCCACCGTCTCGCCGGCACCGTGGACCACCCGCACCATCTGGCCCGACGTCACGAGTGCCCCTTCGTAGAGCTCGCGCAGGGCGAGCCGGCCCGCGGGCTCCTGCCACAGCTCCCGCCACGGCTCCAGTGCGGCGAGCATGGCCTCCAAGAGGGCGGAGGCCCCCACCGCGTGGCCCGTAGCGGTCAGCAAGTCGGTCGCCCCGGGTGGATGGGCGCTGAGATTGACCCCCACGCCGCCGATGAGCGCAGTCCCGTCGTGGGTCGCCTCGACCTCGGCGAGGATGCCTGCGAACTTGCGCTCCCCAAAGAGGAGGTCATTGGGCCACTTCAGATCCGGCTCGCTCCCAGTGAGATCCCGCACGGCGTCACGCAACCCGAGCGCCACACCCGCCACGACCCAGTGCAGGTCGTCAAGGTCCAGGTTGGGGCGCAGCAGGAGCGAGCACAGGAGGGCCGTGCCAGCGGGCGCCTCCCAGCGGCGATCTAGGCGTCCGCGACCGTGGGTCTGGTGGTCCGCGCGGACCACGAGCCCTTCAGGCTCACCCTGCTGGGCCCTCCCACCCACCAGGGTGTTGGTCGAGGCGACCTCGTGGACGGACTCGACGCGCCAGGCGACTGCTCCCATTCTGGAGAGATTAGGGTTCCAGGGCCTGGTGGTAGAAAAGGGCAGTCCACGACGGAGGTCTCGGTGCTCAAGAAGGTCCTGATTGCCAACCGCGGCGAGATCGCCGTGCGGGTCATCAGGACCTGCCGCGAATTGGGCATCTCGACCGTCGCCGTCTACTCCGAGCTCGACCGAAACGCTCTGCACGTGCGCCTGGCCGACGAGGCTTACGCCTTGGGGGGCTCCACCGCCGCCGAGAGCTACCTCAATACCGAGGCGATCCTCGACGTGATCGAGCGCTCGGGCGCCGACGCCGTGCACCCGGGCTACGGGTTCTTCTCTGAGAACACTGACTTCGCACGCGCCATCACGTCCCGAGGCGTGACCTTCATCGGTCCTCCCCCGGAGGCCATCGAGGTGATGGGCGACAAGATCTCCTCGCGCCTAGCGGCGGAGCGGGCCGGTGTCGCCGGCGTTCCTGGCCGCAGTGAGACCCTGACCAGCGCGGACGAGGTCGTGGCATTCGGCGAAGAGTTCGGCTGGCCCGTCGCGATCAAGGCGGCCTTCGGGGGCGGCGGACGCGGGATGAAGGTAGTGCACGGCGCCGCCGAGGCGGCTCCGGCTCTCGAGAGCGCCCAACGCGAAGCCCTCAGCTACTTCGGGCGCTCCGAGTGCTACGTCGAGCGCTATCTCACCTGGCCCCGTCACGTCGAGATGCAGGTCTTGGCCGACACCCACGGCAACTGCCTCTGGCTGGGCGAAAGGGACTGCTCGGCCCAGCGGCGCCACCAGAAGCTCGTCGAGGAGTCGCCAGCGCCGAACTTCCCCGACGAGGTCCGCCGGGCCATGGGAGAGGCTGCGGTGAAGGTCTCCCGGGCCTGTGGCTACGTCAACGCGGGAACGGTCGAGTTCCTCTTCCAAGACGGCGAGTTCTTCTTCTTGGAGATGAACACCCGTCTGCAGGTCGAGCACCCCGTGACCGAGTTGGTGACGGGCCTGGACCTCGTGGAATGGCAGCTGCGCGTGGCGGCCGGTGAGGCCCTGCCCTTCACTCAGGATGACGTCGCGCGCAACGGGCACGCCATCGAGGTCCGCATCAACGCCGAAGACCCCGCGGGGGGCCGGTTCGCCCCCTCGCCCGGCTCGATCACCCGCTTCGACCAGCCCTCGGGACCCGGAGTGCGCCTGGACGCGGGTTACGCCGCGGGTGACACCGTGTCCCAGTACTACGACAACCTGATCGCCAAGCTGATCGTGTGGGCTCCGGACCGCGAGCGGGCACGCCGGCGGATGCTGCGCGCCATCGAGGAGACCCACATCGAGGGTGTGGCCACGACCCTGCCGGCGGACACGGTGATCCTCTCCCACGAAGACTTCGTCACCGGTCAGCACTCGACCAAGTGGGTTGAGGAGCGCCTCGACTTCTCCTCCCTGCCCAGTCACGGCACGCCCGTGGTCTCGGTGGGCGACGGCCGGGTCCGAAAGGACGTGACGGCCGAGGTCAACGGGCGTCGCGTCACGGTCGCCTTGTGGGTGCCCGACAGCCCCGACGAGGGGCTGGCCAAGCCTGTGTCGACCGCCGCCAAGCCCCGCCGCCAGCACCACGCCGGAGTGGTGGGCACGGGAACCGGCAAGGTCACCGTGCCGATGCAGGGCACCATCGTCAAGGTCGTGGCCGTGGTGGGCCAGGCCGTCGCGGCTGGGGACACCATCGTGATCCTCGAGGCGATGAAGATGGAGAACTCCGTCGTCGCGGAGAAGGACGGCGTCGTCGCGAGCCTCCACGTCGGTGAGGGCGACGCGGTCTCCGCGGGTGACGTGGTGGCCGTCGTCGAGTGAGCGCGTCACAGCGAGCCACGACGGCCGTCGAGGCCGCGCACGAGCGCCTGCTCGAGGTGAGCCGCTTCATCCACGCCCACCCTGAACTGGGCTACGAGGAGTTCGCCAGCTCCGACCACCTCGCCCAGGCGGCCCAGTCGCTCGGATTCACCGTCGAGCGCGGCGTGGCCGGCCTCGACACCGCCTTCGCCGCGCGAGTGGGGACGGGGAGCCTGCACCTGGTGCTCTGTGCGGAGTACGACGCCCTGCCCGACGTCGGTCACGCGTGTGGGCACAACATCATCGCCGCGGCCTCGCTCGGCGCCGCCGTCGGACTGGCCGAGGTGGCTGACGAGTTGGACCTTCGCGTGACGCTCCTGGGGACGCCCTCAGAAGAGGGCGGCGGGGGCAAGATCGACCTGATCGAGGCGGGTCTCTTCGATGACGTCCACGCCGCGATGATGGTCCATCCTTGGCCGGTGGACCGCCTGGCCGCCACCTGCCTCGCCGTCGACCACTTCGACGTCACCTTCCGGGGCCGGGAGGCCCACGCGTCGGCGGCCCCTTACGAGGGTGTCAACGCCCTCGACGCCCTGACGATCGCCCAAGTGGCCATCGGCCTGCTCCGCCAGCAGCTCCCCCCGGGTGACCAGGTCCACGGCATGGTCCTCGAGGGGGGCTCGGCCGCGAACATCATCCCCTCGCGCGCCGTCGGACGCTTCATGGCCCGCTCGGTGAACCTCGAGCGCCTGGCCGCCCTTCGCCAGCGTCTCGCCGCCTGCTTCGAAGCCGGGGCGCTCGCCACGGGGGCGACGGTGACCGTCGAGGAGTTGGGCCATCCCTTCTCCCACATGGAAGATGATGAGCAGATTCTCGCCCTCTACCGCCACGCGGCCGAGTCGCGAGGGCGCCACTTCGAGTTGGACGACGCGGGGGTGCCCCGCCCCACGATTTCGACGGACATGGCCAACGTCTCGCTCATCGTTCCCTCGATCCACCCCCTGATCGCCATCGAGACCCAAGGGGCCGTGAACCACCAGCCGGAGTTCACCGCCGCCTGCCTCGGACCGTCAGCCGACCGGGCGGTGCTCGACGGTGCGGTCAGTCTCGCCTTGACCGGCGTGGGAATCGCCTCGAACCCGGCCGTGCGCACCCGACTCGAGGGGCGCTCGTGATCATCGAGCACGCGTGGCTCCACGTTCGCCCCGGCGAGGTCGAGCAGTTCGAGGCCCACCTGCGCGAGGCTCGCCCCATCATCGAAGGCGCCCCCGGCTGCGACGGCGCCGAGGTCCGTCGCCAGATCGAGGACGGCCAACGACACCTCCTGGTCGTGCGCTGGGAGAGCGTCGAGGCCCACGAGGCCTTTCGCGCCTCCGAGGCCTATCAGCGCTGGCGCGCCCTGACCCATCCCCACTACGACGAGACGCCTTCGGTCACGCACTTCGGCGAGCCGCTGGACCTCTAGGCGCCTTCGTACTCCCCGAAGACCTCGCGTAGGGCGTCGGAGACCTCGCCGACAGTCGCCAGAGCGGAGAGCGCCACCTTGATCGGGTAGAGCAGGTTGGCGCTACCACGGGCCGCGACCACCACGTCGGCGAGTGCCGCGTGGACTCGCGACTCGTCGCGACGCGCCCGCAGGTCGCGCACCCGCTCCACCTGGAGCCGCTCGAGCGCCGGGTCCACCGGGAAGACCTCCGGGCGGGCCGCGGCGGGCTCTTCGAAGCGGTTCACGCCCACGACGACGATCTCTCCCGCGTCGACCCCCCGGGCGTAGTCGTACGCGGCGGACTCGATCTCCGCCTGGGGGTAGCGGGCCTCGATCGCGGCGACCGCTCCACCCATCCCGTCGATGGTCTCGAGGTACGCCCGGGCCCGACGCTCGATCTCGTCGGTCAGGCTCTCGACGAAGTAGGACCCCGCCAAGGGGTCGACAGTGTCGGCGACACCCGACTCGAAGCCGATTACCTGCTGCGTCCTAAGCGCCAGGCGGGCCGCGTGCTCGGTGGGCAGTCCCAGCGCCTCGTCAAAGCTGTTGGTGTGCAGCGACTGGGTCCCGCCCAGCGCGGCCGCCAGGGCCTGGACCGTGACCCGGACCACGTTCACTTCAGGCTGTTGGGCGGTCAGGGTCGAGCCGCCCGTCTGGGTGTGGAAGCGCATCATCATCGAGCGCTCCTCGGTGGACCCGAAACGGTCTCGCACGATGCGCGCCCACAGGCGCCGGGCGGCACGGAACTTCGCCACCTCCTCGAACAGGTTGTTGTGGGCGTTGAAGAAGAACGAGAGGCGCGGGGCGAAGTCGTCGATGTGCTGGCCCGCGGCGAGCGCTGCCTCGACGTAGGCGATCGCATTGGCCAGCGTGAAGGCGACCTCCTGGACGGCGGTGGAGCCGGCCTCTCGGATGTGGTAGCCGGAGATGGAGATGGTGTTCCACTGCGGCATCTCTCGCGCGCAGTAGGCGAAGGTGTCCACCACGAGACGCATCGAGGGGCGTGGCGGGTAGATGTAGGTCCCTCGCGCCACGTACTCCTTCAAGATGTCGTTCTGGATCGTGCCACGCAGCTGGTCCGAGGCGACGCCGCGCTCCTCCGCTACCAGCTGGTAGAGCAGGAGCAGGATGGCCGCCGTCGAGTTGATCGTCATCGAGGTGGTGACCTGGTCCAGGGGCAGGTCGGCGAGCAGCCGGCGCATGTCCTCGAGGGAGGAGATCGCCACGCCCACCTTGCCGACCTCCCCCTCGGCGCGAGGGTGGTCAGCGTCGTAGCCCATCTGGGTGGGCAGGTCGAAGGCGCACGAGAGACCCGTCTGGCCCGCGGCCAGGAGGAACTTGAACCGTTCGTTGGTCGCCTCGGCCGTGCCGAAGCCGGCGTACTGGCGCATCGTCCACAGCCGGCCCCGGTACATCGAGCGCTGGACGCCCCGGGTGAAGGGGAAGCGCCCCGGTGAACCCAGCTGGGTCTCGGGATCGAAGCCACTGAGGTCGTCGGGTCCGTAGACCTCGTGGACCTCGATGTCCGAGGTGGTGCGCCTCTCGTCGCTCACCGGCCCAGGTTAGGTCACCCCCTGGGAGCCGTCCCACCTCGATGACACCCGACATAATGGCCCGATGGACTGTCCTCACTGCGGCGCCTCGATCGCCGCCTTCCCCTGTGCCGTGTGCGGCGCCGAGGGCGGGGTCGCGCGGACGCGCGTCGGCTCGGGCTACGCGGGCTGGTGGAAGAGGGTGGGCGCCACCTTCTTCGACAACGTGGTGCTCTTCTTGCCGGTCTACGCCCTGTTCGTCATCGGGGACTCAATAGGCGGCTCCGTTCTCGGCGTCCTCCTCGGCCTGGTGGCCCAGGGGGCCTACCTCATCGGTCTGCTCTCGCGACCCGGCGGCCAGACCCTGGGGAACCGCGTGATGAACACCCGCGTGCGCGACGCGGTGAGCGGTGGGCCGATCACTCGCCAGCAGGCGGTGCGCCGGTGGCTGGTCGTGGCCCTCTACTCCTCACTGGAGTTGGCGAGCTCCTCGAGCACGGTGACGCTCTTCAGCGTGATCGCCCTGGTCGACTGCCTCTACCCGCTCTTCAACCCGATGCGCCAGACCTGGCACGACCGCCTGGCGGGGACGGTGGTGCTGCAGGTCTGAGTTACGCGGGCTGGATCGCGTGGGGCATGCACAGCTCGTCGTACTCGGCGATCACGATAGGCCCCGCTCCCTCGCCGCAGGCCGGGCACTGGGGGTCGCGGCGGACCTTGAAGGTCCGGAAGCTCTGCTCCAAGGCGTCGTAGGTCAGCAGTCGCCCCACGAGAGGGTCGCCCAGGCCGAGGATCATCTTGATCGCCTCGATGGCCTGAATCGAGCCGACGATCCCCGGCAGCACGCCGAGGACGCCCGCTTCGGCGCACGAGGGCGCGAGCTCGGCCGGCGGCGGCTCGGGGATCATGCAGCGATAGCACGGTCCGACGTAGGGGTGGAAGACCGTCACCTGACCCTCGAAGCGGAAGATCGAGCCGTGCACCACCGGGATTCCCTTCAAGAGGGCGGCATCGTTGACCAGGTAGCGAGTCGGGAAGTTGTCCGTGCCGTCCACGATGACGTCGTAGCCGTCGATGATGTCCAGGATGTTCTCAGCGCCGAGGCGGGTGTCGTAGGTCCGCACCGTGAGATCGGGGTTGAGCGCCTCGAGAGTCAGGCGGGCGCTGTCGACCTTGCGCATGCCGATGCGCTCCACGTTGTGCAGGACCTGGCGCTGGAGGTTCGAGGCGTCCACGACGTCCATGTCGATCACCCCGAGGGTGCCCACGCCGGCGGCGGCGAGGTAGAGCGCGGCGGGCGAGCCCAGCCCGCCGGCGCCCAGCAGCAGAACCTTGGCGTCGAGGAGCTTCATCTGGCCCTCCTCGCCGACCTCGGGCAGCAGAAGATGGCGGTGGTAGCGATTGCGCTGATCGGAACTGAGCGAGCGCGGGGTGGCCCACGGCAGGCCGTCGTCCTTCCATCGGTTGAAGCCGCCGATCACCGAGACGACGTCGCGGTAGCCCAGGTCCTGGAGCGTCTTGGCGGCGAAGGCGGAGCGAACCCCGCCGGCGCAGTAGACGGCGACCGCGGCCTCCTTGTCGGGCAGACGCCCCTCGACCGCGAACTCCAGTTGGCCGCGAGGGATGTGGACCGCCCCGGGCACCGCCCCCTGCTCGTACTCGTCGGGCTCGCGCACGTCGAGGATGCGGTAGCGACTGAGCTGGTCCGCCACCACCTGGGGCTCGACCTCGCGGATCTCGGACTTGGCGCTGTTCAGCAGCTCTCGTGGTGAGGACACGGCATCTCCTTCGACTTGGCGAAATCTTACTAGTCAGGTCAACATTCCCGTCCCCCCTCTGCTAGACCACCTCCGTGGGACTGTCCGACCTGCTCGCCCGGCGCCGGATGGTGCGCTCCTTCGACGGGACCGCCGTCGACCTCGACTGGCTCCAGGGCGCCTGCGCCGACGCGCTGCGCGCGCCCACGGCCGGAAACAGTGCGGGGGTGCGGATGTGCGTCCTGGGGCCATCGAGGATCTCCTCACTCATCGACGCCGCGACCGATCCCCAGTGGCGTGAGAGGTCGCGACGTCTCCCGGGCATCGCCCGGGCCGGCGCCGCGGTCGTGGTGACGACGCGCCCCCAGGACTATCTCGAGCGCTACCGGGAGTCCGACAAGGCGGACTCGGGGCTCTCCGAAGCGGCGTCGTGGGAGGTTCCCTACTGGCACACCGACGCCGCGATGGCCACGATGGCCCTGTTGCTGCTGGTCGAGGAGGCCGATCTCGGTGCGGCGCTCTGGGGCGCCTTCCGCCACGAGTCGTCGGTCCTCTCGCTCGTCGACGCCCCCGAGGAGAGGCTCTTCGCCACTCTCTTCATCGGCCACCCAGACGGCGGCGACCACCCCTCGAGCTCGCTCTCGAGGCCCGTGCCGTCCCGGTCGGCCCGGGTGCGGCGCCTCGACTAGCCGGCGCTGGCGTGGGCCGCCGCGCCGAGGAACTCGACGAGCGTGCGCAGCGAGAAGGCCGTTCCCCCCTTCGTCACGTAGCCCTTGGGCGCCTCGGCCCGTGCTGGTGCGGCGATGTCGAGGTGGGCCCACGGACGCCCGTCGGTGAACTGCTCGAGCATCAGGGCCGCGACGATCATCCCGCCCGCGCCCCCCTTGCCGATGTTGCGCATCTCGGCGACTTCCGAGTCCAGCTGAGCCGCGTAGCGCGGGGTCAGAGGCATGCGCCAGAGGGGCTCGCCCGCACGCTCGCCGGCCTCGAGAAGCATCGTCGCCAACTCGTCGGTGGTCGCGAACAGCGCGCCGATCTCCTCACCCAGGGCCACGCGCTGGGCACCGGTCAGCGTGGCCACGTCGATGATCGCGTCGGGGTTGGCCTCCACGGCCAGACTGAGGCCGTCGGCCAAGATGAGCCGGCCCTCGGCGTCGGTGTTGAGGACCTCGATCGTCTTGCCGTTGCGGGTTCGCAGGACGTCGCCGGGCTTGGTGGCCGAAGGACCCGGCAGGTTCTCCACTAGGGGGGCGATCGCGGTGACGCGGACCTGGAGCTGGAGGCGGCTCGCGGCCGACAGCGCGCCGAGCACCACGGCCGCGCCCGTCATGTCGGTCTTCATCGACATCATCCCCTCAGCCGGCTTGAGGGAGAGCCCACCAGAATCGAAGGTGACCCCCTTGCCCACCAGCGCGACGTGGGCCAGGTCCTCGCCCGGTGCGGGGTCGTAGGTCGCGTAGACCAGCCTCGGTGGCTCGTCCGAACCCCGTGCGACTCCCAGGACGCCTCCGAGTCCCTCCTCCACCAGCCGCGAGCGGGTCCAGACGTCGACCGAGACGTGGGCGTCCTCGTCGAGACGGTGAAGCGCGGTGCGCGCCAGCCTCTTTGGCGAGAGGTCGCCGGCCGGCGTGTCGATAAGTCGCTTGGCCCAGTTCGTCGCCTCGGCCACGACGGCACCGCGCCGAGCCCCCTCGGCGATCGCGTCGTGGACCTCCACAGAGGGCAGCGGGTCCCCGAGCGGCACGATCTCCAGATCGCCCGCCTCCTGTGCGCGGAAGCGGTAGGAGGCGAGGAGGGCCCCCTCCACGAGCGCCTGGGCGACGCTGCCCGCATCCTCCAGGGCGTCGGTGGGGAGCAGGATGGCCAGGGAACCGTCGCTCGCGACCCGAGCCGCCACGGCGCCCACCAGACGGAAGTGGTCGAGGTCGCTGAGCGTCGAGCCGACCGTGACCAGCACGACCGCACCGCCTCCCACGCCGCGCAGCACCACCGAGCTGCCGGGTTCGCCCTTGAGCCCGTGGCGCCGACACCACTCGGCCGAGAAGCTGCGAGGGAGGGCGTGTCCCGCCAGGACCCTCGGCGCCGAGCCCGAGACGATCGCGGCCCCCTCGTCGAAGACAACCGGTAGGGCGAGCGTCGGGCGGGCAGCGGCCACCGCGAGGGTCGCGACGCGGACGGTGCGGGTCATGGGTCTTCCTTTCTCAGCTCTGGCGAGCGGTGAGGTGGTGGTCGCCTTCGGCGAAGCGGGCCATCGTCCAGGCCAGATCGCTCAGTCGATTGAGGTACCGCACGATCTGGGTGTCCCCCGTGGACAGCGGCACGGCCCGGCGCTCGGCCCGGCGCACGACCGTCCGGGCCACGTCGAGCGCGGCCGAGAGATGACTCTGACCCGGGACCACGAACTCCCGCGGCATCTCCACATCCTCACTCAGAGAGTCGATCTCCGATTCGAGCCGCTCCACCATCTCCGCGGTGACCAGGGTCGCCCCGGGGCGCAGCTTGTGGCGATTCTCCGGGGCGGTCGCGACCTCGGCCATGAGGACCCAGAGATCGCGTTCCAACGAGATGAGCAGCGCGTCGAGCCGACTGCCCGGCTCGGTCCACGAGCGGGCCCACCCCAGAGCGGCCTGAGCCTCGTCCACCGCGCCGTTGACCTCGATCGGGTCCGCGTCCTTTGGCACCCGACCTCCGAAGTAGAGGCCGGTCGTGCCGTCGTCGCCGTCACGGGTGTAGATCGTCACGCGCTCAGCGTAGTGAGCGCGGCCCCCCACTAGCCTGACGACACCATGTCGAGCCTCGACCACACGCCCGTGGGCCCCCCGCCGGGGGACCCCTACCTGGCCGCGGTGAGCCGCGGTGTGGTCATCTTCGACGGAGCGACGGGAACCAACCTCCAGCTGCGCCATCTGGTGGCCGACGACTTCGGCGGACCGGACCTCGAGGGCTGCAACGAGGCACTCGTCCTCACCCGGCCCGACGTGATCGAGGACCTGCACCGCTCCTTCCTCGACGTCGGTGTCGACGCCATCGAGACCGACACCTTCGGGGCCTTCTCGGTGGTGCTGGCCGAGTACGGACTGGCCTCTCGGGCCCGGGAGATCGGCGAGCGGGCGGCCAAGCTGGCGCGCGGCGTCGCCGACGGCTACGCCAGTCCCGGATCGCCGCGCTTCGTCGCCGGATCGATCGGACCGGGTACGAAGTTCCCGACGCTGGGCCAGATCCCCTTCGACGAGCTCTCCGCCAGCTACGAAGACCTGGCTCTCGGGCTGTTGGAGGGTGGCGTCGACCTGCTCTTGATTGAGACGGTCTACGACCTTCTCTCGGCCAAGGCCGCCATCGCGGGATCGCGGCGGGCCATGGAGCGAGCGGGCCGTCGGGTCCCGCTCCAGGCCCAGGTCACCATCGAGCTGACCGGGCGCATGCTGCCCGGGACCGAGATCGGGGCGGCGCTGACGGCCCTGGCGCCACTCGGGGTCGACATCGTGGGCATGAACTGCGCCACCGGTCCGGTCGAGATGTACGAGCCGTTGCGCCAACTCAGTGAGAGCGCGCCGATGCCGCTGTCGTGCATGCCCAACGCCGGACTGCCCAGCGTGGTCGACGGGGCGATGCACTATGACCTGACGCCCGAGGCGCTCGCCGAGCACCTCAGCCGGTTCGTCGCCGAGTACGGCGTCAGCGTCGTGGGCGGTTGCTGCGGGACGTCACCCGCCCACCTGTCCCGCGTCGTGGAGGAGGTCCGCTCCCTCGAGCGCGCCCCCCGCCACCCGGTGCTCGAGCCGGCGGTCGCCTCGATCTACTCGCCCACCCCCTATCGCCAGGACAGCTCGGTGCTGCTCGTGGGTGAGAGGACCAACGCCAACGGCTCCAAGCGCTTCCGGGAGGCGATGCTCGCTGGAGACTGGGACACCTGCGTGGCGATCGGGCGCGACCAGATCAAAGAGGGCGCCCACATCCTCGACGTGTGCGTCGACTACACCGGCGCCGACGGCGTCGCCGACATGGACGCCCTGATGAGTCGACTCGCGACCCAGTCCTCGGTGCCGATCATGGTGGACACGACCGAGACCCCGGTCGCCCGTCGCGCTCTGACGTGGCTCGGTGGCAAGGCGATCTTGAACTCGGTGAACCTCGAGGAGGGCGACGGCCCGGGCACCCGACTCGACGGGTTCTTGAGCCTGGCCCGCGACTTCGGGGCGGCCGTCGTCGCGACCTGCATCGACGAGGAGGGCCAGGCTCGCACGGCCGACTGGAAGGTCCGAGCCGCCACAGCGATCACGACACTGGCGGTCGAGCGCTACGGCCTGAGTGCCTCGGACGTCTTCATCGACCCACTGGCCCTGCCCCTGTCGACCGGCATGGAGGAGTCCCGGCGCGACGGACTCGAGACGCTCGAGGCGCTGCGTCGCCTGCGCGTCGAGCTCCCCGACGTGCGCACGATCCTGGGGCTGTCGAACATCTCGTTCGGCCTGTCCGCGCCGGCCCGCCAGGCGCTCAACAGCGTCTTCTTGCACGAGGCCGCCGAAGCCGGGCTGGACGCCGCCATCGTCCACGCGGCGAAGATCCTGCCCCTGCACCGCATCGACGAGCGGGTGCGCGAGGTGTGTCTGGACCTCATCTACGACCGCCGCCGCGAGGGCTACGACCCACTCGCCGAGCTGATCGCCCTCTTCGAGGGCGTGTCGAGCGCCGGATCGAGGACCGACGAGCTGGACCTGCTCCCGCGTCGAGAGCGGCTGCGCCGACGGGTGGTCGACGGCGCCCGGGTCGGTCTCGAGGCCGATCTGGACGCCGAGTTGGCCGAGGGGACTCCCGCGCTCGACATCGTCAACGAGATCCTCCTCGACGGCATGGCCGAGGTCGGCGAACTCTTCGGGCGAGGCGAGATGCAGCTGCCCTTCGTGCTCCAGAGCGCGGAGGTCATGAAGTCCGCCGTGGCCCACCTCGAGCCCCACATGGAGCGCCACGACCAAGACGGTCGCGGGACGGTGGTCTTGGCCACCGTCAAGGGCGACGTCCACGACATCGGCAAGAACCTGGTTGACATCATCTTGACGAACAACGGCTACGAGGTCGTGAATCTCGGCATCAAGGTGGGGATCAACGAGATGCTGTCGGCCGTCGAGGCGCACCACGCCGACGCCCTGGGCATGAGCGGACTCCTCGTGAAGTCAACCCTGATCATGAGGGAGAACCTCGAGCTCATGAACGAGCTGGAGATGAGCCACGTCCCGGTCCTGCTCGGCGGCGCCGCCCTCACGCGAACCTACGTGGAGCGCGACCTGCGCGAGATCTACCAGGGCCGACTCTTCTACGGCAAGGACGCCTTCGAGGGGCTGCGGGTCCTGAACCGTCTCGGGGAGATGCGGCGCAGCGGCGAGGAGGACGACGAGTTCGGACGCGCGGTCTCGCAGAGCCGCGTCCAGCGCCGCTTCCGAGAGGAGTCCCCCGCGCCCGAAGGGCTCCCGGCCCGCAGCCCGGAGGTCGAGATCGACACGCCACTCTTCCCCCCTCCGTTCCTCGGTTCGCGCGTCGCGCGAGGCATCCCCCTCGACGAGGTGAGCGACTACTTGAACCTGACGGCGCTCTTCCGCAATCAGTGGGGCTACCGGCCCGAGGACGGCGAGGACGACCCGGCCTTCAAGGAGCGCGTCAGCGCTGTGCTGCGCGAGCAACTCGCCATCGCCAAGGCGGAGGACCTCCTCGTCCCCCAGGTCGTCTGGGGGCATTTCCCGGCGGCCAGTGACGGCGACGACCTCGTCATCTTCGACGATGACGGCCACGCCCGCGAGCGCACACGATTCCACTTCCCCCGCCAGCACAACGACCCCTACTTGTGCATCGCCGACTTCTTCCGCCCGGTCGACAGTCCCGAGCGCGACTACGCGAGCTTCATGCTGGTCACCATGGGCCCACGAGTCTCAGAGCGCTGCCGTGAGCTCTTCGAGGCCAATCGCTACAGCGACTACCTCTTGCTGCACGGCCTCGGGGTCGAGATGGCCGAGGCCCTCGCCGAGATGTGGCACCACCGGATCCGTACCGAGTTGGGCTTCGCCGAGGAGGACGGGCCGACGCTCACCGGACTCTTCCGCCAGCAGTACCGCGGTGGGCGCTACTCCTGGGGCTACCCGGCCTGTCCGGATCTCTCCGACAACGCCAAGGTGGCCGACCTGCTCGGTGCGGGGCGCATCGGCGTCTCGGTGTCCGAGGGCTTCCAGCTCCACCCCGAGCAGACCACCGACGCCATCGTCTGCCACCACCCCCGCGCCAAGTACTTCATCGCCTAGGGCGACCCCCCACGAGGGTCCGGCGGCCTCTAGTTTGTCGCGGTGCCTCCCCGGCTCACCCGTCGTGCCCTGTTGGGATCAGCCGCGTCCATGGGACTCTCCTCCCTGGTCGCGGGGTCCGCCGACGGCGCCAGCGCCCTGATTACCACCTCCTGGGTCCGTGAGGAGAACCGACGTCCGGGCACGCGCGACTGGACCGTCGGACGACCCGCGGCTCCCGGCACCCTCGAGGGCTACCTCTCGGCCGCGAGCGCGACCCTCGGCGACACCGTCGAGCTGTTCGTCTCGGCGCCTGGGCCCACCATCGCGATCAAGGTCTATCGACTCGGCTTCTATCAAGGACTAGGCGCCCGTCTGGTGGAGTCCCGCCACGCGGTGGCGGTCTCTCCCCAACCGATCCCGGCGCCTGACTCCCAGGGCACCGTCGACTGTGACTGGCCGACCACCGCGCGGCTGTCGCTGCTCGTGGACTATCCGCCCGGCCAGTACCTGATCCGCTTGGAGGACCGGGCGGGCGGGTTCCGCTTCGTCCCGCTGCTGGTGCGCGACGACGCCTCGCGCGCCACCTACCTCTACCAGAGCGCGGTCACGACCTGGCAGGCCTACAACACCTGGGGCGGCTACAGCCTCTATCGCCACACCGACCCCACCGGGACCGTCCCACAGTCCTCGGCCCGGGCGGTGCGGGTCTCCTTCAACCGTCCCTACCAGGCCCTCTTCGCCAACGGGGCCGCGGACCTGATCGGCAACGAGCTGCCGATGCTCATGTTGACCGAGAGCCTCGGGTTGGACCTGGCCTACGGGACCGACCTCGACCTGCACACCGCCGGCGGGTCGCTCGCGAACCACCGGACCCTGGTCAGCCTGGGTCATGACGAGTACTGGTCAGTGGAGATGCGCGACGCCCTCGTGAGCGCCCTGGCCGCGGGGACGAACGCCGCCTTCTTCGGCGCCAACTTCTGCTACCGCAAGGTCCGCTTCGAGCCCGATCGCCAGGGGCGACCCCGGCTGATGGTCAACTACCGCTCGACGGCCGATCCGATCATGGCCACCGATCCCGCCCAGGCGACCGTGAACTGGTCGCAGTGGCCCTCCGACCAGCCCGAGAGCCTGATCTCGGGGTCCTCCTACGGGGGCGTCGACGGGGTGGGTTCGCTGCACGTGTCCGACGCCACGACCTGGCTGTGGCGCGGCACCGGCCTGCGCTCCGGTGCGATCCTGGCCGGCGCCCTGGCCGACGAGTTCAACAACTTCAACCCCTCGCGGCCCCATCCCCACCCGGTCCAGATCCTGGCCCACTCGCCCGTCGCTGGCGGGGTGAGCGACGTGACCTACATGGCCGGCCCGGGCGGCGCGGGCGTCTTCTCCTCGGGCACCGGCCACTGGGTCAACGCCCTCACGGACGCCCCCCGCCTGGGACGGCACCTCCACCCGGCGATCCCCGGGGTGACGGCGCCCTTGCGCCAGGCCACGCTGAACGTGCTCTCCCTCTTCGGCCAGGGACCGGCGGGGACCCTCTACCCCTCGCGCTGAGCTAGAGCTTGGAGAGCTCGCATTGGAGCAGGGCCTTGGCGAAGGCCTTCCAGCCGTTCACCCACTGTGTCGTGTGGGTCCCGACGTAGGCCTCGAACTGGGTGGCGGAGGTGAAGCTGTACTCCGACTTCATCACCGCCACCAACTTGGACAGGACGTTCTTGGTGGCGGCGTTAGGCGCCTCGGCCGCCAGCTTCTCCCACACCGGCAGGTACCGCTTCAGGTAGGCCTTGTAGGAATTCACCTTGGAGGTGGACGGCTGGGAGGTCGGGAAGCTCAGCACGGTCTTGCAGAAGGCACTGGGAGCGGCCGAGGCCGGCGACGCTGCGAGGGCCGAAGGGGCCACGACTCCCAACGAGAGTGCGGCGACGGTGACGGCGCCAGCCAGCAGGCTGCGCGGGGCGAAGCGGTGGGACCAGCTCACGGGACATCCTCTCTGGCCGACCACCCCCGAGGCGTCGGCGACCCGTGTCTAGCACCGGCGGGTCCGGCGTGCGCGGCCTACCGGCGAACGTGTACGGACACGGGCGTGGCGTCGGCCAGCGCCTCGCGGGCGTGGTAGCTCGACCGGGTCAGGGGGGAGGACTGCACGTGGGCCAGACCCCTCTCGCGGCCCCGACGGGCCAGGTCCTCGAACTCCTCGGGCCGCCACCAACGCGCCACCGGCAGGTGGCTCTCGGTGGGCCTCAGGTACTGGCCGATCGTGGCGATCGAGACGCCCACCGACGCGAGGTCGGCCAGTGCCTCGTCGACCTCGTCGGCCGTCTCGCCCAGGCCGACCATCAGCCCGGACTTCGTCGTCAGGCCGCGAGCAGCGACCCGCGCGAGGACCGTCAGCGAGCGCAGGTACCCGGCGCTCGGGCGCACCGCCCGCTGCAGCCGGGCAACCGTCTCGAGGTTGTGGTTGACGACGTCGGGAGCCGACTCGATAATCAGCTCCAAAGAGCGCGGGTCGCCCTTCAGGTCGCTGATCAGGACCTCGACGGCCGTCTCGGGAGAGGCCGCACGGATGGCCCGCACCGTCTGGGCGATGGCGCCGGCTCCCCCGTCGTCGAGGTCGTCTCGCGCGACGCAGGTGACCACCGCGTGACGCAGCCCCAGGCGCACGACCGCCTCGGCGACCCGCTCGGGCTCGGTCGGGTCGAGGGGCAAGGGCTTTCTCGTGTCGACCAGGCAGAACCCACACGCGCGGGTGCAGCGCTCGCCGTTGACCATGAAGGTGGCCGTTCCACCCTCCCAGCACTCGAAGATGTTCGGGCAGCCCGCCTCCTCGCAGACCGTCACCAGGCGCAGGTCCTCGGTGAGGCGGCGCAGACTCTCGTACTCCGGGCCCATGTGGGCCTCCACCCGCAGCCACTCGGGCTTGCGGGCCCGCAGCGACACCGCCGCGTCGGGATCGACCCCCGCGCGGCGCAACCGTCGGATCAAGGGGCGCTCCTCGCCGGTCTGCGAGGGGGCTCGGTCGACGCGGGCGTCATGACCGGGCCCGCCGAAACGGCGCTCCAGCTCGTCGCCGAGTCGCTCCTCCACCTCGAGGAAACCGACCTCAAGGCCGAGCGAGGCCAGTGAGCCGACCGGCTTGTCGGGGATCCCACAGGGCACGATGGCGGCGAATCGCCCCAGGTCCACGGTGACGTTGAGGGCGACACCGTGCAGAGTGCGTCGCCGACCCGACCGGTCCCGCTCGGTGCGCACGCCCACGGCGCACACCTTCACCGGCCGGTCCTCGAGGTGGGCCCACACCCCGGGATAGCCCTCCAGGCGCCCCACTCGTCCGAGACGACCAGCCGTGTCGACCGCCTCCAGCGTGGCGATCACCGCCTCCTCCAGCCGTCCGACGTGCTCCCGACCGGCTGCGGGGTCGTCCGCCACCGTCGCCACGACCCAGGCCACGACCTGTCCCGGACCGTGATAGGTGATGTCACCGCCGCGGTCGGCCTCGACCACGTCGGCGTCCAGCTCGGACAACGGAACGAGGATGTGCTCGTCCCGCGCCCGGACGCCCCGGGTGTAGGTCGGCGGGTGCTCGAGAACGAGCAGGTAGTCGTCCGCCGCGTCGAGCAACGCGTGCTGGAAGTCGTTGGCCTCCACGAAGCCCACACGCCCCAGATGGCGCCGGCGCAGCGTCATAGCTCACTCTCGAAGTCGATCCCCTGGAGGATCTCACCCACCCGCTCTAAGAAGGCGGCCGCCTCGCGGGCCTCGAAGACCCGGTGGTCGAAGGCCAGACCGAGCACCACGCGCAGTCCCGTGACGAAAGGGGCAGGATCGCCGTGACCGGCCGGCACCGCGACCCGGCGCACCGCGCCCATCGACAGTGTCGCCACCTGGGGCTGGACGATGATGGGCTGGCTGACGAGCGCGTGCTCGCTCGGGGAGCGAACGACGGTGAAGCTGCCCCCCATCAGGTCATCGGCGTTGAGGCGCCGAGAGGCGAGCCGCTCGTCCAGTCCCGCGAGTCGCCGGGCGAGCGCGCCGAGGGTCAGGCCCGCCGCCGCGTGCACGACCGGCACCAGCATCCCGCCCGCGTCGAGGGTCCTCGTGACCCCCAGTCCGATGGTGCGGTGCACCACCAGCCCCTCGTCGCTGAAGGAGGCGTTGAAGCGGTCGAACTGCCCGAGGGCGCGCACGCACGCCCACGCCACTAGCGCCTCGTCGGTCACGGTGACGCCATCGGCGCCCAGCCGGCCACGCTCCTCGAGCTCGCCCACCTTCTCGGCGTCGATCTCGATGGCCACGAATCCCTGGGGCACGCCGAGCGCCGAGGCGGCCATGTGCTGGCCCATGCGCCGCAGGCCCGCAGAGAAGGGCACGAGGACGTCCTCGGTGGGCCCGAGGGCGACCGCCCGTTCCGCGTCGCGGCGCGTGATGGTGCCTCCCGGCCCGCTTCCCCGCACGGTCTGGGGCTCCACGCCCCCGTCGGCCAGGATCCGGCGTACCACGGGCGACAGCAGCACGCCCGACGGCGCTCCTTCGGCCTCGGGTCGGACCGTCGACTGACGAGGCGGCGCGGGCGCCGTCGACTCTCCGCCGGAGGCGGGCGCGGACTCACTGGCCGTCCCATCGGGATCGATGACCGCGACGCGGGCCCCCGTCTCGACGGTGTCCCCCTCTTCGGCCAGGATCGTCGTCAGCACCCCGGCGGCCGGGGAGGGCATCTCGGAGTCGACCTTGTCGGTCGACACCTCGAACAGCGGCTCGTCGCGCTCGACCGCTTCGCCCACCCGCTTGAACCAGCGGGTGATGATCCCCTCGGTGACCGACTCACCCAGCGAGGGAAGCGTGACGTCAACCAACGTGCAGACCCCGTCCAGCCAGCGCCAGCAACGTCTCTCCGAAGGTCTCCGAGAGCGACGGGTGGGGCTGGATGAGGGCGGCGGCCTCCTCGGCCGTCGCCTCCCAGTTGACGGCGAAGTAGCCCGCGCCAAGCTGCTCGGTCACCCACGGCCCGGCCATGTGGACACCGAGCAGCTGGCCGGCGGTGCCGTCGGGACGCTTCTCGGCGATGATCTTGACCACGCCGTCGGTCTCGCCGATGATCTGGGCCCGGCTGTTGCCTCCGAAGGGGTCCTTCTTCACCACGACCTCGTAACCGCGCTCCTTGGCCGCCGCCTCGGTCAGGCCACAGAAGGCCACCTCAGGGTTCGAGTAGATCGCCCAGGGCACTCGGTCGTAGTCGACCGGCACCACCGGCTCGCCCAGGATCGTCTTGATGGCGACGATCGCCTCGGCGAAGCCGACGTGGGCCAACTGGGGAGTGCCGGCCACGACGTCGCCCACCGCGTAAACGTGGGGATTGGCGGTGCGCTGGTAGCGGTCGGCCGCGACGAAGCCCCGCTCGTCGACCACCACCCCAGTGCCCTCGGCGAGTAGGCCCTCGGTGCGCGGACGGCGCCCGACCGACATGACGACCATGTCCACCGCCAGGTCGTCGCCACCTTCGAGGTGGACGGTCGTGCCACCCTTCTTCGGCGTGTGCCCACTGACGCCCACGCCCGCGCGCACCTCGATGCCGCGCTTCTTGAAGGCCCGCTGGACGACCGACACCACCTCGGCGTCACAGCCCGCCAGGATCGAGGGCAGGGCCTCCAGGATCGTCACCTGGGTGCCCATGTCTGCGAGCAGTGAGGCGAATTCACAGCCGATGGCCCCACCACCCACCACCGCGGCGCTCTTGGGCAGCGCGGTCAGGTCGAGGAACTCGTCGGAGGTCACGACGACCTTGCCGTCGACCTCGAATCCCGGCAGCGTGCGCGGGACCGAACCCGCCGCCAGCACGACGTTGGTCGCACGGGCCACGACGCCCGCGTCGGCGCCATCGAGGACGCTGACCGACAGGTCGGCCTCGAGGCGGCCAGTCCCCTCGTAGATCGTGACCTTGCGGCCCTTCAAGAGCCCCGAGAGGCCTTTGTGCAGGCGATCGACGACGTCGTTCTTGCGAGACTGGCTGACCGCGAAGTCCACCGCCACGCTCTTCGGGGTGAACCCGAAGTCCGGTGCGTGAGCCAGGGTGCGCGCGACGTGGGCCGTCTCGAGGAACTCCTTGGCCGGCACGCAGCCACGGTGCAGACAGGTCCCTCCGACCTTGTCCCGCTCCACGAGGGCCACGGAGAGCCCCGCGGCCGCCCCGTAGAGGGCGGCGGCGTAGCCACCCGGGCCCCCTCCGATGACGATTACGTCGTACTGGGGCACCTCGTCCGCCACGGCCGTTCCCTTCGCTTGGGGTCAGTGAGCACAGGGAATCCTAATGTTCACTCCCCCGCCCTACGGCGCGGGAGCGCGACTGCCGCGCTGGCGGTCCGCGGCGGCGGTGGCCAGCGCGTCGACCAGGTCGTTCATGGCGTCTCCAGAGTGCCCCTTGACCCACCGGAAGCTCACCGGCCTCTCGACGTCGACGGTCAGCGCCAGCAGCTCCTCCCAGAGGTCGCGGTTGGCGACGGGCTGGCCCTGGGAGTTGCGCCACCCCCGGCGCCGCCAGCCCAAGTGCCATCGGTCCTGGAAGCACTTGACCACGTAGGTCGAGTCACTCACGATCTCGAGCTCACCCTCGGGGTAGGCCTTGAGCGCCTCGATGACCGCGCGGACCTCCATGCGCTGGTTGGTCGTATGAGCCTCGGCGCCGCTGTCGTAGTCGTCGGGTCCCGCCGCCCACGCCCAACCCCCCGGTCCGGGGTTCCCGCGGCAGGCGCCATCGGTGTGAATTCTTTTCATATCTTGCGCGTCACCCAGGCGTCGGGGTCGCGCGTGAAGCGCGCCACCGGCTCGGGCAAATCCCCACGCAGCACCTGGCCCAAGGTCACGTGCTCGAGGACCTCGCGCAGGGCTCCGCGCACCGCCACCCACACGTCAGTCAGGTGGGTGGCCTCACCCTCGTAGTGCAGACTCTCCGGCCGAAGCCCGCGCACGCCCGCCATCGGGCCCGAGACGACCCGCAGGATGTCGGCGATCATGATCGTGTCGGGGTCCTTCGCGAGGCGGAAGCCTCCGTCGGGACCGCGCTGTGAGGAGACCAGCCCTCCACGACGGAGGTCCGAGAGGATCGCGCCGAGGAACTTGGCCGGCAGGTCCTGCTCCTGGGCGAGGTGCTCGGCGCTCACCGAGTGATCGGCGGCGGCCAGCGTGAGGAGGGCCCGGATCGCGTACTCGGCCTTGGCGGGTATCTGCACCGCACCATTCTGCCCGTCGGCCGGCGCCGGCGACGGCCTTAGGCTGGCGATCGTGCCTGATCTGGGGAACCGCCGCCTCTACCTGTGCGTGGGCTGGCGCGAGGACATGGCGGGCTTCCTCGCGAGCGCCCTGCGCGGGGGCGTCGACGTGGTGCAGCTGCGCGAGAAGGATCGCCCACTCGAGACGCTCGCCCCTCTCGCTCGGGACATGGCCGCGATCTGCCGCGACGCCGGCGTCCCCTTCATCGTCAACGACTCCCCCGAGCTCGCGCGAGAGTGGGGTGCCGACGGCGTCCACGTCGGCCAAGACGACGTCAGCGTCGCGCACTGCCGCGAGGTGCTGGGTGAACGGGCCATCGTGGGCCTGTCGACTCACGCCCCCGAGGAGTTCGCCGCCGGCCTCGCTCAGGCGGCGACCTACCTCTCCGCCGGACCGATCAACCCCACTCCCACCAAGCCGGGGCGCCCAGGGACCGGACTCGACTACGCCGTGGCCTGCGAGCGGGCGAGCGACCGCCCCGTCTTCGTCACCGGCGGCGTCACCGCCGACAACATCGGCTCACTGGTCAGCGCCGGCCTGCGCCGCTTCGTCGTGGTCCGCGCGCTCACCGAGGCGAGCGATCCCGAGCGCGAGGCCCGTCGCATCTCGCGCGCGCTCTACGACGCTCTCGGCTAGTCAGCGGTGCCGGTCGAGCCACCCGAGGAGGGTGGCGACCATGCGCGGGTCGGCGCGCAGTTGATGGCCGGCTCCTTGGATGATCCGCAGCTCCGCCCGGCCGTCGGCCGCGGCCACGAGGTCCCTGGCGTCGCTCGGCGGCACCTCCTGGTCCTCGGCGCCGTGGCCGACGAGGAGTCGCCGGGGCGGGACCTTGCGAATGGCCCGAATCGGGTCGACGGTCATGACGTCGCGACGTAGCGCCGGCGCGGCGAGGAGCTCTCCCTCGTCGCCCACGACCCCCGCGACCGCGATGTCACGACGGAACTCCTCGGCCGTCCCGCACCACGGCGCGAGGTGGGCCGGGGCGGCGAAGGTCGCCACCCCCCGCACTCGCTCGTCGCGGGCCGCCGTGGCCAGGGCGATCACTCCGCCGAAGCCGAAGGCGGCCAACGAGACCTGACGCCCGGTCTCGGACACCCGCTCGACGATCGCGCCCAGGTCCTGGAGCCACTGACTCGCCGAGAAGGTCCCGGTGGAGGTCCCGACTCCCGACAGCGTCCCCGTGGCGACGAGCCAGCCCGACTCATTGGCCAGGTGCTCGGCCAGCTCTGGGAGGAGCCCGGCGGCCTGACGTCCCATCCCCATCGCTCGCGGCAGGCCGTGCACCAGAATCAGGGCGTGACCGCCGCCGGGCCGGTGGGCGGAGGTGGCTAGACGCAGATCGAGCAGGCTCCGCCCGCTGACCAACTGCTCATGGGCCAGCACCGCGGCTAGATCCCCAGACGCTCGGCGAGCAGCTCGCGGTGATAGGCCGGGTCGCCCAGGAGGAGCTCCGAGCTCTTGGCCCTCTTGAAGTACAGGTGGGCGTGGTGCTCCCAGGTGAACCCGATGCCGCCGTGGATCTGGATGTTCTCCGCCGCGCAGTGGAAGTAGGCCTCCGAGCAGAAGGACTTGGCCAGGCTGGCGGCGATCGGCAGCTCCTCGTTTAGCTCCTGGGCGGCCCAGGCCGCGTAGTACGCCGCCGACTTCGCCGACTCGACGTCGAGCAGCATGTCGGCGCACTTGTGCTTGATCGCCTGGAAGGACCCGATGGGCCGGCCGAACTGGATGCGGTTCTTCGCGTACTCCACGGCGTTGTCGAGCACTCGCTGAGCCCCACCCACCTGCTCGGCCGCCAGCATCGCGGCGGCCATCTGCACCGTGGTCGTCAGCCCGGCCAGCGCCTGGCCGTCCGCCCCGACCAGCGTGCCGGGGGTGTCGCTCAACGTGAGGCGCGCCTGCTTGCGGGTCTGGTCCATCGTGGGCAGTCCCTCACGCGTGAGCCCCGGGGCGTCGCCGGACACCGCGAAGAGCGAAAGGCCGGCGGCCGTCATGGCCGGAACCAGGATGAGCCCAGCCGTCAAGCCGTCGGTCACGTAGCTGCGCACGCCCGAGAGCACCCATCCGTCGCCGGCCGGCGAGGCCGTCGTGGAGGTCTGCTCGAGGTCCCAGCCCCCCGCGTCGTCAGTCAGCGCGAGCGTGGCGACCGTCGCCCCTGACGCGATGCCGGGCAGGTGGGCCGCCTGATCGGACTCGGTCCCCACCTGCATCAGGGCATTGGCCGCGAGAGCGACCGTGGAGAAGTAAGGGGCGCACAGAAGGGAGGCCCCCATCTCCTCGAAGACCACGTAGAGCTCCACGGGCCCGAAGCCCTGACCACCGAAGCGCTCGGGGATGCCCAGGCCCTGGAGGGCCAGCTCGTCGGCCATCTGCGCCCACACGGCCGGGTCGTATCCCTCCTCGGTGGCCATCAGGCGCCGGACCTCGGTCTCGGGTGACTTCTCGTCGAGGAAACGACGGACCATATTGCGCAGCTCGTCCTGCTCTTCGGTGAAGCCAAAGTTCATCTCGCTCGCTCCCTACCGGCGGGTAGACCGCCCCAGCGCGAGATTACTCAACCCCGTCGCCCCCGCCGAGGGTGCCGGCCGTGACAGGCTGGCCCCATGTCAGGGGTGCAGGAGGTCTGGTCCGACGCGGCGGCCGAGGTCCACCGCCTGGTCGTGGGGGACTTGGACAACAACGTCTACTTCGTGCGGTGCCGCCGGTCCGGTGAGGCCGCCCTCATCGACGCCGCGGGTGAGCACGAGCGCCTGATTCCCCTGGCGACCGGTCTTGGGGTGACCCGCGTCCTGGAGACGCACGGGCATTGGGACCACATCGGCGCCGTCGGCGCGGCGCGCGAGGCGGGCCTCGAGGTCTGGGTCCGCCCCGAGGACGCCCACCTGCTCAGCGGCTACGACCGGCTCCTCGAGGACGACTCGGCGATCACGGTCGGTCACCTGAGGATTCGCACGATCCACACCCCCGGCCACACCCCCGGATCGATTTGCTTCGCCCTCGAGGGCGCGCCCCTCCTCTTCAGTGGCGACACCCTCTTCCCCGGAGGCCCCGGAGCGACCCACTTTGACGGCGGCGACTTCCCCACCATCATCTCCTCGATCGAGGAGAGGCTCTTTCGCCGCTTCGACCCCGCCACCCTCGTCTGGCCGGGCCACGGCGCCCCCACCACCGTCGGAGCGGAGTCGCCCCACCTCGACGAGTGGGTCGAGCGGGGTTGGTGAACCGACCCGACCGGTAGGCTGCTGCGCGTGTCTGAGCCGGTCCTGACCCTCGAGGGACTCCACGCCGAAGCTGACGGTGTCCCCATCCTGCGCGGGCTCGACCTGGTGCTGCGACCCGGCGAGGTCCACGCCCTCATGGGTCCCAACGGGGCGGGCAAGTCGACGTTGGCCCACGTCATCATGGGCAATCCGGGCTATCGCGTCACCGCGGGACGCATCCTCTTTCACGGCGAGGACATCGCCACCTGGGGCCCCGACCAGCGGGCCCGGGCCGGACTGTTCCTCGCCTTCCAGTACCCCGAGGCGATTCCCGGGGTCTCGGTGATCCAGTTCCTCCGCCAGGCCATCGCCGCCCGCCGCCAGCTCGAGGAGCTGTCGGTGCTGGAGGTCCGCCTCGACCTGGCCGAATGGATGGACCGCCTCGGAATGGACCCGGCCTTCGCCGAACGCCACTTGAATGAGGGTTTCTCCGGCGGGGAGCGCAAGCGCAACGAGGTCCTCCAGATGGCCCTGCTCACCCCCGTGGTGGCCCTGCTCGACGAGACCGACTCGGGACTCGACATCGACGCGCTGAGGGTGGTGGCGCGCGGCGTGCACACGGTGCGTGAGCACAACCCTGAGATGGCCACTCTGCTGGTCACCCACTACCACAAGCTGCTCGAAGAGATCGTGCCCGACGCGGTCCACGTCCTGGTCGACGGGCGGGTCGTCGCCTCGGGCGGCCCCGAGGTGGCGTCGGCTATCGAGTCCGAGGGCTACGACGCCTTCCGGGCGATGACGTGAGCAGTTTCGACGCCGCGCGCGTTCGTCAGGACACGCCCGGCATGGCCCGCCTGGTCCACGGCGGTCCGCTGGTCTACCTCGACTCGGCCTCCTCCTCGCTGCCGCCACGACCGGTGATCGAGGCGATGAGCCGCCACTACGAGCTTCGCCACGCCAACGTCCACCGGGGCGTCTACCAGACAGCCGAGGAGTCGACCGCGGAGTACGAGGGCGCCCGAGCGGCCGTCGCGCGCTTCATCGGGGCTCCGGGCGGCGAGCAGGAGATCGTCTTCACCAAGAACACCACCGAGTCCTTCAACCTCGTCGCCCAGTCCTGGGGCGGCTCGGTCCTGAGCGAGGGCGATGTCGTGCTGGTCACGGAGATGGAGCATCACGCCAACATCGTTCCGTGGTTCCAGTTGCGTGAGCGCCTCGGCATCGAGGTCCGCTTCCTGCCGGTGGACGACGGGTTCCGGCTCGACCTCAGTCGGCTGGACGAGGCTCTCGAGGGAGTCCGCCTCGTCTCGCTCACCGCGATGTCCAACGTCCTTGGAACGGTGAACCCGGTGCGCCAGGTAGCCGACGCCGCCCACCAGCGAGGCGCCCTCGTGATGGTGGACGCGGCCCAGCAGGTCGCCCACCGCCCGACCGACGTCGCCAGCCTCGGCGCCGACTTCCTAGCGTTCTCGGCCCACAAGATGCTCGGCCCCACGGGACTCGGGATCCTCTGGGCCCGGGCCGACCTGCTGGAAGCGATGCCGCCCTTCCTGGGAGGGGGCGGGATGATCGCCGACGTGCGCACCGACGGCTTCACCCCCGCCTCGGGGCCCACCCGCTTCGAGGCGGGGACCCCACCCATCGCCGAGGCCGCGGGTCTCACGGCGGCGGTGCGCTACCTGGAGGGCCTCTCCATGGAGGCCGTCGCCCGCCACGAGGAGCGGCTCACGACACTCGCCCTGAGCGGCCTGAAGGATCGCTTCGGCGAGCGGGTGCGCATCATCGGCCCGGGCGAGACCCGCGAGCGCGGTGGCGTCATCTCCCTCGATGTCGAGGGAGTCCACCCCCACGACGTGGCCCAGGTCCTCGACCAGCACGGCGTCTGCGTCCGTCCCGGTCACCACTGCGCCAAGCCCTTGATGCGCCGCTTCGGGCTGGCCGCGACCGCCCGGGCCTCCTTCGGCCCTTACTCCCTGCCCTCCGACGTGGACGCCCTCATCGGGGCGCTCGACCACGCCGTCTCCCTGTTCGCCTGATCATGTCCGCGCTCGACGACCTCTACCGCGAGATCATCCTCGACCACTACCGCAATCCTCGAAACCGCGGGGAGCTGCCCGCTCCCCCCGCCGTGCGGGTCGAGGGGTTCAACCCGTTGTGCGGCGACGAGATCGTGCTCTTCCTCGAGGTGCGCGACGGGCAGGTCGTCGACCTCAAGATGACCGGGCAGGGCTGCTCGATCTTCCAGGCGTCGGCCTCGCTGATGGGCGTGGCCGTCAAGGGTCACAGCGTCGAGGAGGCTCGGGACCGCCTCGGCGACTTCAAGCGACTCATGACCCTCCACGAGGCCGCCCTCGAGGGCGGTGTGGCCGAGGAGCCCCACAACCTCCGGCGCCTCGGTGAACTCGCCGCGCTCCAGGGCGTCGTCAAGTTCCCGGTGCGCATCAAGTGCGCGACGCTGGCCTGGAACACGCTCGCTCAGGCGCTCGAGGAGGCCTCGCCCGCCTGATCAGTGGGGCGTGCAGGGCACCGGGTCCCACGGGTAGGCCCTCACCGTGGTGGTGGTCACCGGGGCCGTCGTCGTGGTCGACTTCTTGCCCGAGCCGCCGTGCGACGTGGTCGTCGCCGGCGCCGTCGTCGTGGTCACCGGGATCACCGGCGGCATGGGCGTCGCGCCACTGGGCGTGGGCGGGGGGTTGGTCGGGCGAAGGAGCGAGGTCCCGAAGATCTGGGTCAGCAGTTGCTGGGTCTGGGGCTCTTGGACGTAGAGGACGTCGGCCGCCCCGAGCATCCCCGAGTAGGTCGGCAGGGTGTAGGTGCGCATCGAGTTCATGTTGAAGCTGTGGAACTTGAGCGCGAGGCCGATCATCTCCGAGAAGGTGAAGTTCGAGTCGATCGTCACGCCCTGAGGCAGGTTCGCGAGGAAGCTGTTGATCGCCACCGGGTTGCCGAGCTGGCTCTTCACCCGGTCGAACATCGCGCGCAGGAAGGCGTTCTGGCGATCGATCCGGCCGTAGTCCGACGTCGGGTCGAGGACCCACCCGTCGTTGTACAGGGTGGGGAGGTCACCATTGTTGTAGAGAGCCGCACCGTCGTGGGGCCAGGGGCGGTTCGAGGGCGAGTACAGGAAGTGACGGCTGCGCGCCACGGCCAGGGCCTGGAATCCGTTGATCAGGTGACAGCCCGGGTGCCCGACGACCAGTCCCGACTCGACGTCACGCGAGGCATACGGGAAGTCCAGGTAGACCCCGCCGATGGCCTCGGCGGCGTTGATCAGTCCGCCGAAGCTGACCTGGATCACGTGGTTGATCGGGATGCCGAAGTTGGCCGTGATGGTCTGGGCCAGCAGGGCCGGTCCGTTGCCGTAGTTGACGTTGATCCGGTTGAAGCGTCCGTAGAGGTTGGTGTTGGCGAGCAGGGTGACCACCGTGTCGCGCGGGATGGACAGCATCGTGATCGTCTGGTTGGTGGGGTCGACATGGATGATCTTGACGACGTCGCTGCGCTGGCCGGCCACGCCCGTCGAGGCGCCGGTCTCCTGGGCCACCTTGCCCGAGAGCCCCACTCGCGAGTCCGAACCGATCGAGAGGATGTTGAAGGGCTTGCCGGGCACGGTGTACTTCAGGCCGGCCACGTGCACCTTGGGGATCTTGTCGAATCGATAGCGCGCGTAGAGGTAGCCGCCGCCGATCACGCCAGCGATCAGCACGACGACGACGACCGCGGAGATCGCGGCGATACGGCCCCGCCGGCGACGCGGCTTCTCGAGGTGCTGGCGGCGGTGCCGAGAGGCGCCAGTGCGCTGGTCGACGGCGTCACCGAGGGCCAGGAGCCGCTGCTCGTTGGCGAGCGCCCTCCGGCGTCCGTCCCCCTCGTCGGGCACACCGCGAGAGAGGTTCCGGGGTCGGTCGGGCATCCTCAGATTTTACCTTCGTGTTACGGCTGACCCGGGTCAGGCCGACCGGTCCCGAAAGGGCTCGTATCCCTCGCGTTCCAGGCGCTCGGCGAGCTCCGGACCACCTCGCGCCACGATGCGCCCCTCACTCATGACGTGGATCACGTCGGGCTGAAGTTGGCTCAGGAGTCGGCGGAAGTGAGTGATCGCCAGCACTCCGCAGCCCCACTCCGCGGTGGCGGCCTCGAGGCGCCGGGCGACGGCCCCCAAGGCGTCCACGTCGAGTCCTGAATCCACCTCGTCGAGCAGGCAGAAGGGCCGCTGGAGCACGCCGAGTTGGACGACCTCGGCCCGCTTCCGCTCGCCCCCCGAAAGGTCCACGTTCACGAATCGCTCCAACAGGTCGGCGCGCAGCCCGACTCGCTCAGCCTCAACGGCCACCCTCTCACGCAGCCCAGTGGACTGAGCTCCCGCGGCCAGCAGCATGTCGAGGGGGCGGACGCCGGGAACCTCGAGCGGGTGCTGGAGAGCCAGGAACAGTCCGGCGCGGGCCCGGTCAGCCGGGGCGAGGTCGAGGAGCTCGACGCCGTCGATTGTCGCGCTGCCGCCGACTACCCGGTAGCCGGGGTGACCGGCGAGGGCGTGGGCCATCGTCGACTTCCCCGAACCGTTGGGTCCCATGATGACGTGGACCTCACCACCGGACATCTCCAAGTCGAGCCCGCGGACCACCTCGCGACCAGCTACCTCGACCCGCAGGCCCTCGACGACGAAGCGACTCACGGGAGCTCCACCTCCACCCGCCCGTCGCGGACCCTTGCCTCGTAGTGCGCCACCGGCCGGGTGGCCGGGAGGGACTGGGGCGAGCCGTCCTTGAGCGAGAACATCGCCCCGTGTCGGGCACACTCGATCTCACAGGCCGCGGCGTCGACGTAGCCCTCGGCCAAGGAGAAGTCCTCATGGCTGCACCGGTCGTCCAGGACGTAGACCGCCTCGTCGAGGCGGACCAGCACCAGGACCCGGCCCTCGACGCGCACCTGTCGGGCGGCACCCGGCACGAACTCCTCCAGCGGACCGAGGTCGATGGTCATCGCGTCATCCTCGAGAGTCGCTCGCCGACCTCCGACTCCACCGCCCGGACCAGGGCGTCGGGCAGGTCCTCGAGCATCTCGTTGAAGAACCCCTGGATCATCAGGCGCTCCGCCTCGGGGCGAGCGACCCCGCGAGACTCGAGATACCAACGCTGCATCTCGTCGAGCGGACCGACGCTCGACGCGTGAGCGCAGGCGACGTCATTCTCACGGATGTCGAGGTTCGGCACCGAGTCCGCGTGAGCCTTCGGGGAGAGCAGCAAGTTGTGATTAGTCTGGCGGGCATCGGTGCGCTTGGCGCCCTTCTCGATCTCGATCAGGCCGGTGTAGACCGAGCGAGAGGAGCCTCCCACCGCCCCCTTGGACAGCAGAGTCGCGCGGGTGCGGCTCCCCAGGTGGAGTTGGTGGCTGCGGAAGTCGTGAACCTGGTCGTCCACACCGAGGAAGGTCGTGCGCAGAAGGTTGCTCGAGCCGGCGCCGGCCAGTACGGCGTCGTTGCGAGAGCGGTCGTAGTGCCCGCCGAGTCCGATCACCGACTGGCGAAGGACTCCGTCTCGCTCGACCCGGGCGATCGTTCGAGCCACGTGCCACGCGCTCAACTCGTAGCTCTGCAGGACGGTGAGCTCCAGGTCAGCCCCCTCCCCCACCACGTACTGCGCCAGCGGCGCGACGAGTCCCTGGGCGGCGCCCTCGTGCAGCTCGAGGACCCGGGCACGCGACCTCTCGCCCATCGTGATTCGAAGACGTGGGAAGGTCGCCGGGGACTCTGAGCGGAGCCTCACGAGAACGAGCCCGCTCAGGGTGACGCCCGCAGCGACCTCGAGACAGACCGTGCTCGGCGACAGGGACAGGTTGAGGAGGGAGAAGGCGTCGCCACTCAGCGACTCCACCTCATCGTCAACCCCCTCGAGTCCTCGGACGTCGGTGACGATCCGAAGTCCCTCGCACTCGCCCGCGCTCTCCAGACGCCCGTCGACGACGTCGACGACGACGGCGCTGGCCAGGGCCAGCGACTCACCGAGAGCGCTCGTTCTCCCCGGGTTCCCCGAGGCGGGTGCGTAGTGGTCGAGATCGAGATCGGACAGCGGGGCGTACCGCCACACCTCGTCACTCGTCGTGGGCAGACCCTCGGCGAGGAACCGTTGCCAGGCCCGGGAGCGAACGTCTCCCTCCGACCCCTCGGCGACCAGGCGGGCTGCGGCGGCGGTGAAGGTCTCCATAGAGGGGCCTTGGCAGTGTAGTGGTCCCCTCCAGCCCCTCCTCCGGGTTGCGTAGTGTGGCGCGAGGAGGTCCCATGACATTCTCATCCGACGTCTTGTCCCTGGAGGTCGACGACGGCGTCGCCACCCTCTGGCTCGATCGCGCCGACCGCCGCAACGCCCTGGGGCGGGCCTTCTGGGAGGACCTGCCACGCGCCACCGCCGCCGTGGCTGGCGACCGAAGCATTCGAGCGCTCATCCTCGCCGCGCGCGGGGAGCACTTCACCGTGGGACTCGACCTCAAGGAGATGACCCTCGTCGGGCCGGAGTACCAGGTGGGCGAGAGGTCCCGCGCCGCGGTCTCCGAGCGCGGCTACCGCGCCGTGCGACAGATGCAGGCGACCATCACCTCGCTGGCCGAACTTGAGGTGCCTGTGGTGGCCGCCGTCCAGGGCTACTGCCTCGGTGGGGGGCTCGACCTCATCTGCGCCTGTGACGTGCGGGTGGCGAGCGCCGAGGCGATCTTCTCGGTGCGCGAGATCAAGATGGCCATCGTGGCCGATCTCGGGACCCTCCAGCGACTGCCGCGCATCGTGGGTGTGGGAGCAGCCAGTGAGATGGCCCTCACCGGCGAGGACATCGGCGCCGAACGGGCCGTCGCCATGGGCCTCGTCAACCGGGTCGTCGCCGATCCCTCCGAGGTCTACCCGGCGGCCGTCGACATCGCGCGCCGGATCGCGGCGAACTCACCGTTGGCCGTGCGCGGGACGAAGGCCGTGCTGAGGGCCAACGACGGGCGCACCGTCGACGAGGGTCTCGACTTCGTGGCCCGGTGGAACGTGATGTATCTCGACAGCCACGACCTGCGCGAGGCCTACGCCGCCTTCATGGAGAAGCGTCCGCCGGTCTTCACCGGCCAGTAGGACTAGCGGCGCCAGAAGCGCCAGCCGCGCCGGTCCCGCCTCTCGCGTTCGGCGATTTCACGGCGTCGCTCCTCGACCATCCCCGGGGCCACGGCGTCGACGATCTCGCTGGCCGCGGCCAGCACCTCGCGACGGGCCTCGGGGTCGACCTCCTCGGGGGGCGGCGACTCGACCGGGGGCTGGACGAGCGAGCCGTGCACCCAGCCCACGTCCGCTAGGCGACGCTCGTAGGTCACGCAATCGCTCGGACAGGACCACGGCTGGTCGGGCGCGTTACCCAGGACGCAGAATCGCGCGACCTCCCCTGAGGTGTAGGTCCGACTTTGGAAGTGCTTGCACTCCTCACGCATGGCCACGGGCCTAGTCTCCCACCGCCCCACCGACCGGTCCAGAGACCTCAGCCGATCGAGCCCTCCATCTGCAGCTCGATCAGTCTGCTCCACTCGACCGCGTACTCCATGGGCAGCGTCCGGGTCACCGGCTCGATGAACCCATTGACGATCATCCCCATCGCCTGGGACTCACTGAGTCCCCGGCTCATGAGGTAGAAGAGCTGGTCGTCGCCGATCTTCGACACCGTCGCCTCGTGGCCGATCGAGGCGTCGCGCTCCCCGACCTCCATGTAGGGCTTGGTCTCCGAGGTCGAGACCTCGTCGAGCAGGAGGGCGTCACAGCGCACGAAACTCTTGGCACCCGTGGCCCCCTCGTCCACCTTCACCAGTCCGCGGTAGGTGGTCGTCCCACCGTCCTTGGAGATCGACTTGGAGACGATCGTCGAAGTGGTCTCAGGGGCGCAGTGGACCATCTTGGCCCCGGCGTCCTGCACCTGGCCCGGACCGGCGTAGGCGACCGACAGCACCTCGCCCGAGGCCTTGGGCCCCATGAGATACACGCTGGGGTACTTCATGGTCAGCCGGGACCCGATGTTGCCGTCGATCCACTCCACGTGGGCCTCGGCCTCGGCGCGGGCCCGCTTGGTCACCAGGTTGTAGACGTTGTTCGACCAGTTCTGGATCGTCGTGTAGGTGATACGCGAGCCCGGCAACGCCACCAGTTCGACCACCGCCGAGTGCAGCGAGTCGGTCGAGTACACCGGCGCCGAGCATCCTTCGACGTAGTGGACCTGAGAACCCTCGTCGGCGATGATCAGGGTCCTCTCGAACTGACCCATGTTCTCGGTGTTGATCCGGAAGTAGGCCTGCAGCGGCTGGTCCACCTTCACGCCCGGCGGTACGTAGATGAAGGAGCCACCACTCCACACCGCGGAGTTCAGCGCCGCGAACTTGTTGTCGTTGGGGGGGATCACCGTGCCGAAGTAGCGCCGGACCAGGTCGGGGTACTCGCGCACCGCGGTGTCCATGTCGCAGAAGATCACCCCGAGCTTCTCGAGCTCCTCGCGATTGCGGTGGAAGACCACCTCGCTCTCGTACTGGGCCGTCACGCCGGCCAGGTACTTGCGCTCGGCCTCGGGGATGCCCAACTTCTCGTAGGTGCTCTTGATCGCGTCGGGCAGGTCCTCCCAGCGCTCGACCTGGCTCTCGGTGGGCTTGATGTAGTAGTAGATGTCGTTGAAGTCGAGATCGGGCATCCGGGTCGCGAACCAGGGCTGCATCGGCTTGCGCTCGAAGCGCGCCAGCGCGTTCAGGCGGAACTCCCGCATCCAGGGCTCCTCACCCTTGATGTCGCTCATCTCGCGCACGATCGCCTCGTTGAGCCCCTTCTTGGGCTTGAAGACGGGAACCTGCTCGTCGGACCATCCGAGCTGGTAACGGCTGAAGTCAAGGTTGTCGATCGCCATAGCCCCTCCCGGGATTTCCCTACGGTCATAGTAGTAACGCACCTACCCCGGCGGTGCGGCTGACAGAGTGGTTGGATGCTGCCTCCTCAGCCCGCACGCCGCCCCACGAGCCTCGTCGCCCACGGCGACACCCGCGAGGACCCCTACTTCTGGCTGCGCGATCGAGACGATCCCGAGGTGATCGCCCATCTGGAGGCCGAGAATGACTTCTTGGTGACGATGACGGCCGATCAGGCCCCGCTCACCGAGAGGCTCTACGAGGAGATCCGCTCGAGGATCGAGGAGACCGACATCTCGGTGCCCGTTCGCGACCGAGGGTGGTGGTACTACGAGCGCACCGTCGAAGGGCTCGACTATCCCATCAGTTGTCGGGCCCCGGTGGAGGACCCAGACCGAGTGCCGGTCATCGAGCCGACCGGCCGGCTCGAGGGCGAGCAGATCGTGCTGGACGAGAACGTCGAGGCGCACGGCCACGACTTCTGCTCGATCGGCGTGGCCGCGGTCAGCCCCTCAGGCGAGTGGCTCGCGGCTGGCGTGGACCACACGGGAGAGGAGCGCCACTCTCTGACCTTCCGGCCACTCGCCGGGCAGGAGCCTCCCGCCGAGACCCTCGAGGACCTCTACTACGGCTTCGCGTGGATCGACGAGGAGCACGTCCTCTACACCCGGGTCGACGAGTCGATGAGACCCTTCCAGCTCTGGCGTCACCGTCTCGGCACTCCCCCCTCCGACGACCAGCTCCTCTACGAGGAGACCGACGCCCGCTTCACCGTCAGCTGCGGGCGGAGCCGCGACGACGCAGTCGTGCTCGTCGTTCTCAACTCCTCGTTGACCACCGAGGTCCGCTACCTCGACACCAGGAGGCCCACCGCCGAACTGCAGATTCTCGAGGCCCGTCGCCACGGGATCGAGTACGGAGTCGAGCACTTCACGGCATCCGACGGCCGAGGCTGGTGGCTCAAGGTGACCAACGAAGGGGCGACCGACTTCACCTTGCTGGCCCGTCCGGTGGACGGCGAGCTCTGGCGCACCGTGCTGGCTGAGCGACCGGGATGTCGCCTCGACGACGTGGAGGCCTTCGCCACCCACCTAGTGGTCGCCGAGCGAGACGACGGGGCGGCGGCCGTGCGGGTCCTGCCCCTCAGAGACGCAGCGGACCCCTTCGGGGACGACGCCCTCGAGCGCTCCTGGCTCGTGCCGGCACCCGATCGCCCCTCCACCGTGATCAGCGCGGCGAACCCGTCCTACGACGCCACCTCGGTGCGGGTCGTCACCACCTCGCTCGTGACCCCGAGGACCGTGTCCGACGTGGTCGTCGCCTCCCGTGAGGTCCTCCAGCGCAAGCGGCAGATCGTGAGGGGCGGCTACGACCCCTCCACCTTCGCCACCGGGCGCCTGTGGGTCGACGCGAGCGATGGGGTGAGGATTCCCGTGTCGGTCGTCGCGCGCGCCGACCTGGTCGAGCGCGACCCCCAGGGTGATCTGGCCCCGCTGGCGCCCATGCCTCTCCTGCTCTACGGCTACGGCAGCTACGAGATCTCCATCGACCCGACCTTCTCCAGCTTGCGCCTCAGTCTCCTCGAGCGCGGCGTGGCCTTCGCGATCGCGCACGTGCGCGGTGGCGGCGAGATGGGCCGGCACTGGTACGAGATGGGCCGCCTGGCCCAGAAGCCGACGACCTTCTCGGACTTCGTGGCGGTCGCCCGCGCTCTGGTCGATGGTGGGTGGACCGACCCCGCTCACTTGGCGGCTCGGGGGGGCTCGGCGGGCGGCCTCCTCATGGGTGCCGCCATGAACCTGGCTCCCGAACTGTTCCGCTGCGTGGTGGCCGAGGTCCCCTTCGTGGACTGCCTGAGCACGATGCTCGACTCCTCCTTGCCGCTCACCGTGGGCGAGTGGGAGGAGTGGGGAAATCCCGAGGCGAGCTCCACCGCCTACCGGACGATGCGCTCCTACAGCCCGTACGACAACGTGCGCAGCGTCGACGAACGAGGTGGACCGGTGCGCTACCCGGACCTCTTGGCCACTGGGGGGCTCAACGACTCACGGGTGGGGTTCTGGGAACCGGCCAAGTGGGTGGCCCGCCTGCGCGATGCCAACCCGGAGAATCTCGCGCTCTTGAAGACCGAGATGGGTGCCGGACACGGGGGCCCGTCGGGCCGCTACGACGCTTGGCGCGACGAGGCCCAGGTGCTCGCCTTCATCCTCACCGAGATCGGCGCCAGGGTCGACTAGGTACTCGCCGCGCGAGACCTCGACGGCCCTAGCCCGCAGTGGTCGTCGTGCGCGGCACCGTCGTCGTGGTCGATGTCGTGGTCGATGTCGTGGTGGTCGTCGTCGTGGCGCCGCGATGGTGCCGGTGTTGGACCTCGTAGCCGACGACGCCCACGACCAGCGCCACGAGGGCGACGACGACCACCACTCGGCCGGCCCACCTTGCCGAGCCCCGATGGTCGGCCGAGCGGGCCAGCGCCCACGCCGCGTCGTGCCGGCGTGGCAAGGGAATCTCCTCGATGGGGCCGGACTCGGTGAAGACGAAGCTCCCGTCGTCGAGGCGGGGCCGCGCGGGCACTCCGCGCGGGGCGACCGACGGCTCCTCACCCTGTGAGAGGAGCCGGAATCCGGGCGCGGGCTGGTAGGGCGACGGCGGCGGGCTGACGAGGCGCCGGTCGGGCGGCCGCTCGTAGAGGCGCCTCTCGTCGCGTCGAAGCTTGCGCCAACGCAGGACCACGAGACCACCGGCGAGCACCACGAGCACCGCGACGAGCACGAGTACCACTACCACGGCCACCCCTGGCTCAGCAGTTCACCGCCCACGAGGGGAATCTAGTCAGCGCTCTCCTGTTCGGCGAGAGACCCGTAGGAGCGTCGGTAGTAGACGAGGGGCCGCCCGCTGGCGACCTCCGCGTGGGAGATCTCGACGATGACGAGATCGTGATCGCCAAAGGGCGTCGTCGAGACGATCCGCCCCTCGAGACGGGCCAGCGCTCCCGCCAGCCAGGGAGACCCGGCCGGGGCCGACGTCCAGTCGACTCCGGCGAACTTGTCGATGCCGCGGGTGGCGAAGCGCCGGGCCAGGTCGGCGTCCCCTTCGGCCAGGACGTTCACCCCGACCGCCCCGGCGAGCTTGATCCGTGGCCAGGAGCGACCCTCGCGGCCCGCGGCGAAGGTCACGGCCAGGGGCTCCAAGGACAGGGAACCGAAGGTCTGACAGGTGAAGCCCACCGGGCCGTCCCCCGTCTGGGCGGTCACGACCACGACCCCGGAAGGGAAGTGGCTCAAGACCTCCTTGAAGCGCTCCGCGTCGAGACTCACGGGGGGTGACCCTACCGGCTGGTCCGCCTGGCTATCGCAGGTCTCGCCGGGCCAGGCGTTGCAAGTTGATCTGGGACCGGCGCCGCGCCACCTCGCCGAGGTCGATCTCGGCCACCAGCACCGCCTCCCCCGCACGCGGCGCCTCGGCGACGACCTCGCCCCAGGGACCGACGATCATCGCGTGACCCCAGGTGGCGACGACACCGGGACGCGACACCGCCTGGGCGGCCGCCAGCACGAAGGTCTGACTGTCGAGCGCCCGCGCGCGCACCAACGTCTCCCAGTGGGGCTGGCCGGTGGCGGCGGTGAAGGCGGCGGGCGCGGTGATGACCTCGGCGCCCTGACGGGCCAACGAGAGATAGAGCTCAGGGAATCGCAGGTCGAAGCAGATCGTCAGACCCCAACAGTGCCCCTCCACCTCGGCGAGAACCTGCTCGTCGCCCGGCGCGATCGCCGCCGACTCGCGGAAGCTCACCTCGCCGGCGACCTCCACGTCGAACAGGTGGGCCTTGCGGTAGCGCGACACCACCTCGCCCTTGCGGTCGAGCAGGACCGAGGTGTTGAAGCATCGTCCTTGGGGACCCGTCTCGAGCATCGAGCCGATGTGGACCGCCATGTCCAGGCGACGAGCGAGGGCTCCGAGGCGCTCGGTCGCCGGGCCCGGTATCGCCTGCGCCGCCGCGGCGTAGCCCGCCGCGGGGCCGTAGTAGGTGGTGTACTCGGGGGTCAGTGCGTAGCGAGCGCCGCTCTCGGCGGCCCGGCCGAGCAACTCCTCAGCCGCCACGAGGTTCTCCTCGACGTCGGTGCCCGACGACATCTGTAACACGGCGACTCGCACGATCACCACTCCCCCTTCAGCGCGAAGGTCGCCTCCCGGCGCTCGCACAGCTCCTCGGCGACCAGGTCGGCCAGAAGTCTCGCCGCTCGATCCCGCTCCACATCCGCGCGCCGAGCGACGTCATCGCGGTGGGCCGGGCCGGCAGCGAGGACCGAGAGGATTCGGCCCCGCGCCTGGCGGTCCGACCCCGCGTAGGGCGCTTGGCGTCTCGACACCGCGGCGCTGACGGGCGCCGGGTCCTCTCCTCCCTCGAGGTGGAAGGCGCAGACGGCGGACATCGGGCACTCCGCGCATCGTGGCGTCGCGCGGCAGAAACGAGCCCCCAGGTCGATCATGGTCTGGTTGTGGGCGGCACTGTCGGCGTCGCCCAGCAGCTCTCGGGCCAGGTCTCGAGCCTCGGGACGGCTCAGTCGCCGGTTGGCAACGCTGCGGGCCAGGACCCTCCCGACGTTGGTGTCAAGGACGGCCACCGGATGGCCGTAGGCGAAGCTGGCGACCGCGGAGGCGGTGTACTCGCCAATTCCGGGAAGGGTGCGCAGCACCGCCGGATCGGCCGGCACCTGCCCCGCGAAGCGCTCGACGATCTCGCGCGCCGCAGCGGCCAGGCGCTGGACCCGGCGCGGATAGCCGAGGCCGCTCCACGCCCGCAGGGCGTCGGCCAGGGGGGCCTCGGCGAGGCGCCCGGGCGTCGGGAAGCGCCCGAGAAAGGACCGCCAGGGTCCCTCGACGCGGGCCGTGGAGGTCTGCTGGAGCATCACCTCGGCCACCAGGATCGCCCAGGGGTCGCCACACCCGATCCAGGGCAGGTCCCGCGACAGGGCCGGTCGGGCCGCCACCAGGGCCCTCGACCAGGCCCCTCGATCACTCCCAGACGTCGTCACCGTAGGGTCGGCGCCGCGCCGGCAGCGCCTGTCGGCGCCAGACCATCACCTTGCGGCGGAAGAAGCAGACCTCAACGCCGTCCTGATTGAAGCCCTTTGTCTCCACGGTCACGACGCCACGATCGTCGCGGCTGGACGACGGCGTCACGGCGATGACCTTGGTCTCGGCGTAGATCGTGTCGCCGTGAAAGGTGGGGTGGCGATGGATCAGCGACTCAACCTCGAGATTCGCGATCGCCGATCCGGACACGTCGGGCACGCTCATCCCCAGCACCAGGGAGTACACCAGGTTGCCCACGACCACGTTGCGCCCCTGGACCGAGTCATGCTCAGCGAACCAGGCGTTCGTGTGCAAGGGGTGATGGTTCATCGTGATCATGCAGAAAAGGTGATCGTCGGCCTCGGTGATCGTCTTGCCCGGCCAGTGCCGATAGACGTCTCCGACGACGAAGTCCTCCAAGCAGCGCCCGAAGGGGCGTTCGTAGACGGTCACGACTCCTCCCCGGCCGCGTCGAGCTCGGCGGGCGGGCGGGTCGTGAAAGCAGCGATGGCGCCAGGAAGGGTCTCGCCGTCGATGACGAACCGCCACGCGTACCGCGAGCCCGCGAGGAGGGGGAAGGGTCCGAAGTTCACGGCGATCGGCACGTCCACCGGCGTTCCGACGGGTGCGCCCAGCGGGGCGCTCGCCGTGAAGTCGCCACGGACCTCGATTACCTGGGGACCGTCGGGGGTCTCGATGGTGACCGGGGTCCCGTCGGCGTCTTCGAGGAAGAGCTCCCAGTGGTGGGTCTGGTTGAATTCGTGCCAGTCCACCCCCACCTTGATGGCCACCGCCGAGGGGACAGGGTCGGGACCGGTCACCGACCAGCCCCCACCGAGGATGTAGAGCTTGCCGTCGGCCACCTGAGCAGCGTCGGCGAGAAGGAGAGTCACGTCCACGACGGCCACCTTAGGGGCCCGTCGCGGGGTGGCCGAGCCGGTAGGGTCCTGCCATGACCGACGATCTCGAGAGAGCCGCCGCGGCGGTCGACTACGCCCAAGGAGTGATCGACCACGCGGCGACGCGACTGGGCGACCTCGGGGGCCCGGACGCCGCCCAATCCCTCGCTTACGACGTGGCCCACGCCGCGTCGGCCCTCGCCACCGCCCGCGCGACCCTCGAGTACGGCGCGCACGGGCCGACTGAGGCGGCTCTCGCCCAGGCCTTCTGCGGCCTGGCCCTAGGGGACCTCGCCCAACGGGTCCTCGGGCGCGAGGGCCTCTGGGACGTCAGCGCTGATTGGTACGAACCGCTCGCGTCCTTCGTGCAGAGCCAGCGCGACCCCGCGGTGCTGGCGGCGCTCGCCGAGACCCCCGGCGAGAGACACCTCGGCGAGGAGTTCACGATGGTCTCCGAGGTCTTCCACCGCTTCGCCGCCGAGCAGGTCCGACCCCTCGCTGAGCACGTGCACCGCAGCAACTCGGACATCCCTGAGGAGGTGATCGCCGGACTGGCCGAGTTGGGGGGCTTCGGGCTCTCAGTGCCCGAGTCCTACGGGGGCTTCTCCCCCGGCGGGCCAGCCGAGTACCTCGGGATGGTGGTCGCCACCGAGGAGCTGGCCTGGGGATCGCTGGGCATCGGTGGCTCGCTGATTACCCGCCCGGAGATCATGACCCGAGCCCTGCTCGCCGGGGGGACCGAGGAGCAGCGTCAGCGCTGGCTCTCGCGCCTCGCCGCCGGTGACGTCATGGCCGCCATTGCGGTCACCGAGCCGGACTTCGGCAGTGACGTCGCGGGCATCACCACGACCGCCACCCGCGTCGCGGGAGGTTGGAGCCTCTCAGGGACCAAAACCTGGTGCACCTTCGCAGCCCGAGCCGACGTCCTCGTCCTGCTCGCGCGGACCGATCCGGACCGGTCGCTGGCCCACCGCGGCCTCTCACTGTTCCTCGTCGAAAAGGAGCGGGCCGCCGGCGAGGGCTTCGTGCTGCACGGTGAGGGACCCCTCGGGCCGGGGCGCCTCGAGGGCCGGCCGATCGACACGCTCGGCTACCGGGGAATGCACTCCTACGAGCTCAGCTTCGACAACTGGTTCGTCCCCGACGAGGCCCTGGTCGGCGGGGAGGGCGGGCTCGGGCGCGGCTTCTACTTCCAGATGGCCGGCTTCGAGAACGGGCGCATCCAGACGGCCGCGCGCGCCGTGGGGGTCATGCAGGCTGCTTACGAGGCGGCCCTCGAGTACGCCCGTGAGCGCCGGGTGTTCGGCCAGCCGATCATCGAATTCGAACTGACCCGCGTCAAGCTCGGCCAGATGGCCGCGGTGATCCAAGGGGCCCGTCAGTTCGCCCTGGCGGTCGCGCGCCAGATGGGCGAGGGCGGCGGATCGATGGAAGCCTCGATGGCCAAGGCCTACGTCTGTCGCGCCGCCGAGTGGGTCACCCGCGAGGCGATGCAGATCCACGGCGGCATGGGCTACGCCGAGGAGTACCCGGTGAGTCGCTACTTCGTCGACGCCCGGGTGCTGTCCATCTTCGAGGGCGCGGACGAGACCTTGAGCGTCAAGGTGGTGGCGCGCCGCCTGGTCGAGGCGGCGCAGCCCTAGGGTCGCTCGCTGACGGCCTCGCTCGGCGCGACGAGCACGTCGCGCGCCACGACCGAGAGGGACACGCGAGTCCCCGGCTGGAACTCGTCGGCCGCGTCCGAGCGCACGTCCACGCGCACCGGCCGGCCGTCGACCTGCACCGTCAGGCGGGTCGTCGCCCCCAGGAAGGACTGGTGGGTCACGAAGGGGGCGGCGGCGGGGTCGGGCCGCGCCGACAGGTCCTCGGGGCGAAGCAATGCCTCGATCTCGCCCTGGGGAACCTCGACGCGGGCCGCGCACGGCTGACCCAGGACCACGACTCCCCCGCCCTCACGGGTCGCCGGCAGTCGGCTGGAGACCCCGACGAACTGGGCGGCGAAGGCGGTGGTGGGGCGCGAGTACAGCTCGGCCGGCGTCGCGGTCTGCTCAATGGCCCCTCGGCTCATCACGCAGACCCGGTCGGCCATAGAGAGGGCCTCCTCCTGGTCGTGGGTGACGAACACCGTCGTGATCGCCAGGCGTTGCTGGATCTGGCGGATCTGTTCGCGCAGTTCAGCGCGCACCTTGGCGTCGAGCGCCGAGAGGGGCTCGTCGAGCAGAAGGACCCGAGGCTCGATGGCCAGCGCCCGCGCCAAGGCGACGCGCTGCTGCTGGCCACCCGACATCTGGTGCGGGTACTTGGAGGCCTGGTCGGTCAACCCCACGAGCGCGAGCACCTCGCGCGCCTTGGCCATCCGCTCGGCTCGGTGGACCCCCTTCATGCGCAGCCCGAAGGCCACGTTGTGCAGGGCGTCCATGTTGGGGAACAGCGAGTAGCTCTGGAAGACCATGCCCATGTCGCGCTTCTGGGCGCTCACGTCCGACAGGTCGCGCCCGTCGACGAGGACCTGACCCTGGTCGGGGTGCTCGAAGCCGGCGAGGACTCGCAGGACCGTCGTCTTGCCGCAGCCCGAGGGTCCGAGTAGGGCGATGAACTCTCCGGGCTCGATGGTCAACGAGACGCCGTCGAGGGCCCGCACCGCCCCGAAGGTCCTCACCAGCCCGACGATCTCGACCCGCGCGCCCTGGGTCGCGGGGGCGCCGTGGTCCTGTGACTTGGCCGACTCCTCGGTGCCGCTCACTGACTCTCCTTGTTGCGTCGCCGCGAACCGCTGCGGTCCAGCGAGACGATAACCGTCAAGAGGACCCAGGTCCCGATGAGGCCGAGCATCGCCGCGGCCACCTGCTCGTGGCCGTTGGGCGCGTCGCGGAACTGGACGAGCCACACGGGGACCGAGGTGAAGCCATCGAGGCTCGACATCGTGTACTCGCCCAGGACGAGCGCCATGGTGAGCACGGCGCCCGAGAGCAGGGCGGCGCGCAAGTTGGGCAGAATGACCCGCACCACGGCGCTCACCCAGTTCGCGCCGAGGGACCGGGCCGCCTCGATGAGGGTCTTGAGGTCGAGGGCGCCCAGTCCGGCGTCGAGGGAGCGGTAGAGGAAGGGCAGGGCCAGGATCACGTACTCGAAGCTGAGCAGGTAGGCCGACGACTTGACCGCGATGGGGGCGGCGTTGAGGACCCCGAGGATCAAGACGATGGGCGGGATGACGATCGGCAGGATGGTGATGAACTCGAGGACTCGGCGCATCCGCGGCAGGCGCAGGTGCACGTAGATGACGGTGGGCACGACGACGAGGGCCGCCAGCACCACCGTCACGCCGGCGAGCCGCAGCGAGAGGCCCAACGCGCTGGTGAAGCCCTGGGCCTGAGGCAGGCTCGTGATCGAGGAGAAGGAGAAGTTGCCCGAGGTGTTCTGGAGCGTGAACTTCATCCCGGCGTACATCGGGATGAGGAAGTAGAGGGCCGCCAGCGCCAGCACGACGCCGCGCCACCACCGCAACCGACCACGGCTGCGACGGCGCTTGGACGGGAGGGGGGCGCTCTCGGTCGAGTCGAGCAGGGTGGTGCTCATCGCAGCCATCGCGAGGCCCTCCTTCGCACCAGCCCATAGAGGACCATGGTCACCGTCAAGATCAGGAGCATCGACAGACCGATCGCGTAGCCGACGTTGGCGTAACTCGAGAAGACGTTGCCGTTCAGCAGCTGGCCGATCTGGATCGGCGCCAAGACCAAGGTTCCGGCGGTGAGGGCCGCCGCCGTGGCGTACGCGGCGAAGGCGCTGCCGAACAGGAGCAGGACCCCTCCGAGCACACTGGGCAGGAGCACGGGGATCCCCACGTGACGCCAGTAGCGCCAGCTCGACGCCCCGAGGTTCTGAGCCGCCTCGCGCCAGGCCGGTCGCAGCCCAGCGAGCGCCGGCGTCATCACGAGGACCATCAGGGGGAGCTGGAAGTACATGTAGACGATGGCCACCCCGTTGAAGGAGTAGATCGAGAAGTGGCCGGCCAGGTTGACGTGCAGCTGGCTGAGCCACAGGGTCGCGACGCCGGAGGAGCCCAGGGTCGCGATGAAGATGAAGGCGAGGTTGACGCCGCCGAAGTTGGCGAGGACTCCCGAGGCCGTGGCCACGACGCGGCGCAGCCAGCGACTGGACGAGGTCTCGATGGCGTAGGCGAGAAAGACTCCGAGGACGCCGGGGAGGATCGAGGTGATCACGGAGAGCTTGACCGAGTTGTAGAGACCCGCTCGGTAGATCCCCTCGGTCACCAGGCGGAGGTTCTCCGTGGTGAAGTGGCCCTGGGGATCACGGAAGGCTTGATAGACCACGGCCACGACGGGCACGCCGAGGCCGAAGGCGATGACGGCCGTGAAGGGGGTCATCGCGAGAACCGGGCCGAGAGCCCGGCGAAGCAGGCGCAGCGCGCGCACCCCCGTCCCCGCCGAGGCGGGGACGGGGGTGAACACCTCCGACGAGGTCGCGCTGCTCACGTGGCTCAGCCGTTACCGACCAGCGCCGCCCACCCGTTGTTCGGGTCGTTCACGGCCGTCGAGGCCGCGGTGATCTGGGCGGTGGTGGGGAACTGGGGCTTGGCGCCCGCCGGCAGGGCCGGCAGCTTGGCCAGCCAGGTCTTGTTCGCCTGGTGGTGGGCCTGCATGTAGGCCAACTCGACCGGACGAGCCATGCCCTGCAGCCACAGGTTCTGACCGGTCACCGAGTAGAGGTACTCCTCCCACAGGCGCGCAGCCGCGGGGTCCGGAGCCGAGGAGCTGATGGCCTGGGAGTAGTACTCACCGACCACCGAGTCGCTCGGGACCGAGACCTTCCAGCCCTTGACGGCCGGGGAGATTCCCGCCGCCTGGAGGTAGTCCCACCAGATGACGATGTTGGTCTCACCCTGCTCCACCGTGGTCGCGTTGGCCACCACCGGCACGAAGGTCCCGTTCTTGTTCAGCTGGGCGAAGTAGTTGATGCCCGGCTGGATGTTGTTCAGCGAACCGCCGTTGCCCACCGCCGCCGCGATCACGCCGGCCAGAGCCGACGCCGAGTTGAGCGGGCTGTCGTTCAGGCCGATCTTGTAGCCCGACGAGGAGGTCGCGCTCAGCATCTGCTTGAAGGAGGTCGGGCAGGTCGTGACGGCCGTGGAGTTGCAGCCGATGGCCACGTACCCGCCGTAGTCGTCGAACCAGTAGCCGGCCGGGTCCTTCAGGGCCCCGGGGATCTCGCTCCAGGTCTGGACCTTGTAGGGCGCGAGCAACTTCTGCTGCTTCGCGGTGATGGCGAAGCTGGTGCCCACGTCGATCACGTCGGGAGCCGTCGAGCGGCCCTTGTCCACCTGGAGCGCCTGGATCTCCTGCGCGCTCGAGCCGTCAGGGTTCTGGGAGTTCACCTTGATGCCGTACTTCTTCGAGAAGTCCTTGATGATGGTCCCGTAGTTCGCCCAGTTGTTCGGCAGGGCGATGACGTTGAGCTTGCCCTCCTTCTTCGCGGCCTTGATCAGCGCGGCCATCGAGGTCGCACCCGTCTTGGTCAGATGAGTGACCTTGGCCCAGTTGACGCTCGCGGCGCCGGCAGTGCCGGTCAGGCCCGAGACGCTCACCGTGGTCAAGCTGACCACCGTGGCGCCCGCGGCCAGCACCGCACCCCACTTCCTCTTCACTTCCACCGTCGGTCTCCTCCGGTTCTCTGTCGGCCGCGTCCCTGCGACCCGGTCCGAAGGCTAGCCAGGAGGAAAGGGACCAGTCGGAGTCAACCCCACCCGGGGAGGGACTCTCGGCAACCGCGCGGTTAGCGCGAGATGAAATCTCGGTGAACCGGCTACTCGTCGATGACGAAGGGCTGGTGGACCTGGCCCAGGGTGAGCCCGGCGGAGTGAAGGTCGGGCGACTCACCGCGGGCGGCCTGGGCGGCCAGGGCGGCCCGCTCCCAGCGCTCCTCCACCCGACCGAGGCGCCAGTAGCCCAGGGCCGCGACCCAGACGGCGACGAAGATCCCCACGATCGTGAAGCCGGCCTTGTTGATGTTGAAGGCGCTGGCGTAGCCCCACAGTCCTCCGCGCAGGTGCAACTGACCGGCGAGGACCTGCATCAGCTCCAGGGTCCCGATGTAGAAGGCGACGAACACGCTCAACCCGGTGATGGTGATGTTGTAGTACACCTTGCGCACCGGCTTGGAGAAGGCCCATCCGTAGGCGAAGTTCATGAAGGACCCGTCGAGCGTGTCGAGAAGGCTCATGCCGGCGGCGAAGAGGATGGGCAGGCTGAGGATCGCCCAGAAGGGCAGCCCGGCGGCCACCGAGGTGCCCGCCAGGACGAGGAAGGCCACCTCGGTAGCGGTGTCAAATCCCAGGCCGAAGAGCACGCCCAGGGGGTACATCTTCCACGGCCGGTCGATGGAACGGGCCACCGGGCCGAAGAAGCGCATCATGAAGCCCCGGGCGTTGAGGTGCTTCTCGAGCTCGGAGTCGTCGAAGCGACCTTGGCGCATCTGGAGGAACAGGCGCACGATCCCCACGAGAATCACGAGATTCAGCGTGGCGATGAGGTACAAAAAGCCACCAGAGACGATCGTTCCGATCAAGCCTCCGTAGTGGTGCAAGGAGGAGGAGGAATTGCGCACCTGGGCGCCGAGCGCCCGCGCACCGAGTCCCAACAGCACCGTGAGGGCGAACACCACGCTCGAGTGACCCAGGGAGAAGAAGAAGCCCACCGACATCGGGCGCTGGCCCTCAGACATGAACTTGCGGGTCGTGTTGTCGATCGCGGCGATGTGGTCGGCGTCGAATGCGTGCCGCAGACCGAGCGTGTAGGCGAGCACTCCCGTGCCCACCCCCAAGGTCTGGCCCTGGGAGAGGCGGAAATGGTGCCCCGCGGCGAAGAACAGCATCGACCAACCGATGACGTGCAGGGCCACGACGACGCCCGAGAGGGAGAGGACGGTGCGCCACTCCTTGGGACTGAGTGAGGCACGGACTCGGGCCCGCAGGCTGCGGTCGGCGACGGTGACAGTGGCCACGCGGTCACCTTAATGGGACCCTTTCCCAATAGTGACGGCGCCAGCGTGAGTTAGCTGGGGGTGCGCTCCAGTCCGGCGCGCGAGCCACGCTCAACGAACTTCAGTGCCATCTTCCGGCTGGCCTCGTCGATCATCTCGTCGCCGAACATCACCGCACCGGTGGACTGGTCTTCCGTGGCGGCGCGGTACGCGTCCAAGATCGCCCACGCACGGTCAAACTGCTCCTGGGTCGGCGAGTAGACCTCGTTGAGGACGAGGGCCTGGTCCGGGGTCAGCGCCCACTTGCCGTCATAGCCCAGCACCTTGGTGCGCTGGGCGAACTGGCGCAACTCGTCCAGTTCGCGGACCTTCAAGAAGGGCCCGTCGATCACCTGGAGTCCATTGGCCCGACCGGCCATCAGGATGCGGCTGAAGACGTAGTGGAAATGATCCCCCGGGTACTCGGGGATGGCGACGCCGCCGGTGAGGACCGGCATCTCGATCGAGGCGGCGAAGTCAGCCGGGCCGAAGATGATCGTCTCAAGTCGGGGCGAGGCGGCGCAGATCTCGTCGACGTTGATCAGCCCGCGCGCGGTCTCGATCTGGGCCTCAATTCCGATGTGGCCCACCGGCAGACCGGCGTTGCGCTCGACCTGGGTGAGGAGCAGGTCCATCGCCACGACTTCGGCAGCCGACTGGACCTTGGGGAGCATCACTTCGTCAAGGCGCGGCCCCGCCTCACCCACGACCTCGATGACGTCGCCGTAGGTCCAGGGGGTGTCCCAGGCGTTCACTCTCACGCACAGCACCCGGTCACCCCAGTCCTGGGTCCGGATGGCCTGCACGACCTTGGACCGTGCAGCCACCTTCTCGCTGGGCGCCACCGAGTCCTCGAGGTCGAGGAAGGTCATGTCCGCTGTCGCCTGGGGGGCCTTGGCGAGGAAGCGGTCGGACGAGCCCGGAGTGGACAGACAGGATCGACGCGGCAGGTTACGAGAGCGCTCGGACATGGGCCACAGAGTACGAGACCTCCCTCGCAGCTTCGTTGCCCGTCACTCACTTACAGGTTGGATCAGAAAAGTCACCCCTCTTGACCAGGTACTTTAGGAAATCTTACCCAGCCGCCTGGACGATGAGCCGCCACGAAACGGTAACGTGGCCCCCGTGACTGACGTCGCGCGCCGTTGGCGCCCCACGACGCCCAGGCCGCTGCGAGGGAGCCTCGGAGCGCGTCTTGTCGCCTCCGCGTTGGCCCTCAGCGCGGTCACCTCGGGCACCGTCGCTCTGAGCGGCGGCACCGCCGGCGCCTCCACTTTGAGCAACGAGAAGGCCCACGCGGCGGCCCTGTACCGCCAGATCCAATCGATGACCGGCAAGGTGGAGCTCCTCGGTGAGCGCTTCAACGCCGCCCACCTGCGCCTCCAGAAGATCACGCGGGAGATCACCGACACCAAGAGCATCGTCAAGTCGATTGAGCACCACGTGGCCCTCGGCAACGCCCAGCTGCGCCGCGACGTCGTCTTCGCCTACGTGACCAATGGCGCCGCCTCCTCCAACAACCCGCTCTTCACCTCATCGGCCGCCCAGGTTGGGGCGACCAACGTCTACAGCCAGGTCGCCCAGGGCAACATCTCGGTCCAACTGGCCGGGCTGAAGAACAACAAGATCCGCCTCACCCAGGAGAGGTCGCTTCTCGCCGGCGAGATGCGCGCTGCCTCCAAAGCCGCCGGAGCCGCCCACCGGGCCTATTCGAACGCACTGAGCATCCAGCGATCCCTGCAGAAGGCTCTCTCCCAGGTCAAGGGGCAGATCGCCTCCTACATCGCCGCTCAGGAGGCCGCGGCCGCGGCTCGCTCCGCGGGCCAACTCCACCACTCCCACCCCGTCGCTGGCTTTCCCGCTCCGCCACCCAATTCGCGGGCCAACATCGCCGTGCGGGCCGCCCTCTCCTTCATCGGCGTCCCCTACGTCTGGGGTGGCGCTTCGCGCTCCGGAGTGGACTGCTCGGGCCTCGTGATGCTCGCGTGGGCCGCCGCGGGCGTCTTCCTCCCCCACTACTCCGGGGCCCAGTTCGCCGACACCGTTCGCGTGCCGCTCTTCGCACTGCGACCGGGCGACCTGCTCTTCTACGGCTACAACGGCGACCAACACGTGGCGATGTACGTGGGCCACGGGCAGATGGTCGAGGCGGAGATGACGGGCACGCGGGTCCACGTCGTGCCCATCCGCTTGGGCTACGGGTTCGCCGGGGCCGGTCGCCCGCGCCTCTAGGTGCGACCACTCCCCACCGCAATCCACCTGGGGCCACTCGTCTTCCACCTCTACGGGCTGGGCCTCGCCCTCGCGGCCTACTTCGCCTACCTCTACGCGCGACGGCGCTTCAGCGCCGCCCAACTGGACCCCGAGCCGCTCTTCGGCTTCGCCCTGTGGACGGTCGGCGCGGGGCTCGTAGGAGCCCGGGCCGCCCACATCGCCACCAACTGGTCGCTCTACGCCCACGACCTCGCTCGCTGGCCCGCAGTGTGGGAGGGGGGGCTCGCCAGCTTCGGAGGCATCGCCGTCGCCCTCCCCGTGGGACTGGTCTCGGCGCGCCGTCGCTGGCCCTCGGCACCCTTGACGCAGGTGACCGACGCCCTCGTGCCCGCCCTCGTGGCCGGCTGGGCACTCGGTCGCGTCCTGGGGCCGCAGTTCATGGTGGCGGGAGGCGGCCATCGGACCACCCAGTGGTTCGGCCTTCGCTACGCCGGCCAGATCGGCAAACGCGTGCCGGTCCCGCTCATCCAGGGCTTGGAGGACGGGCTGCTGTGGCTGGTGCTCGTCGCCCTCGGACGCCGACAGCTCCGGCGAGGGGTGCTCACGGGGATCGCGATGATCATCTGGGGCGTAGTGCGGAGCCTCGACGAACGCCTGCTGCTCGGACAGCAGTCCCACTCCGGCTCGCTCGGCGTGCAGGGAGCGGGGCTCCTCCTCGCCCTCGCGGGGATTGCGACCGTGGTAGTGAGCCTGCGGCGCACGACGCCGTGACCTAAATCAGCGAGTTCCATTCTGCGTCACTCACCTGCCCGACCCTGGTCAGGCTGGCCAGGTCCGTCACCTCGACCGCCACGCGCTCCCCGTCGAGGAAGGACAGGTGGTCGAGACCCAGTCGGCGCCACGGCGAGAAGGGGGTCCGTCCCGGCGCCGCTTGGGAGAACAGGCCACGGACCAGGAGGGTCGTGTCGGAGGCCGCCACCACGAGGGCGGGGCGCTCCTTGGCGCGGACCTCGGGCTGGGCGGGGTCGGTGGCGCTGAAGGGCACCTCCACGACGACGACCCATCCCGTCATGGGATGGTTGGGGTCCACGGTCGCCGCCTCGGCCGGGGTCAGCGGATGAGGACGCCGAGTCCTCTCCCACTCCGCACTCGACGGCGGAGGAGTCACCGGACGCACGCTGCCGCGCGCCGCCCGACCGTGACGCGCCGGCGGGGTCGAGGCGGGGCGCTTCTTGGCCGCACGGCGAGCCCGTCGGCGTTCTCGCACCTCCTCGTCGACCACCCTCTCACTCGCGCCCGCGAGGCTGGGAGCCGTTGACTCCACCGGCGCCACCGCCCAACGAGGATCCTCCTCGAGCAGCCGGCGACAGTGGGGTGCTGCCGCGAATCCTTCGGCCACGGCGTAGGCCAGGACGAGGACGATCGGCTCGTCAGCCACCCCTTGGCCGGAGACGGCCTCGAGGCCCTCGACCAACTGCTCGAAGGTCGGCTGATCGGCGTGTTCGCCCAGCGCCTCGACGACCTGGGCCAGTGTGTCGTGACTCATCAGCTCCACGAGAGCCTCCACCGCGGGAAGGGGTGCGCTCGACCAGAAGGCTGCAGCGTCGCGACGCTGCTGGAGGGCGCGCAGGGGCATCCCCACCACCGGCGTCACCTTGGCGCCGCGGAGGTCCAACCCATCGACGGCCTCGAGCAGGGCCGGGGATCCGCAGCGCGCGAGGGCGCCACGCAGGAGAGCCGCGTCGTGGCGTGACAGGCTCATCGGGCTCCTCGGGCGCTCGCGAACAGAGGTGAGGAGCCGTTCATGGTGACCATTATGGCCGCTGACGCCAACCCTCCCTCCTCCTCGATCGGGCGTCGTCCCTGGCCAGTTGGTCCTTTCGTCCCGGCCCACCGACCCGACGGGAGGGCTACGTTGTGGCCAACGCCGACCGATCGGAGGACCTCATGGAAGGCTCCCGTTCCCATCCTCGAGCCCGCACCGTGGCGATCGTCGGACGAAGCGGCGCGGGCAAGACAACGCTCCTCGAAGCGCTGGCCGTGGCCGGGGGATCCTTGGAACGGGCCGGGAAGGTCGACGACGGTTCGGCGCTAGGCGGGCGAGAGCCCGAGGAGCGGCTGCACCAGACCTCGCTGGGATTGACGATGGCCCCGGTGTGGGTAGGTCCCGACAAGCTGACCCTCATCGACTCGCCGGGCATCGTGGACTTCGCGGGCGACCTCGAGCGGGCTCTCGACGTCGCCGATGTCGCGCTCCTGGTCGTGAGCGCGACCCACGGAGTCTCCTCCGACACCGAGGTGATCTGGGAGCGCTGTCGCGCCGCCATGGTGCCGGTGGTCGTGGTCGTCAGCCAGCTCGACGCCGAGCGCGCCGACTTCGAATCGACCCTTGCGGCCCTCGAGGAACTGGTGGGACCGACCTTGGCGCCTCTCGAACTGCCTCTGGGGAGCGGTGACGCGCTGCGCGGAGTGGTTGATCTCCTCGCCGATGAGGCGCTGCTCTACGAGAAGGGTGAGGCCCGCTACGCGCCGGTGCCCGACGAGGTCGCCGACCTCGAACGTCGGGTCCGTGGCAGCCTCCTCGAGGCCATCGTCGTGGGCGACGACTCGCTCACCGAGCGCTACCTCGAAGGGGAAGCCCCCTCGATCGATGAGCTCGAGGAGGTACTCGGTCACCTCATGGTCGAGGGCCGGATCTACCCCCTCGTCTGCGCGTCCAGCCTCGCGGGGATCGGCGTCGACCGACTCATCACCCTGCTCGACGAGATCGCCGAGAGTCGACCGATTGCGATGCTCGAGGGTGGGCACCGGGTCGAGATCGCGCGCGACCCCGACGCCCAGCCAATCCTGCGGGCCTTCAAAGTGATCATCGACAACTACGTCGGCCGGATGGTGGTCATGGAGGTCGTGGCCGGGACGGTGGCGGGCGAGGCCCCCCTCATGAACACCCGTACGCACTCCGAGGAGCGGCTGCACGGCCTCGGCTACCTGGTGGGGCCCAAGGTGCACCCCCTCGAGAGAGCGGTTACCGGTGACGTGGTGGTGGCGCGACTGAGCGAGGCCCAGGCCGGGGACGTCCTGTGCGCCAGGGGCCGAGACCTCGCTCCGGTCGTCGACCACCCCTACACCCCCGCCCTCTCGGTCGCGGTCACCTCGTCGGACAAGGACGCGGAGAAGGTCGTGTCCGCACTCCACCGCCTGGCCGAGGAGGACCCCTCCCTGCGCGTCCGCTTCGAGGCGAGGACCCGCTCGTTGATCCTCGACCTCATGGGCGAGATGCACTTGCAGGTCACCCTCGAACGACTTCGCCGCCGCTTCCACCTCGACGTGGCGACCGCGCCTCCACCGGTCGTGTACTTCGAGACGATCACCAAGGCCTCCGACGTGGAGGGCAAGTTGAAGAAGCAGACCGGAGGTCATGGCCAGTACGCGGTGGTCAATGTTCGCTTCGAGCCCCTCGACCCCGGTGAGGGATTCGCTTTCGTCGACGAGGTGGTCGGCGGCTCTGTGCCCCGTCAGTACATCGGCGCCGTGCGCAACGGCATCGAGAGGGCGATGGCCCAGGGCGGGCCGAACGGCATGCCGGTCGTTGGGCTGCGAGCGACTCTCTACGATGGCAAGAGCCACAGTGTCGACTCCTCGGAGGCGGCCTTCGAGACGGCCGGGTCACTCGCTCTGCGCTCGGCGCTCGAGAGCACGGGCACGATCGTCCTCGAACGGATCATGCAAGTCGAAGCCCACGTGCCCGCCGACGCCCTGGGCGATGTCCTCACGGACCTCACTGGCCGTCGGGGCAAGGTGATGGGCACCGATCAGGACGAGTCGGGTGTCACGATCGTGACGGCACACGTGCCGGAGTCGGAGCTGGCTCGCTACGGCCTCGACCTCCGAGGACTGACGAATGGGCGAGGCCGGGTGACGATCCTCCCCCACCACCTCGGAGAGGCACCCAAGGGGGCCCTGAAGGGCTAACCCGCCTTACCGCGCCAACCTGGCCTACGCTTCGAGGCGATGACCAACTGGAACGTCCCCCACGACGTCGTGCTCGACGAGTCGGGACGCGACACCGCGCGCACCAAGTGGGTTCTCCTCGAATTCGTCTCACTGGCGATCCTGCTCAGCGTCGGACTGGACGTCCTGGGCGGCCTGGTGGGCGGCATCCTCTACAGCGTCGGCTCGACCTCCATCCCCAACACGGGCCTGTGGCTCGCCGTCGAGTTCGGGGCGCGGTGGGTGAGTCCGCCGGTGGCGGGGCTACTCCTCGCCGAACTGGCCGTGTGTTGGCTCAGCTACGGACAGTGGGCCGGGCCCTCCCAGGACGGTTCGCCCGAGATGATCCACGTCCATATCCGGCGCCTCCACACCCTGATCCGCCTGACCAGGGTGGCCTTCGCGGCCGTCCTGCTCGCCGCCGGCGCCTCGGCCGTCAGCCTGATCGTCGTCGACCACCAGGCCGTCACCGGGGTCCCCTCGGGCCAGGTCTGGGGCGCCGACCTCTACGGACTGTTCAACGCGTTGAGCGTGATCGCCCTGACGAGCGTGGGCACCTACGCCGCCAACCGCCTCCAGGGGGCGACGGCGCGTTTCCTCGAGCGAGCCGAGTCGACCAAGGACTAGCGGCTGCAGGTCGTCGCTGCCGCGCGGCGGTTCGCCGCACGGCCCGCGGCGCTCGTGGGCGAGGCGATCAGTCCCGCCGAACCCATGGCCCGCTGCGCGATGCTCACCGCTCCCGCCCCCAATGACGAGAGGTCACGGGCCAGTGTGTGGGCGACCGCCTGGGCGCGAGCCTTGCTGAAGGCGAGGGCCTGGGCGGGTCGTCGAGTCGGGTTCGAGTACCCGCGCACGGTCACGCTGGAGCACCCCATGACCACGACGTCGGCCGCGGCCTGGGCCACCTGACCCGCCAGGGCCTGGCCGATCGAGGTCGAGCCGTCGGGGAAGGGGCCGACCGTGACCGTGAGCGGCCCGGTCATCCGGTACTCCGCCACCCAGTCCACCTGGAGCGACTGCGGGCTCGAGGGGCAGGCCCAGGCGGAGAGGCACCAGGTCTGCTGCTGGATGTCGAGCGTCATGGGGATCGAGGGCACCTGGCTGGGCTTGTCGACGCTCCCCCAGACCTTCCCGTCGACGAGGTAGGTGATCTGACCGGGTGTCCAGATGACGCCGAAGGTGTGCCAGGAGGTCATGTCGAGCGCGAGCTTTCGCACCTCCATATGGTTCTGGGCCGAGTAGTGGGTGGTGGCGGTCATCGCCCCCACCGAGCCGTTGGTCTCGGCGAAGTCGACCTCCGGGGGCCACTGGTTGTTGGCCGGCCAGAGCAGTTCGACGATCGTGGGACCGGGTCCCGTCGTCCGGCTTCGCACGAAGTAGGCGCCGTAGGTGCGTGCGAGACCGCACTGGCACAGCCCTCCCGTCACCCAGGCGCCGCCGTAGGCCGGGTCGGGCCACGTGCTGAGCTGCAACATGCCCCCGGTGACCGAGACGTGACCGGGCCCGAACTGGCCTCCGGGGTCGCCTCCTGGAACCCCGCTGTAGACGTTCCATCCCGATGGCGTCGCACTCCCGTTGAAGTCGTTCATGTAGTCCAAGGCGAAGCCGGGCAAGGCGTCGGAACCTGGCGGGGCCAGTCCAGAAGGTTCGCTGTGGTCGACGGAACCGGCACTAATGACGAGCGAGAGACCGGGGGGTGAAACGGCGCTGGCATTCGCACGAATGGGTGTGGAGGCGCCAGCCCACGACGACAGAGCGGCGATGATCGCGACGCCGAGTCCTATCCCCGCGCGCCATCGATTGAGAGAGGACCTCGTGTCACGTTGAGAGTAGGTCGTCACGCCCTTGCTCCATTTGAGGTCTCACCCTGGTCTGATCCGGGACATCCCTAGCGCAGCGCACCGGTCCCAACTCGTCCGCACGAGAATCCCACGAAGAAAACAATTCCGTTGACCTTGCTGAAGAATGGCGGACCCCGATGACGTGAATCGCGGGTCAACTGACCACAAACGATGCAAGCCGGATGCTCTCCGAGGAGAGTTCCCAGCCATTTGATGAGTGAATTCCGTAGCTCCCCCACTTATTCACTTTGCAGCGAGGGCCGACTTAGATTCAGAGAAACCATTGCTCGCCCAGTGCCTCGATCCCCGCAATCCGAGCCCCCGAGACAAGCAGACATTCGTGCTTCGTGGATCTTGGTGGAGAGTCGCAGTCCGTGCGCCCGATCTTGCGGCGACGGCGAGTCGCTCCACGGGCCTGCCCGATGCCCTGGCCAAGAGGTCTTCGAGCCTCCGGAGTGTGGTCCACTCGTTCACGCCTGTCCCAGATGTGAGCGTCAAGCCCTACTAGGCAACAGGCGGTAGTGACGCCAACTCTCGCACTACATTCATCTCACTTTGTCGGCGAAGCTCGTCGACCAGCCAGGAACCCTTGGCGAGCTTGCTTTCCTCGCTGAGACTTCCCGTCCACCGATCCAACCCGGACACCTCTGCTGCCGATATTGCCAGGTAGGCGCCCAGAGAAGAGCGAACGCGACTATCCAACACTCCCGCCGCCAAGACGCTCTCCGACTTGCGCAAGGCCTTTGCATACGCCCTGGCCGCAACTATTCGCTCCCTCGGGGTGAGTTCCGTCCAGTGAGTCAATTGTTCACCGAATGGGGCAGCGCCATCGGAGACAATCGTCTGAGCACGAAGGACTGCCTTCTGGTCAGCCGACGGGACACCAAGACGAAACCCTCCTCCCTGGTATCGCGACGGCACGCGATACTGTCCCGCCGCCGTTTCGAGCACTAGTCCGTCGCTGAGAGTCAGCTTGGGAGTCTGGCCATTGAGCGTCAGTCTCCCGAAGCGAGGGGAACTCATAGTGGGGTACGGGATGGTCGGCATTCCGGTGACAGCACTACTGACACTCTCCTGAATCCACTCGCCGACGTTGCACCTGACCTCTCCGCCATACTCAATACGTCGGTTGATGTGGATGGCACCGGCTCTGTCCCTAACGATGACTTGCCAAAAGAGACCATGCTGCTTCAAGACTGCTGAGACCTCATCACTTGCCGGAATCTCTCCCAAGGGCTGAGGCGTGTCATTGAGGCTGGTATCGCTCCAGAAGACCTGATAGAGGTCACCGCCAAAAGCGGCTTGCTCCTCAGTGGTACCGACTTGAAGAAAGACTCCATGCGGACCTTGGACCCCGATCCAGGTAGCGGCTGAGCCCGCCTTTGACTCTCGCCATATAAGAGGAGTCTTCCAGGTCGCCCCAATCTCACTCGTCGCCTTCGATATCTGGAATCCACCAAACCCGAGAAACGGAGCTTCCGTACGCACCACTTGAGCAACGAGCGACATTCCCACCGACCGGGACCAGGCATTTGAGATAGGCACGGTGGCCAAGAGGACAACCACACCTGCTATCAATAATCCCTTCAGTGACCGCACTTTCGCACTGCCTCCAGTCTCCAATTACTTCATCAGGGAATGTGTTGACCAGCCCTGAAGTCGTCGATCACGCTAACCTCCGCCAAAGTACTTTCGGAAGGAGGACCATGATGATGGCCATTCTGATCATCGGTGTACTAGCAATCTCGATCTTGAGTTGGGCGATCATGATGTCTCGCTCATCTCGATCTCACGAATGGAATGCTCGGGCAGTCAAGCCACGAATGGGACGTGTCAGACTTTTCCGATTCGGCGCACCCATCATTCAGACGCCGGAGCAGAAGACTGAATGGTTACTCCAGAATAGGGAACGGTACGATCCATCACTAGATCGACTAGACCCAAGAAACCGAAACTTCGCTTCACCACAAGAAGGTGACTAGAGCGACGAAGTAACTGACAGTGATTTGCTCAGTACTTGTACTTTCTGATCTTCCCGCCGATGAGGCTCACCCACTAGGGCAAAGTCGCAGTCTCAGTTGCCGCCACGTTTGACGGCTCTTCCTGAGTGCGCCGAAACCGCTTCAGGTTTGGTGCTCTTGGGATTCCACCTCCGCAACTCAAGTGCTTCTTGGGGCCCTCCCCCGAAGAACAGACCCACAACCTTCAGGATTCTGCTGACCGAACTGGCGAGGCGTCAAGGCGAGAGCTTGGGAGCGCTGACTCACAGATCGACCGACCAACTAATTTGTCCCGCATATCCGCCAGGCTCGACGGGACACTCAATGGCGTCAGATAGCGCAATTCCCTTGTGGCGCTGACTACCTACTACCCCAAGAGATGCTTCGCGACCACGACGCGCTGAATCTGATTCGTCCCCTCGTAGATCTGGGTGATCTTCGCGTCGCGCATGAACCTCTCAACCGGGAAGTCCTTGGTGAAGCCGTACCCGCCCAGGAGTTGGACTGCGTCGACGGTCACGTTCATCGCCACGTCCGAGGCGAAGGCCTTCGCGGCGGCACCCAGATAGGTCAGGTTCCCTTCGGGATCCCCCTCGTCGATTGTGGCGCAGGCGTGGTAGACGAGGGTCCGCGCGGCTTCGGTCTTGATCGCCATGTCGGCCAGCATGAAGCGCAGACCCTGCAGGTCGGCAATCGGCGCACCAAAGGCTCGCCGTCCTTGCATGTACTGCCCGGCGTAGTCGATCGCGGCCTGGGCAATGCCGACCGCCTGGGCGCCAATCGTCGGGCGGGATCGATCGAGGGTGTGCATCGCGATCTTGAACCCCTCGCCCTCCTCACCGATCCGATGGCTCGAAGGAACGCGCACCTCGTTGAAGACGACCTCCCCCGTCGGGGAGGCCCGCAAGCCGAGCTTGTCCTCGTGCTTGGGGAACTCGACCCCCGGCCAGTCCCTCTCGACGAGAAAACAAGTGATCCCACGACCGCGAGCCTCGGGATTGGTCGAGGCGAAGACCGTGTAGGTGTCCGAGACACCGGCGTTCGTGATCCAGTACTTGGAGCCCGTGAGGACGTAGTCGTCCCCATCACGGACCGCCCGGGTGCGCATCGCCGCGACATCGGACCCCGCGTCGGCTTCGGAGAGGCAGTAGCTGGCCTGGCGCTCTCCGCGGGCGATCGGCGCCAGGTAGGACTGCTTGATCTCCTCGGAGGCGAAGTTCATGATCGGCAGCATCCCGAGCTTGGAGATGAGCCACGTCACCGACGTCGAGGCGCACCCTCGGGCCAACTCCTCGGCCACCATCGCCTGGGTCACCATGTCCGCGCCGACCCCGCCGTAGGCCGCGGGAACCCACAGCGCCGGCAGGTCCATCTCGACCATGGCGTCGAAGCTGAGCTGGGGGAAGACCTGCTCACGGTCGTACTGGGCGGCGTGGGGTGCGATGCGCTCGTCCACGAAGGACCGCATCACGTCACGAAAGGCTCGCTGCTCCTCGTTGAGCACGAAACTCATGGTCTCTCCTAGCGGGTCTCGAGGACCTCGTCGTCGATGCCATCGACCAGGGAACGCTGGGCGAAGTAGTCGTGGGCCAGCCCCGACAGTGGGCGCGTCACCTGCGCGGGCACGGGGGTGGCCTGAGCGCCCAGGGCCGCCAGTGCGGCGGTGACGTCGGGAGCGGCGGGTCCCCGGCCCTGGCGGCTGGCCCGCTTCTGGGCGAGGAGGGCCACCGCCAACTCCAGGTCGTGGCGATCGGCCGGCCGCTCGAGCTCCAGGCCGTGCACCACTCGCCGGGCCAAAGACAGGGCGAAGCCGGCATCGGGAGCCGGCGTGCCCGCACCCTGCAGGCGCGGCACGTGGCGCAGCAGTCCGGCCTTGGCCGGGCGATTGAGCTCCGGGGCGGGCGTCGGGTAGGTCGGGCGAACCTCGGCGGACGTCGGGATCGGGACGAACGTGGGCTGGGTCACGCCTTCGAGACTACTGCCGACCCGGAACCTCAACCCTCGTCAACCACCCTTCGTACTGGGGCAGTTCGCCTCGCACGGCCTGGAAGTAGGTCTTCTGGAGTGCCTGGGTGATCGGCCCCGGCTTGCCCTGGCCGATGTGACGGTCGTCGACCGAGTCGATCGGCACGACCTCGGCGGCGGTCCCGGTCAGGAAGGCCTCGTCAGCCACGTAGAGGTCGTCACGGCGCAGCGCTTCGAAGGCGACCTCGTAGCCGAGGTCGCGGGCGATCTGGACGATCGAAGAGAGCGTCACCCCCCGAAGGGCGCCGGCCTCCGAGGGCGGGGGCGTGATCACCACGCCGTCGCGAACGATGAACAGGTTCTCCCCGGTGCACTCGCTCACCCGCCCGTCGGCTCCGAGCATGATCGCCTCGTCGTAGCCCGACTTGATCGCCTCGACCTTGGCCAGGGAGGAGTTGACGTAGCTACCGTTGGTCTTCGAGCCCGTCGGCAGGGCGTCGGGTGAGTGTCGGACCCAGGAGGAGACCTTCATCTTCACTCCCTTGTCAAGACTCCCCTCACCCAGGTAGGCACCCCAGGGCCAGGCCGCCACCGCCGTGTTCACCGGCGCCAGGAGGGGGTTCACGCCCATCTCCCCATAGCCCAGGTAGACGATGGGCCTGATGTAGCAGCCCTGGACGAGCTCGTTGACGGCGACGATGTCGATGGCCGCCTGGCACATCTGGTCGACGCTGTAGGGCAGGTCCATCATCAAGATGCGACAACTCCGACTGAGCCTCTCCATGTGCTCGCGCAGGCGGAAGATCGCCGGGCCCTGGCTGGTGGGATAGGCCCGAATGCCCTCGAAGGCGCCCGTCCCGTAGTGCAGGGTGTGGCTCAGGACGTGGACCTTGGCCTCCTCCCACTCGACGAGCTCGCCGTCCATCCAGATCTTCTTGGTGGGGGTGATGGGCATCTACAACCTCTCAATCAGTCGTGCGGTGACGCCAGCGGTGCCCAGCGACGTCACGTCGCCGTCAAAGTCTGCCACCGCTCGCTCGATGCGCTGGGCCGCCTCACCCTCGCCCAGGAACTCCAGCATGAGGGCGGCCGAGGAGACCGCGGCCAAGGGGTTGGCCCGTCCGGTGCCGGCGATGTCGTGAGCCGCCCCGTGGACCGGCTCAAACATCGAGGCGCCCGTCCGGTCGGGGTTCAGGTTCGCGCTCGCCGCGAAACCGATACCCCCACTGACCGCCCCCGCCAGGTCCGACAGGATGTCGCCGAACAGGTTGTCGGTCACGATGATCTCGTAGCGGCCCGGGTCCTCGACCAGGTAGATGCAGGCAGCGTCGACGTGGTGGTAGTCGACCTCGACGGTCGGGTACTCCTCGGCGACCTGGTGCACGACGCGCTGCCACAGGTCGCCCGAGAAGGTCAGCACGTTGGTCTTGTGCACCAGGGTGAGCTTCGGACGGGCCCGCACCGAGGCCCGCTCGAAGGCGTAGCGGACGCACCGCTCGACGCCGAAGCGCGTGTTCACCGAGCCCTGAGTGGCCACCTCGGCCGGCGTCGCCCGACGCAGGACCCCCCCTTCGCCGACGTAGGGACCCTCGGTGTTCTCGCGCACGATGGCGAAGCGGTGACCCTGGGCGATCGAGCCGGGCACACCGTGGAAGGGTCGATAGTTGACGTACAGGTCGAGTCCGAAGCGCAGCCGCAAGAGGAGGCCCCGCTCGAGGAGCCCGCCGGGGATTCGTGTGTCACCGATCGCCGGCCCGACCGCGCCGAGGACGATGGCGTCGAATCCCCGCAGCTCATCGAGGGTCGCGTCGTCCAGGACGAAGCCGTCTCTCAGGTAGCGAGCGGCCCCCAGGTCGAAGGGGACGCGGTCAAGGGCGACGCCCGCCGCCTCGACAACCGAGAGGGCCGCCGACGTGACCTCGGGTCCGATGCCGTCGCCGCCGATCTCGGCGATCCGGTAACGGGCGGAGGAGCTGGCCATCGGCCCAGTCTGGTCGGGCCGGACCGGCCCTGGCAAACCGGGGTGACCCGAAGGCGACCTCGGTAGACTGACCCACCTGGCGGCGCCTAGCCCGGGAGTGACCATGGCCGGTGAGATCCATCGCATCACCCACGAGACCCTGGAGAAGCTCCGCGAGGAGTACCACCACCTGACGACCATCGGCCGCACCGAGATCGCGCGGGTGATCGAGGCGGCGCGCGCGCTCGGCGACCTCTCCGAGAACGGCGATTACCACGCCGCCAAGGACGCCCAGGGCAAGATGGAGGCCCGCATTCGCCAAATCGATCAGGTGATTCGCCATCACGAGATCGTGGCGCGCGACGAGAACGCCGAAGAGGTCCAGCACGCCTCGATCGTCAGCGTGCTCTACGAGGGGGACGACGCCGACGACGCCCAGGACTTCTTCATCGGCTCGATCGAGGAGAAGCCCGACGGAGTGCTCGTGGCCTCCCCCTCCTCCCCGCTCGGGGCCGCCCTGCTGGGACGGCGGGTGGGTGACGTCGTCGAGTACGAGGCCCCCTCGGGGTCATTGCGGGTGACGATCGTGGGGCTGCGCTGACCGTGGCTGGGCGGACCCTCTACGAGAAGATCTACGACGCCCACGTGGTCGCCGAGCCGGCCGGTGAGACCCCTCTCGTCTACATCGACCTCCACTTGGTCCACGAGGTCACGAGCCCCCAGGCCTTCGACGGGCTGCGCCTCAACGGGCGGCGGGTCCGGCGCCCGGACCGCACACTGGCGACCGCCGATCACAACGTCCCCACCGACCCGATCGACGTTCCGGTGGCCGACCCCGTGAGCCGACGACAGCTCGAGGCCCTCGAGGAGAACTGTGCGGAGTTCGGGGTGACGCTCTTTCCTCGAGGTGACCGGAACCCGGGGATCGTCCACGTCATCGGGCCCGAACTGGGAGTCACCCAGCCGGGCATGACCATCGTGTGCGGCGACTCGCACACCTCGACCCACGGCGCCTTCGGCGCGCTGGCCTTCGGCATCGGGACCAGCGAGGTGGAGCACGTGCTCGCCACCCAGACCCTCCCCCAGACTCGGGCGAAGACCTTGGCCGTGACCGTCGAGGGCCCAGCGCCCGAAGGGGTCACCGCGAAGGACATCGCCCTGTCCATCGTCGCCCGGTTGGGCACCGGCGGTGGCGCCGGACACGTCATTGAGTACCGCGGCCAGGCCATCGAGGAGCTCTCGATGGAAGGGCGGATGACCGTGTGCAACATGTCGATCGAGGCCGGTGCCCGCGCGGGTCTCGTGGCGGTCGACGAGACCACCATTGACTACCTGCGAGGCCGCCCTGGCGTGCCCCAGGGCGCGGACTTCGACGAGGCCGCGGCGCGATGGCGGGAGCTGGTCTCGGACTCGGGTGCACTCTTTGACGCCGAGGTCGTCCTGCGGGCCTCCGAACTGGTCCCCTCCGTCACCTGGGGAACGAACCCCTCACAGGTCGTGCCCCTCGACGGCCGGATTCCCGACCCCGAGTCGATGGCCGACCCCGACCAGCGCGCCGCCGCCGTCAGGGCGCTCGAGTACATGGGTCTGGTGGCGGGCACTCCCGTGCGCGAGGTCCCGGTGGACGTGGTCTTCATCGGCTCGTGCACGAATTCGCGCATCGAGGACCTCAGGGCCGCCGCGGCGGTCGCCGCGGCGGGAAGCGTGGCCCCGGGCGTGCGGGCCCTCGTCGTCCCCGGATCGCACCGCGTCAAGGAGCAGGCCGAAGCCGAAGGGCTCGACCGGGTCTTCCTCGCAGCGGGTTTCGAGTGGAGAGAGCCGGGATGCTCGATGTGTCTCGGCATGAATCCCGACCAATTGGGTGCCGGTCAGCGCAGCGCCTCCACGTCGAACAGGAACTTTGAGGGGCGCCAGGGACGCGGCGGCCGGACCCACCTCGTCTCTCCCGCCGTCGCCGCCGCCACCGCCCTCTTGGGCCGCTTCGCCAGTCCCGCCGAGGTTCACCCGTGAGGGCCGTGCGAGTGGTCGAGGGACGCGCCGTCCCGCTGGGGCGTTCGGACGTCGACACCGACCAGATCATCCCCTCTGAGTGGCTGAAGCGAGTCGAGCGCACTGGGTTCGGCCGTGGCCTGTTCAGCGAATGGCGCGACGACTCTGGCTTCGTGTTGAACCAGCCCGAGTTCCAGGGGGCGACCATCCTCCTGGCAGGACCGAGGTTCGGCACGGGCTCCTCACGCGAGCACGCCGTGTGGGCGCTGATGGACTACGGGTTCGAGGCCGTCGTAGCTCCCTCCTTCGGCGACATCTTCGCCAACAACTCCTCCAAGCAGGGCCTGGTGATCGTTCGCTTGGGGCACGACCTCCTCGACCAACTCACCGCCCTGGTGGTCGCCGATCCCTCGCGGCTCGTCGTGATCGACGTCGAGCGAGCTCGGATCGAGGTGCCCGACGCCGGTTGGGGCGCCGACTTCCCGCTCGACCCACTCGTGAGGGAGCGTCTGGTCAACGGCTGGGACGACATCGGCCTCACCTTGCGCCACGGGGACCTCATCGACGCCTTCGAGGCCGCCCACGTCGGCCCGGGGCCCAGCTCGGTCCTCGCGTCGCGCCTGAGCTGACGTGAGCCGCGTCGAGGTCCTCTCCCTCGGCGGAACGGTCGCCTCCACCGGGAGCGCAGCCGTGCCGACACTGGGGTCGAACGAGCTCGTCGAGGGCTTGGCCCTGCCCGCGGGACTCGAGGTGAGGTCCACCACCCTTCGGCGCGTACCCTCCTCCGCCCTTGACTTCGACGACCTTGTCGACGTCGCCACCGAGGTGGCGACACGCCTGGCCACCGCCGACGGGGTGGTGATCCTCTCGGGAACCGACACCTTGGAGGAATGGGCCTTCGCCCTCGATCTGCTCGTCGGTGACCAGGGGCGCCTCGTCCTCACCGGAGCAATGCGACCTCCTGAGGTGCCCGGCGCCGATGGTCCCGCGAACCTTCTCGCGGCACTCGTGACCGCGTCGTCGCCCGCCAGTGAGGGGCTTGGAGCCCTGGTCGTGATGGGCGGCGAGGTCCACGCCGCACGCTCGGTGCGCAAGGTTCATAGTCATCTGCCTCACGCCTTCTCCTCTCCCGACGCCGGCCCTCTTGGCGCCGTCGTCGAAGGTCGCCTCGAGCTGATCCGGCGCACCGCTCCCCTGGCCTGGCGACCGGGGATGCTCTCCGGCCCCCTCCCGTCGATCGCCCTGTTGACCAGCGCCCTCGGTGACGACCTCCGCCTCATCGAGGACGTGCCGGGCCGTGGCTACTCCGGGCTGGTCGTCGAGGGATTCGGCGCGGGGAACGTGACCCCCAGTGCCGCCCGGCGGCTGGTCACTGCGGCCCAGGCGCTCCCGGTGGTGCTGGCTTCGAAGGTCCTCGCCGGCGGGGTCCTCGAGCACAGCTACGGCTACGAGCACGCGGCCCCCGCGCTGGTGGCCTCCGGCCTCGCCAGCGCGGGCCGACTGTCTGGAGCCAAGGCTCGGGTCGCGCTGGCCTGCGCGCTGGGGGCCGGCCTCGACCGCTCGAGTGCCTTGGCGGCCGTCACGGCACTGGGCCGGACCTAGACGCTCGGCGTACGCTCTTCGCGACGACTGGAGCGACCGTGACCTTCCCCTACGCCGAGGAGTACCCCATCCATCGCGGCCTGCCCGAGCAGGGCACCGACCGCGCTCTGCTCCTCGCGCAGCTGGGCGACATCGCACGCCGGGAGGACCGCACCTGGGAGGGCGGTCAGTGCTCGGGGACGATGTACTGCGGAGACCACGAGCACTACGACTTCTTGAACCAGGCCTTCGGCTACTTCTCCCACGTCAACACCCTGCAGCGCGACATGTGCCCGAGCGCCACCAAGTTCGAGGCCGAGATCGTGTCCATGACCCTCGACCTGCTCGGCGGCGGGGCCCACGACGACCCCGCCGGACTCATCACCTCCGGGGGCTCCGGCTCGATCGCCCACGCCGTCCTCGCCTATCGCGAGGCCTCGGCCGGGAGGACCTCGCGCCCGAACATCATCAAGCCCGAGACGGCCCATCCCGCCTTTGACAAGGCCGGTCATCTCTTCGGCGTGGAGGTCCGCCGCGCCCCAGTCGATCCGGTCAGCACGCAGGTGGATCTCCAGTGGGTCGCCGACCACATCGACGCGAACACGGTGGCCCTGGTCGGTTCGGCCACGAACTACGGCTACGGCACCATCGACCCGATCGAGGATCTGGGGCGCTTGGCCCTCGAGCGCGGTGTCGGGCTGCACGTCGACGGCTGTCTGGGCGGCTTCATCCTGCCCTTCGGGAGGGAGCTCGGCTACCCCATCGACCCCTTCGACCTCTCGGTGCCGGGCGTCACCTCCCTGTCGGCCGACACCCACAAGTACGGCTACTCGCTCAAGGGCACCAGTGTCCTGCTCGTCGGCGACCGGTCGCTGCGCAACGCGCAGTACTTCTACAACACCGGGTGGTCCGGAGGGAAGTACTGCTCGCCCGGCATGGACGGATCGCGCTCGGGGGGCCTTCTGGCGTCGACCTGGGCCGCAATGGTCAGCCTGGGCCGGGAGGGATACCGCCGCTACGCCGCGGAGATCTTCGCGACCTCCGCCGCAATGCAGGAGGCCGTTCGCGAACACCCCGAGCTGCGCCTGATGGGCCGGCCCACCTTCCTCTTCTCCTTCACGTCCGACCTCTTCGACGTCTACCTCGTGAATGACTTCCTGCGCGGGCGCGGATGGCGCCTGAACGGGCAGCAGTACCCCAACGCCCTGCACATGGCGGTCACCCGACCCCAGACCCAGCCCGGTGTCGTGGAGCGGTGGCGCGTCGACCTGGGCGACGCGGTGGCCTACGCGCGCGAGCACGCGGGCGAGGCCGCCCACTCCGGGGCGATCTACGGCGGGGTGCTGGGCGGGCTGACCGACGAGGCGGACGAGTTCATCCGGGCCGTGATGGCCGACATGATGGACCAGCAGGCCCGCGTGCCCCGACCGTGAACGACGGGCTCATCCTGGCGGTCGACCTGGGCACCGGGGGGCCCAAGGTGGGCCTGGTGGACGAGGTGGGCCAGGTCGTCGCCCATCGACTGGCGACGGTGACGACCCACTTCGGCCCTGATGGGGCGGCGACCCAGGACGCGCGCGAGTGGTGGGAGCTGGTCCGCGCAGCGGCGAGAGCCCTGGTCGCGGCGAGTCCCCGACCGGTCGTCGCGGTGGCGGTCACCGGTCAATACGCGTCGACCGTCCCGGTCGACCGCTCGGGTCAGCCCGTTGGCGACTGCTTGACGTGGCTCGACACCCGCGGGGGGCGCCACACCCGCGGCGCCATCGGCGGTCCGGCCCTGGGATACTCCGCCCGCGCGGTGGCCAGCTTCGTGCGACGAAGCGGCGGGGCGCCCTCTCTCTCCGGTGCCGATCCCGTGGGTCAGATCCTGCACCTGGCCCACGAGGAGCCCGAGATCCTCGAGCGCACTCACTGGCTGCTTGAGCCGGTGGACTACCTCACGATGTGCTTCACCGGGGTCGCCACCGCCACTCACGCCTCTCGCCTCGCCATGTGGGTCACCGACAATCGGCACCTCGACCGCTTCTCCTACGACGAGCGGCTCCTGGCGCGCCTGGGGATCGACGGCTCACGCCTGCCGCCCTTGGTCCCCTTGGGCTCGGTCGTCGGGCCGGTGCGCGACGAGGTCGCCGACGAGATCGGCCTGCGTCGGGACGCCCCCGTCGTCACCGGTGTCCCCGATCTGCACGCCGCGGCCCTCGGGGCCGGCGCCGTCGAGCTCTATCAGGGCCACATCGCCTTGTCGACCACCTCGTGGATCACCTGTCCCGTCCCGACGAAGCGCACCGACGTCCTGCACTCGATCGCCGCGGTGCCCGGTTTGAGCAACGACTCCTATCTCCTCGCTGACAACCAAGAGACGGGGGCGAGGGCTCTGGAGTGGCTGCGTGTCCTCCTGGCCTCAGGGGGGACCCCCGCCCCGTACGAGGAGCTGACCGCCATGGCCGCGACCTCTCCGGCCGGCGCCCGGGGGGTCGCCTTCACCCCGTGGCTCGCCGGCGAGCGCTCGCCGGTTGACGATCGGCGCGTGCGCGGGGGCTTCTCGGGCCTCTCGTTGACCACCCAGACCTCGGACCTCGTGCGAGCGGTGCTCGAGGGGGTGGCCGCCAACTCGGCCTGGCTGCTGGGCTACGTCGAGCGCTTCACCAAGCGGCCGCTCTCCACGGTGCGACTCCTCGGCGGCGGTGCCCAGTCGGACCTGTGGTGCCAGATCTACGCCGACACCCTCGACCGTGAAGTGGAGCAGGTCCCCGACCCGATGCTGGCCCAACTCCGTGGCGTCGCCCTCCTCGCCCGCTCCCCGCTCGAGGGAGTGGCCCTCGGCGAACTGGCGCGCCGACTGCCCTCGGGCCGGACCTTCGCTCCCGGGCCTCAGGCGGAGCACTACCGGCACACCCGTGACCGCCACGTGCGCCGCTACCGCCTCGAACATCGTTGGGCCAAGGGCTCCTGATGCGCATCAGCCTCCCCGACCTCGAACTGGTCGAGGCGCTCGAGGATCTCGCCTCGAGCCACGAGTTGCTGCACTGGCCCCTCGAAGGTCCCGCCCCCGTCGAGGAGATCGACCTAGTGGTGGCGGCCTACCTGCGCCTCGTGCCCTCCCTCGGATCGCTCGGGCAGGTGCGCACGCGCCTCGTCCAGGGTCAGTCGATCGGCTACGACGGGGTGGCGGCGGCCCTCGGCCCGGGGCGGGTCTACGCCAACGCCGCGGGCGTTCACGAGGCCTCCACCGCGGAGTGGGCGGTGGCCCTCGCCCTCGCCTCGTTGAGGGGTCTGCCGGGATTCGTGCGGGCCCAGCAGGAGGGCCGATGGGCCCAGGCCTTCCGTCCGGCCCTCGCCGACAAGAGGGTGCTGCTCGTGGGCTTCGGCGGAGTCGGACGGGCGATCGCGACGCGGCTAGCCCCCTTCGAGGTGCAGGTCCGAGCCGTGGCGCGCCGGGCTCGCGTCGAGGGTGACGTCACCGTGCTCGGCCCCGAGACCCTCGCCGAGGAGCTGGGTCGCTGCAACGTCGCCATCGTGGCCGTCCCGCTCGATCCGTCGACCCGGGGCCTGGTCGACGACCACTTCCTGGCGTCGCTGCCCGATGGCGCCCTGCTCGTCAACGTCTCCCGGGGTCCGGTCGCCGACACCGAGGCGCTCGTGCGGGTGGCCCGCGCCGGTCGCCTCCACCTGGCCCTCGACGTCGTCGACCCCGAGCCCCTGCCCACCGCTCACCCGCTCTGGGGCCTCGAGAACGTCCTGCTCACGCCTCACGTCGGTGGGGCGACCTCGGCGATGCTCCCGCGGATGGCCAAATTGATTAGAGAACAGGTCGCGCGGCTCGACCGCGGCGACGCGCCACTCAACGTCGTGGTGAGGACCTAGCGGGGCCCGAGCAGACCGAGGTACAGGTCACAGAGGTTCCAGCCCGTGGTCCCCCCGCGCAGGAGCTGGTTCAAGCGCCCGAGGGCGTGAAAGCTGTCGTTCGCGGCGAGCACCGATCCGTGATCGAGCCCCATTTCCTGCGCCCGGGCGGCCGTCGTGCTGTCGACCCAGGCCCCGGCGACTCCGGGCAGGAAGTCGCGGCCGTCCGTGGCCCGGGCTACGAAGAGCGCGTCGCGACCAAGGTCCTCGAGCCAGGGCGCCATCGTCCAGGCCATCTCCTGACACCTCCCACCGAGACCGCTGCCTCCCACCCGGACCGCGACCTCGCCGATCGCCACGACACAGGTCGGGCCATCGGGACCGTGCGCCATCAGCCGGTGCAGCGCAGCCGCCTCGTCGAGTGGATCACCCAGGGCCGGTCGGCCCAAGGTGATGACCTCGTAGCCCAGCTTCGCGGCGTGAGTCGTCACCGCCTCGAGGACGTCATCGGGGGCGAGGAGAACCTGGTTGCGATGGTCCGCCTCGGGCGCCGTGAGGCTCGCCTGACGATGGCGATGCGCCTCGCGCAGTCGGGAGGACAGCGTCGGGTCGAGTCGCAGCCGCTCGAGCGTCTCCTCGAACTCCTCCGCCGTGGGTCGGTAGTGATAGGTCAGCCCCGAGGCGACCCACGCCGCCCCCGACACCAGGTTGTCCACCATGATCAGCGCCCGCGAGCGCGGGCTGCGCACGTGGCTCAAGATGGCTCCCCCCGCGATGAGGGAGGTGGCGGCGCGAACCTGGTTGAGCGAGGTGATGTCGAGACCCGAGCGCACCGCCGCCTCGAAGACCGCCTCGAGGTCCTCGATCCCGAGGGGCGGGGCGGGGTGGGCACAGGCAGCCGAAGCTCCGCCCGAGATGAGGAAGACGGTCTCGCACGCGCCAGTGGGGGCGTCGAGGAACTCCACCAGCGCCGCACCCGCGCGCAGGCTGGCCTCCCCAACGAGCGGGTGATCGCCGACGAGCCAGAGGTCGTCCGGGTCGGCTGAGCGCGTCTCGCCACCGTCAACCCCCACCACCAGGCGACGGCGAGTCTTCAGTCCGACTCGGTCGAGGGCCAGCGCACTCGCCGAAGCGGCCTTGCCCAGGGCGACGACGTCGACGGCGGTCCCCGCACCGATCAGGTCGGCGAGGCCCTCGGCGAGCCGGCTCTCCAGGGAGAGCTGATCGGCCCACCCGGTACTTAGGCTCAGGGCGTCGTCAAAGAGGAACGTGGCCCACCTCCTGCCGCGAGCCTAGGCACCGTCGGCCCTCAGAAGGCGAAGGCCGACTCGGCGGTGCGCCGCGCGCGAGCCTGGCGGTGTCGCCAAGTGGCCAGGACCGCGATCGTCAGGTTGGCCACCCCGGCCACCGCGGTGGCGCTCAGGGCCGCCCATAGGTGCACCCCGGTGTAGTAAAAGATCCACAGGCCCGAACCCACCGTTCCGACGTACCAGGACGCCGCCGACACACCGTCGGCTCCGGGGTGGGTGATCAGTTCGCCGAGTTGGGGCATGCGGTTGATCGTCATCGCGACCCCGGTCCCGTAGACGCCCCCCGTCCAGCCGAACAGGAGCGTCGGCAGCACGCAGCACAGGGCGAAGTAGGCGAGGGCCTTGGCGAGCACCCCGACTCGCAGCCACGGCTCCAGGCGCACGAGGATCGACAGCTGCAGCGGAAGAATCAGCAGGCTGCCCAGCACCACCTCCGGCGACCGGGCCACGACCCCGTAGGTGATCCAGAAGCAGCCCATGTAGACGAAGAGCGTCCACGTGGCGAGCGAGACGCCCTCCACTCCCTGGGTGGCGGCGCGGCGCCACTGCGCCAGCGTCGCGACGACGCCGAGGCCCACCGCCGCCCAGCCGCCCGCGGTGGTGAGGGCGTGGAGCGGCACTCCACGAGCGTAGCGAGCAGAACCCCTGATGGGGTGGTCAGCGCCGCCGGTTTGCGGCCGAGACGACGGCCTCGAGCGAGGCGTCGAGGATCGACGAGCTCATGCCGACGCCCCACCAGGTCGCCCCGTCCTCGCCCTCGGCCTCGACGTAGGCGACGGCGCTGGCCGACGACCCGGCCGTCAGGGCGTGCTCGTGGTAGTCACGCACCGTGAAGCGCACCGAAAGCTCGTCGCGCAGCCCCGCCATCAGCGCGTCGATCGGGCCGTTGCCTTCGCCCTTGACCGTGACGTGCTGGCCGTTGACCACCAACTGGGCGAAGATCCTCGTCTGGTGCTGATCCGCGCTGACCTCGCTGGACAGCAGTTGGATAGCCGGGTTCTCGGGCAGGTAGGTAGTCGTGAAGACCTCCCAGATCTCGGCCGGCGAGATCTCCGTCCCCGAGGCCTCGGTGAGCTCCTGGACGCGACGGGAGAACTCCACCTGCATCGCCCGCGGTAGGTCGAGGCCGTGCTCCTGGTTCAGCAGGTAGGCCACGCCACCCTTGCCCGACTGGGAGTTGACGCGGATGATCGCCTCGTAGGTCCGCCCCGTGTGCTTCGGATCGATGGGCAGGTACGGGACCTCCCAGAGGTCGTACTCCTCGCCGATCGCCGCCATGCCCTTCTTGATGGCGTCCTGGTGGGAGCCGGAGAAGGCCGTGTAGACGAGCTCACCCACATAGGGGTGGCGGGGATGGATGGGGAGTCGATTCGCGTACTCGGCGACGTGGCGGACCTTGTCAATGTCGGAGATGTCGAGCTCGGGGTCCACGCCCTGACTGAAGAGGTTGAGGGCCAGCGTGACCACGTCGACGTTGCCCGTGCGCTCGCCATTGCCAAAGAGGGTCCCCTCGACGCGGTCGGCGCCGGCCAAGACCCCCAGCTCCGCCGCCGCGACGGCGGTCCCCCGGTCGTTATGGGGATGAAGGGAGATCACGACCGCATTACGCCGAGAGACGTGGCGTGAGAACCACTCAATCGCGTCGGCGTAGAGGTTCGGTGTGTACATCTCCACCGTGGCGGGGAGGTTCATGATGAGAGGGCGCTCGGGCGTCGGCTCGATGATGGCTGCGACCGCCTCGCAGACCTCGAGCGCGTACCCCAACTCGGTACCGGTGAAGCTCTCGGGCGAGTACTCGTAGAGGAATTCGGTGTCGGGCGAGGTCGCCTCCAGACTCCGGCACAGCCGCGCCGCGTCCAGGGCAATCTCGGTGATCCCGGCCTGGTCCAGGCCGAAGACCACACGGCGCTGGAGAGTCGACGTGGAGTTGTAGAAGTGGACGATCGCCCGCTTGGCCCCGTGGAGCGAGTCGTAGGTCCGCCGGATCAGGTCCTCACGGCACTGGGTGAGGACCTGGATCGTGACGTCCTCGGGCACCAGGTCTTGCTCAATCAGCTGGCGGACGAAGTCGAAGTCGGGCTGAGAGGCCGCGGGAAAGCCGACCTCGATCTCCTTGAAGCCCATCTCGACGAGCTGGAGGAACATCGCCAGCTTGCGCTCGGGGTCCATGGGGTCGATCAGCGCCTGGTTGCCGTCGCGCAGGTCGACGCTGCACCAGCGCGGGGCCCCCGTCAGGCGTCGGTCGGGCCAGGTCCGATCGGCCAGCTCGACTGGGACCGTGGCGCGGTACTTCTGGTAGGGCATCGGGCTCGGCTGCTGCGGGTACCGCGCCATGTCGACTCCTTCGCTCGTTCCCGGGGCGAGAAACAAAAAACCCCCGCGCGAGCGGGGGCGTGGGCGGACCGAGACCCGCCCTAATCCAGCAGTCGCTCGCTTCCCGGGAGTGTCACGGGGCCACTCTACCTCTCCCCCGACCCACCGACCAGCCGCCGCCGATCGGTCCGACTGTCACACCCGTTACAGTTGTTCCGTGGACCCTTCCGCCCTCGACCACTCACTGGGCTTTCGGCTCAACCGAGTGGCGCGGGGGTTGAGGTCTCGCTGGGAGCAGCGACTCGCCCCGTTGGGTTTGACTCCTCCCCAGGCCGCCATCTTGCGCGCCGTCGGTGAGGGTGAGGGGCGCGGCGTCCGGGAGCTCGGACGGCGACTCGGCACCGATCCCATGGCCGTCAAGCGCTGCGTCGACGAGCTCGAGGCCCGCGGACTGGTGCGCAGTGCCCAGGGAGCCCTCGACCGGCGAGCCCGTGGCCTGTATCTGAGCGAACGGGGCGCCGACACGGTGCGGGCGATCCACGCGCGCCAGCGCGAGGAGGAGGCGGCGCTCGCGCGGTGCCTGTCGGCAGCCCAGCGCCAACGTCTCCTCGCCGCCCTCGACCTTCTCGACCGGGGACTCGACCTCGACGACACGACCAAGGAGAGACATGAGTGACCTGAGCCCGGACACCGCCGAGATCGCCGCGCAGTGGGACGCGCGCTACCGCGCCCACCCCTGGGCGAACGAGCCGGACTCCGAACTGGTCACGCTGGTGGGCCCGATCGCGCCCGCTCGAGCGTTGGATCTGGGATGTGGCACCGGGCGCAACGCCCGCTGGCTGGCGGCTCGAGGTTGGCGGGTCACCGGTGTCGACGCGTCGGCCGTGGGGCTCGAGCAGGCGCGCCGCGCCCTCGGTGAGGACCACGGGGCCGAGTGGGTGCAGGCGGACCTCACCACCTACGAGCCCTCGCACCCCTTCGAGCTGGTGGTGCTGGCGAACATCCACCTCTCCCCCGCTGATCGACCCCGGCTCTTCGAGTTGGTCCAACGGGCCGTCGCACCCGGCGGTCACCTGTACCTCATCGGCCATCATCGCGACGCCCTCGGGATCGCCGGACCACCCGAAGCTGAACGGCTCTTCGTCGAGCAGGACCTGCGCGACGCGTTCCCCGAGCTCGAGGTCGACCGGCTCGAGCGCATTGAACGTCCGGCGGAGGGGGCGGGTCCCGTCGTCGTCGACCTCCTGTTGTGGGCCCACCGCAACGCCCCGGTCCCGCGATGAGCACCACCGCCGTCCGGGCCCGCGAACGCCGAGGCATGGCGCTGGCCGTCATCGCCACCGCCCAACTCATGGTCATGCTCGACATGACCATCGTCAACGTGGCCCTGCCGACGATCCAGCGGTCCCTGCACTTCTCAACGACGTCCCTGTCGTGGGTGATCGATGCCTACGTCCTCGTCTTCGGAGGGCTCCTGCTCCTGGGTGGGCGCAGCGGCGACATCTTCGGCCGTCGACGGATGTTCCTCGTGGGCATCGCCCTCTTCGCGGGCGCCTCGCTGCTGGGCGGCCTGGCGACCTCCCAGGGCTGGCTGATCGCGTCGCGAGCCTTGCAGGGCGTGGGCGCCGCCATTGCCTCGCCCACGGCCCTCGCCCTGGTCGCCACCACCTTCCCCGAGGGCACCGAGCGACACCGCGCCATGGCGGTGTACGCCTCGATGACCGGGGCCGGTGGTGCGCTCGGCCTGGTCCTCGGCGGCCTCCTCGTCGACGTGGCCTCCTGGCGCTGGGTCCTCTTCGTGAACGTCCCGATCGGGGTCGCCCTGCTTGTCGCCGCGCCCCTGGTCCTGCCGGCCCTAGACGGTCACGGCGGCCGCCTGGATGTGCCGGGCGCGCTCACCGTCTCAGCCGGGGTCGGCTCCATCGTCTACGGGCTCATCCACGCCCCGACTGGCGGATGGACCTCGGCGACGACCCTGCTCTCTTTCCTCGTCGGACTGCTCCTCCTCGGCGCCTTCGCCCTGATCGAGGGGAGGACCGTGCAGCCCCTGATGCCCTCGCGCTTCCTCGCCGACGCCCGGCGCACCGGTGGCTACGTGGTCATGCTGCTGCTGGGCGGAGCGATGCTGGGCCTGCTCTACTTCCTCACCCAATTCCTCCAGGAGGTCTTGCACTACAGCCCGCTACTCACCGGCGTTGCCTACCTGCCCATCCCCTTCATGGTGGCCTCCTCGAGCCAGGTGGTCGGTCGAGCCATCCGCCACGTGGGTCCCCGTCCGTTCGTCCTGGCGGGTCCGGCCCTGGTGGGCCTCGGACTGCTCTGGGCCTCCTTCTTGCGAGCCGGCGATAGCTATCCCCACGTCCTCGGCCCGTTGCTGGTCACCGGCCTCGGGATGGGCCTCACCTTCGTCCCCTTCACGCTCAACGCGGTCGCCGGCGTCGCCAATCACGAGCAGGGACTCGCCTCCTCGCTGCTCAACACGAGCCAGCAGATCGGCAGCTCCCTGGGACTAGCGGTGCTCGTGACCATCGCCGCCAGCGCGGCCGCCCACCCGCCCGTCGCGGGGTCGCCGCTCTCCGGAGCGGTCCACGGCTTCGAGATGGCGGTCCGCACGGCGTCCGGGGCGGCCTTCCTGGCTGCGGTGGTCGCCCTCGTGTGGGTCCGACCGGTCCGCGATGCTTCGCCCCTCGCGGGCGCCCGCTAGATTCCCAGGACGTGAGCCTCGTGAAGACCGTGATGAAGTTGGCACTGGTCGTCGCCGCTGTTGCGGCGATCGCCGCGGTGATCTCCGTCGTGCGCGCCGGCGCGCGACCGGTGACCACTGACGAGTGGCCCGAGGTCCCCACCAAGCCCGCGACCTGAGTGGTCGCCGGCGAACCCACGAGGAGGGGTCATGGCTGAGATGGAGTATCGCCGCCTGGGACGCGCCGGGCTGAAGGTCAGCGTGCTGTCCTTTGGCAGCTGGGTGACCTTCGGCAACGCCGACCAGATCGAGAGCGCCGCCCAGGCCGCCGAGTGCCTGTCCGTGGCGAAGGAGGCGGGCGTCAACTTCTTCGACAACGCCGAGGCCTACGCCGGCGGAGAGTCGGAGCGCGTCATGGGCGCCGCCATCCGCGACCTCGGGTGGAAGCGGCACGAGTACGTCCTGTCGACCAAGGTCTTCTGGGGCCTGCACGAGCAGGTCAACATGCGCTACACGCTCAACCGCAAGTACCTCATGCAGGCGATCGACGGGTCGCTCGAGCGCCTGGGCCTCGACTTCGTCGACCTCCTCTTCTGTCACCGCCCCGACCCCCAGACGCCCATCGAGGAGACCGTCTGGGCGATGAGCGACATCGTGTCCTCGGGCAAGGCCCTCTACTGGGGAACCTCCGAGTGGAGCGCGGACGAGATTCGCGCGGCCTGGGAGATCGCTGAGCGCCACCACCTCCACAAGCCGGTGATGGAGCAGCCGGAGTACAACATCCTGCATCGGCGTCGCGTGGAGCGCGAGTACGCGCGCCTCTATGAGGACATCGGGCTGGGCACCACCATCTGGTCCCCCCTCGCCTCTGGGCTCCTCACCGGGAAGTACCTCAACGGGGTCCCCGAAGGATCGCGGGCCACGCTGCCCGGCTACGAGTGGTTGCGCGAGATCCTGACCGACCCCGCGCGCAACGCCCAGGTGGGCCAGCTCAAGCAGATCGCCGACGAGCTCGGTGTGCCCCTGGCCCAGTTCGCCCTGGCCTGGTGCGTGAAGAACCCTCACGTCTCGACCGTCATCACCGGCGCCTCCTCCGCAGCCCAGGTGCGCGAGAACATGGCGGCGCTCGACGTGGTGGAGCTGCTCACCGGCGAGGTGATGGCGCGCGTCGACGCCGTCAATCGCGCCTAGCGCGGCGCTCGCGCCACAGGAGAAGTCAGTCGCCCGCCACGGCGGGCCCGGCACCGTTCGCCATGTCTTCGTGAGGGCCGCGGAAGACTTTCAGAACCGATCGCCGTGTCAACTCTCGGTCCCAGCTACGGGTTCTGCGGGCGGGCCCTCAACGTGTCGATCGACCGGCACCGGGCGCCGTCGGCCGCCTTGCGGCGGCCTCTCGGGCCTAGAGGTGCTCGGGGAAGGGCTCGCGCAGGGTGATCAGGTGGATGTCCTTGATTCCCCCTGCTCCGCGCAGAGTCTCCACGACCTCCGGCGGTGTCGGCGTCTCGGTCGACAGGACCATGAGCGCCGTTCCCGACGAGGGGTCCGGACCAACGGCCATCGAAGCGATGGAGACGCCGGCCTCGCCGAGGGCCACGCCCACGAGGCCGATCATCCCCGGCCGGTCATCATTGCGCACGACCAACATCGACGAGGCGGGAGGGATCTCGACGGTGTGGCCGTCCACGGTGGTGATCCGGGTCTCCAGTCGAGTGCCGACGGCCATCAGCGTCCCCGACACGGCGTGGGACCCCGAGCGAACCGTGATGAGGTTCACGTACTCCGGTGACTCAACGGTCGCGACCTCGCTCCAGGTCAAAGAGTGGTCCTGAGCGATCTGGGGCGCGTTGACGAAGGAGACCCCCTGGTGACCCGTGGAGGCGAGGAGCCCCTTGAGCGCGCAGAGGGTCAGGATCTTGGTTCCGGCCCCCGCCAGCTCGCCCTGGTAGATCACCTCGAGGTCGGCCGGCCGGCCGTCGAGCAGCCCGCCGATGAAGCGGCCGAGGAGCTCCGCGAGTCCCATGAAGGGGCGAACGACGTTGGAGACCTCCCCAGCGGCCACATTGACTGCGAAGGGGACGAAGTCGCCCGCCAGGGCCAGTTCGACCTGCTCGGCGATGGTGATCCCGGCCTTGTCCTGCGCCTCCACGGTCGAGGCTCCCAAGTGGGGTGCGACCACGACGCTCGCCAGATCGAACAGCGGCGACTCGGTCGTGGGCTCGGAGGCGAAGACGTCAAGGGCCGCGCCCTGGACGTGACCGGCGGCGATCGCCGCCGCGAGGTCGGCCTCGTTGACGATCCCCCCGCGGGCCACGTTGATGATGCGCACCCCTGGCTTGGTGCGAGCCAGCGTCTCCGCGTTGAGCAGGTTGGTGGTCTCCTTGGTCTTGGGCAGGTGGATCGTGATGAAGTCGCTCACCGCCAACAGGTCGTCGAGGTCCATCCGCTCGACGCCCATGTGACGGGCCCGCTCCTCAGAGACGTAGGGGTCGTAGCCAACCAGGTGCATGCCGAAGGCCAGCGCCCGCTGGGCGACCAGCGCCCCGATCTTGCCCAGCCCGACGATCCCCAGCGTCTTGCCGTGCAGTTCCACTCCCTCCCACTTGGAGCGCTCCCACTTCCCGTTCACCAGCGCCGCGTGGGCCTGGGGGACGTTGCGGGCCTGGGCGAGTAGCAGCGCCATCGTCTGCTCGGCGGCCGAGAGGATGTTGGACTGGGGAGCGTTGACTACCATCACGCCGAGCTCGGTCGCTCGGGCGACGTCGACGTTGTCGAGGCCGATCCCGGCCCGACCGACCACCACCAGGTCCGTGGCCGCCTCCAGTGCGGCGGCGTCCACTTGGGTCGCGGAGCGGATGATCAGGGCGTGCGCCCCCACCAGGGCCTCGCGGAGCTGCTCGGGCGTGAGCCCGAGTCGCACGTCGACCTCGTGACCGGCCGCGCGCAGCCGGTCCAGTCCGGATTCGGCGATGACCTCAGTGACCAGCACCCTCGACACGTCCACCGCCTCCTTTGTCAACTCCATCCAGGCTAGGGGTCGTCGACCCTCAGCCGGCCGCCACGAGCTCACCCAGCCGGGTGAGTCCCGCTACGAGGTCCTCGTCGCCCAGCGCGTAACTGAGCCGGAAGTGACCAGGGGCGCCGAAGGCCTCGCCCGGCACCACCGCGATCTTGATCACCTCGAGGAGGTTCTCCGCCAACTCGGCACTCGAACTCGCGCGCCGACCGGCGAGCTCGCGCCCGAGCAGGCCCGTCACGTTCGGGAAGCAGTAGAAGGCCCCCTCGGGCACGGCGCAGCTCACCCCGTCGATCCCGTTCAGCATGGAGGTCATCGTCTGACGGCGCCGGTCGAAGGCCGCACGCATCATCGCCACGGCCTCGAGGTCGCCCGTGAGGGCGGCGACGGCCGCGCGCTGGGAGACGTTGGAGATGTTGGAGGTCGTCTGGCTCTGGTAGTTGATCGCCGCCTCCATGACGTCGGGAGGGCCGATCATCCAACCCACCCGCCAACCGGTCATGGCGTAGGTCTTCGCGACCCCGTTGACGACGACCCAGCGATCGCCCATCTCGGGCGCCACCACCGGCATCGACACGTGCTGGGCGTGGCCGTAGGTGAGGTGCTCGTAGATCTCGTCGCACATCACCCAGATCCCGTGCTCGGCGGCCCAGCGCCCGATGGCGGCCACCTCGTCGGGATCGACGACCGCCCCCGTCGGGTTGCTCGGCGACACGAAGATGAGGGCCTTGGTGCGTTCGGTGCGCGCCGCCTCGAGGTCGGCGACGCTCAGGCGAAAGCCCGCGGCCTCCGACGTCGGCACCACCACGGTGCGGCCGCCCGCGAGGTAGACCGCCTCGGGGTAGGTCGTCCAGTAGGGAGCCGGCAACAGGACCTCGTCACCCGGGTCGATCAGGGCGGCCAGCGTCGTGGCCACGGCGTGCTTGCCGCCGTTGGTCACCAGCACCTGGCTGGGGGCGACCTCGAGACCGGAGTCACGGCGGGTCTTGTCGGCGATCGCCTGGCGCAACTCGGGCAGACCCGCCGTCGGGGTGTACTTGTGCAGGGCCGGGTCGTGGCAGGCGGCCGCGGCCGCCTCGACGATGTGGGCGGGGGTGGCGAAGTCCGGCTCGCCGGCGCCGTAGCCGATGACGGGCTCCCCGGCGGCCTTGAGGGCCTTGGCCTTGGCGTCCACCGCCAGAGTCGCGCTCGGGGCGAGTCCCGCCAGTCGGTCACTCACTCGGGCACCCATGTCCTACCCCGTCCGCTCTTCCGTAAGAATGTCAGTCTATGAGTTCCCCCGACCAGCCCCGAATCCCCTCCGACCTCCTGCCGCGCGACGGACGCTTCGGCTCGGGCCCCTCGAAGGTCCGCGCCGAGCAGGTGGCCGCCCTGGCCGCCGACGCGTCGTCCTTCCTCGGCACGAGCCACCGCCAGTCCACGGTGCGCGCCAAGGTCGGTGAGGTCCGCGAAGGCTTGCGCGCCCTGTTCTCACTGCCCGAGGGCTACGAGGTGCTGCTCGGCAATGGCGGCACCACCTGCTTCTGGGACGCGGCGACCTTCCACCTCATCGAGCGACGTAGTCAACACCTGAGCTTCGGTGAGTTCTCCTCCAAGTTCGCCGCGTGCGCCAGTGCCGCCCCGCACCTCGAGGAGCCGGTCGTCGTCGCCGCCGAGCCGGGCACCCACCCGGTGCTCGTCCCCGACCCCGACGTCGACCTCTACGCCCTCACCCACAATGAGACCTCGACGGGCGTGATGATGCCGGTGCGCCGGCCCGACGGCCCGGGCCTGGTGGCCGTTGACGCGACCTCGGCCGCCGGTGGCGTCGAGGTGGACCCCTCCCAGTTCGACTGCTACTACTTCGCCCCCCAGAAGTCCTTCGCCTCCGACGGGGGCCTGTGGCTGGCCCTGTGCTCTCCCGCCGCCGTCGAGCGCGTCGAGAGGCTCGCCTCCTCGGGGCGCTGGACGCCGGCCTTCTTCGACCTGAAGATCGCCCTCGACAACTCCCGACTCAACCAGACCTACAACACCCCGGCGCTGGCGACGATCCACCTCCTGGCCAGTCAGGTGTCCTGGATGAACGAGAACGGGGGCCTGTCCTTCGCCGCGGGCCGGACCCGGCGGTCGGCGGAGATCATCTACTCCTGGGCCGAGGCGTCCGACTTCGCGACGCCCTACGTCTCGGACCCGGCGCAGCGCAGCCAGGTCGTCGCGACGATCGACTTCGCCCCGGAGGTCGACGCTGCGAAGGTGGCGGCCGTCCTGCGCGCCAACGGCGTCCTGGACACCGAGCCCTATCGCAAGCTGGGCCGCAACCAGCTGCGCGTCGCCCTCTTCCCGGCCATCGACCCCGAGGACGTGGCCGCCCTATGCGCCTCGATCAACTGGGTCGTCGGGAACCTCTAGGGCACCGCGGTGCGAGGCAGGATGCGCGGGGCCTCGTCGTCCATCCCCATCACCGCGTAGGTGGAGCCACTCGCCCCGGCGGCCCCGTGGCGGCCGTCGGGGGTGAGGCAGAGGGCGCGCAGCTCCGCCGCGAAAGGGTCCTCGAGGTCCCGGGCCTCCGCGAGGACGGCCCTGCAGGCCTTTTCGGGCGCCTCGCCACGGCCCAAGCGCTCGACGATGGCCCGCGCGGCGGTCGTCCTCATGGCCATCTCCCCCCGTCCGGTGCAGGCCGCGCCCCCCGCCCGCAAATCGCAGTAGTTCCCGGCGCCCGGCAGGGCCGAATCGCCGACCCGTCCGGGGTACTTCCACGGGTAGCCCGACGTGGAGACCCCCACCACCATCTCGCCCGACCGATCGAGGGCGATCACGTTGATCGTGCCCCAGGGGCCGTCGTGGGCGCCGAGCCGGGCCACCAGCTCGAGGGCCCGCTGACGGTACAGGGCGTCCCCGGAGCGGGGCTGCCCACCCTCCCCCTCGACCGGCTCGTGCGCCGCGCCGAGGGCCTCACGGTAGAGCCGCCAGGACTCCTCAGTGATCAACTCGGCCCGCTCGAAGCCCGACTCCTCGGCGAAGAGGGCAGCCCCCTCCCCCACCAGCAGCGAGTGTTGGGGGAGTCGCTCGAGCACAGCGCGGGCGACGGAGATCGGGTGGGGGAAGCCGCGCAGGGCGGCCACCGCCGCGAAGGAGCGGGTCGAGCCGACCATGACCGAGGCGTCGAGCTCGACCTCGCCTCGGGCGTTGGGCAGCCCGCCTGTGCCGACGTAGTGGTCATCGAGGTTGTCCTCGCAGACGCGCAACGCCGCCTCGACCGCGTCGAGAGCCGAACCGCCTCGGGCCAGGATCGCGGCCGCGAAGGGCAGGCCGACCTCGCTGCGCTCCGAGCCGATGACCAGTGGCTCGCCCACCTCAGTCGGTGTCGCCACCCGAGATGTCGCTGACCTTCTGCTTGCCGGCCGACACGAAGGGCATCATCTCGCGCAGCCGCGTGCCGATCTGCTCGATCGGGTGCCGCTTGCCCGCGTCGCGCAGCTCGCGGTAGCGCGGGCGGCCGATCTCGTTCTCCTTGATCCACTCGGCGGCGAAGGTGCCGTCTTGGATCTCGGTGAGGACCTGCTTCATCTCGGCCTTGACGGCGTCGGTGATGATGCGCGGGCCGCGGGTGAGGTCACCGTACTCCGCGGTGTCCGAGACGCTGAAGCGCATGCCCGTGATGCCCTCTTCGTACATCAGGTCGACGATCAGCTTGAGCTCGTGGAGGCACTCGAAGTAGGCACTCTCGGGCTGGTAGCCGGCCTCGACCAGGGTCTCGTAGCCCGCCTTCACCAGCGCGGAGACGCCGCCGCAGAGCACGGCCTGCTCACCGAAGAGGTCGGTCTCGGTCTCCTCGGTGAAGGTGGTCTCCAGGACGCCGGCGCGGGTCGCGCCGATGCCCAGGGCGTAGGCGAGGCCGATCTCCTTCGCGTGGCCGGTCGCGTCCTGGTGGATGGCGATCAGCGACGGCACGCCGCCGCCCTCGACGTAGGTGCGCCGCACCAGGTGGCCTGGACCCTTGGGCGCGACCATGATCACGTCGACGTCGGCTGGCGGCTCGATGAGACCGAAGCGGATGTTGAAGCCGTGCGCGAACATCAGGCACTTGCCCGCGCTGAGGTGCGGCGCGATCTCGAGGTCGTAGATCCGCTTCTGCTCGGTGTCGGGCAGCAGGACCATGATCACGTCGGCCTCGGCCGCGGCGTCGGCGATCCCGCGCACCGCCAGGCCCGCGTCCTCGGCCTTGATGACCGAGCTCGACTCCGGGCGCAGACCGACCACCACGTCGAACCCGCTGTCGCGCAGGTTGAGCGCGTGGGCGTGGCCCTGGGAGCCGTAGCCCAAGATGGCAATCTTCTTGCCCTTGAGCACGTCGGCGTTCGCGTCCTTGTCGTAGTACATCGTGGCCATCGCTCGTCCCTTCTCGCGCCAGCCTCAGCCGGCCGGCTCGCCAAGTCTAGGGAGTGCCACCCGACCGGTTCGGTGGAGCTCCACCACCGCGAAGGCCTCCAGGTCCCGCTCGAAGGCGTCGCAGGCGGCCGGCGTGCCGGCCAGCATCACCGTCACCGCCCCCGGGTCGACGTCGACGATCGAGGCGCCGGCCGCCCCGAACAGGTCGAGCAGGCCGGTGCGACTGGCCGTGTTCGTCGAGACCGTGGCCAGCAGCAGCTCCCTCTCGACCGCGTCGATCGGGGCCAGGTCGGTGATCTCGACGACGTTGACCAGCTTGTCGAGCTGGCCCATGATCTGCTCGAGGGGGGCGGACTCGGCGTCGACCACGATCGTCACCCGCGAGAAGCGGGCGTGGCTCTCCGAGGGCGCGACCGCCAGGGAGTAGATGTTGAACCCGCGCCGGGCGAACAGGCCGGCCACGCGAGCCAGCACGCCCGCCTTGTTCTCCACCAGCACCGAGAGGATGTGGTGGCGAACCGGGGTGTGGGCGACGTCGCCCAGGTAGGGTTCGGGGCTCACTGGGCACCTCGCTGGCTCGGGTGGACCATGATGTCGTCGTTCGAGGCGCCGGCCGCCACCATCGGGAAGACCTTCTCGGCGGCGTCGGTGCGGAAGTCGACCACCACCGGCACGTCGGTGATCTCGTTGGCCTCGGCGATGACCCGGTCCATCTCCTCAACGTTCGTCGCCCGCAGCCCCACGCAGCCCATGGCCTCGGCCCACTTCACGTAGTCGGGCAGGTCCGGTGAGAGGTAGACCTCGCTGTAGCGCTCGTCGTAGAACATCTCCTGCCATTGGCGGACCATCCCCAGGTAGGCATTGTTGAGGATCGCCACCTTGATCGGGAAGCCCTCGGAGCGGGCCGTCACCAGCTCCTGGGCGGTCATCTGGAAGCAGCCGTCGCCGTCGATGCACCACACGTCGCGGTCGGGGCGACCGGCCTTGGCCCCGATGGCCGCCGGAACCCCGAAGCCCATGGTCCCGGCCCCACCGGAGTTGACCCAGGTGCCCGGCTCCTCGAAGGGCCAGAACTGGGCCGCCCACATCTGGTGCTGGCCGACCCCCGAGGCCACGATGGTCCCCGGCGTCGCCGCCTTCGCGAGGGAGGCGACCACGTGCTGGGGCCTCAGGGGCTGACCCTCGACCGGCGGGTCGTAGACCAGGGGGAAGCGGCCTCGCCAGGTGTCGATCTCGCCCCACCACGAGCCCAGGGGACGGGTGGTCGCGCCCTCGGCCTCCAGGGCCCGCAGCGCCGTCCCGACGTCGGTCTGGAGTGCCACGTCGGCGTGACGGACCTTGTTGAACTCGGCGCGGTCCACGTCGACGTGGATCACCTTGGCCCCCGGAGCGAAGGCCGACACGCGACCGGTGACCCGGTCATCGAAGCGCGCGCCGAGCGCGATCAGCAGGTCGGAGCGCTGGATCGCCGTCACCGCGGCGTAGCTGCCGTGCATCCCGGGCATCCCGAGGTGCTGGCGGTGCGAGTCGGGGAAGGCTCCCCGGGCCATCAGCGTCGTCACGACCGGGATCTGGGTCCGCTCGGCGAAGGCCAGGAGCTCCTTCTCGGCGTGGGACTTGAGCGTCCCTCCGCCGACGTAGAGGACCGGGCGCTCCGAGGTGGCCAGCAGCGCGACCGCCCGGGCGACCTCCGCCTCCTCCACCGGGACCGTCGGACGGTAGCCCGGCAGGTCGAACTCCTCGACGCCTCCCGGGTACCACCACTCCATCTTCGACTGGGCGACGTCCTTGGGCACGTCGATCAGGACGGGACCGGGGCGCCCGGTGGTGGCGATGTGGAAGGCCGCGGCGACCGCCCGCGGGATCTCCATGGCCGACTTGACGAGGAAGTTGTGCTTGGTGATCCCCATCGTGATGCCGGTGATGTCGCACTCCTGGAAGGCGTCGGTGCCGATCGCCGCCGTGGCGACCTGGCCGGTCACGACGACGAGCGGGGTCGAGTCCATGTGGGCGTTGGCGATGGGAGTGACGATGTTGGTCGCGCCCGGCCCGGAGGTGACCATCGCCACACCCGGCCGACCGGTGGCCAGGGCGTAGCCCTCGGCCATGTGACCGGCCCCCTGCTCGTGGCGCACCAGCACGTGTCGCAGCGTCGAGTCGATGAGCGGGTCGTAGACCGGCAGGATGGCCCCGCCGGGCAGGCCGAACACCGTGTCGACGCCCTGATGCTCCAGGCTCCTGATCAGCGCCTCGGCGCCCGTGATCTCCATAGGGACCTCGTTCCCATATAAAAAAATGGCCTCCCGCGGGGGAGGCCACCGGTGTGCGACTACGCGTGACTACCGGCGGCGCTCGCCTACTACCGCCAGAATCGCCGTGCTCGTCACCCGGCCATCATGCCACGCGCGCGACGCGCGCACAACCTCGCCTAGCGCGAGGTCACCGCCCCGCGTTCGGCCCCTTGGACCAGGCGGGCGAACTTGTCGAGGACGCCCGTGGTGTAGCGCGGGGTGAAGTTGAGCGGCTCGGCCCGGCGCGCCTCCAGGGTCGCCTCGTCGACGAGGAGGTCGATCCGGTTGTGGGTCACGTCGATGCGGATGGTGTCGCCGTCGCGCACCAGGCCGATCGGGCCCCCGTCGAGGGCCTCGGGAGCGACGTGGCCCACGCAGAAGCCGTGGGTCCCCCCACTGAAGCGACCATCGGTGACCAGGGCGGAGTCGGCGCCCCGGCCCACCCCCTTCATCGCGCCGGTGACGGCCAGCATCTCGCGCATCCCCGGTCCCGAACGGGGCCCCTCGAAGCGGATCACGACGACCGTCTGGGGCTGGATCTCGCCGGCCAGGATCGCCGCCATCGCGGCGTCCTCACCGTCGAAGACCCTGGCCGTGCCGGTGAAGTCCATGACGTCGATGCCGGCCACCTTGACGACCGCCCCCTGGGGGGCCAGGGAGCCGGTGAGCACCGCGATGCCCCCGCGCTCGTGCAGGGGGTCGCTGAGCGGGTGGATGACGGTGCCGTCGGGCGCGCTCGCGTGGTAGTCGGCGAGGCTCTCGGCGAGGCTCTTGCCGCTCACCGTGAGAGCGTCGCCGTGAAGGAGGCCCGCCTCGAGCAGGTGGCTGAGCACCACGGGCACCCCGCCCACCGCGTCGACGTCGGCCATGTGGAAGCGGCCGTGGGGCTTGGTGTCGGCGATGTGGGGCACTCGGGCGGCGATGCGGTTGAAGTCGTCCAGGGCGAGCTCCACCCGCGCCTCGTGGGCGATGGCCAGCAGGTGCAGCACCGCGTTGGTCGAGCCGCCGAGCGCCATCACCACGGCGATGGCGTTCTCGAAGGCCTCCTTGGTGAGGATCTGGCGCGCGGTGATGCCCCGGTCGAGCAGGTTCAAGACAGCCTGTCCGGAGGCGTAGGCGTACTCGTCGCGCCGCGGGTCCACCGAGGGCACCGAGGCACTGCCGAGCAGGGAGAGCCCGATGGCCTCTCCGACCGAGGCCATGGTGTTCGCCGTGAACATCCCGGCGCAGGAGCCCTCACCGGGGCAGGCGGCGCACTCGATGGCCTTGAGGCCCTCGTCCGAGAGCGCCCCCACCGCGTTCGCCCCCACCGCCTCGAAGACCGAGACGATGTCGAGTGCCTCGCCGTCGAGGTGCCCGGGGAGGATGGAGCCCCCGTAGACGAAGACGGCGGGCACGTCGAGGCGCGCGGCCGCCATCATCATCCCCGGCAGGGACTTGTCGCAGCCGGCGAAGGTCACCATTGCGTCGAAGCGCTCGGCGTGCATCACCGTCTCCACCGAATCGGCGATGACCTCCCGGCTGACCAGGGAGGCGCGCATCCCCTCGTGACCCATGGAGATGCCGTCGGAGACCGCGATCGTCACGAACTCAAAAGGCACGCCGCCCCCGTCGCGAACCGCCACTTTGGCCCGCTTGGCCAGTCGGTCGAGGGGCAGGTTGCAGGGCGTGACCTCGTTCCAGCTCGACACGACGCCGATCTGGGGCTTGGCCATGTCCTCGTCGCCCAGGCCCATCGCGCGCAGCATGGCCCGCGCGGGGGCGCGCTCCTTGCCGAGGGTGACGTCGGTCGAGCGAGGGGTGGGGTGGCTGGCCATGGAGGGCAGTCTACGTAGGGCGTGGAACGGGGCCGTTGCGGTCCGCTCCACGGAACGGTCCGCGACCCGGCGACGCGAGCGTGGCGAGCGCCCTCTCAGGAGATGGTCGAGGCGCGAAGCCGACGTCGCCGACGCACGACGTGGACGATGACGTAGACGCTGAAGACCAATCCCGCCAGCTTGTGCCACTGATCCATGCCCGGGGGCAGGTGGAGCAGTGAGGCCCCCGGCACCACTGTCGAGTGGTGGGCCTGGGCGTCGACCACCCCGGAGAGTACGACGTTGAGGGCCAGGAGCTCGAGCACGGCGTCCGAGAGGGCGGTGCGCCGAGCGGGAGCTGTCGATCCGCGCCCGCGCCACTGGCGGATCAGGGTGCGTCGCCGTTGCACGAGGTGAGCACTCAACCCCGCGACGAAGACCAGACCAATCACGACGTGGACCGTGATCGAGTGGCTGAGGGTGGCCAAGGTGACGAGCGCGCCCACCAGGCTCACCATCATCACCAGGTGCACGCGCCAGCGGCGAGTCGTCGAGCGCGAGCGGGTGGGCGCAGCGTCCATGATCCTCCTCGAGTCGCGAGTGACGCTACCGAGGGTCGCGACCCGTCCGAGCTCGACCCTGGGTCGTCCCCTAGGGGAGGACCCGGAGGCTACCGACGAGCCTGGAGCTGGGCGATGACCGCCTTGCCGTCGGCCTGCCCACGAGTCAGGCGCATGACCTGGCCAATGAAGAATTGGGCCAACTTGTCGTCGCCGTCGCGGAAGCGGGCCCCCTCCTCGGGGTTCTCCGCGATGACCTGATCGACCGTGGTCGCCAGGGCGCCCTCGTCCAGTCGCTCGAAGCCCTTGGCGGCAGCCACCTCCCCGGGGGTGCCGCCCCGCTCGAGGATCTCGGCGAGGACGGCCTTGGCCTGGGTCGCGCTCAACTCGCCACGGGCCTCCATCGCGAGGGTCTCGGCGAAGGCTTCGGCACTCAACCGGTGCAACCCATCAAGACCGGCGGCCAGCTCGTTGGCGGCGCGCGCCAGCGCCAGGCTCGGGTCGGCCCCCGCGGCGAGGGCCGCGACGACCAGGTCGTCCAGACCGAGGTCGACGACCACCTCGACCGCGTCGACCTGGGCCGGCGTCGGGTCGCCGAGCCGGCCGAGGAGCGCCGCGCGCCGCTCGGCCGGCAGGGGACCGAGGCCCTCGCGCACCCGCTCGACCCACTCGGGGCTCGGGGCCAGGTCCACCAGGTCGGGCTCGCGGAAGTAGCGGTAGTCGTCCGCCTCCTCCTTGGTGCGCATCGTGGTGGTGACCCCGGTGGCGTCGTCCCAGTGCCGGGTCTCCTGGCGCACCACTCCCCCGGCCTCGAGGAGCTCGACCTGGCGGGCGGCCTCGTGGTCGATCGCCCGGGCGAGGCTGCGCAGGGAGTTGAGGTTCTTGATCTCACAGCGCGTCCCGAGTCCCTCGCCGCGCCGGCGCACCGAGACGTTGGCGTCCACGCGCAGGGAGCCCTCCTCCATGCGCCCGTCGGAGGCGCCCACCGCGATCAGCACGCCGCGCAGCTCGGCCACGTAGGCCCGCGCCTGGGCCGAGGAGGTGATGTCGGGTCCCGACACGATCTCCACCAGCGGCACCCCGGCCCGGTTGTAGTCGACGAGGGACCCCTCGGCCCCGTGGATCCGGCCGGTGCCCCCCAGGTGGGTCGACTTGCCGGTGTCCTCTTCCATGTGGGCGCGTTCGATGCTCACCGTGCTGCCGTCGGGCAGATCGAGGAAGCCGGCGGAGTTGATCGGCTCGTCGTACTGGGAGATCTGGTAGTCCTTGGGCATGTCGGGGTAGAAGTAGTTCTTGCGGTGGAAGGTCGAGGCGCCCACCGTGCAGTGCAGGGCGAGCCCGATAGCCATCGCGAGCTCCACGGCGCGCTCGTTGAGCACCGGCAGCGAGCCGGGCAGGCCCAGGCAGACCGGGCAGACCTGGGTGTTGGGCTGAGCGCCAAAGGCGTTGGCGCAACCGCAGAACATCTTGGTGGCGGTGAGCAACTCGGTGTGGACCTCGAGGCCGATCACCATCTCCCAGGGCTCGGGCAGGCTCATCGCCCCTCCCTTGCCGCCTCGAGGACCGCGGCCGCCGCGAAGAGTGAGGCCTCCGAGCGGCCCGGCCCGAGCAGCTGGACCCCGAGGGGCAGGCCGTGGGCCCCGGTGCCAAAGGGCACCGAGAGGGCGGGGTGGCCCGCCAGGTTCGTCGGGATCGTGAAGACGTCGTTGAGGTACATGGCCATCGGGTCCTGGCTCTTCGCCCCCAGCTCGAAGGCCTCCCCGGGGGCCGTCGCCCCGAGCAGGAGGTCGACCTGGGCGTAGGCGCGAGCGAAGGCCTCGATCACCACGGTGCGCACCTTGAGGGCCTGGCCGTAGTACGCGTCGTAGTAGCCGGCCGACAGCGCGTAGGTGCCCAGCATGATGCGCCGCTTGACCTCGTCGCCGAAGCCGGCGGTGCGCGTGGCGACGTTCATCTCAGTCACGTCGGCCCCCTCGACGCGCAGCCCGTAGCGCACGCCGTCGTAGCGGGCCAGGTTCGAGGAGGCCTCGGCCGGGGCGATCAGGTAGTAGGCCGACAGCCCGAGGCGCATCTCGGGCAGGGAGAGCTCCACGACCTCGGCCCCCGCGGCCGCCAGGGCCTCGGCCGCCGCCGTCACCGCGCTCACGACCTCAGGGTCGGCGCCCTCCACCAGCTCACGCACCAGGCCGACCCGCTGTCCGGCGACGCCGTCACCCAGGTGGGCCGAGATCACTGGAGCCGGCTCGGGCAGGCTGGTCGAGTCCATCGGATCGTGTCCGGCCACCACCTCCAAGACCGCGGCGGCGTCGGCGACGGTGGTGGCGAAGGGGCCGATCTGGTCGAGCGAGCTGGCGAAGGCGACCAACCCGTAGCGCGAGACCAGCCCGTAGGTCGGCTTGACCCCCACCAGGCCGCACAGGGCGGCCGGCTGGCGGATCGAGCCACCGGTGTCGCTGCCCAGCGAGACCGGGACCATGCCGGCCGCCACCGCGGCCGCCGAGCCGCCCGAGGAGCCCCCGGGGACCCGGGAGGGGTCGAGGGGGTTGCGCGTCGGACCGAAGGCGGAGTTCTCGGTGGACGAGCCCATCGCGAACTCGTCGAGGTTGGTCTTGCCCACGGCGACGGCCCCGGCCGCGCGCAGTCGGCTCACGACCGTGGCGTCGTAGGGCGGGCGCCAGCCCTCGAGGATGCGCGAGGCGCAGGTGGTGGGCAGGCCCACGGTGCACAGGTTGTCCTTCAGCGCGATCGGCACCCCGGCCAGCGGGCCGGGGTCCTCGCCACGGGCCAGCGCCTCGTCGACCTGGCGGGCGGCATCGCGGGCGCCGGCCTCGTCGACGTGCAAGAAGACGTGCAGGTCACCGTCGCGCGCGCCGATGGCGCGCAGGGAGTCTTCCAGGACCTCGGTGGCGCTACGCTCGCCCGCCCGCACGGCGGCCGCGATCTCCAGGGCCCTCACGGGGCCTCCCCGATGATGCGCGGCACCACGAAGCGTCCCTCGCGGGCCTCGGGGGCGTTGGCCAGGACCTCCTCGGGCGTCAGCGAGGAACGGACCTCGTCGGGGCGCACCACGTTGACGAGGTGGAAGGGGTGCGCCGTGGGGGCGACCCCGGCCAGGTCGAGCGCCGCCAGGTCGGCGGCGTGATCGAGCACCTGGGCTAGCTGGGCGGTGAAGCGCTCGAGCTCGGCCTCGCTCAAGCGCAGCCGGGCCAGGGCGGCCACCTTGGCCACCTCCTCGCGGGTCAGTGCGCTCACGAGCCGAGCACCCGCGCGAGGAAGGCCAGCGTCGTGTGCTCGAGGAACTCCTGGTCGTTGTCGAGGGTGGCCACGTGGTAGCTGTCCTCGAGCCAGAGGCGCTCCACGGGACCGGCCAGACGGGACTCGAGGTCGTCGGAGTTGTCCGAGGTCACGACGTGGTCCTCACGGCTCGAGAGGATGAGGCTCGGCGCAGCGATCCTCTCCAGGCCCTGGTGGACCTCGGCCACACCGGCGAAGAGGCTCTGGGCGCAGCGCAGCGGCGTCGCCGGGTAGGACAGCTCGTGGGCCCCCTCACGCTTGATGTCCGAGCCGATCGCCTCGAGGGTCTCCACGCCCGAGGCGACGAGGGCGTCGAGGCCCTCGACCATCTCGGCCGGTGGCGCCTTCACCAGGGCGTTGATGAAGACGCAGGCGGCCACGTCGGCACGGTGCTCGGCGACGAAGGCCGTCAGACCGCCGCCCATCGAGAGCCCGACCACAGCCACGCGGTCGCAGCGCCCCGCCAGCTCGTCGTAGGCGTCCAGCGCCGCGGTGCTCCAGTCGGCCCAGTCGGTCGTCATCATGTCCTCGAGGGTGGTGCCGTGGCCGGGCAGTCGGGGCAGCTCGACGCTGTAGCCCGCGCCGGCAAGCCGCTGCGCGAGGGGGCGCATCGAGGCCGGGGAGCCGGTGAAGCCGTGCAGCACGAGGACGCCGTCACGTCCGCCGGAGTGGGAGAAGGGCTCGGCGCCCGCCAGGATCTCAAGGGCCATGGCAGGTCAGACTACCGGGCCGCGCGCACCGCCCTGGGGGCCCGGGGCACCGAGCGCAGCCCGAAGGCCGCCACCAGGGCCAGCACCGCGGCGCCGGCACCCACGACGAAGGGGAGCTGGAAGGTGCCCAGCAGAGCGGGCCCCGGGGCCGCCCCGCCCAGGTGACGCCGGTGCACGAGGGACTGCTGGACCGTCTCGAGGACCTGGATGCCGGCCACCTCGCCCACCTGCATGGCCAACAGCTGGGCGGCGGTCATCACGCCGAACTCGCCAGGGGCGACCTCGTTGGCCATGACCGAGCTCGACGAGGGCATCGCCACGCCCATTCCGAGACCCGAGAGCGCGAGGGCCAGCGCCACCAGGCCGGCCCCGCTCGCGGGAGTCAAGAGGGCGAACAGGGCCATCGAAGCCGCCAGCGCGGCGGCCCCAGCGACCGCCGAGACCCGCTCACCCACCCGCATCGCGACGTAGCCCGCGATCGGCGAGGAGAGGGCGAAGGTGATCGGACGCGCGATCGCCAGCGCCCCCACCCGCGGGATCGAGTAGCCATAACCCTGCTCCATCAGCAGGGGAAAGAGGAAGAAGGCGCCGAAGTAGGCGAAGTTGGCCCCCGCGCGCAACACCATCGGCAGCACGAAGTTGCGCCGGGTGAAGTAGTGCGGCGGGATCAGCGGGTGGGCCGCGGTGCGCACCCGCACCACGAAGAGCCCGACCATGGCCGCGCTGGCGACGAAGGCGGCCAGCGTCCAGGGGCTGGTCCAGCCGACGAGGGGCCCCACCGAGAGGCCGAGCATCACCGCCGTGACCCCGAGCGAGAGGGCCCACGAGCCCACCCAGTCGAGGCGGCGGAACTCCTCGCGCGCGCGAGCGCGCTGGGCCGCGCTCTCCTCGTCGAGGCCCCGTCGGCGCGGCAGCACCAGCGCCACCACCCCCATCGCCACGGCGATGAGGCCGAGCTGGAACCAGAACAGGGCCCGCCACCCGAAGGCCGCGATGATGGGCGATCCCACCGAGACCCCGACGACCGGCCCACCCGCGCCGACAAGGGACCACCAGCCCATCGCCTTGACCCGCTCCTCTCGGGAGAAGACCAGGTTGATCAGGGCTCCCGACGCCGTGCCGGTGGCCGCGCCCTGGACCCCGTCGAGCGCTCGGGCCACGAGCAGCATCCCGACGTTGGCCGAGAGGGCGGTGGCCGCCGCGGCCACGAGGGCGCCGCCGAGCCCAATCAGGTAGAGCCGCCGATGGCCGATGATGTCGCCGGTCTTGCCGAGCACGGGGGCGGCGAGACCGTAGGCGAGGAGAGGTCCCACCATCGTCCAGGTGAGGACGGTCACCGAGGTGTGGAACTGGTGGGCCACCTCGGGCAGGGCCACGATGAAGACCGTGAAGGTGAAGTTGAGCGCGAACAGCCCCGCCAGCAGCGTCCACAGGACCCACCAGGGGTAGCGCTTCGAACCGGTCGCGCGCCGCTCGACGCGCTGGCGCACAAGGGCGAGCCAGTTCAGGTCGCTGCCGGCCTCGGTGCCCAACGTGCCAAAGGCCGCCGCCCCGGGGTCGGTGCGCGGGTCCAGCAGACCGGCGGGGTCGTCGCGCGCCACGTGGGCGCGGACGTCCTCGTCGCTCACGACACGAGGTCGGGCAGCTGCGCGGCCAGTTCGGCCACGCCCCAGCGATCTCCCTTGTCGAGCGCGGCGGTCATCGTCCAGTTCTGGAAGCGGCGCACGACGCCCCCTTGGACGAAGAAGACCTCCCCCGTCACCGGGCAGTCCTCCGTGGCCAGCGCCGCCACCAGCGGCGAGATGTTGGCCGGATCCCACACGTCGAAGGTGGCCGCATCCGAGGGTCGCACCACGACGTCCGAGAGGCCCGGGGTCGACTCGGTCATGCGGGTGCGCGCCGCCGGCGCGATGGCGTTGGCCCGCACCCCGTAGCGACCCAGCTCCTCGGCGATGATCACGGTGAAGGCGGCGATGCCGGCCTTGGCGGCGCCGTAGTTGGACTGACCGACGTTGCCCAGCAGACCCGACGTCGAGGAGGTGTTGATGATGGCGGCCTGGACCGGCTCGCCGGCCTTGGCCCGCTCTCGCCAGTAGGCGGCGGCGTGTCGGGTCGGCACGAAGTGGCCCTTCAGGTGGACCTTGATCACGGAGTCCCAGTCCTCCTCGGACAGGTTCACGAGGACCCGGTCACGCAGGATGCCGGCGTTGTTCACGAGCACGTGCAGGTCACCGAAGGCGTCGAGGGCGCTCTGGATCAGGCGCGCACCGCCCTCCCAGTCGGCGACGTCATCGTGGTTCGCGACCGCCTCGCCTCCGGCCGCCCTGATCTCCTCGACGACCTGCTCGGCCGGCGACGCGGTGCCGGCGGAGCCGTCCAGACCCCCACCGAGGTCGTTCACGACGACCTTGGCACCCTCGGCCGCGAAGAGCAGAGCGTGCTCCCGTCCGATCCCCCTGCCCGCGCCGGTGATGATGGCGACGCGCCCCTCGAGTGCGCCCATGGCGTCCTCCTTCTCGACCAGGCGAGTGTACCGAGCCCTAGGGGGCCCACCGCAGCGGCGGGCGGGCGTGGGCGTGGTAGTGGTCCGGGATGTTGCGCATGTGGTCGTCGAGGCGCCAGCGACCCTCGCCCAGGCGCTGGTCGGCCACCGCGGCCAGGCGCTCGGCCAGCCGCGTGCGGACCTCGTCGGGCGGCGCGGCGTCGTGGGCGCGCCAGACCACCATTGGCACCAGGCAGATCTCGCAGTCGGCGATCCAGCACTCCTCGTCGTCGTAGTAGCGAGTGGTGACGACGGCGGCCTCGCAGAGGTCGCAGAGGCTCACTTGGTCACCGTGACGCTCACCGAGGAGAGCTGCTTCACGACGGCCCCGGCGGCCGGAGTGGTCGAGACCACCTTGGTCCAGGTCGGGTGGGTCGAGCTCGAGCCCGGTCCGGTCGTCGAGTAGTAGAGGTGGGCCGCCGTCATCGCCGCCTGGACCTGGGCCGGGTCCATCCCCACGAGGTTGGGGACCTTCACGTAGCCGGCCGGGACCCCGGGGGCGGTCGTGGTGGTGGTGTTGGTCGGTGACGTCGTGGTCGTTGTGGAGGTCGTCGTGGTCGTGGCGGGCGGGCCCGCCGACAGGACCAGGGTCACCGTCGAGTTGATGGCCAGCCGCTTGGGGTTGACCGTCGTGCCGTGGCGCAGCCGCACCACCCGACCCACCGGCACCGTGGCGCTGCGGGTCGCGGCACTGGCCGGGCACTGTCCGAGCAGGTGGACCTTGGCCAGCGCGGCCGTCGCGGTCGCGCAGTCCTCGCCGATCAGGTTGCTCGGCACGGCGACCAACACCGGTCCCGAGGAGATCACGACCGAGATCGCCTGGCCGGCCTTGACCGAGGTCCCCGGCTGCGGGTTCTGGGAGATGATGTGATTGGCCGCGACGTTGGAGGAGTGTTGCTGGCCGGTGATCGACAGGGTGAAGTTGGCGCTCGCGTCGCTCTTGAGCAGGGTGCCGGCCTCCGAGGTGGTCAGTCCGATCACCGAGGGCACCGAGTGGCTCGTCGACAGTGACAGGTAGCCGAGCTTCCAGGCGCCGGCCAGGCCGACCGCCCCGAGGGCTACGACCACGGCGACCGCCGCGAGCCACAGCCGACGACGGCGCGGGGGCCTCGAGGCGGCCAGCGCGCCGTAGGCGCGCGGGGCCGAAGGAGAGCCCGCAGCGACGCGCCGACCCACCGGTCCGGCCGCGGTGATCTGGTCGGGCGAGGGCGGGCGGAAGCCGATCGAGGAACGCGGCTCGGGCGGGGCGAACTGGGCCAGCAGCGGCACCTCGGTCTCGGGGGCGCTCAGGGTCAGGGGGGCGGCGTCGCGGGCCGCCGCCGAGAGCCGCGACGCGAAC
>CAYUZO010000001.1:158106-177642 GCA_964449735.1 uncultured Ferrimicrobium sp.
TCCGCTTCGGCGTGCAGGAAGTGCTCGGCGTCGAGGCGCTGGGCCGGGTCGGCCACCGCCGCCTGGGCCAGGATCATGTCCAACGTGCCGAGCTCGGGTCGCACCGGCAGGGGCGTGTTCGCCCGGGTGCGCAGCATGGCCTCGGGGGTCATCTCCTCGAAGGGGCTCTCGCCGGTGACGGCCTCGAAGAGGATGAGGGCCAAGGAGTAGACGTCGGACCGGTCGCTCGCGGGGTGGCCCAGCGCCTGCTCGGGGCTGAGGTAGCGCACCTCGTCATAGGTGAGGGGCTCGCCGTGCAGGCCGCCCAGCCCCGACAGGGCCGCGTCGGTGACCCGTACTCGTCCCTCGCCGTCAAAGAGCAGGGAGTTCGGCGAGAGGGCCTCGTGGACCATCGCGTTGTCGTGCAGGTAGGCGAGGGCTCCGGCCACGTCGCGCCCGAGCCGGGCGGTCTGGTCGCTGTCGAGGCGCCAGCCCGCATTCAGGCGGTCCTCCAACGAGCCGCCCGTGAGGTACTCGGTGACCATGAAGATATGGCCGCCCTCCTGACCACCGTCGAAGACGCGCTCCAGGTGGGGATGGCCGAGGGTCGAGGCCTTCACGATCCGGTCCCGGAAGGCCCGCCGGACGTCCTCGTGGACCGCCAAGTGGGGCAAGAGCACCTTCACCACGATCTCCCGGCGCAGGGAGAGGTCCTCCGCGCGGTACACCTCGGCGACGTGGCCCACCCCGATCAGCTCGACGATGCGGTAGCGACCCACCAGGTCGTGTCCCGGGGCGAAGGTCGGAGGCGCCATGGGCCCCAACCTACCCGGGACGGCTCAGTCGACCGTGGCGCTCCACGAGCCGGTCGCCAGGAGCTCGTCGAAGTGGGAGGCCGGGACGAGGGGGACGCCCAGGGAGCGGGCCTTGGACAGCTTGGTGGCGCCCGGCGACTCCCCCACCACGACGCAGTAGGTCTTGCGCGAGACCGAGCCCGGGGAGGTGCCTCCGGCCTCGACCACGGCCGCCTCGGCACCCTCGCGCGTGTAGCCCTCGACGGCCCCGGTGACCACCACGGCCCGCCCGGCGAGCGGACCCTCGCCCGAGGTCGCCGGGCGCGGCTCGCTCACCGAGACCCCGAATCGCTCGAGCCGCTCGAGCCGCTCGAGGGACTCGGGCTCGCGCAGGTACTCATAGAGCGAACCCGCGATCACCGGTCCGATCCCCTCGACCGCCTCCAGGGCCTCGAGGGTGGCCTGACGCAGGTGGGTGAGGTCACCGAAGGCCCACGCGAGGGCCCTCGCCGCCACCGGGCCCACGTGGCGAATGCCCAGGCCCACCAGCAAGCGGCTGAGGGGCTGGGCCTTGGCGGCCTCGATGGCCTCGACGAGCGCCCGGGCCGACAGCTCGCCCATCCCCTCGAGGGCGGCGACCTGGGGAGCCCGCAGCTCGAACAGGTCGGCGACGTCGGCGATGAGTCCCTCGCTGAGGAACTGGGTGACCCGCTGCTCGCCCAGACCCTCGATGTCGAGCGCCCCTCGCGAGGCGAAGTGGATCACCTGGGCCGCGAGCTGCGCGGGGCAGGCCGGGTTCACGCAGTAGGTGTCGCTCTCGCCCTCCCGGCGGACCAGGGGACCCGCGCACTCGGGGCAGACCGTCGGGAAGTGCCAGCGCCGGGCGCGACGTCGACCCGGCTCGGGCACGGCCCCGACCACCTCAGGGATGACGTCGCCCGCCTTGCGCACGATCACCAGGTCCCCCGGGCGCACGTCCTTCGCGGCCACCTGATCCTCGTTGTGCAAGGTGGCCAGGGCCACCGTCGAGCCGGCGACCAGCACGGGCTCGAGCACCGCGAAGGGCGTCGCTCGGCCGGTACGCCCAATCGAGACCTCGATCCGCTCGAGGCGGGTCGTGCGCTCCTCGGGGGGGAACTTGCGCGCCACCGCCCAGCGCGGGGCGCGCGACGTGGTGCCCAACTCGTCACGCGCGGCGAGCTCGTCGAGTTTGATCACCACCCCGTCGATGTCGTAGTCCAAGTCGTGGCGATGTGCCTCGAACCAGGCGCAGCGCGCGGCCACCGCTGGTGCCCCACGCTCGAGCTGGGTCTGGGGGGCGACAAAGAGGCCCCAACGTCCAAGCGCCGCGATGGTCTCGAGGTGGCGCGCGAAGCGAAGGGGACCCTCGAGCACCTCGAGCTGGTAGGCGAGGAAGGAGAGCGGTCGCGTCGCGGTGACCGCCGGGTCCTTCTGGCGAAGGCTGCCCGCGGCGGCGTTGCGGGGGTTGGCGAACTCGCGCTCGCCGCGGGAGCGCTGGAACTCGTTCAGAGCGGCGAAGTCGCGCCGGGCCAAGAAGACCTCCCCGCGCACCTCGACGACCCCCGCCACCGGCTCGGCGAGGCGCTCGGGCACGTTGGCGATGGTGCGCACGTTGGCGCTGACGTCCTCGCCCACCACCCCGTCGCCTCGGGTCGCCGCCCGCTCGAGGAGGCCGTCGCGGTAGGTGATCGCCAGCGCCAGGCCATCGATCTTGGGCTCGACGGCGAACTCGAGCTCCTCCGCGGGCCGATCCAGGCCTCGCGCGACCCGCTCGACCCACTCGGTGAGGTCGGCGTCGTCAAAGACGTTGTCGAGCGACAGCATCGGTCGAGGGTGGCGCACCTCGGAGAAGGTGGGCGAGGCCGGCGCGCCCACTCGCTGGGATACCGAGTCGTCACGCGCCAGCTCCGGATGGGTCGACTCGAGGGCGCGCAGCTCGCGCACCAGCGCGTCGTAGTCGGCGTCGGGCAGGATCGGGGCGTCCTCGACGAAGTAGGCCCGGTTGTGGCGCGCGATCTCCTCGCGCAGCCAGGCGGCGCGCTCGGCCGGCTTCATCGGGTCACCGTCGCGGCCGCCAGGACCAGGGAGGGCTCCTCGGGGTCGTAGAGGACGAGGGCCTGTCCCGGGGCGGGCGGGCGCTGGGGCTCGGCGAGCTCGACTCGCCCCGGACGCCACCACGCACGATGGGCCCGGCCGTGGGCGCCCCACTGGGCGAGGACCTCCCGGCCCTCGACGAGCGCCTCGTGGGCGACCAGTCCCTCGCGGGCGAGCGACACCTCGCCCACCAACGTGCCCTCGAGAGTGTCGACCTCGACCCGCGCCCGGTCGAGGTCGACATGGGTCACGTAGCGACGCTGCCCGTCCGGGGCGACCTCGAGGCCGCGTCGCTGGCCGACGGTCACGAGCTCGGCCGCCTCGACACTGCCCAGTTCAGCCCCGCTGTGACGATCGACCACGGTGGCTGGGGTGAGGGAGAGGCGCGAGGCCAGGAAGCCCGCTCGCCCCTTCGTCGACTCGATGAAGCAGACCTCCTGGCTGTCGGGCTTGTCCCACGTGCGCAGGCCCCTCGCGTGGGCCTCCTCGCGCACCCGTGCCTTGCTCATCTCCCCCACCGGCAGGACGAGGCGAGCCAGTCGCTCCGGCTCCAAGAAGGCCAGCACGTAGCTCTGGTCCTTCGCCGGGTCGGCCCCTCGCCACAAGCGCGCCGCTCCGTCTCGTGGCGCGAGGCGGGCGTGGTGGCCGGTGGCGAGCCGATCGAAGCCGAGACGTCGCGCGCGCTCGAGCAACAGGTCGAACTTGACGTGACGATTGCAGTCGATGCAGGGGTTGGGCGTCAGGGCGCGAGCGTGGGCCTCGACGTAGGGGGTGACCACCCGCTCCTCGAACTCCTGGGCGTAGGAGAAGACGACGTGGTCGATGCCCAAGACCTGCGCCACCCGACGGGCGTCGTCGACGTCGCGCACCGAGCAGCAGCCCGAATCGCTCTCGCCACCCCAGAGCTTCAAGGTGGCTCCCACCACCTCGTGGCCCTGCTCGACGAGGAGGGCGGCGGCCACCGAGGAGTCGACCCCTCCGCTCATCGCCACCAGGACCCGCATCGGCCCAGTCTGCCAGCCGCCTACGCGCCGCCGTCCAGGCGCCGAACGATTCCCGCCAGGGCGCGCAGCAGGCCGTCGACCTCCTCGTCGGTCGTCTCAGCCCCCATCGTGAGGCGCAGCGCCCCCCGCGCTCGCGTCTCGGGCACGCCCATCGCCGCCAGCACGTGGCTCGGGGCGACCGCCCCACTCGAGCAGGCCGAGGCCGCCGAGGCGCAGTAGCCGGCCTCGTCGAGCAGGAAGAGGATCTCGTCGCTCATCAGCCCGTCGAAGGTCGCGTGGACCGTTCCCGCCAGGCGCGGCGCGCTCACGGCCGTGACCTGGGCCCGCGGCATCAACGAGATCGCGCCCACCATGCGGGCCTGCAGGTCGAGGACCCGGTCGACGGTCGACTCGAGCTCGCGAGCGGTCGCCCGGGCCGCCGCCGCCAGGCCGACGGCGGCGGCGACATCGACGGTGCCGCCGCGACGTCCCCGTTCCTGTCCCCCTCCGGGGGTCACGGCGTCGATCTCGATCCCCCCGCGCACCACCAGGGCCCCGGAGTTCACCGGGCCCCCGATCTTGTGGGCGCAGATGCTCACCAGGTCGCAGGTCTCGGTGACCGTGGGCAGGTGCACCCACGGGGCGGCCGCCACCGCGTCGGTGTGCACCGGCGCACCCCCGGGCAGCGTCCCGGCCACGACCGAGGTCACCCCGGAGAGGGGCTGGCGGACCCCCGTCTCGTTGTTGGCGGTCATCACACTCACAACCGCCACGTCGGCCGTGAGGGCCTGTCCCAACTGCTCCAGGTCGACGAGGCCCTCGGCGTCGACGCCGACCTCGACGACCCGCACGTCGGCGAAGTCCCGGGCCAGCGCGTGTGCCGCGTCGAGGACCGCGTGGTGCTCGATAGCCGAGACCACCACCGACGTGCTCTCGTGATCGCGCCGGTGGCGCCGGGCGAGACCCCAGAGCGCGAGCTGACAGGATTCGGTCCCGCCCCCGGTGAAGACGACCTCCTCGGGGCGGGCGCCCACGAAGGCGGCCACCTCGTCGCGGGCCTCCTCGAGGGCGCGACGCGCGAGCCTCGCCGCCCGGTGGGACCCCGAGGGGTTCCCCACCACGCCGCGCAGCCAGGGCTCCATCGCCTCGACCACCTCGTCTCGCCGCGGCGCCGAGGCCGCGTGGTCGAAGTAGTGGAGGCTCTGGCTCACGCCACGAAGAAGGACTTCACGTTGGTGAACTCTCGCAACCCGAAGGAGGACAGCTCACGCCCGAAGCCCGAGGCCTTGACCCCGCCAAAGGGGAGCTCGGGCATCGAGGCGACGATCGAGTTGGCGAAGACCATCCCGGCCTCGACGCCGGCGATGGCCGCGTCGATCTCGTCGTCACTGGTCGACCAGATCGAGCCGCCCAGGCCCCACGGTGAGTCGTTGGCCACGGCGATGGCCTGGTCCAGGTCCTCGACGACCTTGACGACCGACACCGGTCCGAAGAGCTCCTCGCAGCCGGCCCGCGAGTCGTCGGGCACGTCGGTGAGGACCGTCGCCGGGTAGAACCAGCCCGGGCCCCCGGCCGCCTCACCGCCGGTCAGCACCTTGGCGCCGCGCTCGACCGAGGCGGCGACCTGGGACGCCAACTCGTCGCGCTGGGAGCGGGTCGCGAGCGGCCCGAGGTTGGTCGCCGGGTCCATCGGGTCGCCCATGGTCACGGCCCCCATCGCGTCGGCGTAGCGGGCGATGAACTCGTCGGCGACCGCGCGCAGGACAATGAAGCGCTTCGAGGCGATGCAGGCCTGCCCGTTGTTCTGGATGCGCGCGGTCACGGCCATGGGCACCGTCAGGTCGAGGTCGGCGTGAGCACCCACGATGAAGGCGTCCGATCCCCCGAGCTCGAGGACGCACTTCTTCAGGGACCGACCAGCGGCGGCGCCCACCGCCCGCCCGGCCCGCTCGGAGCCGGTCAGGGTCACGCCCACGATCCGGTCGTCGGCGATGACCCGCTCGGCCACCTCGTGGGAGATGAACAGCGAGATGAAGGCCCCCTCGGGCAGTCCGGCCCGACGGAACAGGTCCTCGAGGTACTTCGCCGATCCCGGCACGTTGGACGCGTGCTTGAGGATCACGACGTTGCCCGCCATGAGGGTGGGGGCCGCGAAGCGGATCACCTGCCAGAGCGGGAAGTTCCAGGGCATCACCGCGAAGATCGGGCCCAGAGGGTCGAAGCGGACACCCGAGCGGCGCCCGGAGGTGGCGATCGCCTCGGGGGCGAGGAACCCCGCGGCGTTGTCGGCGTAGTAGCGCATCGTCATCGCGCACTTGGCGGCCTCGCCCTTGGCCGCCGCGAAGGTCTTGCCCATCTCGGAGGTCATGAGCTCGCCGGCCACCGGCAACTCGGCCTCGAGCAGTTCGGCGGCACGACGCACCACCTCGGCACGGCCGGCGATCGGGGTGCGGCTCCAGGCGGCGTAGGCGCGTCGCGAGGCGGCGAGGGCCTCCTCCACCTCCTCGTCGCTATGGGCGCCGTACTCGGCGACGACGGCCTCGGTGGTGGGGTTGATGGCGCGGAAGGTCATGGCCCTAGTCTGCCAGCATTCCCGTGGGGCTCGGCGCGGGCGAAGTGAATTCACCCCAGACTCCCGCGCGCGTGAGCTCCACCGCGCCAAGGCAGAGGACCAAGGTCCCGGCCCCGAGCTCGGTCACGCCGCGGACCCCCATCACGTGGGTCAGCGAGGCCTGCACGAGAGCCCCGAGCGGATAGGACAGCGACAGCGAGAGGGTGTAGAGCGAGAGGATCCGCGAGCGCTCGGCCACCGGCGCGTGCAGTTGGACGGTGGTGTTGAGCCCGGTCATCGTCCCGACGTAGGCACCGCCCAGCACCACCAGGGCGACCAGTGAGAGCGCCAGGCTGGGGGCGAGTCCGTAGGCGGCCATGGCCAGCGCCGAGACGGCCAATGAGCCCCTCAGCACGGCGACCCGACTGGTGCGCGCGGCGACCGCGGGCAGGGTGAGCGCGCCGACGACCGCCCCGACGCCCTGGGCGGTGACCAGCCAGGAGGTCCCCACCCGGCCGGCGTGCAGGACCTCGATGGCCATCGCCGGCACCAGGGTAATGAACGGGCTGACCGTCAGCCCCACGACTCCCACGCCGAGGATCGGGTAGCGGCAGCCGAGCACCTGCCAGGCCCGGCGGGCGCCGGCGACGAGGTCGGCCACCGGATGCCCGAGGTCCTCGCGTGGTGGTCGTGCCGCCGAGCGCACGAAGGAGAAGGTCACCACCACGACGACGAAGGAGACGGCGTTCGCCGCGAAGCAGGCCGCCGTGGAGCCGAGGGCCAGGGCCACCCCGGCGGCCAGCGGTCCCAGGATCCGGCCGAGGTTGAACTGGGCCGACGAGAGGGACATGGCACCCAGGACCTCGTCACGCTCGACGAGGTCGGGCAGGAGTGACTGCCAGGCCGGCCAGCCCGAGGAGCTGCACAGGCCCTCGGCGACGGCCAGGCCGACCGCCTCGGCGGGGGTCAGGCGGCCACTGAGGGCCAGGAGAGCCAGCGCACCGGCCGTCAGGGCCATCACCAGGTTCGTCACCTGGATCCATCTCTGGCGCCGCCACCGATCGGCCACGACTCCGCCGAGGGGCGAGCCGAGGAGCGCGGGCGTCCACGCGGCGACCGTGAGCAGTCCGAGCCAGAGCGGATTGTGGGTTCTCTCGGTGAGATAGACGCCCAGGGCCACCGACTGCATCCAGGTGCCGATGGAGGAGATGAAGTTCGAGCCCAGCGCCAGGGCGAAGTCGCGGTGCCTCAGGGGCGCCAGGGCGACGGTGGGCATGGGCCCACGCTAACGGGGCTTAGCCCTGGCGATCCTTGCGCCGAGGGCGAAGGGCGAACCACCAGACCGAGACGATGGTGGCCAGCGCGCCGAGCACGCCCATCGAGGCCAGAGCCCCCTTCTTGACCGGCCGTTCGCTCACGCCCCCACAATAACGACGCCCCGGACCAGCCCCCGAGGGGCCGGTCCGGGGCGTCAAGGGCGACTCAGGCGTTCGCCGTGACCTGCGAGTGGGCCTCGATCGAGAGCTCGAGCGTCACCTTGTTGCCAACGACCAGGTTGCCGTTCTCGACGGCGCCCTCGAAGTTGACGCCGAAGTCACGACGGTCGATCTCGGTCTTGGCCTCGAAGCCGGTCACGGTCGCCCCGGGGGCCATCGAGGGGCCGGCACCGAGGAACTCGAGCTCGAAGGTCACCGACTTGGTGACGCCCTTGATGGTCAGGTCCGCGACCATCTCGTAGAGGTCGCCCGACTTGGGGGTCACCTTGGTCGACTTGAGGGTGAGGGTTGGGTGGCTCTCGATCTCGAGGAAGTCCACGCTCTTGAGGTGGCCGTCACGCTGCTCGTTGTTGGTGGTGATGCTGGCGGCCTGGACGGTCGCCTCGACCGAGGAGCTCTCGGGGGTCTCGCCGATGGTGATCACACCGCTGAAGTCGGTGAACTGGCCGCGGACCTTCGCCGCCACCAGGTGGCGGACCGTGAAGCCGACCGTCGAGTGGACCGAGTCCACGTTGTAGACGCCGGGAGCGGGCAGGTTGCTCATCTTGTTGTCCTCTTCTTCCTATGCTGTTGACACGACATGTGCTTGCGCCTATGATAGTTGCTACTACAACAACTTGTCAAGCAGAAGTCTTAAGGGAAGTTAAGAACGGTGTTACAGTCCCCCTCCGTGACCACGACGGCAGCGTGCCCGAGCGGCGACGAGCGCGTGAAGCTCTTCGGACTGCTCCAGGAGGTCAACGCCCGCCTGGCTCGCAGCCTGTCCGCGACGCTCGAGCAGGGCTGTGCGATGCCGCTGGCCTGGTTCGAGGTGCTCGTGCGACTTCGCCAATCGAGCGAGGGGCGACTCAAGATGAACCAGGTGGCCGACGCCATCGTCCACTCGACCGGCGGCACCACGCGCCTGATCGATCGGCTCGAGGAGGCTGGTCTCGTTGAGCGCCAGCTGTGTCCGAGCGACCGTCGGGCCATCCACGTGGCGATCACCGACGAAGGGCAGGCCCGACTCGACCAGGCCTTCGCCGTCCACCTCGAGTTCCTCGACCGCACCCTGTGCGAGCGCCTCGACGCAGAGGAGCGCGAGCGACTCGGCGATCTGCTCGCCAAGTTGAGCGACGCCCGCTAGAGCCGGGTCACCCAGGCGCGCGCCAGGCGACCGTCGTCCAGCTCGAGGGCACTGCCCTCCCCCACGCCCTCGCGCAGGTGGACCTCATCGGCCAGCACCTCGGAGCCGAGCTCGGCGAGATGGGCGGCCAGGTCGTCAAGCCCCGCCAGCTCGAGGATGATCCGATCGGCCACGTCAAACCCTGAGGACTTGCGCAGGTCCTGGACCTGGCGCACCACGTCGCGCAGCAGGCCCCGGCGGCGCAGGTCGTCGTCGAGGGTGAGGTCGAGGGCCACGACCTCGGCCCCGTCGCGCGAGACGGCGAATCCGCCTTGGCCCCGCACCCGCAGTTCGAGCTCCTCGGGTCCGAGCTCCACCGGTCCGCTCGAGAGAGTGACGGTGACGGTCCGACCGGCGTCGAGATCGTCGGCGGCGCGCGCCGGGTCGACCTGCGCGAGGGCTCCTCGGAGCTCCTTGACCGCCTCGCCCAGGCGCGGCCCGACCGCGCGAAAGTTGGGCACGAGCTCGAAGGTCAGGACCTCGGCGAGTTCGGCGCCGTAGTCGACCGCATCGACGTTGAGCTCCTCCTCGACGACCCCCGCCGGCGGGCGGGGCGAGTCGGCGGGCAGGAAGACGAGGGCGCGCGCGAGGGGCTGGCGAACCTTGACCTGGGCCTCGGCCCGGGCCGCGCGTCCTAGCGAGGCCAGTCGCCGGGCCACCGCCATCGACGCCTCCAAGGCGACGTCGCGCCGCTCGGGATGGGCGCGGGGCCAGTCCGCCAGGTGCACCGAGTCCTCGGCGTCAGCCAGGTGCAGGTCGCGGTAGAGGCGGTCGGCGAGGAAGGGGCAGAAGGGGGCGAGCAGGAGGGCCAACCTCCTCAACACCTCGAGCAGGGTCGCCTGGGCGGCCAGCGAGTCCTCGCGGGGAGCACCCGGGTCGGTGCGCCAGAAACGGCGCCGGCTGCGCCGCACGTACCAGTTCGACAGGTCGTCGACCAAGGCGGCGATCGCCTGCGCCCCTCCGAGGGGCTCGTACCCCTCGAGGGCGGCCTCGACCTCGCCAGCGCACCCCTCGAGGCGCGACAGCACCCACCGATCGAGCTCGGGACGGCCACCGACCGCCGGGATCTGCGGGTCGGAGGGATCGAAGCCGTTGAGCGAGGCGTAGGTCGAGAAGAAGGAGAAGGTGTTCCACAGCGTGGCGAGGGTCTCGCGCATGCTCGCGTCGATCGCCCCCAGACCGGCGCGGGTGGGGGTCCAGGGCGAGCCCTGGGAGAACATCCACCACCGCAGCGCGTCCGCGCCGCGCGAGTCCAGCACCTCCCACGGATCGATGACGTTGCCGACCGACTTGGACATCTTGCGTCCGCGCTCGTCGACGATGTGACCCAGGCACAAGACGTGCTCGTAGGGCGTCGATCCGAAGACCAGCGTGTTCACGGCGAGTAGGGAGTAGAACCAGCCGCGGGTCTGGTCGATGGCCTCGACCACCAACTGGGCCGGGAACTGGCGCCGCTCGGCCGAGCCAGCCACGTGCGGGAAGCCCACTTGGGCCGACGGCATCGCTCCCGAGTCGAACCACACGTCGATCACCGGCGCCACGCGGCGCGCCGGCGCCGAGCAGGTCGGACAGGGCACGACGATCTCGTCGATTCCCGGACGATGGGGGTCGACCTCGCTGAGGTCGCGGCCGGCCAAGGCGCCCAGCTCCGCGCGGCTGGCCACGCACAGCGTGTGGCCCTCCTCACAGCGCCACACCGGCAAGGGCGTGCCCCAGAAGCGGTCACGGCTGAGCGCCCAGTCCACGTTGTTGGCTAGCCACTCCCCCATCCGGCCCTCGCGGATGTGGCCCGGGTGCCAGTCGACGGTCCCGTTCTGGGCCATGAGCTCGCCCTTGTGCTGACTCGTGGCGATGTACCAGCTGGGCTTGCCCCAGTAGATCAGGATCGTATTGCAGCGCCAGCAGTGCGGCAGGGAGTGCGTGTAGTCGAAGCGACGGATGAGCAGACCTCGGCGCTCCAGCTCGTCGTTGATCTGGGTGTTGGCCGCCCGCACGCCGACGCCAGCCAGCCACGGGACGTCCTCGGTGAAGGCGCCATCGGGCCCCACCGGGTTGACGGTGGGCAGGCCGTTGGCCCGCGCGACGACCCGGTCGATCTCGCCGAAGGCCGGGGACTGGTGGACGAGACCCGTGCCCTCGTCGGTCGTGACGTAGTCGGCGGCCACGACGCGCTGGGCGTCAACCCCCTCCGGCAGGGCGACGTCGTCGAAGGGCCGCCGGTAGTGGACGCCGACCAGGGAGGAGCCGGGCAGCCGGGAGCTCACGACGGCACCCTCGCCGAAGACCGCCTCGACCAGGTCGGCAGCAACCAGGTGGCCGTCGACGACCGCGTACTCGACCTCAGGATTCACCGCCACGGCCACGTTGGACAGCAGGGTCCAGGGGGTCGTCGTCCAGACCGTCAGGTGGGTCGCCCCGCCTAAGCCCCCGTGGTCGGCGGCGTCGGTGATCTCCAGGCGGATGTAGCAGCTCTCGTCGACCTCGTCGGTGTAGACGTCGGGCTGGCCCAGCTCGTGACTGGAGAGCGCGGTGCCACAGCGCGGGCAGTAGGGGACGACCTTGAGGTCCTCATAGAGCAAGCCACGGTCGAAGAGCTGCTTCAGGTGCCACCACACCGACTCCACGTACTCGGGGTGGAAGGTGTAGTAGGCGTGCTCCATGTCGGTCCAGTAGCCGATGCGCTCGGTCAGCCGCTCGAACTCGCTGACGTAGGTGAGGACCGACTCCTTGCAGAGTCGGGTGAACTCCGCCACTCCGACCTGCTCTTCGATGGCGCGCTTGCCCGAGATGCCAAGGCGCTTCTCCACCTGGACCTCGACGGGTAGGCCGTGGGTGTCCCACCCGGCCCGACGAGCGACGAAGCGACCCCGCATGGTGTGGTAGCGGCAGAAGAGGTCCTTGTAGACCCGGGCCCAGACGTGATGCAGCCCGGGCATGCCGTTGGCGGTCGGCGGCCCCTCGTAGAAGACCCAAGGTTCGGCGCCCTCGCGCTGAGCCATCGACCGCGCGAAGATGTCCAGCTCGCGCCAGCGCGCGAGTTCGGCCTCCTCGATGGTGACGAAGTCCAGGTCGGCGCTGACGGGACGGAACACGTGTCTCTCCTTGGGTTCACCAATCGTAGTGAACGCGCGTCGGGCCAGCCCTCCCACCTAGGGTGAGCCGGTGCCCACCATCGAGGTCAGCGAGGTCGATCCCGCCTCGGCGGCAGCTCGCGCCATGTTCTTCTGCGCCGTGGACGAACTCAACCGCCGCTACGGCGGCGACGGCGACGATGGCCACGCACCCGTGCGGGAGATGACGAGACCGAGGGGCTTCTTCCTCGTGGCTCGTGTCGAGACCGGGCTCGCCGGAGGGGTGGGACTTCGCTCGATCGGACCCCGGAGAGATCGGCTGGCCGAGGTGAAGCGACTCTGGGTGAGACCGGACCTGCGACGCGCGGGTGTGGGCTCGGCCCTGATGGATCGGCTCACCGAGGAGGCCCGAACGGCCGGCTTCACGCGGATCTACCTCGAGACCGGTCCGGCTCAGCCCGAGGCCCAGGCCCTCTACGCGCGACTGGGCTGGACTCGAGTGGACTCCTTCCCGCGGGGCGTGCATACCTACCCCGACGCGCTGCGCTTCGCGAGGGACCTCGTCAGCTGAAGAGCTCGTCGAGCCAGACCTCGTCCAACTGGTCGAGGCTGTCAAGGACGCGCGCGGCGAGCCCGAAGGCCGGCAGGTGGCGATCCTCGGGCGCGGGGACGGCCACGACCGTCATCCGGGCCGCGGCGGCCGCGATCACGCCCGCCGCCGAGTCCTCGAGGACGAGGCACTGCGGCCCGGTGACGCCGAGGGCGGCGGCGGCCGAGAGGAAGACCGCGGGGTGGGGCTTGCCGTAGGGCTCGAACTGGGCGGAGCGGATGATCTCGAAGCGCTCGCGCAGGCCGAAGTGCGTGAGGAGACGCTCGATCAGGTCGAGGGGCGTGGAGCTCGCCAGGGCCAGCGGGCCCCGCGCCTCGGCGAGGTCGATGGCCCGCTCCACCCCGGGTAGCAGTCTGCCCTGCTCGACGACCAGGTCGCCCACCCGTGCCAGCAACGACGCCACGACCTCCTCGGGAGAGGGACCGGCCCAGGGATGGCGCTCGAACCAGAAATCGACCACCTCGTCGACGGCGACCCCCTTGGTCGCCCGGGCCTCCGGCCCCCCGAGGGGGACTCCCAGTCGACCGAGGATCTCGACCTCCGCCTGGTGCCAGAAGTGCTCCGAGTCAAAGAGCAAGCCGTCCATGTCGAAGAGGGTGGCGCGCAAGGTCACCGGCCCAGGGTAGTCAGCGCCCCCGCCGCGCTGGCTCGGTACCCTGTCGCGATGAGGCGGGTCCGCACGGCGCGTGCCGAGGAGGTCGACGATGTCGTGCGGCGCGTCGCCACCGAGTTGGCGCGCGACGCGCAGCGTCACGAGGTCGACGGCGCCCTCGACCACGAGGGACTCGCCGCCGCCTTCACCTCGGTGCTCGGCGACCTCTTCCTCGTCGAGGATGGGGGACGGCTGTCGGGCCATCTCGTGGCCAACGTGCTCGACGACCCCGTCCACGGGCGCGGGGCCTGGGTCGGTCCCGACGGCGTGAGCTTCGACCTCCCCGAGGACCTCGAGGCCCTCTACGCCCACGCCGGTCAGCACTGGATCGAGCGCGGTGCACTTGATCACTTCGTCTGGGTCCTCGACGAGCCCCTGCGTGTTGCTCCCTGGTTGGAGCTGGCCTTCTCGCGCATGCACCAGCGCGGCGTCGCCGACCTCAGCTCGGTCACGCCCACCCCCCTGCCCCGGGGCCTCAGCCTGCGCAGGGCCACCGGCGATGACCTCGAGGCGGTCGTGGGACTCAGTCGCGCCCTGGACCTCGCCCAGGCGGCCGGTCCCAGCTTCTCGAGACTGGACACCTCCGACGAGCGAGAGGAGTTGAGAGAGGCGCTGGACGACCCCGACGTGACGACCTACCTCATCGTCGCCGACGATCAGCCCATCGGCCAGTGTCTCGCCTTCGCCCTCGATCCCCGTCGCGGCACCCACCCGGGGACGGTCCACCTCTCCGCGGTGTCGGTCGCCGAGGCGTGGCGCGACCGCGGGGTCGGAACCGCTCTGGTCTCCAAGGTGCTCGCCGAGGCCCGCGCCGAGGGCTACCGCTGGGCCGAGACCAACTGGCGCGTCGCCCACCGGGGTGCGGCCCGTTTCTGGCCCCGCCAGGGATTCGTTCCGACGTGGGTGCGCCTGCACCGCCGGATCGGCTCGGGCTAGGAGAGCGCTGCCTCGATCGCGGCCGTGAGCACGGGGTCCTCGGGGGTCACCGTCGGCGCGAAGCGCTGGACGACGCCATCGGCGTCGACGAGGAACTTCTCGAAGTTCCAGCGGATGTCGCCGGAGTAGCCGTCGGCGTCAGCGACCGACGTGAGCTCCTCGTAGATCGGGTGGCGGCCCTCGCCGTTGACCTCGATCTTCTCGAACATCGGGAAGGTGACGCCGTAGGTGGTCGAGCAGAACTCGGCGATCTCCTCAGCCGCCCCGGGCTCTTGGCCCATGAACTGGTTGCAGGGGAAACCGAGGACGCTGAAGCCCTGGTCTCCGTACTGGCGCTGGAGCCGCTCGAGGCCCTCGTACTGAGGCGTCAGGCCGCAGCGGGAGGCCACGTTCACCAGCAGGACCGGTCGGCCCCGGTAGGGGGCCAACGATGCGGGGTCACCCGAGAGGGTGTTGATCGGCGGGTCGAAGATGCTCACGGCGGCACCCTAGCGGAGCGCCCGTAGTCTGAGCCCGTGCGAGCCCTGACCATCGTCGACGGAACGTTGCGTCTGGACGAGCGACCCGCGCCTCAACCAGGTGAGGGCGAAGTCCTCGTGAGCGTGCGAGGGGCAGGACTCAACGCCGCGGACCTTCTCCAGCGCGCCGGGCACTACCCGGCGCCCGCCGGGTGGCCGGCCGACGTCCCCGGCCTCGAGGCCGCCGGGATCGTCACGGGACTCGGCCCCGGCGTCGACGACGGCTGGCGAGGACGGCGGGTCGGGGTCCTGCTCGGAGGTGGCGGACAGGCCGAGCAGGTCGTGGCGCCGGCGTCCCACCTCTGGGAGCTCCCCGACCACCTCGACTGGGAGCACGCTGGAGGGCTGGTCGAGGCCGCGGCGACCGCCCACGACGCTCTCGTCACCCAGGCCGGACTTCGTGCCGGCGAGCGGGTCGTCGTGTCCGGCGCGGCGGGGGGCGTGGGCACACTGGCCATCCAGATCGCCGCCCAGTGCGGCGCCGAGGTCATCGCCGTGACCCGTGACGGAACCCACCGCGACGAGCTGACGGCCCTGGGCGCCTCGCGGGTTCTGCCCCTCGAGGAGGTCCCCTCGTTGACGGGGATCGACGTGGTGCTCGAACTGGTGGGCGCCGCCCACCTCGAACAGGTCCAGGGTTGTCTCGCCCCGCGCGCTCGGGTCGTGGTCATCGGTGTGGGCTCTGGCTCGAGGGCTTCCATCGACCTGCTCGGCGTGATGGCTCGCCGCGCCCACCTCACCGGGTCGACCCTGCGCAGTCGACCCCCTGCGGAGAAGGCGGCCGTGCTCGCCGCAGCCCGTGCCGACCTCGACGGGCCGCTCGCTAGCGGCACGTTGCGCGTCGTGGTGGCCGAGGCCGTTCCCCTAGCCGAGGCGGAGCGCGCCTACGAGCTCTTCGCCGCGCGGGGCAAGTTGGGCAAGATCGTCCTCACGGTGGCCCCGTGACGACTCCCCCGCGCCCCGCCCCGGCGCGCCTCGATCCCGCGCGAGCGGACTACGCGGCGATCCTCGCTGCCCACCGCGACGCCCTCGAGAGGCGCTCTCCCACCTACCGCGACCCCTCGACGGGATTCCTCGTGATGACCTACGAGACCCTCGCCGCTCGTGGGGAGTGCTGCGCGGGGGGCTGTCGACACTGCCCCTGGGCCTAGAGGGCGACCGCCAGCTCGTCCCGACTCGCCAGGTGATGGCGGTCCACATTCACGACGAGGAAGAACATCACCGCGGTCCCCGCGAGCACCGCGGCCCCGAAGCGGAAGGCGACGTCGAAGCCGTGCACGGTGGCCAGCGCCTGGATCGGGACCGCCTGCCCATGACGGTGGGCCAGCACGGCGGCGTAGGCGGCGGCGGCCGAGATGGCCAGCGTGTTCTGGATCGCCGTGCCGAAGGTCGCCCCCAACTGCTGGGCGGCCTGGAGCACCGCCGAGGCGGCGCCAGCGTCACGCTCCTCCACACCGAAGAGCGCGCAGGAGGCCAGGGAGACGAAGACGAGACCCATGCCGAAGCTCATGAGCAGCGACGCCGGCATGACGTGGCCGAGGTAGGAGCTGGTCGGGCTGATGAAGGAGAGATAGTAGAGACCACCCGCGCCCATGAGGCTCCCCACGCTCACCAGGGGACGAGGCCCGAGACGCGGCAGCAGCTGGCTGGCGACGCCGGCCGACACGATCACCCCGAGCGAGAAGGGCAGGAAGAGCAGTCCGGACTTGATCGCGGAGTACCCGAGGATGCCCTGGAAGTAGTAGGTGAGGAAGAGGAACATCCCAAAGAGCCCCAGGCCCACCAGGATCATCGCGAGGTAGGCCCCCGCGCGCACCCGGTTGGCCAGCAGTCGCAAAGGCAGCAGCGGCTGGGACTTGCGCCCTTCGATGAGGAAGAACAGTCCCAGCAGCACGGCGCCGACGGCGAGGAAGGGCCAGGCCCGTGGGCTCGACCAGGCGGTGATCGAGGCCTCCGTGACGCCGTAGACGATCGAGACCATCGCCAGCGTCGCGGCGACGGCGCCCGGCACGTCGTAGTGAGGATGGCCGGTGACCTTGGACTCGCGGATCTCCGGAATGCCCAGGGCCAGGGCCACGACGGCCATCGGGGTGTTCACGAAGAGGCACCAGCGCCACGAGAGGTACTGAGTCAAGAGCCCCCCGGCGATCAGCCCGATCGCCGCGCCCACCCCCGACAACGCGCCAAAGACGCCGAAGGCCCGGGCGCGCTCCTTGGAGTCGGTGAAGGTGACCGAGATGAGCGACAGGGCGGCGGGGGCCAGGAGAGCGCCGAAGGCTCCCTGGACGGCGCGGGCCGCGAAGAGCATCTGCTGGTTCTGAGCGAAGCCCCCCATCAGCGAGGCCAGGGCGAACCCGGCCAGCCCGATGAGGAAGACGCGCTTGCGGCCCATGTAGTCCCCGATGCGTCCGCCGAGCAGCAGGAGGCCCCCGAAGGTGATCGTGTAGGCGGTCAGGACCCACTGGCGATTCGCCGCCGAGATGCCGAGGCCGCCGAGGGACCGAGGAACGGTGAGGTGCGGCAGCGCGATGTTCACGATCGAGGCGTCGAGGACCACCATGAGCTGGGCGATGGCGATGACCACCAGCGCGTACCAGCGACGAGGGTCGGGCTGCTCCGTGAGCGGCCGGGCCTCTTCACCCCACTGCGTCATCGCGTCCCCCCGTCGTCACTCGCCCCCCCGGGACGTGGCCGGATAAAAATATCCTGTCAAATCCTAGGGCCCCTCGCGAGCCGTGGGAGGGACCGGCTCTTAGAGCAGTGAACCCAAAGAGACGTGGGGCAGTCCGTGGGCCTCGGCGACGGGACCGTAGGTCACCTTGCCCTCGACCACGTTGACCCCCTCGGCCAAGGCGTCGTCGGCCAGGACCGCGTCGCGCCAGCCCAGTCGAGCCAACTCGAGCACGTAGGGCAGGGTCGCGTTGGACAGCGCCGCAGTCGAGGTGTGGGGCACCGCTCCTGGCATGTTCGCCACGCAGTAGAAGATCGAGCCGTTGAGCTCGAAGACCGGGTCGGAGTGGGTCGTCGGCCGAGTCGCCTCGAAGCAGCCGCCCTGGTCCACCGAGATGTCCACCAGCACCGAACCGGCGCGCATGCGCCCGACCAGCTCGTTGCTGACCAGCTTGGGCGCCTTGGCGCCCACCACCAGGACCGCGCCGATCACGATGTCGGCGTCCAGGCAGGCCTGCTCGAGTGAGTGGGTCGAGGAGGCCAGCGTGGTCACCCGTCCGTCGAAGTGGTGGTCGACCTCCCGCAAGCGGTCGAGGTTGCGGTCGAGGATCGTGACGTCAGCGTGCAGTCCGGCGGCGACGGTGGCCGCGGCCAGTCCGGCGACGCCCGCGCCGATGACGACGACCTTGGCCGGCGGGACGCCGGGGACTCCCCCGACCAGGGTGCCCCGACCTCCGCCCGGGCGCATGAGGTGGTGAGCCCCCATCATCGGGGCCATGCGTCCGGCGACCTCGCTCATCGGCGTGAGAAGCGGCAGGGAGTTGTCGCGCAGGCGCACCGTCTCGTAGGCGATCGCCACGTTGTTGGCCGCGATCAACGCGTCGGTGCACTCCCGCGACGCCGCGAGGTGCAGGTAGGTGAAGAGCACCTGGTGCGGCCGGGCCGCCAAGCGCCCGTACTCGGCCGCGATCGGCTCCTTGACCTTGAGCACCATCTCCGACTCGGCCCAGACGTCATCGGCCGAGGGGATCAGCGTCGCCCCAGTCGCGGCGTAGTCCTCGTCGGAGATGGACGAGCCGACGCCCGCACCGCTCTCGATGAGGACTCGGTGGCCGGCGTGCGTCAACTCGCGCACGCCCGCCGGCGTGAGCGCGACGCGATTCTCGTCGGTCTTGATTTCCTTCGGGACGCCGATGATCATCGTCGATCACCCTCTCCTTCTCCGCGCGGATCGCCCGCGTCGACTCAGAACTGGATGTTGTGCATCACGTGCTTGATGCGGGTGTAGTCCTCGAAGCCGTACACCGACAGGTCCTTGCCGTAGCCCGAGTTCTTGAAGCCGCCGTGGGGCATCTCCGCCACCATCGGGATGTGGGTGTTCACCCACACGCAGCCGAAGTCAAGGTCGCGAGTGAAGCGCATGGCCCGCCCGTGGTCCTTCGTCCACACCGACGAGGCCAACCCGTAGTTGACGCCATTGGCCCACTGCAGGGCCTGAGCCTCGTCCGAGAACTTCTGCACGGTGATGACCGGCCCGAAGATCTCGTTCTGGATCATCTCGTCGTCCTGGTTGAGGTCGGCGATCACCGTCGGCGCGATGAAGTAGCCGGCGTCACCCACGCGCTCGCCCCCCGCGGCCACCCGGGCGTGGCTGGGCTTGCGCGAGATGAAGCCGCTGACCCGCTCGAACTGATTGACATTGTTCACCGGCCCGAAGAGCGCGGCGTCGTTGTCCGGCAGACCGATGACGGTGTTCTTGGCCTGCTCGCTGAGGGCGTCGACGAAGTCGCCGTAGACCTTGGAGCCGACGAGGACGCGCGTCGCGGCCGTGCAGTCCTGGCCCGCGTTGAAGTAACCGCCAATGGCGATCCCCTCGGCGGCCGCGGCGACGTCCACGTCGTCGAAGACGACGACCGGCGCCTTGCCACCCAGCTCAAGGTGGACGCGCTTGAGGGTCTTGGAGGCATTGAGGGCGACCTCCATGCCCGCGCGCACC
>CAYUZO010000001.1:177652-185475 GCA_964449735.1 uncultured Ferrimicrobium sp.
CCGACCCGGTGACCGACCCCATGGCCGGTGTCGGGTGGTCCACCAGGGCTCGGCCGGTGTCACGGTCGCCGCACACCACGTTGAAGACCCCCGCGGGCAGGACCTCGGCCATGAGCTCGGCCATGCGAATCGTCGAGACCGGGGTCGAGTCGCCCGGCTTGAGGACCATCGTGTTACCCGCGGCGAGCGCCGGGGCCCACTTCCACACCGCCATCATCAGGGGGTAGTTCCACGGGGTGACGGCTCCGCACACGCCCACCGGCTCGCGGCGGACGTAACTGGTCATCCCCTCCATGTACTCGGTCGCGCCGCGGCCCTCGAGCAGGCGCGCCGCGCCGGCGAAGAAGCGGATCTGGTCGAGCATCGGAGGGATCTCCTCGCTCATGGTCACGGACAGGATCTTCCCGGTGTTCTCCGCCTCGAGGGCGACCAGCTCCTCCGCGTGGGCCTCCATGACGTCGGCTATCCGGAGCAGGGCCATCGAGCGCTGCGATGGCGTGGTGCGCCGCCACGTGGTGAAGGCTCCGGCCGCGGCCTTGATCGCCGCGTCCACATCCTCGGCACTCGACACGGGCATCTCGGCGAAGGGCTCTCCGGTGCCGGGGTTGATCAGCTCCGCGTACTGGCCCGACTTCGGCGCGGCCGCCTCGCCACCGATGAAGTTCGTAAGACGACGCATGTCCTCATGCCCTCCCTAGTCGACTGGGCCCATTGCGGGCATTCTCCCCCGTCACTCTGCCAGACGGACGCAAACCGCGCAACTCATGGGTGATGGATAACGGACCCCTCGGACCGGGTCACGCCGGTATCCGTCGCGAAGTCGCGCTATAGTGTCTCTATCCGCAGCCGGGGGGCCTTGGGCCTTCGGGGACGGAACGGACCAATGCCAGCGGCCAAACCGAAGCGACAGTCGACCAAGAGGGTGGAGCGCACTCCTATGGAGTTGGTGCCCCCACCCGGAGCGCTCGACGCGATCGACCGATTGATCATCGGCCACCTCCAACGCGACGGGCGCATGCCTTACGGGGCCATTGCCGAGGAGGTGGGTCTGTCGGAGGCCGCGGTGCGCCGACGGGTGCAGCGGATGCGCGACGCGGGGATCATGCAGATCGTCGCGATCACCGATCCGCTGCAGCTCGGCTTCGGGCGCGAGGCCCTCGTCGGCATCAGGGTTCACGGTGACGTGCGCCTGGTGGCCGACAAGATCGCGGCAATCGACGAAGCGAACTACGTGGTCATGACCGCGGGGAGCTTCGACATCATCGCCGAGGTCATCGCGGAGGACGACGACGCCCTCGTCCACCTGCTCAACGACTCGATCCGGTCCATTCCTGGTGTGACCGAGGTCGAGACCTTTCTCTATCTCAAACTTTCCAAGCAGACCTACACGTGGGGGACCAAGTGACCATCAACGACATCATCACCGACGGGATCGCCGTGAGCGACACCCAGCACGCCAGCCATACCTTCTCCGACCGCGCCCGGCGCCACCTGTGGCTGCACATGTCGCGGATGGGGGCCTACTCGGACACCAACGAGGTGCCGATCATGGTCCGCGGAGAGGGGACGCGGGTCTACGACGCCAACGGCACCGAGTACTTCGACGGGCTGTCGGGGCTCTTCACCAACATGCTCGGCCACGGCCGCGCGGACATCGGAGAGGCGGCCAAGGCCCAGATCAGCGAGCTCGCCTACTTCCCCCTGTGGACCTACGCCCACCCTCGGGCCATCGAGCTGGCCGAGCGCCTGGCGGCCCTCGCCCCCGGTGACCTGAATCGCGTCTTCTTCACCACCGGCGGCGGCGAGGCCGTCGAGAGCGCGTGGAAGCTGGCCCGCCAGTACCACCGCCTGCGCGGCGAGACGGACCGCTACAAGGTGATCAGCCGCGACATCGCCTACCACGGCACGACGCTCGGCGCCCTGACGATCACCTCCCTCGAGGGGTACCGCAAGCCCTTCGAGCCCCTGGTGCCGGGCGCCATCAAGATCCCCAACACCAACTTCTACCGGACGACGGTCCACGCCGACGACCCGGAGGCCTACGGGCTGTGGTCGGCTCAGCAGATCGAAGAGGCCCTGCTCCGCGAAGGTCCCGAGACCGTCGCGGCGGTCTTCCTCGAGCCGGTACAGAACGCCGGGGGCTGCTTCACTCCCCCGCCGGGCTACTGGCAGGCCGTGCGCGAGATCTGCGACCGCTACGGCGTCATCCTCGTCTCGGACGAGGTGATCTGCGCCTTCGGACGACTCGGTACCTGGTTCGGCGGGCAGAAGTACGACTACGTGCCCGACATCATCACCTGCGCGAAGGGCATCACCGCGGGCTACGCCCCCCTCGGGGCGATGATCGTCTCGGACCGTCTGGCCGAGCCCTTCCAGCACGGAGACACCTCCTTCGCCCACGGCTTCACGTGGGCCGGCCACCCGGTGTCCTGCGCCATCGGGCTCAAGGCGCTCGAGATCCTCGAGACTGAGCACGTCCTCGAAAACGTCCAGGCCAACGAGGCCTACTTCCATGACTCGCTCGAGGCCCTGAAGGACATCCCGATCGTCGGCGACGTGCGCGGAGCGGGGTACTTCTGGGGTGTGGAGCTCGTGAAGGACCAGGAGACCAAGGGTTCCTGGACCGGCGAGGAGGCCGAGCGGCTCCTGCGGGGCTACGTGTCGCCCGAGATGTTCCGCCGTGGACTCATCTGCCGGTCCGACGACCGCGGCGACCCGGTCGTCCAGCTGGCGCCGCCGCTCATCTCCACCCGCGAGGACATCGACCTGATGGTCGGGATCCTGCGAGAGGTGTTCACCGGGGCCGCCCGCCAGCTCCTGTAGTGAAGCCGCCCGCCTCCCTCTGGTGGGAGACCCTTCCCACCGAGGTCGTTCCGCGCGAGCCACTGAGCGGTGACCGCCAGGTCGACGTCGCGATCGTCGGTGGCGGCTTCACCGGACTGTGGTGCGCCCGTGAGATCAAGCGTCGCGATCCGAGCGTCCGGGTCGTCGTCGTCGAGCGCGAGGTCTGCGGCTTCGGGGCCTCGGGACGCAACGGGGGTTGGGCTTCGGCCCTCTTCCCGGTCGCCGAGAGCGCCGTCGAGAGAGCCCACGGGGCCGAGTCCGCCTCCCACCTGCGCCACGTGCTGGCCGACGCCGTGGCCGGGCTCGGTCGCGCCCTCGCCGAGGATGGCGTGGACGCCCACTTCCACCAAGGTGGCACCCTGACCGTCGCGCGCTCTCAGACCCAGGCCCGCCGGCTGCGCGAGTCGGTCGAGAACGCGCACGCGCGAGGGGTGGCCCCCTCGGACCTCGAGTGGCTCGAGCCCGAAGCCGCTCGGGAGAGAGTGGGCCTCTCCGGGACCGTCGGGGCGACCTTCACCCCGCACTGTGCCCGCGTCCACCCCGCCCGCCTCGTCCGTGGACTCGCCGAGGCGGCCGAGCGAGTCGGTGTGGAAATCCTCGAGCAGACCCCGGTGACTCGCATCCAGCCGGCGCGCGCGGGTCGGCACGCCCGGGTCGTCACCCCGGGGGGCTGGGTGGAGGCTGAGGTGGTGGTGCGCGCCACCGAAGGCTTCACCCCCACTCTGCCCGGGCATCGCCGTGACCTCGTGCCCCTCTACTCGCTGATGATCGCCACCGAGCCCCTGCCGGACTCCTTCTGGGAGCGTGCGGGCCTGCGAGACTTCGAGACCTTCGCGGACGATCGGCACCTCATCATCTACGGCCAGCGGACGGCCGATGGCCGGCTCGCCTTCGGTGGGCGCGGGGCCCCCTACCACTTCGGCTCCACCGTCGAAGCCCGCTTCGACCGGGCGCTGCGGGTCTTCGACGCCCTGGAGCACACCCTGCGCGAGCTCTTCCCCTACCTCGAGGGATCGGTGTCGCACCGCTGGGGCGGTCCGCTGGCGATGCCGCGCGACCAGTGGCCGTCGGTCGAGCTCGACCCGGAGTCCGGCCTCGCCCACGCCGGCGGCTACACCGGCGACGGCGTCGTCCTGAGCTACGTGGCCGCGAGCGCCCTGGCCGACCTCATCGTCGATCCCGAGGCCGACACGGCGCTCACGCGTCTCCCCTTCGTCCACCGGAGCTCGCCGCGCTGGCCGGTCGAGCCGCTGCGCTGGGCGGGGATCAACGCCGGCCTGGCCCTGGCCACCTGGGCCGACGTCCACGAGAGGCGCCGAGACGAGGAGAGCCGGGCCTCGGCGCTACTCGACCGACTCTTCGACGAGTTCCCTCCCTAGGGTCGCCCCCTGCGCCCTAGCGCAGGATGTTGACCGCGCGCGCCGCCACGATGGCAATGGTGGCGAGCGAGACCAGGGACTCACCGAGGAAGAGCGCCTTGGCGCGGACGCTGAGGGGCATGGCGTCCGCGGGGGCGAAACTGGTCCCGTTGGCGAAGGCGGTGTAGAGGTAGTCCGCGAAGGTGGGCCGCCAATCCTCGGGTGCCAGGTGGGGGTTCTCCATCTGGGGAAACTGCAGGTCCGGCCACCCTGGGTCGGACCCGGCGCGACGGTGGGGCCCGCCCCGATCGATCTCCCAGAACCACAGGGCGAAGACGATCACGTTAGTCAGCCAGACCGCGACGGCCGAGTAGACGAGGGCCCGACCCTGGGAGACGTTCGCGTGCAGGAGGTGATGCACGAGGAGGGTCAGGGAGACGGTGTTGGCCACCGTGATCGCCCCGATCAGGGTCAAGGTCACCGCGCGCACGGCCGGGGACTCGTCGGGGCGCCGATGACGGCGCAGCGAGAGTGGGATCAGCGGGAGCACGACCAGCACCGGCAGGACCCACCGGGGCCCGACGGTGAGCCGCCCGGGCAGGATCACGTAGAGCGCCGCACAGACCACGACCGCCACCGACGCCGGCCACCGGGGCTCGGCTCGATTCGTCGCGGCCGGGCCCACGCGACGCCTAGCTCAGCTGGCCCTGCCCCGCGGTTGCCAGCGGGGCGAGCAGCGAGCCCGCCGAGCCGCCGAAGATCTTGGACAGTCCCGACTGGGTCACCGGCACGGTCTTCGAAGGCGGCGGGGCGACGATCCGGGCCGGCTGGTTGTAGGAGGTCACCGTCACGGCGATCCACGCCGTCGAGGTCTTGGAGGTCACGGTGAACTTCGCCGCCGCCACCTCGCCTCCCGAGCCGACTGTGATGGAGAAGTCGATCGCCGCGTTGGTGGGCACCGTGATCGGCAGGCCCGCCGGTGGGCGGATGGTCGCGTTCTGGCGCACGTAGTCGTAGGTGGTGTTCGAACCGTTGTGGGTCACCGTCTTGGTGGTGAAGCCCGAGATCAGTGCGAGGTCCGGCTTGGTCATCTCCAGGGCCAGTCCGTAGAGATCGGGCTGGGAGGAGTTCATCGAGACCCAGCCCTTGCCGACGACCGTGGCCAGGTTGGGTGAGCCGAGGTAGAGATGGTGGTGCACCAGACGGACGTCCACGGGCACCGCGGAGAAGGCCATTGGGATGAGCAGGCGGCCCGAGAGCGCATTGGTCGAGAAGTTCACGTTGAGGTCACCCGACACGTTGTAGGCCTGGCCGGTGGAGATCGTCACGTGCAGCTGGGCCGTGCGCGGCGGGTAGCCGCGCAAGTCGAGCGGGTCGCCCGCGGCCCCGTTAGAGGAGTCAGTGGCGGCCCACACCACGCCAGTCGCCGTCATCCCGAGGGCGACGACGGCCAGCAGGGCGGCACCGAGACGCTGGGGGTTGGCCATGGGGCCACCCTACCGGGAGGTCCGCCTCACTCCGTGGGCGCGCTCGGGGGTGCCGCTAAGAGTTCGGTAAGCAGGTCAGTGGCGATGTTGCGCCCGCTCGCGATGAAGGCCAGCTGCTCGCCCGGGGCGCCGACGAGGCCCTCGGCAATGGCGGCAAAGGGGGTGGCCGCCGAGCCCTCGAGGACCAGTCCCGTCGACTCCGCGGCCTCGCGCACTCCGGCCCGGATCGCCCTCTCGGGAACCAGGTGGAGGGCCACGTGGTGCTCGGCGATGAGCGAGTTCGTCATCGCCCCCTCGTCGCCTCCCCCGGCCAGACCGTCGGCGATCGTCGGGCGGTGGCGGACCTCGCTCATCGGCACACCGCGCAGGACGTGCCACATGGCGCAGCTCTCTTCGGGTTGGACACCCGACACCACGACATCCGTGCGGTCGTGCTCGGCGCGCGACATCAGGACTCCCGAGATGAGCCCGCCCCCGCCGACCGGCACGACGACGTGCTCGATGTCGGGCCGCTGGACGATCAGCTCGTCGAAGACGGTGCTCTGTCCGGCCACGACGTGGGTGTCGTTGAAGGCCGAGATGAAGCGCAGGGAGCGCGTCGCGGCGAGCGCCTGGGCGTAGGCCTGCGCCTCGTCGTAGTTCGCGCCGTGCTGGATCAGCTCGATGGGGTAGCCGCGCAGCTTCTTGACCTTGGCCGCCGATGCGTTGACCGGCACGACGACGACCGCACGCACGTCGAGGATCTGAGCGGCGTGGGCGATGCCCAGCCCGTGATTGCCCGCCGACGCGGTGACGACCATCGCGCCGGCCTCCTCGCGCCGGGCCGCGTCCACCGCGGCGAGGGCGCCCCGGATCTTGAAGGCGCCGGTGACTTGGAGTCCCTCGAGCTTGGCGACGACCGGGCGACCCCGCACCGACACGGTGACGCTCGGCGTCGGGGCGAGGTGATCGGCCACGACCCGCCGCGCCGCGTCGAGCTGGTCCGGCGTCGGGGGCAGCACGCGGGTGATCACCGGGCCACTGTACCGACGGTGTCGGGGGCGGATTTCTACCCGCAAGTAAGGTCGTCACGTGATGGCACTGGTGCGGGCCGGCCTCGTCGCCACCGCCGCCTTCGCGGGCACCATGGTCGACAACCTCGTCGCCTTCTCCGGTCAGCTGCTCCTCACCGAGCGGGCCCGACACCGCCGGGTGGTGCGCGCCCAGGCCCTCGGCGTGGCCTGCCTGGTCGGGCTCGCGGTCGGCGTCGGGTCGGCGCTCAGCGCCGTCCCCCTTCGCCTGGTGGGTCTGTTGGCGCTGGCGCCGGCCGCCCTCGCGTGGGAGGCCTGGCGAAGCCGGTCCCGCCCGCCACGGGACCAGTTCCGCCGTGGCGCGACCACCACCTTCCTCGTCACCTTGGCCCTCGGCGGGGACAACCTGGCGGTCTGGGTGCCGTTGCTGCGGGCCGCCGGGGTCGCGCGTGGGACTTTCACCGTGGCCGTCTTCGCCGCGTGGGAGGTGGTCTTCCTGGTGCTGGCGCTCGGGCTGGCCCGCCGTCAAGGAACGATCGCCCTGGCCCAGCGCTGGGCGCCCCGACTGACCCCCTGGCTCTACGCGGCACTCGCGGTCGTCGTCCTGGTGGAGTGCCACACACTGGGCTGAACGCCCCGAGGGTCCCAGGACTAGCCTCGCATGGTGCCTCGCACGTCCCCTCGCCAGACGCTGCGGCGCCTCACCGTCATCGTGGCCCTCCAATGGATGGGAGCCACGTTGGGGCTCCCCCTGCTGCCTTTGTTCCTCGAGCACCGCGGGGGGACGCCGTCGATCATCGGGCTGATCATGGCGTCCTTCTTCGTCGCCGGCGTCGCCACCCAGTTCGCCATGGGCCACCTGGCCGACCGCTTCGGCCGCCGGCCCATCCTGCTGAGCAGTCTCGTGGTCTACGGCCTCGCCTCCATGACCTACGTCTTGCCGCTGCACGCCGCCTGGTTCGCCCTGTCGCGCGCCCTGCAGGGAGCGTCGGCGGGAGCCATCGAGGTGGCCTCCCTCTCCGCGGTGGCGGCCCTGGTGTCCCAGGAGGAGCGGGGCCGGGCCATCTCGCGGATCTTCGCCGCGCAGCTCTTCGGCATCGCCATCGGTCCCGTGGCGGGAATCG
>CAYUZO010000001.1:185485-187441 GCA_964449735.1 uncultured Ferrimicrobium sp.
TCGTCGCCACGGTGCCCGCGCTGGGCTGGGCCTCCTTCGCGGCCGGGGTCGTCAGCCTGGCGGCGGCGGCGGTGACGGCGAGCACCGATCTCGGGGACCGCGTCGAGGAGCCAGGTCCCCTCCCGGCGCTGCGCTGGAGCCGGCGGCTGGTCGGCGCGGTGGTGGCCGGTGCCTGCATCGGCATGGCTGTGGGCGTCTACGAGACCTGCTGGACGCTGCTCATGCACCACGACCACGCCTCGACGCTGCAGATTCGGCTCTCGTGGACGGTCTTCTCGATCCCCTGGGTGGCCCTCAGCGGGCTCGGCGGATGGCTGGCCGACCACGCGGACCGGCGGGTCATCGCCCTCGTGGGACTGCTCAACGCGGCGATCTTCCTCGCCATCTACCCCCGGATCCACCACAACGCGATCCTGCTCGTCCTCGGCTCACTCGAGTCGATCGGGGCGTCCCTGTCGGCCCCGGCGATTGCGTCGCTGCTCACCGAGGGCGCCCACGACCGCGAGCTCGGACGCCGACAGGGGCTCTACGCCACAGTGAACACCGCGTCGCTGGCCGCGGTAGCGGCCGTGTCGGGCGCGCTGTTCACCCACAGCCCCGCCCTCCCCTTCACGCTCGTCGCAGCGGTGTCGGGCACGCTGGGGCTGACCACCATCTGGTGGTGGCGCGGCGTCCCGGGACGGGTGCGCCCGGCCGGTCAGCCCCCCGCGGGCTCGCCGACTACTTGAGCCAGATCTGGTCCCAGCGCGTGGACCCGCCGTCGGGGTTCATGCACCGCGTCGACCCGTCGCCAGCGGTCGCGAAGGCCCAGTTCTGGACGTTGGTCCGAGCCGCCCAGGCCGTCACCAGCTTGGTCAGGTAGAGGTAGGGGATGTCCTTGGACATCTGGGTCCCGACCGCCGCCCACCCGGCCTTGAAGGCCGCCGACCCGGGCTTGGAGGCCATGGCGCTGAGCATCGACTTCTCGATGACCGGGTCACCCTGGTGGGCGAAGTTGACCGCACCGGCGATGAAGGTGCCCGCGGGCAGCGAGGTGAGGCCCAATCCTCCCGGAGGGGCCGTCGTCGCGGGCTGGCTGTTGAACCACACGTAGTTGAGCGCCGGGTCGGCTCCGCCGAACTGGTTCCACATCGAGCAGTCGAACTCCCCGTAGATGACGTTCTGGATCAGCGTGCTCTGCACGAGGGGCCGCGGGGTGACGGTGATGCCCACCGCGCCCAGCTGCTGCTTGAAGAAGGCGAAGGCCTTGGCCTGCGAGGAGCTCCCGGCGACGATGTCGATCACGAAGCTGACGCTCGAGACGTTGTTCTTCGACTTGTAGGCGGCGACCAGCTGCTTGGCCTTGGTTGGGTTGTAGGACGGGTAGGCACCCTTGCGGTAGTAGGGCGAGTTCGTCCGGTAGATCGAGTCGGCTACGGCCCCCACGCCGAGGGCAATGACCTTCTGATAGGTCGAGCGGTTGATCGCCATTGCGCAGGCCTGGCGAATCGACAGGTCGTTGAGCACCGGGGTGAGCTTGGTGTTCCACTGCAGGGTGTTCGGGTCCACCGCGCCCAGGGTGCCCGCGAAGATCGCCTCCTGGACCGCCGTGGGGACCGCCTGACCCTTCTGGATGTAGGGAAGGGCCCCCGGGACGCCCAGTCCAGAGAAGTAGCCCGCCCAGGCGAAGTACTGGTTCAAGGTGCCCGTCGTGTTGACGATCAGGCAGTTGAGCGAGGGGTCGCGCGGGTCCGAGGTGTCGGTCCGGTAGGCGATGCCCTTGATCTTCTTCAGCGCCGAGATGCTGGCCCCGTCCTGGGTGACCATCATCTGGATCGAGCCGGCCTGGAGGGCCTGGTTGCGCGCGGCGTCGTCCACGATCGTCTTGAAGACCAGGCCACTGAGGTAGGGCAGCTGGCGACCGGCGGCGTCCGAGCGCCAGTACCCGGTGTTGCGGGCAAAGACCGACTGGACGTT
>CAYUZO010000001.1:187451-226003 GCA_964449735.1 uncultured Ferrimicrobium sp.
GCTGCCAGGAGCTCACCTTGAAGGGGCCGGTGCCCACGGGCGTCCCCGTGAAGCTGCCCGAGAAGCTGCTCGGGTGGGCCATGTAACAGGTCTGCTGCTCGCACAGCGCGCTGTAGGGGAAGGTCGAGAAGGGGATGACCAGGTTGAACTGCACCGTGTAGGTGTCGACCTTGGTCACCGAGGCGATGATCGGCCGCACCGCCAGTCCGACCGTCTGGTCCGCCGCCGCGGCGGCGAAGTTGGCCACGACGATGTCGGCGTTGAAGGGGTCGCCGTTGGTGAAGCTGACCCCGCGGCGCAGGGCCACCGTCCACTGGGTGTAGTTGGCGTTGGGCGTCGCCGACAGGGCCAGCATCGGCAGCCAGGTCTTGCCCGACAGGGCCGAGACGAAGAGCGGGTCGTACAGGGCGTTGGCCAGACAGAAGCCCGAGGCGTCCATCTTGCCCTGGGCGCCGTTGAAGATGTGGTAGTTCGGCACGTCCGAGATCAGCCCGACCTTCAGGGTCCCCCCACGCTTGGGCTTGCCGGAGTTGACGCCCACGGCCGCTCCCGCCGCGCTGGCCAGCAGGTCGTCGACGACGGTGCCCGCCAGGGCGACGCCGCCCACCGTGGCGGCGGAGTGGGTGAGGAACGATCGGCGGTCGTACGTGGATGACATCTGGTCCTGCTTTCCCCCCGGGACCACCCGCCCTGTGCGGGCCCCCCTCGGGGCAATGTAGCAAGAACTTCCTGTGGCGCAAGGGCAGCACCCGGGGAGGTCACGGCGTTGTCATCGGGGCCCGGACGGGGGGGAAAGCCGCCCGGGCCCCGAGATCTCAAGGGGCGGCTGGCGAGCCGCCCGCGACCGCGGCGGAGGCGGGGGGCGCGAGAGAGGCTCCCGCGACCCCCACCGCCATCGCGAGGAGTCCGAGCACGATGGCCGTCGCCGCCAGCGCCCGCACCGGCATCCGGGACCGTCGCTGGGTCGACATCGGGACCTCCTCGCTCCGCCTGCTGGGGGAACGGGACCATCCTGCTCGGCAAACCTCAAGGGGCCCCATGGCTGGGCTAAGAAGGATTTAAAACCCCGGACACACTCCATCCGCGCCGGGCGACCCTCCCTGGGGCAGACTGTGCGCGTTCAGTACCCTCCCGGGTCGGCGCGGGGGACAGCGACCAAACGGGGAGGACACACCAGTGGCATCGACGCTCGACGCCCACGACGGCTCGATCGCGGATCAGCCGTTCCACATCGAAACCCACGGGATTGACTACATCCCAGAAGGTGAGCGCTGGGCGACACCGCGCAGCATCGCCGCGATGTGGGCCGGCACGTCGATCAACGTGGAGTACTTCATCTACGGGGCCCTGCTGATCAACTTCGGCTTCAGCTTCTACACGACCCTGTCGATCATCATCCTCGGCAACCTCTCCTACTTCTTGCTCGGCCTCGCCTCCCTCCAGGGGCCCGAGACCGGCACGACGGCCTTCACCGTGAGCCGCGCCCCCTTCGGGTCGCACGGTTCGAAGTTCTTGAGCTTCTTCAACTGGATCACCCAGCTCGGCTTCGAGACCGAGGGGCTGATCCTGATCGTGGGTTGCGTCACGGTCCTGATCGAGGTGGCCGGCGGCCACGTCAACTCCCCCACCAAGATCGTCCTGGTGATCCTGGCCGCGGCCATTCAGGCAGTCATGCCCTACCTGGGCCACGCCACGATGGTCAAGGTCCTCAGGGCGCTGATCGTCCCCTTCATCGCGATCTTCGCCCTCTTGAGCGTCTACGCCTTCCAGCACGGCACCGCCGTGCACGCCCAGTCCTGGGGCCACGGGTGGCAGATCTACACCGCGGGCCTGGCCTTCACCATCGCGTTGTCGGGACTGGGCTGGACGGAGTGTGGCAACGACTACACCCGGTACATCCCGCGCAATGCCTCCAAGCGCTCCATCGTGGGCTGGCTCTTCCTCGCCACGGCCCTCCCCGAGATCGTCGTGATGACCCTCGGCGCGGCGATGTTCACCTTCCTGCCGAAGCTGGGCACCAGCTCCAACCCCTTCCAGGCGTTGCAGAACCAGCACTTCATCCCGACGTGGGCGGTGGTGGTCTTCCTGCTGTTCTCGATCGTCCAGCTCTTCGGCATCAACTCGCTGGACCTCTACTCCTCGGGCGTTTCGCTCCAGGCTCTGGGACTGCGTCTGCCGCGCTACCAGGCGGTCGTCCTCGACTCGATCCTGGCGGGCCTCTTGACCCTGTGGGCCGTCTTCCAGTCCACCTTCTCGACCTACATGAGCGAGTTCGTGGCGGTGATCATCGTCTGGATCGCACCCTGGTTCGGCATCCTGATGGCCGACTGGATCATGCGCAAGATGCGCTACCACGCGGCCGAGTTGCAGCGCACCGACTCCGGCGGCCTCTACTTCGTCGGGCGTACCGGCATCAACTGGGCGGGGATCGCCTCGTTCGTCGTGGGCCTGTGCGCCTCGATGGCCTGCTTCTCCAAGGCGCCCTCCTACAATTTCCCCCTGCACTGGATGACGCCGATCTCCAATCACTACTCCGGCGCCGACTTCTCAGTCCCCGCGGGAATCCTCGTGGGCGGCCTGCTCTACTGGGCCCTCAACGCCGCGACGGGTACCGTGCGGGCCCAGGTCGCCCGCCAGGAGGAGCTGGAGGCGAGTCGGTCCTAGCCGACCCAGTCCTCGACCAGGCCCCCCGCCCCATCGGGGCGGAAGACCGGGATCGAGCCGAGGCTGCGCACCATGGCGGCGTCCTCACCAAGATTCTCTCGCCACTGCGAGCCCTCGGTGACGAGGGTGCCGATCACCACGACCTCAGCGCCCACCCCGCGCAGCAGGCGCAGGGCGGCCCCGGTCGAGGCACCGGTCGAGACGACGTCGTCGACGATCGCGACGCGCCGTCCGGCGACGTCGGGGATGCGGGCCCGATCGAACAGAAGGCGCTGGTCGGCGTCGGTCGTGATCGACCGCACTGGCTCGAAGACGGCATCGGCCAGGTGGATCTTGGGGGTCTTGTGCAAGATGACGTACTGGTCCAGGCCCAGGTGTCGGGTCACCTCGACGCACACCGGGATGCCCATCGTGGCCACGGTGGCCACGATGGCCACCTCGTAGGGGGCGATGGTCGCCGCGAGCTCCTGGCCCGCACGCTCCATGAAGCCCACCCCCATGTCCACGGTGATGAGCAGCGCCAGCGAGAGGCTGGGCGACAGCGCCACGATCGGCAGGTCGACGTGCTGGGTGCCGATCTCCACCGGGTAGCGGCGCTGGTTCACGTCCGTGGAGCATACTGAGCCGATGACCCGCGACCCCTTGGATCCGTCCCTCGCCCGCCGCATGCTCGACACCGCGGTCGCCGAGGCCGAGGCCGGGCTCGCCGAGGGGGGCATCCCCATTGGCGCGGCCCTCTTCCGCCGTGACGGCACGCTCCTCGGCGCCGGCCACAATCGCCGAGTCCAGGAGGACGACGCCTCGATCCACGCCGAGACCGACGCCTTCCGCAAGGCGGGGCGGCGGCGCGACTACCCCGAATGCGTGATGGTCACCACGCTCTCACCGTGCTGGTACTGCTCGGGGCTCGTGCGCCAGTTCAACATCGGCGCGGTCGTCATCGGCGAGGCCGACACCTTCCACGGTGGTCACGACTGGCTGGCCGAGCTCGGCGTCGAGGTGATCCTTCTCGACGATCAGCGCTGCCGAGACCTGCTTGGCGGCTTCATCAGCGCCCACCCCGAGATCTGGAACGAGGACATCGGCCTCTAGCTAGCGCACCGGAGGGCCGAAGAGCCGGTCCCCGGCGTCGCCGAGCCCGGGCACGATGTAGCCGTGCTCGTTCAGGCGCTCGTCGAGCGCCGCGGCGACAATAGCGACGTCAGGATGGCGCGCGAAGACCAGGTCGACCCCGGGTCGGGCGGCGATCAGGCACAGCACGGTGATGTCGCTGGCGCCACGCTCGCGCAACATCTCGAGCACGCAGTCGAGCGAGCCACCGGTGGCGAGCATCGGGTCGCACACCACCACGTGCGCCCCCTGAAGGCTCTCGGGCAGCCCGTCGAGGTAGACGGCCGGCTGGAGGGTCTCCTCGTTGCGCCGCAGTCCGACCAGACAGACCCGGTTGTGGGGCAGGACCTCCTGGACGGCCGGGCTCATTCCCAGGCCGGCGCGCAGGACCGGCACGATCACGTACTCGGTGTCGATGCGTAGGGCCGGAGCCCCCTTGACCACCGGCGTGTCGACCGTGGTGGCGACCGTCGAGGTGTGGCGGAAGGCCTCGTAGGCGACGAAGCGGGAGATCTCCCCGGCCAGGCGGAGGAAGTCCGCATTGGAGGTCGCGACGTCGCGCAGTTGGCGCACCTTGTCGGCGACGAGGGGGTGGGTGACGACGAGCGGCTCGGGCACGCCGTCACACTAGGCCACCGACCCGGACTCCTCCCGGGGAGACCCCGGTAGAGTCGATAGGTGCTATTCGCCCCCCACGCCCCGGCCACCGAGCCGGGCGAGGGGGCCAATCCCCTGGGGGGCGTGCGCTCCCGCTACCGCGGGCCCCAGGCCCGGATCTCCGCGAACCGCGAGCTCCCCTGGTGGCGACGGATCCTCCCGGTCATCGCCTCGCACCGCGTCGCCTTCATCGTCGCGCTGAGCCTGTCCTTCGCCAGCCTGGTCCTCCAGACCCTCGTGCCCAACATGCTCAACCACGCGTTGAACCACGCGGTGATCGGCCACCACGGCTCCCTCGCCCACGAGGTGTGGGCCATCGTCCTCGTCGGGCTGGCGGCGGGAGTGACCGGAGTCATCTCGCGCCAGTTCGTCTACGCCACGGCCTACAACCTCGAGGCCGACTTGCGCAGCCTGATCTACGAGCACCTGACGTGGCTGTCCTTCTCCTTCTACGACCGGGTCCAGTCCGGCCAGCTGATCAGCCGGGCCAACAGCGACATCCGCAGCGTCCAGATGTACTCGACCTTCGCCCCGCTGATCGTCGTCCAGAGCCTCATCGGCGTGGTCGCCTTCGCCTTCATGCTCTCGATCGACGTCCCCCTGGCGCTCATCGCGTTGACGGTGATGCCGGCGCTGTACGTCGTGGGCATCAAGATGCGCCGGGTGATGTTCCCGATCTCCTGGATCACCCAGGCCCGCCTCGCCGACGTGGCCACCATCGTCGACGAGAACGTGAACGGCGTGCGCGTCGTCAAGGCCTTCGCCCAGGAGGAGGCCGAGGTGAACCGGCTGGCCGACGCGGCCGAGCGGGTGGCCTGGGCCTACGAGAAGGATGCCCACCTGCGCGCCATCTGGTCTCCGTGGGTGCAGAGCCTGCCCCAGTTCGGGCTCGCCCTGGTGCTCTTCTTCGGCGGCTGGATGGTGATCCAGGGCCGACTGACGATCGGCGCGATTCTCGCCTTCAACGCCTATCTCTTGATGCTCCAGGCCCCCTTCATGATGCTCGGACAGCTGGTGATGATGGGTCAGCGCGCCAAGGCCAGCGCCGAGCGGATCTTCGAGATCCTCGACGAGCGCCCGGACGTGGTGGAGCGCCCGGGGGCCTTCGACGCGCTGGACGTGCGCGGCGAGGTGGGATTCCACCACGTGCGCTTCGCCTACGGGGACGGTCCGACCATCCTCGACGACGTCGACGTGACGATCCACCCGGGCGAGACGGTCGCGGTGGTGGGCCGGACCGGTTCGGGCAAGTCGACCGTGGCCCGACTGCTCACGCGGTTCTACGACGTCACCGGGGGCTCGATCACCCTCGACGGGCATGACCTGCGGGACCTGACGCTGCACTCGCTGCGCGAGGCCGTCGGCGTCGTGCTCGACGAGCCCTTCCTCTTCTCGGTCTCCATCCGCGACAACATCGCCTACGGCCGCCCCGAGGCCAGCGCCGCCGAGGTCGAGGCGGCGGCCCGCGCCGCCAACGCCCACGAGTTCATCGAGCGGCTGCCCGAGGGCTACGAGACGGTGGTCGGTGAGCGGGGCTACACCCTCTCGGGTGGACAGCGCCAACGCATCGCCATCGCGCGCACCCTCCTCGTCAACCCGCCCGTCCTGATCCTCGACGACGCGACCAGCGCCATCGACGTCCACGTCGAGGCCGGCATCCACGAGGCCCTGCGCCACCTCATGGCGGACCGCACGACGCTGATCATCGCCCACCGCATCTCCACGATCGCCCTGGCCGAGCGAGTGATCCTGCTCGACGAGGGTCGCGTGGTCGCCAGCGGCACCCACGCCCAGCTGCTCGCGAACGTGCCGCTCTACTCGGAGGTGCTGGCGCAGTCCCCCGAAGCCCCGGAGGCCCCCTGATGGCGTGGGGAGGAGGGTTCGGAGGCCCGGGCGGTGGGGCGATGGCCGGAGGGCACCGCGCCGCCACCGACAGTGGTCTGCCCTTCGGGGGCATCCCGAGTGAGCTGCTCGACGACGCGAACCGCCTCCTGGCGACCGAGCCGCCCCACACCCCTTCGCGACTCACCTTCTCCCAGCGCCCGGGCCCCCAGGAGCGGACCCGCCTGACCCTGGGGCGGATGGTCGGCGCCTACCCCGGCAAGGTCGCCGGCGCCGCGATCCTGGTCGTCGCCAACTCCCTCGTGCTCCAGGCCGGCCCCAAGCTCACCGAGTACGCCATCAACCACGGGATGACCCCCGGCCACCACTCCCTGTCGGTCGTGACCGTCTGCGGACTGGCCTATCTCGTGCTGACCCTGGCCTCGGCCCTCCTCCAGCGCTTCGGCGTCGACGTCACCGGTTCGCTGGCCGCCCGGGTCATGCACGACTTGCGCATCCGTGTCTTCACCCACTTCCAGCGCCTCAGCCTCGACTTCTTCACCGAGGAGAAGGCCGGCGTGCTGATGAGCCGGATGACCAGCGACATCGAGAACCTCCAGCAGCTCATCCAGGACGGGCTGGCGCAGTTCGCCCTCCAAGGGCTCACCATGGTGGTCATCACCGCGATCCTCTTCGCCACCAACGTGACTCTGGCCACCTGGACCGTCCTGCTGGTCGTCCCGCTGCTGTTCGTGCTCTCGATCTGGTTCCACCGGGCCTCCGAGCGCGGCTACCTGCTCAGCCGCGACCGCATCGCCAACGTGCTCGCCGACCTGTCGGAGTCGCTCTACGGCATCCGTGTCGTCACCGCCCACAACCGCCAGCGCCGCAACATCATCAACCACCGCCACGTGGTCGGCGCCTACCGCGACGCCAACAACTTCACCGGTCGCGTCACCGCCCTCTACGGCCCGGCCACCATCGCGATCGGCATCCTCGGCCAGGGACTGCTGCTCGGCATCGGGGGCGACATGGTCCTGCGCCACCAGCTGAGCGTCGGGGCCCTGGTCGCCTTCTTCTTGTACCTCAATCGCTTCTTCGGGCCGATCCAGCTGCTGGTCCAGCAGTACAACTCCCTCCAGCAGGGCCGCAGCTCGGTGATCCGCCTGCGCGATCTGCTGGAGACTCCGCCCGGGGTTGACGAGCTCCCCGACGCGAGGGATCTGGCCCCGATCGAGGGGCGGATCACCTTCGAGGGGGTCACCTTCGGCTACGACCCCGCCCACCCGGTGCTGGCCAACGTCGACCTGAGCATCGAGGCCGGCGAGTCGGTGGCCCTGGTCGGGCCGACCGGGGCGGGCAAGTCGACGCTGGCCAAGTTGGTGAACCGCTTCTACGACCCCACGTCGGGACGGGTGCTGATCGACGGACAGGACCTGCGCGACGTGACCCTGCGCTCGCTGCGCAGCCAGGTCGGAGTCGTGCCCCAGGAGCCCTTCCTCTTCGCCGGCACCATCCGCGACAACCTGTCCTTCGGCCGGCCCGACGCCAGTGACGCCGAGATCGAACGGGCCGTCGACGTCGTCGGGCTGGGTGACCTCGTCGAGCGCCTCCCGGCGGTCCTGGACAGCCCGATCCACGAGAGGGGCCAGACGCTGTCGGCGGGCGAGCGCCAGCTCCTCGCCCTCGCCCGGGCCTTCCTCGCCCGCCCCCGCGTGCTCGTGCTCGACGAGGCGACCTCCTCACTCGACCTCCAGAGCGAGACCGTCGTCGAGGCGGCGCTCGACCGGGTCCTCGAGGGCCGCACCGCGATCCTGATCGCCCACCGGCTCACCACCGCCCAACGGGCCGACCGCATCGTCGTGGTGGACCACGGGGGGATCGTCGAGGTCGGCTCGCCGCGCGAGCTGCTTGCGCGCGAGGGCGCCTACGCGGCCATGCACCGCGCCTGGGTGGCCGCCGGGGGCCGCGACGCCTCCCGAGAGCCCTAGAGGAGCTCGCCGAGCTCCTCGATCAGCCCGGCCGCGCTCTGACCGGCGAGCGGCAGGGGGTGGACCTGGAGGTGGGTCACGCCAGCCTCCGCGAAGGCGGCGATCCGCTCGGCGACGTAGCTGCGCGGTCCGCACAGGGTGGTCAGCTCCAAGAACTCGGCGGGCACCGCCGCCTCGGCCTCGCGCTTGCGACCGGCCAGGTAGTGGTCCTGGATCTCACGGGCGGCGTCGGCGTAGCCGTAGCGCACCGCGAGCTCGTTGTAGAAGTTCTTTCCCCGGGCCCCCATGCCGCCCACGTAGAGCGCGACCATGGAGCGCTGGAGGTCGCGCAGGGCGAGGACCTCCTCGCCCTCGCCGATCGCGAGCAGCCCCCCGGCCGTGATCATGAGCTCGGCCAGCTCCGGAGCCCGACGGGCCCGCCCGGCGGCCAGGGACTCGCCCCAGACCTCGCCCGCGCGCTCGGGGATGAAGAGGATCGGGATCCACCCGTCGGCGATCTCGGCGGTCAGGGCGACGTTGCGCTCGCCCAGCGCGGCCACCCACACCGGGATCGAGGGGCGCACGGGGTGGGCGATGATCTTGAGCGGCTTGCCGAGACCGGTGCCGCGCTCGGGGGCGAGGGGCAGGTCGTAGTGCTTGCCGTGGTGCTCGAGGGGCGCCTCGCGGCGCCAGACCTCCCGGCAGATCTCCACGATCTCGCGGGTCCGCCCGAGCGGGTCGTCGTAGGGCACGCCGTGGAATCCCTCGATGACCTGGGGCCCCGAGGCCCCGAGGCCGAGGTGGAAGCGACCGTCCGAGAGGGCGTCGATGCCCGCCGCGGTCATGGCGATCAGGGTGGGCGTGCGGGTGTAGAGGGGCAGGATGGCCGAGCCGATCTCGACCCTCGTCGTGAGGGCGGCGAGGTACCCCATCAGCGAGGGCCCGTCGAAGCCGTAGGCCTCGGCGACCCAGACCAGGTCGAGACCGGCCTTCTCCATGTCGGCGACCTGTCGCGCCGCCTCCTTGAAGCCTCCGGCGTAGCTCAGAGTGGTCGAGATCTTCATGTTCCTCCCCGTCGCGAGGTCACCCTAACCCAGCCGACCCCCGGGACCAAGGGCCCAGCTGCCCCAAAGCGCGACGTCGCCTGCCCTACGCTGGTGGGGCATCCCCATACGAGTCCGGAAGGCTGGTGACAACGTGGTCACGCGTCCTAATGAGGCTCCGCGGCACGAGTTCAACCCGTGGCTGCGGATCGCGTCGCTGATCCAAGAGGCCGGGCACCTGCTCGGCCTCGACGACGGCCTGATCAAGCGCATCGTGGCGCCCGAACGGGTCCTCGAGGTCGCCGTGCCGGTGCGCCTCGACTCGGGCGAGGTGGAGATGTACACCGGCTGGCGCATCCAGCACGACACCTCACGAGGTCCCGGCAAGGGCGGGATCCGCTTCCACCCGAGCGTCAACGCCGACGAGATCGCCGCGTTGGCGGCTGACATGTCGATCAAGTGCGCGGTCGTCAACATCCCCTACGGCGGGGCCAAGGGTGGCGTCGCCGTCGACCCGACCAAGCTCAGCCGCGCCGAGCTGGAGCGCCTGACCCGTCGCTTCGCCTACTCGATCGCCCCGATGATCGGCCCCGACCGCGACATCCCGGCCCCCGACATCAACACCGACACCCAGGTCATGAGTTGGATCATGGACACCGTCTCGATGCTCTCGGGTCACAACACTCCCGGCGTCGTCACCGGCAAGCCGCTGGCGATCGGCGGGACTTTGGGTCACGCGGGCGCCACCTCGCTCGGTGTGACGATCTGCACGACGGCGCTGCTCCAGCGCCTCGGACGCCCGGCCAACGAGCAGCGCGTCGTGATCCAGGGCTACGGCAAGGTCGGCGCGCCGCTCGTCAAGCTGCTGAGCGATCGCGGGATGAAGGTGGTCGGCGTCGCCGACATCCGCGGCGCGATCTACGCGCCTCAGGGCCTCAACCCGGGCGCGCTGGCCGAGCACGTCGCCGAGGCGGGCACCGTGGTGGGTCTCGCCGGTACCGACGCCGTCGACCCGGGCGAGCTGTTCGCCCTGCCGAGCGACATCGCGATCCCCGCCGCCCTGGGCGGGGTCGTGACCGAGGAGGTCGCCGAGTCGATGTCGGCCAGCGTCATGGTCGAAGCGGCCAACGGGCCCACGACCGGCGAGGGGGCGAGGGTGCTGGCCGACCGCGGGATCCCCGTGGTGCCCGACGTCCTGGCCAACGCCGGTGGCGTGGTGGCCTCCTACTTCGAGTGGGCCCAGGACCTGCAGGGCTACATGTGGGAGCGCGAGCTCTTCCAGCAGCGCCTCGAGAAGACGATGCACGAGGCCTTCAACTACGTCTGGGCCCGCCACCAGGAGCTCAACATCGAGTTGCGCGAGACGGCGCTCACCGTCGGGGTCGAGCGCATCGCCGAGGCCACCGAGTTCCGGGGCCTCTTCCCCTGATCGTCACGGCGTGAGAAGGCCCCCGGCCCCTCACGGGGCCGGGGGCCTTCTCACGTCAGGGTTACTGCTCGATGCGGTGGGTCGCCACGGTCCGGTCGGGGCGTGCCACCGACTCGTAGACCGCGCCGATGAGGACGATGACCACCATCACCATCAAGGTCACCCAGCCGTAGTTGAACCACGCCCGGCCGCTCGACAGCGAGCTCGGCCAGCAGACGTTGATCAGCATGAGCCCCAGGTAGACGAGGCCCCCGAGGGTCACCACCTCACCCCAGCGGCCCAGCGTGAAGGGACCTGAGGGCTTCCAGCCGCGACGACGGGCGATGAAGCTGCCCAGCACCGTGAGGAAGAAGGACAGGTAGATGCCCGACACCGCGAAGGAGACCAGCGCGTAGAGGGCGTTCACCGACGCCGGGTAGTCGAACCACAGGATGTGCACGTTGTGGCTGGGGTTCACCAGCACGAGCAGCAGGAACAAGAAGGGCACCACCGTCCCCACCACGATGGCGTTGGCGGGGGTCTTGTGGCGGGTTGAGACCTGGCGCAGCCAGTTCGAGCCCGGCACCGCCCCGTCACGGGCCAGCGCGTAGGCCACGCGGGCCCCCGCTCCTTGGACCGCCGTGCCGCAGCTGAAGAAGGCGATGATCACCATCACCAAGAAGAAGTCCTGGAGCCAGCTGGGCAGCACCGAGAGGATGTAGGCCGGCCCGCCGTTGTTGACGACGTTGCTGATCGCGTGGTTGCCCGCTGGCGTGGCGAGGAGCAACCCGAGCACCAGCACGAACGAGGCGATCCCGCCGTAGAGCAGAGCGTTGCGCATCGCGCGCGGGACCTGGCGCTGGGCCTCGACGGTCTCTTCAGAGATGTCCCCCGCCGACTCGAACCCGTAGAAGATGTAGACGTTGGCCAGCACCGCCACGAGGGCCGCCCCGGTCCACCAGTGGCCCCCGAAGTTCGAGCCGAAGGGGTTGGTGGCGACGTGCTGGACGCCCTGGGTCGAGAAGAGGAAGCCGAATCCGCGAGTGAAGCCGTGGATGGCCAGCGCCAGGAAGACCCCGAAGGTGCCGATCGTCTCGACGTAGACGCCAAAGCGGGCCACCCGGCCCATGATCCGCGCACCGACCGAGTTCATGATCGCCGACAGGATGATGATCGCTCCGGTGACCACGAAGATCGTCACGTGGTTCGACCCGTTGAGGTGGGTCTTGAACCAGATGTTGATCAGGTCGGTGACGTAGCCCACGGCCCCCGAGTCCACCGAGGCCACCGTGGCCAGCAGGGCGAAGCCGTAGATCCACCCGACGTACCAGCCGTAGCGCGGGCCCACGTTGTACTTGCCGTACTGGTAGAGCGCGCCCGACAGCGGGTACTCGCTGGCCAGCTCGCCAAAGACCAGCGCCACCAGCATCATCGCCCCGACGATGATCGGCATCGTCCACAGGTACCGGGGTCCGCCCATGCCCACGCCGAGCGCGTAGAGCGAGTAGATCCCCACCATCGGGCTGAGGTAGCTGAAGGCCACCGAGAAGTTGTCGAACAGCGACAGCACCCGGGAGAGCTCCTGGCGATACCCCAGATGTGAGAGCCGATCGGACTCCTCGTTGTTGAGCCCTACGTTGGACATGAATCCCCCTCTCCGGGCCACGGGGGCCCGATCGGCCACAGGCTAACCATGCCGAGGCGGGCCGGTTGGAATTGTCGGTTCGCGAGCGCCGAACGCCCCCTATGGGAGGATGGCGCGGTGGAGGAGCCGACCCGCGAGGAGCTCGAGGCGACGATCGCGCGCCTGCGCGAGGAGGTGGAGCGCCTGCGGGCCGAGCTGCGCCGGGTCCGCCGCGACCAGGCCGAGACCCCTCCGCACTACCTCTGATCAGCCCGTCGAGGTCGAGGTCACGGGCGGGCAGGAGACGGCGTTGCGCTGGGCGAGCACCTGGGCGGCCGCGGCGACCAAGGTGGCGCGGGCCAGCTGGTGGTGGGCCACCGCCGCCACGAGAGCTCGCCGCACGTCAAGGGCCGCTCCGACCGGGGTGATCGGGGCCCGAGGCGGCGAGAAGAGGACCTGGTCGGCGCCGGCCGCGAGGGCCCGGACGGCAGCCTGGGGCACCGAGAGGTGCAGCGCGCTGATCGCCCCCGCCGTCAGCGAGTCGGTCATGATCAGCCCCGTGAAGCCCAGCCGACCTCGGAGCACGCCGACCACGGCCGGGGAGAGACCGGCGGGCAGGGTGGTGAGTCCGGGCACCGAGGCGTTGGACATCATCACCGCGGGCGCTCCCGCCTTGATGGCCGCGGCGAACGGCGCGAGGCCGCGGACCTGCTCGGTCGCCCAGGGAAGCGTGTGGGCTGGGCCGTAGTCGGTGTTCGCACTGGCCCCGCCGAGGCCCGGGAAGTGCTTGACGACCGCGGTGACCCCGGCGGTCGTGAGCCCGCGAAGGGCGGCGACGCCCGCGCTGCTCACCCGCGACGGGCTCCCCGAGAAGCTGCGCAGGCCATCGGGGTTGCGGGCGCCGGGCTGGACGGTGGCGCCATCGACGTCGAGAACGGGCGCGAGGTCGGTGTTGACCCCGGCCGCCAGCATCGCGCGGCCGGTCGCCGCCAGCGTCGCGGTGATCGTCGAGGGGCTCCAGGTCCCCTGGGTTCGCGCCCACGGCAGGTTGGGCCAGAGGTCGGTGAGACGCTGGACCCCGCCGCCCTCCTCATCGGTCATGACCATCATCTGCCAGCCGGAGGCGCTCAGGGCCTGGGCGTGGGTGAGGGCCGCGGTCAACCCGGGCCAGGAGTGCGCGCCGAACAGGATCAGACCCCCGAAGCCCTGCGTAGCCGCGTTCGTGATGTCGACGAGGTCCCCGGCGGGGATGGGCACCACGACGACCTCGTTGGCCAGCTGGGGCAGGCTCCAGTGGGTCACGACGGCCTGCGCGCAGTTGAGCGAGTCCGCTCGCGCGGCCTGGCTGAGTGGGGCGAGCGAGCCGCCGATCGCCGCGGCCAGGGCGAACGAGAGGCTTCCCGCCGTCAGGCGTCGGGTCCGTCGTGCCGCGCTCGCCCTCACGGGTCCACGCTAGGGGCCCTAGCGCTGGCGCGCCGCTCGGGTCACGGAGAGCACCAGGGTGACCAGGGCCATCACCACGAGCAGCGCCGCCGCGACCCCGGGGTGATGGGCGCCCTCGCTGAGCAGGGCCACGGCCACCAGCGTGACGACCACTGCGAGGAAGATCTCCGGCGTGTCGCCCACCAAGAAGTCCCACCAGAAGCGTCCGAAGCCGATCAGGGCCCGCACCGGGCGCGAGCGGCTCACGCCGCCACCTCCTGGGCGCGAGCGGACCGGGGGCGCAGGTAGGCGACGAGCAGTCCGGTGGTCGCCAGGTAGATCCCCGCGAGGACCACCAAGAAGGCGTCCGACCCGGGCCAGTGGACCTTCAGCCCCTCGCCGCTCCAGAAGGTCCCGTAGCTGACGAGCAGGATGCCCACCACCATCTTCATCGCGTTCTCGGGCACCTGACTCAGCTGACGGGCCACGACGATGCCCACGACCCCCACCACGACGACCGCGATGGCCGCGGTGAGCGAGGCGAGCACGAGGCGGTGGTCGGAGATGCCCAGGGTGAGGACGGTCACGACGACCTCGAGGCCCTCGAGGAAGACCCCCTTGAAGGCCATGACGAAGGCCAGCCGGTCCCGATCGGGGCGGCCGGTCTCGGCCTCCAGCTCGGCCACCGCCTGACGGTAGGCCTCATCCTCGTCGTGCTTGGCCTTGAGGCCGCTGGCGCGCAGGACCGCCTTTCGCCACCACTGGAGTCCGAAGACCAGAAGGACGCCACCCACCACGAGTCGCAGGGTGCTCAAGGGGACGCGCACCAGGGCCGGTCCGAACAGGGCCACCAGGGCGGTGAGGGCCACCAGGGCGAGGCCCGTGCCCTCGAGCGCCGAGCGCCAGCCCCGGGTGTGGCCGACCGCCAGCACGATGGTGAGGGCCTCGACCATCTCCACCGCGCAGGCGAGGAAGACGGCCCCGACCATCACGACGGCACCGGTCGACACGGTGGTCGCCAGCATCACTCCTCCTCCTCATCCAACACCAGGCAGGCCTCGGGGTCGAGGTCCACCGCCACCTCTTCGCCACGCTCGCAGCGCCGCGCGTGGTGGACCTTGGCGAGTGTGACCCCTTCGGCCAGCTCGACGACGTGTTCGTAGCCCCGTCCAGTGAAGGCGACGTCCACGATACGCCCCGTGAGCTCTCCCCCGACGCCGCGCGGTCGGAGGCTCACCCCGGCGGCGCGCACGAAGAGCCGAGGGTGACTCGGGACGCCGAGTGGTCCCAGGGTCGCGGTGAGCTCGACGCCGGCCGGCGCGACGAGACGGACCCGCGCCCGCGGGCCCTCGGCCTCGAGGGAGGCCACGGCCAATTCGCCGGCCGTGCCGGTGAAGCGGGCGACGAAGCCGTTGAGCGACTGGCGGTAGATCTCCTCGGGGGTGCCGACCTGGATCAGGCGGCCGCCGCGCAGCAGGGCCACCCGGTCGGCCAGCGCGAAGGCCTCCGACTGGTCGTGGGTGATGTAGACGGCCGTCGCGCCGGCGTCGCGGGTCAGCGTCGCGATCTCGACGCGCAACTGCTCTCGCCGATCGGCGTCGAGATTGGACAGCGGCTCGTCGAAGAGGATCAGGCCCGCGCGGGCCCCGAGGGCGCGCGCCAGCGCCACGCGCTGCTGTTCGCCGCCCGAGAGCTGGTTGGGATAGTGCTCGGCGAGGTGCGCCAGGCCCACGCGCTCGAGGAGGTCCTCGACGCGCCGGTCCCGTTCGGCCCGCTCGACACCCTGGCGCTCGAGGGCGTAGGCGACGTTGCGGCGCACGCTGAGGTGCGGCCACAGGGCGTAGTCCTGGAAGACCATCGCCAGGTGGCGGTGCTCGGGCGCCACGAAGAGCGTCTCGCTCGCGACGGTGCGCTGGTCGAGCAGGATCTCCCCACCGCTCGGGCGCTCGATCCCGGCCAGGCAGCGCAGGAGGGTGGTCTTGCCCGACCCCGAGGGCCCGAGCAGCACGAGGAACTCGCCGGCCGGCACCTCGAGGCTCACCCCGTCGAGGGCCCGTAGGCCGTCAAAGGTCCGGGTGAGCCCGCGCAGCGTCACCTCGACGGCCTTCATCGCAGGGACCCGTGGGCACCCGCGCGGCGCCAGCCGCGCGGGGCGATCAGCCGGTACAGGCCGGTGGCCAGGCCGATGACGGCGAGCATCTCAACGAGGGTCATGACCGTCATCGCGGTGCCCGCCCCCGAGGCGTAGTTGGCGAGGTAGGACTCGATGGTCACCGAGGCGGGCTCCTGGCTCGGGGGGTAGAGGATCTGGGCGATGGCCAGCTCGGAGATCGTCTTGGTGAAGGTGAGCAGCCACCCCCACAGCAGGACCCGCGACATCACCGGCAGCTGGGCGGTCCCCCACGCCCGCAGGCGACCCGCCCCGTGGACCCGGGCGGCGTCAGCCATCGAGGGTTGGATCTGGCTCACCGGACCGGCGAGGAAGCGCGTCTGGCCGGGCACCGAGGAGGCGACCAGCGCCAGCATCAAGAGGGGCAACGTCTTGTAGATGTCGACCAGGTGACGGGTGATGAAGGGCAGGTTGTAGAAGAAGATGTAGCCGATGCCGAGCACGACCCCGGGCACCGCCACGGCGCCCAGCAACAGCACGTCGGTGACCCGCTGGCTGAGACCCCCTCGGGTGGCGACGAGCCGGCGCGCGAGCACGACCGCCAGCACCGCGGTCGCGCTGGCTACCACGAGACCCAGCTGGTTCGACAGCCACAGCGGCGCCCCGAGTGACTTGCCGGCGATCGAGGGAGAGAAGACCTGGCGGTAGTAGCCGAGGGTCAGGTGGACCCCGGTCGCCGAGTAGATGCCGACGTTGTTCACCACCGAGGCGACCCCCGCCCCGAGGAGGGGGACCCCGACGGCGACCGAGAAGCCCAGCCCCATCGCCCCGGCCCCGAGCCAGCGTCCGCGCCGGCCGAGGGCCCGGCGTCGCGGCGCCCGCGTGCGCCCCGAGAGAACGGCGTAGGAGCGGCTGCGCATCACCCGGCTCTGGAGGACGATGGGCGGGATCGTCAGGAGGATCAGCACCGCGGCGATCACCGCGGCGACGGGGAAGTTGGCCGGGTAGGTGGAGATGGCGTTAAAGAGGGTGAAGGTGGCCATCGGGAAGTGGGAGTGGTAGCCCAGCGTGAAGGCCACGCCGAAGTCGCTGAGGGTCTCGGCGAAGGAGATGGCTAACGCGCTCAGCAGGGCCGGGGCGATCAGCGGCAGCACCGTCGCCAGCGTCCGGGCCCGCCGAGCGCCGTGCACCCGCGCGGCGTCCTCGAACTCCGGCCCGAGCCCCTCCAGTCCGGCCGCCACGACGAAGAAGGCGAAGGGCGTCGCGACCGTGGTCAGGACGATCACGATCCCGAGTGGTCCCATGAACTCCCCGTACAGCCAGTGGGTGTTGAGGTGCAGGGCGTGGGCGGCGCCGAAGGGTTGGAGCAGATCGGTCCACCCGAGGGTGGTCATCCACGACGGCGTGATGAGCAGGAGCCACATCAGCCCGGTCCACACTCGCCGGCCCGCCACGTCGGTGCGCTGGACCATCCAGGCGGCCGCCGTGGCCAGCGTCACGGCCAGGACCGCGACGAGGGCGCTGACCCACAGCGAGTCGAGGATGCCGCGCCCGGTGTAGCCGCTGAACGCCTCACGCACGTAGCGCCAGGTGAACCAGGACGAGCCCTGCGAGAGCAGGCGGGGGCTGACGGCCAGCGTGAGGAAGGTGCCGACCGGGGCCACGATGAGCAGGCTGAGCACCACCCAGACGGTGAGCGAGCCCCAGGGGAGCGACCGGCGCACTCGACCACGGCGCTGGTCGAGCAGGGGTGCGGGGAGGGCGACTTCGGAGACGCGTTCGGCGAGCAGGGTCATGGCGAGGCTCTGTCTCCCGGGCGCCGCGGGGGGAAGGCGCGGCGCCCGGGAGAAGAAGGGGTCAACCGTTGACGATCGTGTTGTCGAACCAGGTGTTCACCGAGGTCTCGAGCGGGCCCCAGACGTAGGGGTCAATCGAGATCGCGTGGGTCGACGCGAGGGACGGGATGATCTTGTTCGCGGGCGCGATCCCGTTGAGCACGGGCCAGTAGAGCGAGTCCCCGGTCGGGTCGCCGGTCTGCATGGCGTGCTGGCCGGGCTTGGTGAGCAGCCAGTCGAGGAACTTCTTGGCGTCGGCCTGGACGATCTTGGGCATCTTGGCGTCGATGCCGAAGACGCCGGGCAGGGCGACGGACATGTCGAGGTACTTCACCCGCATGGTCGGGAAGTCGGTCAGTTCGTGGGCGTAGCAGGCCGAGCTCTGGATGATGGCCATCGAGATCTGCTGACCCTCCATCGCGGCGATCGTCGGTCCGTTGGTCTGGTTGACGGTCAGGCCGTTGCGGTACAGGCTCGAGAAGAAGGCCTTGCCGGCGGCGACGGCGTGGGCCGTCGATCCCGAGTGGTACTTGCCGAGGTAGTCCATCACGCCCGCGATCATCGGGTAGGTGGGACCGGACTGGGAGGGGTCGTTCATCCCCAGGCCCTGGTACTGGGGCTCAGCGAGCTGGGCCCACGTCGAGGGGAGCTGGTTGGCCGAGACCTGGGACGAGTCGTAGCAGAGGCCGCCCACGACGGTCAGGCCGGTGGGCACGAAGCTCCCGTCGGCAGGGATGTTGGCCCGGCCGAGCTTGTTGAAGGAGACCGAGGGCACGACGTGCTGGGCGAGCATGTGCTTGAGGTCGAGCTGGGCGAAGGCCGTGGCCCCGTCCACCCAGAGCGCTCCCCACTTGGGGTTGTTGCCCTCGGCCTGGATTTGCTGAAGCAGGGGGCCCGTGGAGTTGTCGTTCAGCGTGACCGTGAAGCCTGGGTGGGTCGCGTTGAAGGCCTGGACGGCGGCCGAGTCATACCCCTGGGCGGAGTAGAGGACGAAGCCAGGGTTGGCGGCCGCTTGGGCCGCGGGCGAGGCCACCAGGGCGGAGGTCGCGAGGACCCCCGCACCGAGCAGCGCGCCCACGCGCGTGACGACCGTACGGGTTCGGGTGAGGTGCATGGGGACTGTTTAGGCAGTCCGCGTTAACCCCACGTGACCGCCGTTCCCCCAGGGTTCGAACTCTTCGCGTCGTCGCGCGACTCAGTCGGCGGGCACCTCACGTCGGCGCAGCTCGTCCTCGAGCGCCGCCGGGTCGAGGCCGCGTCGGCGCAGGAGGAGCAGGAGGTGGAACCAGAGATCGGCCGCCTCCTCGACGAGCCGCTCGTCGCTCTCGGCCAACGCCGCCGTGACCACCTCGACGGCCTCCTCACCGACCTTGCGCGCGACGAAGGAGGTGTCGGCCGCGAGGGTCGACGCGACGTAGGAGCCCTCGGCCCCCTCGGCCTCGCGACGCAGGATCTTGCGCCACAGCCACGGGGTGAAGCAGCTGGTGGCGCCGTCGTGGCAGGTGGGCCCGTCGGGGCGCGCCCGCACCAGCACCGCGTCGTCGTCGCAGTCCGTGACGATCTCGACCACTCGCAGGGAGTTGCCGGAGGTCTCGCCCTTCACCCACTGACGCTGGCGCGAACGGGACCAGAAGGTCACCAGTCCGCTGGCCCGGGTGGCCGCCAGGGCCTCCTCGTCCATCCAGCCCAGCATCAGGACCCGGCCGGTGTCGTCGTCTTGGACGATGGCCGCTCGCAGGTCGTCACTCTCCATGGCCCCTCCTAGGGTCGCAACTCGATGCCCCGCGCGCGCACCTCGCGGCGCAGGTCCGCCAGTCCCTCGGGCGCCTCGTGGACGATGGAGGCGACCAGCGCGGCGTCGGTGACGCGCAGCGCCTCGGCGACGTCCTGCGGGCCACCCGCGCCGCCCGAGGCGATCACCGGGATCGACACGGCCTCGCGCACCGCCCGGGTCAGCACCAGGTCGTAGCCCGACCGCCGGCCGTCCTGAGCGATCGAGGTCAGGAGGATCTCGCCGGCGCCGCGCTCGGCGGCCTCTCGCGCCCACGAGAGGGTCTCGCGGTCGGTCGCGACCCGCCCCCCGTGAGTGTGCACCACGCCGTCGCCGGCGTCGATCGCCACGACGACCGCCTGGGACCCGAAGCGCTCGGCGATGGCCGTGATCAGCGTGGGGTCGGCCAGCGCCGCCGAGTTGACCGAGACCCGGTCGGCGCCGGCCTCGATGATCGCCTCGGCGTCGGCCACGCGGCGCACCCCGCCACCCACGGTGAAGGGGATGTCGAGCACCTCGGCCACCTGCTCGACCACCCCGACCAGGGTCGGAGCCTCGTCGGGGGTCGCGGCGATGTCGAGCAGCACGAGCTCGTCGGCGCCCCCGGCGCTGTAGTGCAGCGCCAGCTCGACGGGGTCGCCCACGTCGCGAAGTCCGACGAAGCTGACCCCCTTGACGACGCGCCCGTGGGCCACGTCGAGGCAGGGGATCAGGCGGCGGAGAGGCATGAGGCGAGGAAGCGCTGTCCCGCGGGACCGCTCTTCTCGGGGTGGAACTGGACGCCGAGGAAGCTGCCGGTTTGCAGCGCCGCGACCACGCCGTCGCTGGTAGCGACGGCGCGGGGGCTCTCGGCCACGAAGGAGTGGGCGAAGTAGTAGGTCTCCCCCCAGGGCTCGACCCTCGCCCAGCCGAGACGGGGCACTCGGGGCGCCGCGAGGCGCACCACGCGCCCCTCGGCGAGGCCGAGGCACCGGACACCCCCGTCCTCGTCCGAGCTCTCGAGAGCCAGTTGGAGTCCGAGGCAGATCCCCAGCGTCGGCCCGCCGGCGCGCACGCGCTGGGCCAGGGCGTCGGCGGCGCCGCTCGCGGAGAGGTGGGCCATCGCGCTGCGCGCCGAACCCACGCCGGGCAGGACCACGTAGTCGGCCTTAAGGAGGGCGTCGGGGTCCGAGGTCACCGCGCTCTCGTGGCCGAGCCGCGCGAGGGCCGCGCGCACCGAGTGCGTGTTGCCGGCTCCGTAGTCGACGACCGCGATCCTCACAGGCTGCCCTTGGTGGAGCGCACGAGGTCCCCGACGGGGGCCAGCGCCTGGGCCAGCGCCCGCCCGACCGCCTTGAAGGCGGCCTCGGCCACGTGGTGGGCGTTGACCCCACGGGCCTCGACGTGGAGGGTGATGCGCGCGGTCTGGACCAGGCTCTCGAGCGCGTGAACCGCCATCCCGGGGTCGGGCTCGATGAGGATGCGCGCCACCGGGCGACCGGACAGGTCGACGACCGCGTGGGCCTGGGCCTCGTCCATCGGGACGCGGGCCTCGCCGTAGCGGGCCCGGCCCCGCCGATCCCCGAGGGCTTCGTCGAGGGCCTCGCCGACCGCTCGGAAGGTGTCCTCCACCGTGTGGTGGTCGCCGGTCTCGAGGTCGCCGACGCCCTCGACGCGCAGGTCGAGTCCTCCGTGGAAGGCCAGCTGGGTCAGCATGTGGTCGTAGAAGCCCTCCCCGGTCTCCACGAGGACGCGACCCTCGCCGGGCGCGCGCAGCCGCACGTCGAGGCGGGTCTCGGCGGTGGCCCGACGCCGGCGAGTCAAGGCGGGTCCGCGTGGCGCCCCGCGCAACTCCACCGCGAGCGCCTCGAGCAGCAGGTCATTGTCCCAGGCGTCGCGCACACTGATGCGCAAACCACCGGGGTAGGCCCGCAGCACCACTCCGTAGGGCAGCATCCGCTCGACGTAGCTCTCCGCGTTCGCCATCGGCACGTAGAGGAAGTTCGTGAAGGACTCGAGGGGCGTCAGGCCGAGCTCGCTGAGCCCCGCAGCGAGGCGGGTGCGCTCGGCCAACTGGGCCGAGAGGTCGGGCGGGCTGGCCAGGGCAGCCAGCGCGAGGGCCGCCGACAGGGAGGACACCGAGAGGGGGGCCTGTCGGCTGGTCAGGACCTCGATCAGGTCCGCCCGCCCGAGGGCGTAGCCGACGCGGGCTCCCGCCAGGCCGTAGGCCTTGGAGAAGGTGCGCAGGACCAGGGCGCCCCCCTCGATCCGGTCGGTGGCGTCCACGCCGGCGTAGTCGGCGTAGGCCTCATCGATCACCAGCTGCCCGGGGACATCGGGGATCTCCACCATCTCGCCAGTGGGGTTGTTGGGTCGGCACACGAAGACGAGGTCCGCCTCGGCCGGGTCCTCGACGAAGCGGGCCCCGGCCATCAGGGCCGCGAAGCGGTACATCGAATAGGTCGTCGCGGGAACGGCGGCCACGGTGCCACCGGCGGCGAAGGTTCTCGCGCACAGGACGATGAACTCGTCGGATCCCGCGCCGAGGGCCACCTGGTCGAGCCCCAGGCCGTGTCGGCTCGCGAGGGCCTCGCGCAGCGGCTTGTAGCGTCCGCGGTCGTACTCGTTCACCTCGGCCAGGGCGCGCGCCAACGTGGCCGGTCGCGCGCTGAGCGGGGGGGCGGGAGCCACGTTGCCGTCGAAGCGGATCATCTCGCGCGCGCTCAGCCCCACCCGGGCGGCCAACTCCTCATTCGAGGGGGGCCAGCGATAGGCGTCGAGAGGTGCGGGGATCATCGCCGGGCCGTCCGTTTGTGGGCGGGCATCCCCTCGAGCTCGGCCAGCGCCTCGATGGTGGGCGCGAGGCGCTCGAGGCCATCGGCCGTGACCCGCTGGACCGTCACTGCCTTCATGAAGGTCTCGAGCCCGAGTCCCCCGGTGGAGCGGGCCCACCCGCCCGTGGGCAGGACGTGGTTGCCGCCGGTCGCGTAGTCGCCCGCGGGGACCGGCGAGAAGGGCCCGACGAAGACCGCGCCGGCGTTGCGGATCCGAGAGGCCAGGCTCTCCGCGCGCGCACCGAGCAGGGCCACGTGCTCGGCCGCGAAACCCTCGATCTCCGCGAGGGCGGCCTCGAGGTCCTCGCCCACCCGCACCACGTGGGCCCGGCTGTCGGGACCGTGCTCCATCTGGGCCGCCAGCTCCTGGGCCACGATGTCCTCGTCGAAACCCAGATCGGCGGCGACCACGACCTCGCTCGGCCCGGCGGGCAGGTCGATCGCGACGTCACGGCTGACCAGCAGCTTGGCGGCGTTGACCGCTCCCCCGCCCGGGCCGACGATCTTGTCGACCGGCGCGATCGTGGCGGTGCCGTAGGCCAACGCCGCGATGGCCTGTGCCCCGCCAAGGGCCCAGACCTCCTCGATGCCGAGCAGGGCCGCCGCGGCGGCGACCGCTCCCGACCCCTCGGGGGGCGTGCACACGACGATCCGCTCCACCCCGGCCGCCTGGGCCGGGACCGCCGTCATGATCAAAGAGGAGACGAGGCCGCGCGGCACGTAGAGACCCACCGAGCGCAGCGGGGTCCAGCGGCGCTCGAGGGTCACCCCCGGGGAGACCTCGAGCATGAGGTCGGCCGGGCGCTGGGCGGCGTGCCACGTCCTCACCGAGTCCGCGGCCGCGAGGATGGCCGCCGTGGGCACGTCGCCGTAGGCGACCGCTCGAGCCGGCGGGCCGGCCACCCCGTCCAGGCGCTCGCCCCACTCGGCGAGGGCCTCGTCACCGCGCTCGCGCACGTCGGCGACGATGCCCTCGACCGTCACTGAAGGATCGGTCTTGACCGTCTTACTCATCGCACCATCCGTTCCACAGCCAGAGTCAGGATCGACGACGCCCCGAGCGACTCCAGGCTCGGCAGCAGTGACCAGATGCGCGAGGCGGGCACCAGGGCGTGGACCGCCACCTCCCCACTCGCCAGATCCATCACGGTCGGTGAGCCCTTGGTGGGCAGGAGGGCGGTCACCTCCTCGAGACGCTCTCGAGCCACGTTGAACAGCAGGTAGCGGTTGGCCCGCGCCTCGATCACCGAACCCAGCAGGGTCGTCAGGGTCGCCGTGGCGCCCTGGTCGGCGTCGCGGCCCCGGCCCACCAGGACGGCCTCGCTCTCGAGGAGGGTCGCGAGGGAGCGCAGTCCGTTGGTGCGCAGCGTCGAGCCGGTCGAGACTAGGTCGACGATGGCGTCGGCCAGACCCAGGCGCGGCGTGATCTCCACCGAGCCCGCGACCTCCACCACCTCGACCTCGACCCCGCGCTCGGCGAGCAGGCGGGTCGTCAGGCGAGGGTGGGCGGTCGCGACCCGACGGCCGTCGAGCTGACCGACCTCGGTGATCGGGTCCTCCCCGGGGACGGCCACCTGGAGTGAGCAGGCCCCGAATCCCAGCCGGAGCAGGACCTCCACGTCGTGGGGGTTCTCCTCCACCAGGTCGAGACCGGTGATCCCGCAGTCGACGATGCCGTCTTGGACGTACTCGGGCACGTCGTCGGCGCGCACGAAGATGAGGTCGATGTCGGCGTTGCGGCAGTGGGCCTGGAGCACCCGTTCACCGGGCTCCTGGGGATCAACGCCGCTGGCTTGCAGCAGGGACCAGGACGGGGCGCGCAGGCGGCCCTTGCTCGGCAGGGCGACCGTCAGGCGGCGGCTCATCGACGCCCCCGGTTCAGCACCGCGCGGTAGCCACCCTCGCCGTGGTGCAGCCAGTGAGCCACCCGAGTCACCGTGGCGGTCGAGGCGCCGGTGCGCTTGGAGATCTCGGCGTAGGGCAGAGACTCGTCGACCAGGCGTGCCACTTGGAGCCGCTGGCCCATGGCGTCGATCTCGGCCGTCGTGCACAGGTCTCTCAGGAAAGCCGCCATCGTTCCGGGATCACGCACCGCCGTCAGGGCCGTCACCAGCTCCTCGAAACGGTGCGCCGTCTCGGGGTGCTCTTCGATGGGGGCCACCTTGCCACTCGTCATTTCATCATGCTACCATGCTACTACGCTGCTATGCAACTCATCCCCGCCCTCGACCTCCTCGGCGACCAGGCCGTGCGCCTCGAGCGCGGCGACTACGACCGGGTGATCTTCACGAGGGAGTGGCGAGAGCACCTCGACGCCCTCCTAGGTCTGGAGCCGGACCTGATCCACGTCGTGGACCTCACGGGCGCGCGCGACGGGGTCGCGCGTCTCGACCTGGTGGCCGAGCTGGTCGCGCGGTCCTCGCCCACCCCCGTGCAGTTCTCCGGCGGACTGCGCTCGATCGGCACCGCCCGGGCGGTCCTTGACGGCGGCGTCGCGCGCGTCATCGTCGGCACCGCCGTCTGGGAGGAGCCCGACGCGCTCGGACGGTTCGTGGAGGCCCTCGCCGACCGACTGGTCGTCGCTCTCGACGTGCGCGACGGACTCGTCGCCCTGCGGGGCTGGACCACCTCGGCGCCCATCAGCGTCGACGCCGCGCTCCAGCGCTGTCGCGCCGCCGGTGTCACCCGACTGCACGTGACGGCGATCGATCGCGACGGGACCATGGGCGGTCCCGACCTCGACCTCTACCGTTCGGTATGCGCGGCCGGCATCCCGGTGGTCGCCGCGGGAGGGGTCCGCGACGAGGAGGACCTGGCGGCCCTTGAGGCGGTGGGCTGCGAAGGGGCCGTGATGGGCGTGGGTCTCCTCCATCGCCTCTCGCCCGGGCTGCTCGACCCGTGACGTAAGTCCCATCCGCGCCCTCGCGTGACCTTCTGCCCTAGGGTCCCTCGCCGCACGGCTGGCAGGCTCGAGGTAGTCACCTGAGAGATTGGACGACAGATGAGACGCAAGACACTCGACCTCCTGCTCAACTGGCTCGGCACCTTGATGACCGTGGTCCTGCTGGTCGCCGGCATCGGGCTGCTCGTCGGGGCGAACTTCACGTCCTCCCAGGTCCGCAACCAGCTCGAGGAGCAGAAGGTCTTCTTCCCCACCGAGGGTTCGATGGACTACCACGACCTGGTCGCCGCCGGCCAGACCGCCCTGGCGGGCAAGCAGGTCCTCACTGGCTCCCAGGCCGAGATCTTCGCCGACAAGGTGATCGCGCCCGACACGGCCGCCATCGCCGGGGGCAAGACCTACGCCCAGCTCTCGGCGGCCTCCCTGGCGGACCCCTCCAACACCTCCCTCGCCAACCAGGTCCAACTGGTCTTCCGCGGTGACACCCTGCGCGGCTTGCTGCTCAACGCCTACGCCTTCGGGTTCATCGGCACCATCGCCTTCTACGCGGCGATCGGCGCCTTCCTCGCCGCGGTGGTGATGCTGGTGCTCACCCTCCTCGGGTGGCGCCACTACCGCATGGTCGATCCTTCCGACGTCGTCTAGTCCCTCCCCCCGGGACGACGAGGGGCCCCCGGCCGAGGCCGGGGGCCCCGGCACGTCCGCCCCTAGGGTGGGCTCGATGCAGCCGGTCGAGGTGAGCCTGAGCGTGGTCGCCCACGTCGGGGCGGCCAGCGTGCGCCGCTCGCTGCCGCGACGGTCCCGGCGCCGCGTGGGACCGTGGTGCTTCGCCGACCACTTCGGCCCACTGGCCGTGCGCCCGGGCGCGGGCATGGACGTCGGCCCCCATCCGCACTGTGGACTCCAGACCGTCACCTGGCTCAGCGCCGGCGAGCTCGAGCACCACGACAGCCTGGGCTCCGAGCAGGTGATCCGACCCGGCCAGCTCAACCTGATGAGCGCCGGACACGGTGTCGCCCACTCCGAGGAGGCCACCGCCCAGTACGAGGGTCGCCTCGAGGGGATCCAACTCTGGGTCGCCCAGCCCGAGGCGACTCGCGACTCGGCGCCGGCGTTCGAGCACCACCGCGACCTGCCCTCCGTCGACCTCGGCGCGGGTCGCGCGACGGTGCTGGTGGGTGAGCTCCACGGGGCACTCAGCCCCGCTCGTCGCGACAGCGACCTGGTGGGCGCCGAGCTGGTGCTGCGCGGCGCGTCCACCCTCGCGCTGCGGCCCGACTACGAGCACGCGCTGATCGTCCTCGAGGGAGACCTCGCTCTCGAGGACGAGCGCGTGGGACCCGGAGCGCTCGCCTACCTCGCCCCCGGGCGCGAGGAGGTCGTGCTCGAGGGCCGCGGTCCGACGCGGGCGATGCTGGTCGGCGGCGTCCCGATGGACGAGGAGATCCTCGTCTGGTGGAACTTCGTCGCACGAACCCGCGCCGAGGTCGAGGCCGCGCGCGAGGCCTGGGAGCGGCCCGACGGTCGCTTCGGCGAGGTGGCGAGCCTCCTCACCCGCATCGGCGCCCCGGCGACCCTCTGGAGCCGCTAGCCGAAGGTGAAGTCGTAGGCGCGCACGCCCGGGCTCATCGAGAGGTCGAGGATGGCCGACTCCACCGAGTTCCCACTCACCAGGGTGTAGAGGCGCGGCACGCCCGACACGCTCACCCGACGGGTCGCCCGGCCCGGCAGCGAGACGGTGACGACCCCGTGGCCCCCGAGCACGAGGTAGACGTCGCGGGCGGTGAAGGCCAAGCGCAGTCGCGCCCCGGCGCCGGCCTCGACGTACTGGTCGGCGACCGACCACGTTCCCCCGAGCCCGTACTGGTCCGCGGGGGTCGTAGCCGGCAGGGTGAAGTGTCCGAGGCCCCGCCCCATGGTCGGGTTGTCGTAGTACTGGGCCCGCGACGCGCCGAGGTAGGTCTCGGGACTGGTGGGCTCGGTCGGGGTCCGGTCAGGCAGGTCGCTCGGCGCGGGAAGGTGGAGGTGGGGGTGAGCCGCCACCAGCAAGGAGCGAATCAGGCTCTCGGTCGTGGCGTACTGGCCCTCGCCGAAGTGGACGTGACGCACCACACCTGACGCGTCGACCAGGTACTCCGCTGGCCAGTACTGGTTGGCGTAGGCGGCCCACGTAGCGAGGCGGTCGTCGATCGCCACCGGGTAGCGAACCCCGAGGCGCCGGTCCGCGGCGGCCACGTTGCTCACCACGTGCTCGAAGGCGAACTCCGGGGAGTGCACGCCGACGATGGTGAGCCCGTCGCGGGCGTAGAGGCGATTCCAGGTCTCGAGGTGGGGCAGCGTCCGCTCGCAGTTGATGCAGGAGTAGGTCCAGAAGTCCACGAGCACGACCCGGCCGCGCAGACCGGCCATGGTCAGAGGTCGCCCGCCGGGCGTGTTCAGCCACGCGGAGATCCCGGCGAACTCCGGCGCCCTCCCACAGCGCTGGAGGACCGGGTCGCCGTCCACGCAGTCACTGAGCGTGCTGCGGCCTCGGCCCTCGAGGGCCGCGATCTGGTGCTGGGTGAAGGAGTTGCCCTCGACCGCCCGCTGCAGCGCGCTGGTGTAGCCCGGTAGGGCGGTCTGCAGCGGGTCGAGCAGTCCCGTCGCCAGGACGAGGGCCATGGCCACCAGCACGACCCCGCCGAGGGGCCGGAGGCGCGTGGCCGTCCGCCGGAGCCGCGCGCTGCGTTCGACAACCCTCTCGCCCGCCAGCGCCAGGGCGACGAGCGGGATGGCCGAGCCCAGAGCGAAGAAGGCCGTGACCACGACCGTCGAGAGCCCGACCTGATGGCGCGCCCCGAGGAAGGCGACAGCGGCGAGGACCGGCCCGGCGCAGGGGACGTAGAGGGCGCCGAGCGACAGGCCGAGTGTCAATCCCGACAGGCTCCCGCGCGGGGCCCGCGCCCCCAGCCGGGCGAAGGGCCGTTCCAACTGGTGCTGGAGCGCCGGCACGATCAACCCGAGACCCAGCAGCACGAGGACCACGAGCCCCGCGTCGCGCAGGAGGCTCTGGGGTAGGTGCAACGCCGTGAGCAGACTCGACCCGACGAGAGTGGCCACCGAGAAGCTCACGACCAGCCCCGCCACCACCGCGAGGGCCCGGCGCCGGCGAGCCCGACCCTCGTCGGCACCCACCGGAGCGGTCCAGGCGAGCACCACGACCGGCAGGACCGGCAATACGCACGGCGAGATCCCCGCGATGACTCCGGCGAGCAGGGCAATCCCCCAGAGCGCGATCATCCAGGCACCCTAGGGCTGAGTGAGACTCCTCACCCCCGGACGCTCTCGTTACACCCGGTGAAAGCCTGACGGACAGTGAGGGTGGGCTCCGGAGACCCGCTTGAAGGTGGCACTGTGGCCCTTCTGGCAGATGATCGTATGGTGGGTCGCCACGGGCACAGTGGTCGTGGTCGTGGTCGACGTGGGGACGGAGTTCGCAAAGCCAACGACCGCGCTCGAGGCTGACTGGCCCTCCAGTGCCGATACCGAGACACCGTAAACGGCCGAGCCGAGTCCCGTGAAGGAACACGTCGGTGTGGTGGTCGAAACGGTGAAGCTCGAGGGCTGCCCGTAGCCGAACATCAGCGTGCACTCGTAACCCGATGCCCCAGTGACCATCGACCACGTCGCGCTCAGGGTGCCATCCGCACTGGTGACCACGAGGTCGCTCACCGCAGGGACTGTGACGTTGAAGCCCGTGATCCGGAAGGCCATGGAGGAGTTCCAGTCGTCGACGAACAGGTTGCCCGCGCTATCCAGTGACAGTGCCGAGGCCTGTTGGAAGGCCGGGGGGAAGGCTGAGGCCAAGGGGATCGTCGAGTAGGAGCCGTTGAGGCTCACGAGGTACACGTCGCCCGTGTAGTTGGCCACGACCAACTGGCCAGCGCTGTCCATGGCGAGTCCATACGACACCCCAGGAAGACTCGCCACCAGGCTGACGACCCCCGCCAAGGTGACTTTGTAGACGTCGTGCCCGCCGTCACTGAAATAGAGGTTCCCCGCCGCGTCGTGGGTGAGCCCGTAGGGTTCGGTGGCGGGGCTCACCAGTGAGGACACCACTCCGGCGGGCGTCACTTGCACGATGGTGGACACGCCACCGTGGTAGGTGTTGGCGTAGAGATTGCCGTTGGTGTCGATGGTCATCCCGTAGACGTCAAAGACGCCCGAGGCGAAGGCTGAGACCACTCCCAGGGGTGTCACCTTCTCGACGTCGCCGGTGTAGAAGGAATCCACGTAGACATTGCCCGCAGCGTCCACCGCGATCGACCAGGGTTCGTTGATGGTCGCGAAGACGCTCTCGGACCCGTCGGGCGCCACCTTGTCGACCTGGTTGAGGCTGTAGTTGACGACGTAGGTATTTCCCCACGAGTCCGACGCCGAGTAGCCGTAGCCGCTCAGTGGCAGTGCCGACACGACGGGTGAGGCACCCACGCTGGCTGATGCGACCGGACCCAACGTGACGCCCACCAGGGCCACCACCGCCAACAGAGCCTTGGTGACGCGACGACCGACCCCGCGACGAACTGCGCTGCGCACCATGATTCCCCCGCCCTCGACTTGCCCCCATACTACGGGGCGGGTAGTCGTCGGACGGGCGAGCGCTAGATCGCCTCGGGCACCATCTCGATGGCCCCGCAGGGGCACTCGGCGGCGCAAAGCCCGCAGCCCTTGCAGTAGTCGTAGTCGATGGCGTAGGCGCCGTCGGCCAGCTTCAGCACGGCGTTGTCCGGACAGACCCCGAAGCAGTTGTCGCAGGAGAAGCAGTTCCCACAGGACATGCACCGACGCGCCTCGAACAGGGCGTTCTCCTCGGTGAGCCCGAGCACGACCTCCTCGAACCCGGTCTGGCGACGGGCCGCCTCGAGCTCGGGGCGGCGCTGGCGCGGCGCGTCGGCGTAGTACCAGGTGTTGAGGCCCTCGAAGCCGGCCAGCGCGTGACGCCCACGGGCAGGCTGGTCCACGCCGTGCAGGTAGGCGTCGATGGAGCGGGCAGCTCGCTTGCCGTGGCCCACCGCCACCGTCGCCGTGCGCTGGTCGGGCACGGCGTCGCCTCCGGCGAAGACCCCCGGGGCCCCCGTCATCATCGTGGGGGCGACCTCGACGGACCCCTCGCGCACGGCCACGCCCTCGGCCCGGCGCAACAGGGAGAGGTCGGCGTCCTGGCCGAGGGCCAGCACCACCGCGTCGGCGCCGAGCTCCTCGAACTCCCCAGTCGGCTCGGGGAAGCCCTTCTCGTTGAGGCGCATCTTCTCGATCATGAGCCGCTCGCCCTCGAAGCCCTCGATGGTGGAGAGCCAGCGCATGGTGACCCCCTCGAGGCGGGCCTGCTCGACCTCCTCGTCATGGGCCGGCATGCGGTCGCGGGTGCGCCGATAGACGATGGTGGCGTCGGTCGCCCCGAGGCGCCGAGCGGTGCGCGCGGCGTCGACGGCCGTGTCACCGCCGCCGTAGACGACGACGCGCCGACCGAGCAGGGGCGCCTCCCCCTCGGCCACCTGGTGCAAGAAGGAGACGGCGTCGATCACCTTGCCCGAGTCCCCGGCCGGGATCTCGACCCGCTTGCCGATCTGGGCGCCGACCGCCAGGAAGACCGCGTCGTACCCGCCGGCCGCCCGTTCCGCCTCGAGGTCGCTCACCGGGTGACTGGTGTGGACCTCGACCCCGAGCGCCAGGATCCGCGCGATCTCGGCGTCGAGGACCTCGCGGGGCAGCCGGTAGGCCGGGATGCCGTAGCGCATCATCCCGCCCAGCTCCGGCGAGGCCTCCACCAGGGTCACCGCGTGGCCCAGGCGACGAAGGTGGTAGGTGGCCGAGAGGCCCGCCGGGCCCGAGCCCACCACCAGCACCCGCTTGCCGCTGTCGGGTCCGGGGGCTGGCAGCTGCCAGCCCTGGGCCAGCGCGTGGTCGCCGAGGAAGCGCTCGACCGAGTTGATCCCGACCGACTCGTCGACCTGGGCACGGTTGCAGGCGCTCTCACAGGGGTGGAAGCAGATCCGGCCCATGATGGCCGGCAAGGGGTTCTCTTCGATCAGAGTCCGCCAGCCCGTCTCGTAGTCGCCGGACTCGCTGCCGTAGAGCCAGCCCTGGATGTCCTCGCCCGCCGGGCAGGCGTCGTTGCACGGGGGCAGGCGGTGGACGTAGACCGGTCGCTCCACTCGCCAGGACCCAGTGTGGTTGGCCCTACTGGTGCCCGGGTCGAGGGTGATGGCGAAGGGGATCCTCACGACTCGCTCCCCACTCGCTCGTCACGGGTTTCCTCGTCCACGAGCCCGTAGCGCTCGATGTTCGCGTCCGCGAGTGCCTGGAGCCGCTCGACGACCTCCGGTCGGGGATGTGACCCGAAGAGGTGGGCGAAGCGTCGCTGGGGCCGTAGGTACTCCTCGACGCCGACGCGCCGGCGGATCACCGTGCGCCCGGTGACGACCCCGTGCTCGGCCTCGAAGACGGGGAAGAGCCCCGACTGGGTGGCCAGGCGGGCCAGCTTGATCGTGTCCTGGGAGGCCGAGCCCCAGCCCAGGGGGCAGGGGACGAGCACGTGGAGGTAGCGCGCCCCGTGCAGGGTCATCGCGGTGTCCACCTTGCGCTCGAGGTCGTGCAGATCGGCGACCGTGGCCGTGGCGACGTAGGCGATGTCGTGGGCCATGGCCAGACGGGGCAGGTCCTTGCCCTGCCCGAAGGAGTTGCCCGGCTCGGGGCCCATGGCCGGGGTGGTCGCGGTGCGCGCGGCCGGCGGTGTCGCGCCGGAGCGCTGGACACCGGTGTTCATGTAGCCCTCGTTGTCGTAGCAGATGAACAGCACGTCGTCGTTGCGCTCGAACATCCCCGATAAGGTCCCAAAGCCGATGTCGACCGTCCCGCCGTCACCCGCCTGGGCGACGACCCGCACGTCGCTGCGACCCTTCACCCGGTAGGCGGCGGCGACCCCGGTGGCCACCGCCGGCGCGTTGCCAAAGAGCGAGTGCATCCAGGGGATCTGCCACGAGGTTTCGGGGTAGGGGGTGGAGAAGACCTCGAGGCAGCCGGTCGCGTTGACGGCGACCAGCCGATTGTTCGTCGCGCGCATCGCGGCGTCGAGGGCGTAACGGGCACCGAGGGCCTCGCCGCATCCCTGGCAGGCTCGATGGCCCGAGTCGATGGAGTTGTGACGCTCGGCACTGGACTGGACCGTGCGCTGACCTGAGTCGAGAAGCCGGTTGCCCACGGCGAAGCTGCCCACTTGGTAGAAGTGGACCGGGGTGCGGGTGCTCACGGCGCCACCTCCTCGGGGCTCAGCCTCTCGCGCAGCAGGTTCTCGGCCGTTGGACCCGAACGGCGCACCGCGGCCATGCGAGCGCGTTCGCGCGCCACCGCCCCCTCGTCGAGGTCGAGGAAGGTGGTCTCGGCGAGCTCGCCTCGCATTGCCCGCTCGAGGACTGTCTCGAGCGAGAGGCGGGTGATCGGACGGCCCCCCAGCCCGGCGACGACCGTCGTCACCGCAGTCGAGCGCCCGCCGAGGCTAAGCGCCACGTCACCGGCCAGGACCCCTCCGCGCCCCAAGGAGAAGGCCTTCTCGAGCACCACGACGCGCTCGGCGCCCTCGAGGGCCGCGGCGAGCGCCGCGTCGGGGAAGGGGCGGAAGGTGGTCAGTCCCAGCACCCCGATGTCGAGACCCCGGTCGCGCAAGGCGTCCACGGCGTCCTTCAAGGTGCCAAGGACCGAGCCCATGGCCACGACCACGGTGCGGGCCCCGTCGGTGCGGTAGGGGCGCACGAGTCCACCCGAGTCACGCCCCGTGAGGGCCGCGAACTCGCCCGCGATCTCGGGGATCGCCTCCAGTGCGTCGAGCTGGCGGAGGTGGGCGAGGTAGCGGACCTCCTCGAAGGCCTCGGGGCCGACCATGGCCCCGATCGAGACCGGGTCATCGGGGTCGAGGACCTGGCGGGGGTCGTAGGGGGGCAGGAAGGAGTCGACCTCGGCCTGGTCCATCAGGTCCACGGCCTCGACCGCGTGGGTGAGGATGAAGCCGTCGACGCAGACCATCACCGGCACCGAGAGGCTCTCGGCGAGACGGAAGGCCTGGACGTGCAGGTCGGCCGCCTCCTGGTTGGTCTCGGCGAAGAGCTGGATCCAGCCCGCGTCGCGCACGGCCATCGCGTCGGAGTGATCGTTCCAGATGTTGATCGGCGCGCCGATGGCGCGGTTGGCGAGGGTCATGACAACCGGCAGACCGAGTCCCGCCGCGTTGTAGACGGCCTCGGCCATGAAGAGCAGGCCCTGGCTGGCCGTGGCGGTGTAGGCCCGAGCCCCGGCCGCCGAGGCGCCCAAGGCGACCGACATCGCGGCGAACTCGCTCTCGACGTTGATGAACTCGCACGGGGCCAGCGCGCCGGTGCGCACCAGTTCCCCCACCGCCTCGATGATGTGGGTCTGCGGGGAGATCGGGTAGGCGCACACGACCTCGGGCCGACAGCGGGCCACGGTCTCGGCGAGCGCCCTCGACCCCTCAAGCTGACGCAGCACGGTGATCCTCCCTCTGGGCCGCGACGACCGCGAAGGCCTCGGCCGCGGCCGCGGCGTTGCGCTCGCCCACCTCGCCGGCGAAGCGCTCGCCGAGCGCCCGGCGGATCGCCTCGAGCGAGACCAGGCCCGTCAGGGCAGCGAAGGCCCCGAGCAGGGGGGCGTTGGGCACCGGCCGGCGCACGTGGGCGAGGGCCAGCTCGGTCGCCGGGCAGGTCACGACCCGACCCGGACGCAGATGCTCGGTCAACTCCGCCAGGCCGAGCTCGTCGAGCCCCTTGGAGGTGTTGACCAGCACGAAACCGTCCTCGCCCAGCCCACCGAAGAGGTCGACGTGGTGCAGGAGGGTCACGTCCTGGACGATGACCAGGTCCGGCTCCACCACGGGCTCGCGGCTGCGGATCGGCTTGACGTCGATGCGGCAGTAGGAGACGACCGGCGCGCCGGTGCGCTCGGAGCCGAAACTGGGGAAGGCCTGCGCGTAGCGCCCCTCGTCGAAGGCGGCTACCGAGAGCAGTTCGGCGGCGGTGACGACCCCCTGGCCGCCGCGGCCATGGATGCGTACCTGAAAGAGGCCCTCGGGGGGCCCGGCGGGGTCAGCCTCGGTCACGTCTCGAAGTTACCGTCGCCCTCGGTCGAGCCCCCAAGGGCTTAGGACCCTTCCGTCGCCCCCGTCGGCTCCTCCACCTCGGGCTCTTCGAGGGGATGGCGGTGGAAGTAGAGCATCAGGGCCAAGGAGGCCAGACCGAAGAAGGAAAAGGCGGCGATGAGGGGCACCAGGGCGACGTGAGCGAGCTCGGAGGGGCTGCCACTGCCGCGTGAGAGCAGGACGGCCACGAAGCCCACCAGGGCCACGAAGCTGATCGCGATCCAGGCGGGGCGGCTCCACTGGGCCATGTGGCGCCCGGGCAGGAAGGGCAGCGGGAACATCCCGAAGGCGACCGAGGTGAAGCCGCCGACGAAGAGGATGTCGAGCGCCGGAGTCAGCACGAGCAGCCACGGCGAGGGGTGGGCCGCGGCCGCGGCCCGGAAGACCGGTCCTCTCAGGGCGAAGGCCGCCAGGGCCAACACGATCACCGTGATCGAGGCGTAGCCCTGGAGCTTGCCCCACTCGCGCATCGAGACCTTGGGCGCCACGACGAAGGTCACGATCAGCCCGTAGCAGTACCCCGGAGAGAGCCCGAGCGCCCGCGACGCCCCGACGCAGAGAATCGCGATCACCAGTCCGCCGAGGAGGACCTGGAGGTGGACAGTGCGGTGCTGGCGCAGCCCCCCGATGAGGGCGGGCAGCTGGGCGCTCAGCAGCAGCGTCCCGATGCCCAAGCACTGTCCGAGGAAGAGCCACAAGGTGGTGCGGTTCCACCCGAAGGAGGGGTCGAGGACCGAGTTGATGAAGCCGGCGAAGACCGCGAACAGCACGAACCTCGCGGCGCCCCCGACGGCCCGGCGCGCGGTGGAGCGCTCACGGGAGTGGTCGACGAAGAGCCAGGGCAACCGCGTGCGCCACCGCGAGAGCCACCGGTGCCGGTTGGCCTCGTAGGTCGCGTCCAGCCACTGCGAGGGGAAGCCGGCCGAGATCAGGCGACTCACCAGCAGCAGAAGCAGGCTGATCCCCGTGGCGCCCGCGAGGTGGTGGGCGAGCTCGCGGGCGCTCGGCATCGCCACCGAGAACTCGGCGAGGTGGTTCAGGGTCGCCACCACCTGGAAGGACGCGGTGGTGAGGGCAGCGCCCGTGGTCGAGCAGCGGATCGAGAGTTCGTGGCCGCCGAGGGACGCGTCACCGGGCACCACGAGGGAGGGGATGTCGAGACTGCGGCCCTGGGACGGCACCTGGTCGATGAGCCGGTTGTCGAAGTAGACGAAGAGGTTGGAGCAGGTCGCGCTGAGCGAGTCGTCGCGAAGGTGCACGGCGATCCCCGGCGGACCCGACGAGGGGACCGTCGTCAAGGCCGAGACGACGGCGAAGCTTCGCTGGGCGCGAGCCGACAGCCCTCCGTGGTTGGACGCCGTCTGACCGGTGAAGGTCGTCGCCGTGGAGGTGCCGTAGCGGCTGGTGACCGTGACCGAGGCCCGGTAGTTCCCGGCCGTGGCGTAGACGTGGTGCACGACGGCCGAGCGGGTGGTGGCGCGGTGTCCGTCGCCGAAGTCCCACGAGTAGGAGAGGATGCCGCCGTCGCTCGAGGTGGAGCGTGAGGCGTCGAGCACGCTGGGGTGGCCGGCCCGGGCCGGATGCACGATCAGGTGCGCGACGGGGGCCTGGTCGGGGACGATAGCGATGCCGAAGGTGGCCGAACCCACCGAGATCGGCGCCAACGGGGTGACCGGGTGGGTCGTGAGATCGATCGGGGCGACCGTGTCGGTGGCGTTGGCCGCGTAGGCCCGCCGGCCGTCGGGCGAGATCGCCACGCCGTCGGGCTGGGTGAGGCTGCCGACGGTCACCGAGGACTCGGCCCGGGGAGGAGTCACGGTGAGGTCGATCGGCGTCACGGTCCGGTCGCCGTTGGCGCTGTAGGCCCTGCGCCCGTCGGGCGTGATCGCCAGGCCCAGCGGACCACCGGCGACGGGGATGGAAGACAGGGCGTGAGGGTGCCCCCCCAACACCACCGGCGTGATCCCCTGGCCAGCGGCCACGTAGGCCACGGACCCGCTGGGCGCCACCACGACGGCCTCCGGCCGGGCGCCGACCGAGACGGTGGTGACCGATCCGCTGGCCGTGTTGATCACGCTGACCGACTGGCTCTCTGTGTCGGACACGACGACCGCGGACCCGTCCGGGCTGACCGCCACGCTCCAGGGACCGGCGCCCACCCTGATCGGCGCCAGCGCCCGCACCCGCCCCCCGCTCAGGGCGAGGGGCGTCACCTCGTTGTCGTTGAAGTCAGTGACGTAGGCCCGCTCGCCCGAGGAGGAGATGGCCACGGCTGCCGGGGCACGCCCCACCTTGACGGGGACCCCGAGGGTGGGAGGCACGGTCGTCAGGTCGACCGGCGTCACCGAGGCGCCGAGCGAATTGGTGACGAGCGCCGTCCGGCCGTCGGGCGTCACGGCGACGCCCAGGGGTCCACGCAGTGAGGGGCCCGACACGGCGCTCACCGCCCGACTCAGCGGATCGATGAGGACGAGGCGCCCACCGTTCAGATCGGTGACCAGGACCGTGCCCGGAGGCACCCCGTGCCCCGTCGTCGAGGCGCCACCGGCCCCGCCCGACAGGGCGAGCAGCAGGGCCCCGAGGACCGATCCGACCGTGAGTGCGCGCCGCCAGGAGCCCACGGCTATCAGTGAGCCTTGAGGGTGGCGATCACCTTGCGGTTGGCGGCTCGTCCCGCCGCGGTGGAGTTGGCCGAGACGAGCTCGACGGTCACTCCCGGCACGATGACGATCGTCACGCCGCCCGCCTTCAGCGCGGCGAGATCGGCCCGCAGTTGGGTGGCGACGGCCTGCGCTCGCTGGTACACCAGCAGCGCGTCAAAGGCCGGGGTGAAGACGTTGTCGGTGTAGCCGGCCAGCTCCACGCGGAGGTAGTGCCCGCTCTTGACCCGGCGGGCGAGGGCCAACACCTGACGCTTCAGCGCCGGGCTGAGAGTCGCCGAGCCCTCGGCGAAGGTCTTGATGACCACGTGAGTGGTCTTGGGGACGACGACGGGCTTCACCGGGACGATCACCGGAGCCGGAGCCAGGACCAGCGTGCCGGCCACGTAGGCGTAGGGCTGGAGGTACTGGACCTGGTCGGCGGCGGGCGTGATCGTCACGGTGGCCGAGGACGGCGTCATTAGGTAGGTACCCGCCGCGCTGGGGGCGGTGGTCGAGGGACCGTAGACGGTTCCCCCCTCACCCACGTAGGTCACGGTCACCGCTCCGAGCGAGGCGATGTCGGACCCGAGCAGGCCGTGCACGCTCACTGAGGGGGTGATGGTGTCGCCGGCGGTGGCGCTGAGGTCGGCGACCGCGACGGTGAGGTGTCCGACGGCCACAATCGTCAAGGTCGCCGATCGATAGGTCACGGTGCCCGGATAGAGCCCGGCGTCTTGAGGCGGCGAGATCGACACGGTGGCGGCCGAGGGCGTCACCTCGTAGGTGCCCGGCAGGGTCGGCGGGACCGAGGACGGACCGTAGACGGTCGAGCCCGTCCCGGTGTAGGTCACCGTCACCGAGGTGATGGTTCCGCTGTCGCCGTTGACGAGCCCACCGAGCGCGATCGGGACGCCGGTGGGCTGGCCCTGGTCGATGGTGGTGCTCACGGCGGCCACCACCAACGGCGGGGCCAGGATGGTCAGGCTCGCTCCCACGTAGGTGTAGGTGGCGTTGTAGTCACCGAGGTCGGCCACCGGGGACACCGCGATCACCGCGGCCGACGGCGTCACCTCGTAGGTGCCCGGCGCGGCCGGCGCGACGGTGGAGGGCCCGTAGGTGGTCGAGCCGGTGCCGACGTAGGTGTAGGACACGCTCGTGACGCTGGCGCTGTCCGATCCCACGGTGCCGCTGACGTTCGAGGTGGGATGGAAGGTCGAGCCGGCGCTCACGACGCCGCCCTCGGCGGTGACGATGAGGGTCCCCAGTGGTGTGAAGGTCTCGGTCGCCGGGGTCGAGACGGCGGTGTCGTAGAGGGAGTCGGCGGCGATGGTCGCGGTGACGAGGCAGGTGCCCGCCGAGCTCGCGCTCAGCTGGTCGGTGCTGATCGTGCAGCCACTGGCCGTCCCGCCGGTCACCTGGTAGGTCACCTGTCCGGTGCCCGAGTAGCCCGAGGCCGACAGGGTGATGTTCTGGTTCGCCGGGGCCGCCGAGGAGGCGAGGGTGATGCTCTGGCCCAAGATCGTGAAGGTCTCGGTCGCCGGGGTCGAGACGGCGGTGTCGTAGAGGGAGTCGGCGG
>CAYUZO010000001.1:226103-247631 GCA_964449735.1 uncultured Ferrimicrobium sp.
CACCTGGTAGGTCACCTGTCCGGTGCCCGAGTAGCCCGAGGCCGACAGGGTGATGCTCTGGTTCGCCGGGGCCGCCGAGGAGGCGAGGGTGATGCTCTGAGCGCCTCGGGTGACGGTCACCGTCAAGGTCGCCGAGACCACTCCCCCGTCGTCATCGCCCGGGGCTCCGTCGTGGTCGGGATCGCTGTAGGTGGAGGCCGTGATGACGCAGCTGCCCCGCTGCTGGTAGCTGAAGCCCGAGCCGTTGGAGGCGATCTGGCAGCCCGCCGTGTTGGCGCTGAGTGAGAAGGTGAAGATGTCAGAGGGATTCCCGTCGCTCACCGCCGGCATCGTCAGGGGCGTCGGGTAGGCCACCGTCACGGCGTAGGCGCCGTGGGAACCGGTAGCGGGCGGGCCGAAGGTGACACTGGGCAGTGGCGTCGGCGTGTCGTTGTCGGCGGCGGCTGGCAGCACTCCGACCATTCCCGCCGCCAGTGCGCCGACGAGCGAGAGCGTCACCACGCCGAGGCAGCGCTGTAGCACCTTGCCCGAAGTACGGGTCCTCATGCGAACGCCCACTTTCGTTGGGCACCGAACGACTTTCCAAGCGGGCACTGGCCCATGTCCACCCCATTGGCCCCAGTGCCCTCTGGAGCCCCTCCGTGATTGGGGTCCGCCCGCGGACCCGTTTCGCGACAACATATCAAGTTGTGCGGGTGTTGTGTTCGGGAGGTCGGCGTGACCGGCGGGTGAGGTCGGCGCCTAGGTCTGGTGCAGGGCGTCCTCGATCGCCTGAGCGATCACCTTGTATCCAGCAGCGTTGGCGTGCAGGTTGGGTCCGAAGGGGGCCGGCGAGCAGATCCAGGTGAGCGCACACTCCCGGGCGACCGAGGTCGGGACGGTCCCCAGGCCCGGCACGTCGATCCGGGTGGTGACCCCGTCGGCGAAGGCCTGGGCCACGTCGGCCACCACGATGTGGTGGTCCGTGTAGACGGTCGCCAGGGCCTGGTTGAGCTGGCTGAAGGCGCTGACGGAGTTGTCCACGTACTGCTCGGTGGCGTGACCACTCACCCCGGCCGCCACGAAGGGGTCGTTGTGGTTGAGGCCGACGAAGGTCACCCCGGGTCCGGCCGCCGCCTGGAGCTGGTCGAGAATCGCGCTGAGCTGACCCGACATGGTCGCCACCTGGGTGCTCACGCACGATGGTGAGAAGTCCAGGGTGTGGATGCACGGATGCAGATCGTTGAAGCCCAGGTCGATGGTGACGATGCCGCGCTCACGGCTATGGGCCTGGAGGAAGGCGACCGCGCGAGAGACCTGGCTGACCCCGGGCTGGCAGCGGTCGCCGCCCATCAGCATCGTCGTGGTCGACTCGCCGGGGCAGCCCAGCTGGGTCAGGGTGACGATCTTGCCGTCGGCGGCCTCCATGGCCACCAGGTCATTCGCGTAGCCCAGTCGGGTCCGCTGCCCGTGGGGCCTCAAGATGGTGGGCTGGAATCCCACCGACTCGGAGGCGCCGATTGAGAGGTAGAACTCGTGGGTCAGGGGTGAGGCGCCGGCGGAGGTTCCCACGACGAGGGTCCCCACAGCGGCGCCCACCAGCACGGCCGCGGACGCGGCGACGCGGCGAAGGAGGTGGGTGAGAGGCAGGGTCGACTTCATCAGGTGCTCCGGCGACCCAGTCTGAAGAGCCGAAATTGAGCCGAGCGAAGGGAACCGTAAGAGGGGACTAAGGCTTGGGCCGGTCGCTCACGTCGCCGACCGAATGGTCTCGGTCCACTCCGAGCAGGTCGTCACCGTGGCCTGGCGGACAAAGACCTTCTCGGTGAGGACACGGTGGACCTCCTCGTCCGCGTCGAGGCATCCGTCGCTCAGGACCGTGAGGCGGTAGTCGAGGTCGGCCGCCACCCGCACGGTCGTAAGCACGACCCCGGAGGTCGCGATGCCACAGAGCACCAACGACTCGATCCGCGCGGCCCGCAGCACGACGTCGAGGTCCGATCCGGAGAAGGCCCCGACCCGGCGCTTGACGACGACGACGTCGCCCTCGTGGGCGCCCAAATCCGGATGGATCTGGGTCCCCGGCGCGTCCTCTTCGAAGCCGCCGCCGCCGGCCAGCGCCGAGAAGGTCCGGTTCTGCGAGGAGACCTCGGGGGCGCCAGGGCGAAAGGCGACCCGCACGTGGATCACGGGTCGACCCGACCTGCGCGCGGCCTGCGCCACCCTGGCGAGGCGGCCGACCAGCTGCTCGCCCGCTTCGCCGTAACGCCCGACGATGCCGTTCTGGAGGTCCATCAGCAGCAGAGCCTCGTTCACGCCCTCCCCCTCTCGGCCTCACTGCTCACGCTACGGCGCTCGATCAACGCGGGTTGGAGGACGGCCTCCCAGTCGGCGACCGCCGGATTGGCGAGCACGTGTTCGGGGGTGACGGCCGGACGCTCCGGGGCGCGCTCGCGTCGGTAGAGCAGGGAAGCCGACTGGACGACGACGTCCGACAGCGAGCTCCATACCCCCATCAGGGCCACCACGCCCAGCAGGAGGCACAGCCCGTTGACGGTGACGAAGGTCGCGTTGGCCCAGTGGCGCGCTCGCACGTCGACGGCCAGGGTCAACGCGACCAGCCCGAGCAAGAGATAGGGGACGAGGGCGAAGCCCAGGGCCGTGCGCGTGCGGTCCTTCACCTTCGGCGTGCGCGCGAAGGTGCTCTTACCACCGGTGAGCAGCTGGATCAAGGAGGCGGCCGTCCCCGTCAGGTTGACGGCGAGCAGGAGGAGGTTGAGTGAGTAGACCCACACGATGTCGCGCCGCCGGTAGCCGCAGTAGCGAAGGTCCGAGGACATCGCCAAGAAGTACGGTGCCACGATCACCACCAGGACGGGTGAGAGGACGAGTGAACTGAAGGGAAGGGCCAGGATCGCGATCAGCGACAGGGAGGTCCAGCCGATGGAGGCCAGGTAGTTGGCCCGCAGGAAGAGCTCCCCCCAGCGGGTGTGCTGTCCCCGAGACCGTCGGGCCCTCACCAGTCGGCGCAGGGCCGGGAGGATGACCAATCCCCCGTTGGCCCACCGACGACGTTGAATGCTCAAGGCGCCAAAGTCGGGTGGCGTCGCGCTGTAGGCCAGTCGCTCGGGGTAGTTCTCGATGGACCACCCGTGGATGCGTAGGTCGATGGTCGACTCGGTGTCCTCGATCACCGTCCGGTCACTGATGTAGGAGCGCACCTCGAAGTTGCCGAGATAGTCAACCCGCTCGAGATCGTCGAGGGCCCGCTTGCGGATGACGGCGTTGGCCCCGACCCAGAACTCGGCGTCGTAGTGGCCCAAACCCTGGTGGACGAGATGCTGGAGATCCGTGGTGGCGCCGGCAATCCTCTCGAGGCGCGAGCCCGGATTGGGGAAGGCGCTGTAGGGGGTCTGGATGACGGCGACGTCGCGGTAGTGGTCCTGTTCCATCAAGTAGACGAGTCGCTCGACGTACTCAGGCAGGAGGAGCGAGTCGGCGTCGAGGGTGACGACGTAGTCCGGCTCCCCCACGGTGAAGGTCGACTCCTCAGCCGGGGCCTCGAGCAGGAGACGGCCCACCTCGGTGTCGACGTCGTGGAAGGACCGTCCCATGAGCGAGATGTAGGAGTTGAGGTTGGACGCCTTGTTCGGCTCGTGGGACAGCGAGGCGTAGGCCTTGCGCTCGAAGCTGGTGAGGCGAACGTCGAAGGTCGCCCACACCCGCCGGTAGAAGTGGGCCATCCTCTGGGCGCTGAGCACGACGCCGTTCTCGTGCGCCGTCCTCAGCGCCGTCGCGTCGACGAGGAGGCCGGCCGCCACGCTCGTCACCACGTAGTCGCAGAGGAAGCGGTCGGCGTGGTCCACGACGGGGTAGTCGTCGGCGAAGGCGCGCAGCCACGTGGCGGCCCCCTGCATGCAGTCCGCCAGGTCCGTCATGTCAGCGAGCCCGAGCTCCTCGTCGGCCGGATCACGCTCGACGAAGCGGAGGTAGTGGCTCCCGAAGAGCCGCGCCGGCTCGGCGAGGAGTTCCCCCACCTCCGCGGGAAGGCGCCGCGCAGCGTCGAGCAGGCGCGCCTCCTCCTCGGTCCGCGGTGCCTGGGGATCGTCGATGAGCAGGACGACCTCCAGTCCGCCCACTCGCTGCAGGGCGGCCGAGAGGAGCGTCGCGCGGATGACGCGCTCCTCCTCGCGGTAGGAGGGGACGAGTACCGTGACCCTCGGCTGGGCGCGGTCGAAGAAGTCGTCGAGGAGGGCTCGCGGCGTGCGCCGATGGGTGCGCACCCGATAGAAGTAGCCGAGTCGGGAGACGAGGTAGGCGGTCGAGGCCAGGGTGAGGAGGGTGACCATCACGAGATAGGCCTCCGCCGCCACGTGGCCAAAGGGCGTGACACCGTGGTGCTGGAGGAACTCCCGATTGACCCACAGCGCGGAGTAGGTGAGCCACGCGAGGGTGGTGACGACCACCGCGAGGCGGCCGACGGCGACTCGTCGGTCGCTCACCGACCTCGGGAAGGGAGTCAGGGCCTCGCGGGAGAATCGCTGAAAATTCTTTAAGGGGCGCGTCGCCGTCGTCGATTTGGGCACCGCGGGAGCCTACGTGCGTTGAGTTCAACTCCATCACCACGTCACACCAATTTCTGACAACCCACTGGAAGGTTGTGATTGGCGACCACTAGCGTGTGGTTCCCCGCAGCACCCTTTCCCATGACCGAACCCCACCCCACTCCACACGCCCTCCGGCGCCTCTCGCCCTGGCGGGTCGTCGTCGCGATTGCGATCCTCGGCGGTGCCGCCTACGGCCTGCCCGCTGTAGTCCGTGCGGACCTCTCCTCGGCGAGCGCGCCCGCGGACACCTTCTTCGCCCCCTACGTCGACGTCACGGCGACGCCCACCTACAACTTCCAGTCGACCGTGATGGACCCCGCCCGCCAAGCCGTCCTCGGCTTCGTGGTCGCCTCACCGACCCAGCCCTGCTCGCCGAGCTGGGGCGGCTACTACTCCCTCACTCAGGCCGACACGGCTCTTGACCTCTCGTTGCGGGTCACCCAGTACCAGTCCACGGGCGCCCAGGTCGGTGTGGCCTTCGGTGGCCAGGCCAACACGCCGCTGGCCAGCGCCTGCACCTCGGTCTCCCAGTTGGCCGCCGCCTACCGTGACGTCGCACAGCACTACCGGGTGCACACCCTCGACTTCGACGTCGAGGGAGCCGCCCTCGCCGACGGCCCCGCGACCGTTCGCCGCGCCGAGGCGTTGGCCCAGTTGGAGCGCCCCGGCGGCCCGCTGGCCCACGCCAAGATCTGGCTGACCCTGCCGGTCTCCACTTCGGGGCTCTCGGCCGACGCGCTCTCCCAGATCGGCTCGCTGCTGTCACGCCACGTGGCCCTGGCCGGCGTCGACGTGATGGCGATGAACTACGGACGACCGGTAGCCGACATGGCGCAGGCCGCCGAGTCGGCCGTCCGCGCGACCGCCGCCCAGTTCCAGCAGCTCGCCGCGCGCTACGGCAGCGGCCTGAGCGGTGCGGACCTCTGGACCCACTTGGGCCTGACCGTGATGGTCGGACAGAACGACAGCGCCGGCGAGGTCGTCTCGGTGGCCGACGCCCGGCGCCTCGTCGGCTTCGCGCGGACCAGCCATCTGGGTCGGCTCTCGATGTGGTCACTCAATCGCGACGCGGCCTGTGGCACGACCGGCGCCGAACAGGGGGTGCTGTCCACCTCCTGCAGCGGCGTCAACCAGGGTCTCATGGGCTTCTCCGCCGTCTTCGACCAGCTGCGTGGCTCGATGGACTCGGCCCGGTCACTGTCGACGACCCCCCTCGCGCTCGACACCAACCCCGCCGACGCGCCCTACCCTCTGTGGGCTCCGACCTCGGTCTACGTCCAGGGCTACAAGGTGGTGCGCGGCGGCTACATCTATCAGGCCCGCTGGTACAACAGCGGTGTCGACCCCGCCGCGCGAGTGGCGAACCCCTGGAACACGCCCTGGGTCCTGGTGGGACCGGTCCTCAAGGGGTCGCACCCCCCGACAACGACGACCCTCCCGGCGGGCACGGCACCCGAGTGGAGCGCCACCGTGGTCTACCGGGCGGGCGACGAGGTCCTCTACCAGGGACTCCCCTACCGCGCCAAGTGGTACAACGTCGGAGCCGTGCCGTCCGGGGCGCTCGGCGCTCCCTCGGCCTCTCCGTGGACGGCCCTCTACACCGTGCCCGGCGAGCCGACCTCCTGATCCCTATCGCGCGCTGAGCGCGAGGGCCCGCGAGAAGGCCTCGACAACCTCATCCTTCGACCACGGGGCCGGAGCCATCGTGATGAAGTAGTCGGCCAGGGCGAGATCGGCCAGATGGTCGAGATCGTCCGGCGTGAATCCCAGCGAACCCAGGACCGGGAAGTCCAGCTCGGCGAGGATGCGCTTCACCGCCGCGACCGCCCGGGAGCCGTCACCGGTCCCGTCCTTCGGAGCGCCCATGGCGTCGGCCACCCGCTCGAGGATCTCGGGCACCACGTGGCGCTCACGCTCGAGGGTCTCGGCCACGACGAGGCCGATCGTCAGTCCGTGAGGGACGTGCTTCAGACCACCAATGGCCTGACCCAACGCGTGCTCGGCCGTGCAGTCCGAGATGTTCATCGCCAGCCCCGCCATCATTGAGCCACAGGCCATGGCGGAGCGGGCCGCGACGTCCCCGCCGTCTCGATAGGCCGCGGGCAGGCCCCGAGCCATCATCGAGATCGCCTCGAGGGCGATCGCGTCGCCGATGGGCGTCCGACAGCTGGCCACCATGGCCGCGATCGCCTGGGCCAACGCGTCGATCCCGGTGTTGGCGGTCATCGCGGGCGGCATCGAGTAGGTGAGCTCAGGGTCGACCACCGCGTACTGGGCCCGCAGGAGAGGGTTGGCGATGCCGTTCTTGGTGCCGGCCTCGGGATCGGCGACCACCGATCCCCCCGAGACCTCCGAACCGGTGCCGGCCGACGTCGGGATGGCGATCAGGGCGACGTCCGGGACCGGGTAGGGGGGGCGATCGGCCAGGAACTCGCGGAAGCCCAGTCCGAGCTGGGCACAGAGCCGCGCGGCCTTCGCGGTGTCGATGACCGACCCGCCGCCGAGCGCCACGATGGCCTCGGGCGCCGCGGCCACGACCGCGGCGGTCGCGTCGTCGACCATGTCAATGGTGGGCTCACCGGCCGGCTTGTCAAAGCGCGTCACCGTGACCTCGGGACTGGCCGCCAGGGTGCTGAGGGCCCTTGCCGCCGCGGGATTGAACCTCTCGATCCCCTCATCCACCATGACGAGAACGCGCCGGGCGCCGACCTCCTCGAGGATGGAGGGGAGGGTGGCCGCCCGCCCCTCACCGAAGCGGATCTTCACTGGCAGATGGTTATTGAAATCGGGAATCGCGCTCATCGAGGGCCACGCTAGTGCGCCGGCCCTCGCCCTCCCCGCCGGCCGCCGCGACCCTCCCCGGGTCCCCGGACGGCCCGAGTCAGTCGCTCGATGACGCGCCAGGAAGAAGCGACTCGGGGACCGAGGCGGTCAGCACCACGACGCCCCAGGCGACAAGAAGGGCAGCCGCCGCGGCGCTGACGAGGGCGAGCGGGGTGTGCGCCACACTCTCACGGAACACCAGCACCCCGAAGAGGACACTCGCAAGAGGGTCCAGGATCACGATCAAGGACTGGGAGACGCGCAGCGGCCCCTCGCGCAGGGCGAGCTGCTCGGTGACGAGGCCGGCGACGCCCACCACGATCAGCCCATAGAGCGACCAGGAGCGCAGCAGTCCCGGCACGGCCCCGCTGGCCAGCGCGTCGGTCGCGCTCTTGATCATCGTCGCCTCGAGGGCCCAGAGGATCGCCGTGGCGGAGGCGAAGCACCCGGCCCGCCACGCGGCCGACCGCCCACGGGCGACCGAGACTAGGACGGCCACGACGACGGTGGTGACCGAGAGGCTGGTCGCCCACGCCGTCGCGCTCGGCACGCCGCTACCGACCCGCGGATCGAGCAGGCGCAGCAGCGTGGCCAACGCCAAGCAGGTGACGAGGGCACTCCCCCAGGCCAACGCTGACAGCCGTTGGCGGCGCCACAGCCGGCGCACGAGCAGAGCCATGACGAGCTCGGTCACCAGGATCGGCTGGACGAGGGAGAGCGGGCCGTTGTGCAGCGCGATTGCCTGGAACACGAGGGAGCCGAGCATCGCGACCCAGCCCAGGAGCCAGAGGGGATGGCGGAGGAGGTGTCGGATCCAGGGCCAACCCCGAAGACCCCCCGCCGTCGTCGCCACGTGCTGGAGCGTGACCGCCGACGCGTTCGAGAGGGCCGTGAGCAGGGCGAACAGCACGGCGAGAGTGGTGGCTCCCATGTCCACCACTCTGGCCCGTCGCCAGGGGTGGTGCAGCGAAACCGAACTGGAGCCAGGTTGCGATGAGCTGCGGAGCCGCTCTCGCCCCGCCCGCGCGTGGGGGCTGGCCTAGGGTGGCCCGGTGCTCACCATCACCGAGAGGGGGCCGATCGTCGAGTGGCGGGGCCCCGCGCCTCACCACTTCCTTCCCCTGAGCGAGGAGAACGCCGATCGGATCCACGCGATCGCGCCGGCGGTGACCTACGGCTGGGGTGTCATCCCCGTGCGCGTGCGCATCGGCTCCACTTCCTTCACCACCTCGCTCTTCCCACTTGAGGGGACTTACCTCGTGCCACTCAAGGCGTCGGTGCGCGCGGCCGAGGGCCTGGAACTGGGCTCGGTGGTCGAGGCGGAGATCGAGATCTAGGACAGCACCGGACCCTCCTGGGCCGAGCGACGACGGTGGCTCGCCTCGCGCCCGGCGCCCGAGAAAGAGGAATGGCCGGCCTCCGGGGCCGGCCATTCCTCACCTCTTCTTCGTGGCGGGGGCAGGATTTGAACCTGCGACCTTCGGGTTATGAGCCCGACGAGCTACCAAGCTGCTCCACCCCGCGGTGGGACAGCCAGCATAGCACCGAGCCGACGGTGACCCTCCTGGGCGAGAGCGGCCGGAGCGAGTCCGGCACAAGGATGCATGCACTCGGCCTTCTCACCGTGGGCGGTGGCGCGGTCGGACGATGACCGCGCTGGCGGTTCAGCCCTTGGTCCCCGACAGGGCCGCCTGAGCCTGACTGATGGCCTTGGCCATCGCCTGGATGTCGCGCTGGTAGGCGCCAAGATTCCCGTTTGACAGGGCACTCTGGGCCGCCGCGTAGTCACTGCTCGCCTGCTGGAGGTAGTACGCCGCGTCGTGGGTGGTGCCACCGGAGCCACCGCCACCGCCCGAGCCTCCGCCCGAACCCGAAGACCCCGAGCCCTCAGCGCCCGAGATCGCGGTGCCGAGGACCCCCTGGAGCGCTCCGGCCAGCGTCGGCTCGATCGAGACCTCCTGGTTGAACACCGCGATGACGTACTTCAACTGGGGCATCGGGTTGGCCGAGGAGGTGACGTAGAGGGGCCGCACGTAGAGCACGCTCTGGTCGAGCGGGACCATCACGTTGTTGCCGAGCAGCACCTGGGAGCCGTGTTGGTCGAGCAGGGTGATGGTCGACGAGACCTTCAGGTTCTGCTGCATCTCCGAGTCCGCCTGGACGGGACCGTAGACCTGCTGACCACGGGGAGTCTCGTAGACCGAGAGCCGGCCGTAGTCGTTGGGATCGGCGGTCGCCATGATGAAGGCGGTGAGGCCCTGGACCGTCGCCGAGTTGCCGGCCGGCACGTAGGCCAGCTCCTCGAGCAGCTGCTGACGACCGGCCGAGGGCAACGAGCCGACGTAGAGCAGGGGGCTCATCGGCGAGAGGGAGGTGTAGAGGACGTTGCCCGCGGCGTCGGTCGTACGGGTCTGCTGGAGTGACTGGCTGGGCGTGCCCTCACCGGCTGACGGCGAGATCTCCCAGCGGTCCGAGGCCGAGTAGAAGGCCGACGCGTTGGTGATGTGGTAGCGGCCGAGGGTCGCGGCCTGGACCGAGAAGAGGTCGCCCGGGTAGTGCAGGTGGGAGGAGATTGCGGCGGGCATCGAGGACATGGGCAGGAACATCGAGGGGAAGGCCGCCCGGTAGGCCGCGATAATCGGGTCCTTGGGGTCGGCCACGTAGAAGTGCATGGCGCCCGAGTAGGCGTTCACCACGACCTTGACCGAGTTACGCGCGTAGTTGAAGCTCCCCGGCAGTCCGCCGAGTGACTGGCCCAGCTGGTTGGCGTTCGAGCTGTAGGGGTACTGGTCCGTCGTCGTGTAGCCGTCCAGGACGTACTGCACCTCGCCGTCGGCGATCACGGCGTAGGGCGAGGAATCGAAGCTGAGGAAGGGAGCGGCCTTGCGCACCATCTGCTGGACGTCGCGCACGAAGAGCACCCGGCTGTGGGAGGTGATCTGGTTGGAGATCAGGAAGTTGAAGTCCCCGAGGCGCAGGGCCAGGGCGGCGCGGCGCAGAAAACCACCCACCTCGACCCCACCGGTGCCCCGGTAGTGGCTCTCGACGGGCTGACCCGCGTTGGGGCCGGAGTTGACCTGGTAGTCGACCTCGGCCTGCTTGGTGTTGGCGACCACCCAGCCGGGATCGTTGATGCCGAAGTAGATGGCGGGCTGAGTGAGCACGGGCATACCCGAGGTCGACTGGGGCGGCACGTTGCCCACGACGAAGGTCGGGTTGCCCGTCGTGGGGTCGGCCTGATTGGCCGCCACGACGGCGGCCCCGATCCCGTGGGTGTACTGCAGGTGCTGGTTGACCCAGCCGGCCGAGGGCAGGTTGGGGGTGTTGAGCTGGCGGGCGCCGATCAGCACCGGGGTCAGCTTGCCGTTGACGAAATAGCGGTCGACCGACAACGTCGTGAAGGAGTAGTAGGAGCGAATCGCCTGACGGCGCTGGACCGTGGCGAGGGCGATATCGCTGGCCGGGTCCCACAGGCGGATGTTGTCGAGGGTGGGCAGGGCGGCCTTGACCTGATTCGTCGAGATCGTCTGGGAGCCGGCGAAGGTGTGATAGGTGATGTTGTCGATCCCGAAGGCCGCGCGAGTGGCCGCGATGTTGCGCGCGATGTAGGGCAGCTCGAGCGAGCTCTGGGCCGGACTGACGCGAAAGGCCTGGAGGATGGTCGGGTAGAGCACCCCGATCACCAGAGCCACGAAGGCCCACAGCCCCACCGCCACCGCCGGTAGCGACCAACCGCGCGCGCGCACGTTGGCGAGCAGGATCGCCGCGGCCGCCAGCGAGAGGAAGATCAAGATGGTGTTGGCCGGCAGGCGCGCGTGCACGTCGGTGTAGGCCGCACCCGGCACGTAGCCGTTGGTGGAGTTGACCAGCTCGTAGCGGGCGATCACGTAGCCGGCCGCCTTCAACAGGGCGATGCCCGCGCCGATCACCGAGAGGTGCGCCTTGACCCTCGGCGCCACGCGCGGCCGGTACCGCCCGGCCCGGATGCCGCCATTCAGGTAGTGGAAGGCGGCGGTCACCAGGAGGACGACGAAGAGCGCCACCAGGCCCCAGGTCACGATGAAGGACAGGAAGGGCAGCGTGAAGACGTAGAAGCCGATGTCCTTGTGGAACAGCGGATCGGTGCGGTGGAAGCTCTGGCGGTGGGCGAAGAGCAGGTACTTCTGCCACTGGCCGATCGCGTTCAACCCGGCGACGATCCCCATCACCAGGGCGATGGCCGCGTAGATCCGTCCCGCGTAGGGTCGCACCACGTTCTGGAAGCGCCGCACGATCTCGTCTTCGGGGTCGAAGGTGAGGTCCCGCGCCCCGAAGCGGTCCGTGAGAAGCAGGTTGACCCACTGGATGAGGAAGAAGATGGCGCCGAAGGTCAGCCCGAGGCCCGCTTTGACGAGGAACAGGGTCGAGAAGACGCTGCCCAGGCCCACCGAGGAGAACCACATCTGATCGGTCCACAGCACGGCCAGGCTGCGCAGCGACAGGAAGAGGATGAGCAGGAGCGCGACCGCCAGGCCGATCCAGAAGCGACGCGACAGCCGGCTGACCCGGCGCGGGCGCGGCGGGATATCGGTGGGGCTGCGCACGACGCGAGCCTAGGACGATTCCTAGGCGGGCACGACCGCGCAGGCGCAGCCCGCGTGGAGCGGCGGATAGGCGGAGCCGCTCGGGAATGCGAGGCCCGCCCGTCGGGTCCCCGACTGCGCATCCAGGGCGCAGGCGTCACAGGGCGCGTCGTTGGGCGCCGGCACGAAGCGCACGTCGCGGCCGTCGCAGGCGGCCACCACCCCGATCGAGAAGGCCCGACGCGCGACGTCCGCGCAGAGGCGCTCGACGCGGGCGCCGCGCCACTCCTTGTAGGCGGCGTTCGCGCGCTCGGTGGCGTCACCGGCCCCCTCGGTGAGGATCCGCCGGCGGAGAGCGAGGACCACGGTCACGGCCAGGTCGGCCGAGCAGTCGGCCAGCGCCGCGCGCGAGGGCGCCGCACCGTGGGCGCCAGACTCGTCGAAGGCGAAGCGCGACCCCGCGGCGGCGGCGTCGGCCAGGGCCTCCAGCGCCGCCGAGGCGTAGCGGTCGCGCTGGTCGTGCTCGTCCTCCATCTCGGTCGTGATCATCCCCTTGACGTCACGCAGTCTCTCCAAGGTGGCGTTCTGGTCGTCCTGGAGGGCGCGCTTGACCTTGCGGGTCAGCAGCGCCAGCGCCTCGCTCAGCGCCGCATCCCGGCGCGCGAAGAGATCGGCGTCAGGAGAGGGGTGCTTGGGCGCCGCGCTGGCGCGCCGGGGGGCGGGGGCACTCGCGCCGCGCTCTTCCAGGGTGGCCTTGCGCAACCGCGCGAAGATCTCGTTGACGACGTCGGTCGCCTCCTCGCTGGGGCCCTCCTCGGGGGCCCCGACCCCCGACTCTTCGCTGGTCGGCGCCGGTGCGGGGGTTCGCGCGGGCGCCTTCTCACTCGGCGCGGCGGGCGACGCCGGCGCGGGGACCGGTCGGGCCACGGCCGGCGCGCTGCGGTCGCTCGCCGGGGCTCGACGGCGGGGCGCCTCGGCGGCGCCGGTCTCCTCTGCCGCCGCCGGCGGCGCCACCGGCGCCGGAGCGGGTACCTCGCGAAGGGGCGTCCCGGCCAGCAGCTCCTCCTCGGAGGGTTCGGGGGACGGCGGGCGCAATCGCAGCGCCTCGACCGCCGCCACGCGGGCCGCCTCGTCGGAGTTGGCCAACCCGGCGAGGACCGTGTCCACCTGCTCGCGCAGCGACAGGGTGAAGGCGTTCAGCGAGTCCCGAGCCGCGCGCAGCTGCTCGATCTGCAAGGTGAGGGCCTTTCGCTTCACGGCGAGATCCCCGAGGACGGACCGACGCGCGGCTTGGGCCTGCTCGAGGATGGCCCGGCCCTGCTCGCGGGCGTGCTCGAGCAGCGCCTCGCCGTTGAGCTTGGCCGACTCGACGAGGCGCTCAGCGGCCAGCCGGGCGTCGTGCTCGATCTGGTGGGCGGTGTTCTCGGCCTCGGTGATCACCTGGGCCGCGCGCTCCTGGGCCTCGATCAGGTGCTGGGCGGCCCGCTGCTGGCTCTCGGAGAAGACCTGGGCACTGCGCTCTTGGGCCTCGGCGGTGACCCGACCGGCCTCCTCGTGAGCCGAGCGCAGGATGGCCGCACTCTGGGTCCCCAGGGCGCTGGCCAGCGTCGCCTCGTCCACGGTGGGGTGAGCGGCGCGCTGGAGGGCCTCGGCGAGCTGGGTCTGGGAGTCGCGCAGCCGACCCTCGAGCGCCCCCATCTCGCGGGCCACCGACTCGAGGTACTGGTGCACCTCCTGGGGGTCCAGTCCGCCCTTGCGCACGCTCGCGAAATTGGCCCGGGCGACCTCGGAGGACGCCAGTCGGGAGGAGATCCGTCGCTGCTCGTCCATCCCCCCAAGCCTAGGAGGTGGCGAGGGTCCCACCGAGGTTCGTCGGGTGGGTCAGTGGCGTCGGGTCGGCCCCACCCAGGCGGCGTAGGTCCTTCAGGACCTGGGCGAGCGAGGTCACCCCGATGATCCGCAGTCCGGGTCCGGCGGCCGAACTCGCCGTGGGGACCTCGACCTGGGGGACGAAGAAGACCCGGGCGCCCGCCCGCTCGACCGCCACGGTCTTCTCCGCGACGCCGCCGACGTCGCCGACCGCCCCGTTGGGCGCGATGGTGCCCGTCGCGGCGATCGCCAGTTTCCCGGTCAACGAGCCCCTCGAGAGGCGGTCGATGAGCGCGAGGGTCATGGCCAGGCCCGCCGAGGGGCCCCCGATGTAGTTCGTGTCGATGGTGATCGAGCCGGGCAGCCGGTAACTGATCCCGTCCTCGACCGAGAGGCCGAGCCACGAGCGGGCCTTCCCGCTCACTCCGGCGCAGCCCGCACTCGTCGACCCGCTCGACGACGCGGTGCGCACAGTCAGATCGCGCGGCGCGGACCAGGAGATCTTGCCGGCCGCCGAGATGCTCGCGTGCTCGACGTGCAGCACCAGCCTGGTTCCTGGGGCGACCGAGTGGGCGGCTCGCACCAGGCCGCAGGCGTCGCTCACCGTCGTGGAGCCCACGGCCACGACCCGGTCGGCCACGTGGATGCCCGCGCGCAGCGCCGGCGACCCTCCGGCGACCGCGGTGACGACGGCACCATCGGCGTGGGAGGGGAGCTTCCAGCCCAGGGCCCGCAGGGCGGCGACCTCGGCGGCCATCTTGGAGTCACTCATCTCGAGGTAGCCCTGGTTGGTCAGCTCCGAAGCAGGCACCCCCGGATCGATGAGCGCACCCGAGGGCACGAACTCGACGTGACTCTTCAGGTGATACGCCAGCCACTGCAGCGCGCTGAGTCGGGTGAGGTAGACGTCGGTGAGCAGGATGCGGTCGCGGTGCGGGTCGGTGGCGAGACCCTGGACCGTGACCAGCGGAGCGACCGATGTGGCGTCACCGGGGGTCAGGGCGTAGGTGTTCGTCGTCCAGCGCTGGAGCACCGAGAGCAGGATGATCAACGCGCCCACGAGGGCGAGGAGGCCGCGCACGCGGTGGCGCGGTGCTGGAATGGGCTCGTGAGCGCTGATCGGACCACGCTACCGTCGGGCCCCGGCGACGAGGGTGGCGAGGCCGCCCTGGTGGCGGCGGCCCTCGGTCGCGACGAGACCGGCCACTCCCTCCTGCGGACCGCCCGTCATGAGGGGCGACCCCGCGCGCGAGTCCTGGCGCTGCGCGGACTGCTCGCCCGCGGGGACCTCGAGGGTGCCGACCTCGCCGGGGCCCTCGCCGATCCGAGCCCCGAGGTCCGGCGCGAGGCCGCCGAGGCGGCGGCCCGGGTCCTCGAGCCCCCGACGGCCGACCTCCTCGCCGCGCTGTCCGACGAGGACCCCCTCGTCGTCGAGGCGGCGGCCTACGCCCTCGGTGAGCGGGCCGACGCAGTGGCCCTCGAGGCGCTGTCGCACACCGCGCGCGAGCATCCCGATCCGAGGTGCCGGGAGTCCGCCGTGGCGGCCCTCGGCGCGATCGGCGACCCGCGCGGGCTCGCCGCCGTCCTCGTCGCCCTCGAGGACCGCCCGCCGGTGCGCCGGCGGGCCGCCGTGTCCCTCGCGGCCTTCGAGGGTCCCGAGGTCGACGCGGCGCTGCACCGCGCGCTCGAGGACCGCGACTGGCAGGTGCGCGACATCGCGCGCCGCCTCCTCGAGTCCTAGCTAGCGATCGGCGTCACGAAACAGCGGGTGCAGCGCGGCCATCTCCTCCAAGCAGAGCTGGAGCCCCTTGATGACCACCAGGTCCGGGTCGTCGGCCACGCGAACCTCGACGCCGGTCGCCTCGGCCACCATGTCGGCGAGGCCCCGCAGTCGGGCGTGCCCGCCGCACAGGACCATCCCTCGCGCGCTGATGTCCTGGGAGAGGTCGGGCGGCGCATCGGCCAACGCGTCCTGGACCATGCGCAAGGTGGAGGCGACGTTGTCGTGCGCGGCGGCGTTGACGAGGTCCGCGTCGACCAGCACGCTGACCGGCTCGCCCCGCTCGACGGTGCGCGCCGCGACCAACTCACTCATCCCCGAGGTGTCGTGGCGGGCCGAGCCCAACGAGATCTTGAGCGACTCGGCGATCGCGGGGGCGACCACCACCCCGTGACGCACGCGCAGGGCGGTCGCGATGGAGGCGTCGACGTCGGCTCCGCCGTGACGCCGGGCGGCTGAGGTGACGATCCCCCCGAGCGAGATGAGCACGGCCTCCGACGCTCCGGCGCCGAACAGGCCGATGGCGGAGCCGACCGGGTCCTGGACCGGCATGCCCAACCCGATGGCCGCCGCCAACGGCGCCTCGATCAGGCTCACCTCGCGGGCCCCGGCCTGGACCGCCGCCTGGCGCAGGGCGCGCCGCTCGATGGCGGTGGCCAGCGAGGGCACCGAGAGGACCACCCGCAGTCGCGCCACTCGCGAGATCCCGGCGCGCTCGAAGAGCCCCGAGAGGAGGCGGGCCGTCACGTCGAAGTCGACGGTCGCCCCCTGGGCGAGCGGGCGGAAGGCCACGATGTGACGCTGGGTGCGGGCGACCATGTCGAGCGCGCCGTAGCCCAGCTCGACGACGTTGCCGCTCGCCGTGTCGATCGCGACCACCGTCGGCTCGTCGAAGAGCAGCCCCCGCTCGGCGGTGGCGAGGCGGGTGAAGGCGGTGCCCACATCGATCGCGACGTCCGTGGCCATGGAGGACCATGGTAGGTCGACCCCTGGGAGCCACCCTTGCTCGGTAGCCTGGCTCGAGTGGGTTCGTGGCGTCACGGGAGGAGTCGGCGGCCGCGACGGCGCCGGGGCGGAGCCCCACCCCCGGCCGAGCGCGCGTGGGTCCACCCCAGCGAGCTGCCGAGCTTCGACACCCTGAGGACCGCGCGGGCCCAGGTCCGCTCCCGCCTCGCGCGGGCCGTCGCGACCGTGATGGTCCTCGCCCTCATCGGCGGCGTCGCCGGGCTGGCCTCCATCCGCGGGACCCCGATGGTCAACCAGTCCCTGGTCATTGCCCGCGCCGTCGCCTGGAAGGACCTACCGGCCTCGGCCCGCCCGGCGGCCGCGCGCACCGTCGCGCTCACCCTCTCAGTGCCCGGCCACGTCACGACGGTCGCGGCGATGGTGCTGCCCCACGGACTGGCCGTGACCACTGCCTCCATCCCCGCTGGGGCGGTGCTCACCGGCTCGGCGCCCGGTCACGTCCACTTCCCCGTCACCTGGGTCGGCCGAGACCAGGTGATGGGCTTCTCGATCGTGCGCCTGGGCGTGAAGATGTCGGCGCTCAGCCTCGACCCCCTGCCGGCCAACGCGCCGGTGACCGCCCTGGTGCCGGTGGTGAGCTCGCCCGACGAGACGGTGCGCTTCGCCTGGGCCCGCACGACCCTCGGCGACCCGACCCGGCGAGCCGACGGGGTGGTGAGCTACCTAGCCACCCGCTCCACCCCCAACCTCAACGGCGTACCGAATGCGGTGGCCCTCGACGCTCACGGGCGCGTCGTCGCGATGCTCTCGTCGCGGGGCTACTGGCTCGACGCCTCCTTCGTCGCCAAGGTGGCCGGCATCGTCGCCGACGGCAACGGCTGCCACTCCGGCCTCGGGGTCACCGGCCAGAGCGCCCAGGGGGGCGGCGCGCTGGTCGAGACGGTGGCCCGGCGGGGACCGGCCAGCGCCCGGCTGCTACCCGGCGACGTGATCACCTCGCTGGCCGGCCACGACGTGGACACCTGGACCACCCTCGAGACGATCCTCTACCTGACCCCCGCCGGCTCCACGGTCGAGCTCGGCTTCCTACGCGGGACCCTCGCCCTGCACTCCGAGGTCATCCTGGCCTGCGACCTCTAGGTTGTGAGCGTGAGCGACAACCCCTTCTCCCACCTCTTCGGGGACCTCTTCCGCCTGCTCGGCCAGCAGGGGCCGACGGCCTGGTACGACACCGCCACCCAACTCGCGCTGACCATCGCCCGCGGCGAGGACGGCGACCCCAACCCCCGCCCGACCGAGCGCCAGCTGCTCGAGGAGTGGGCCCCCCTCGTGGGACGCCGGGTCGACGCCCTGCTCGCCGCGAGCGGCGGCGAGCAGGTGACCGCGGTGAACCGCACGGCCCTCACGCTGGCCGCCCTCGAGCAGTGGCGTCCGCTGCTCGAGCCGGTCGTGGCCAGCGCCCCAGCGCCCCCGACCCTCGACCTCGCCGACACCGAGGCCGATGGCGCGCTCTTCTCCCAGGCGCTGGCCTCCCTCGGGCCCCTGATGACCGGCTTCCAGCTCGGCTCGGTCGCCGGCCACTTCTCCGAGCGGGCCTGGTCGCTGGCGGTCCTACCGCTGCCGCGCGCGAAGGCTGAGCGGCTGCTGGTCGTGAACAACCTCGCCGCCTTCGCCGAGGCCTGGACCTTGGAGCGCGAGGAGGTCTACGCCTTCGCCCTGGCCCAGGAGTTCACCGCCTCCATCGTGCTGAGCCAGGCCGGGACGGGCGACGCCCTGCGGGCCCTGCTGCTCGACGGCGTGCGCGAAGCCGCCGCCCACCAGGGCGACATCATGGAGCGCCTGCGAGGACTGAGCGACCCGGCCGACGCCGCCGCCCTGCTCGAGGACCCCTCCTCCTTGCTCGAGGGCCTCGACCTGCCCGAGGAGTCGGCCTCCCTGGCCGAGCTCAACGCCGCCACGGCGGCCCTCGGTGCCTACTTCGACGCGGTCGCCACCGAGGTGACGACCGCGCTGCTCGGGCCCCGTCCGGCCCTGGCTGAGGCCTACCGCCGCCATCGCCTCTCGGACGCGCGCGGCGAGGACGCGGCGGCCGCGCTGTTCGGGATCTCGACCCAGGGACCGCACCACGACGCCGCGGGCCGCTTCGTGGCCGCGGTGGTGGCCGAGCACGGACTGGGCGCTTTCGACGCGCTGCTGCGCGTGGATGGCCTGCCGCGGGCCTCGGAGCTGGAGGACCCCGCCGGCTGGTTCCAGCGGGTCAGCACCTCGCCGCTGGCCTAAGCCTCCTCCTCGTAGCCGAGGATCCACTCGACGAGGAGGTTCTCGCGCTCGGCGTCACGGTTGACGCGCTCACGGTTGCGCCGGAACTGGGGGTCGTGGGGCGGCAGATAGCGCAGCCGGGCGTCGATGCGGTCGACGAAGGCCTGGATCTGCTCCTCGTCGCCGAAGACCATCCGGCACTCCCAGTGGGGCGCGACCGGCCCGAGGTAGATGACCTGAACGTGACCGACCGGGTCGACCACCTCGGTCGCGATGGGGGTGGGAACCTGGCTCACGGCGCCTCCTGCTTGGACGGTCCAGTCTACCCGGGGCCCCGGCGCCGGCCCCACGGGGGCCCAGTTGAAGGGATTGTTAAGACTTCTAGAAGAGGTCACGAAAGTGCCTCCCATGACACAGGATCAGTAGGCGGGGCGTGGCTACGCTGAGCCCATCACCGCAGGAAGGGGTGGTCATGGACACCGAGTGGATGGCCGACGGGAAGTGCCGGGAGTACCCGGCCGGGGTCTTCTTCCCCCGCGACGGCCTGGGCGTGATCGCCGCCCAGCGCATCTGCGCCACCTGCCCGGTGGCCGACCAGTGCCTGGAGTACGCCCTCGAGTACCACGTCGACCACGGTGTCTGGGGCGGCAAGAGCGAGCGGGAGCGTCGGCGCATCGCCCGCACCCGCCGGCGCCGCCCGGCCCCGAGCGACCTGTAGGTGCTCGAGTGCGTCGTTAACCTCTCTGAGGGGCGCGACGAGGCTCGTCTCGAGCGCCTGAGCGCGGCCGCCGGCACCTCCCTGCGTGACCTGCACCGCGACCCTGATCACCACCGCAGCGTGCTGACGCTGATCGACGAGGCCGACGAGTTGGGTCGCTCGGTGCGCCGTCTGGCCCGCGCCACCTGGGCCGAGCTCGACCTGCGCGAGCACCGCGGCGTCCATCCGCGCTTCGGCGCCCTCGACGTCGTGCCCTTCGTCGCGCTCGACCCCGAGCCCGCCTCGCGGGCCTGCGACCTGCGCGACGAGACGGCGGCCTGGATCGCCGAGGAGGGCGTGGGCGTCTTCCTCTACGGACCCGAGCGCACCTTGCCCGAGGCCCGCGCCCGCGCGCGCGCCCAGGAGCCGCCGGACCTCGGGCCCCGCGTCGGGGATCTCGCGCGCGGCGTGGTGATGGTGGGCTGCCGTCCCCTGCTGCTCGCCTGGAACCTCTGGCTCGAGGACTCCGATCTCGCCGAGGCCCGACGACTCGCCGCCCTCGTGCGCAGCGAGTCGGTGCGAGCCCTCGGACTGGCGGTGAGCGGCGCGGTGCAGGTGAGCTGCAACCTCGTGGACCTCGAGCGGACCCGTCCGAGCCAGGTCTACGACGCGGTGGCCGCCTCGATCCGGCGCGGGCGCATCGCGCGGGCCGAACTGGTGGGGCTGGCGCCCCGCTCGGTGCTGGCGCGCGAGGACCCGCGGCGCCTCAGCCAGCTCGACCTCTCCGAGGAGCGCACCATCGAGGCGCGCCTCGACCGCTAGCTGGCCTGGGCCCGACGCTCCAGCGCGCGGGCGCGGCGCAGGCGGCGGCGCTCGCGCTCACTCATCCCGCCCCAGATCCCGAACTTCTCTCCGTTGTCGAGCGCGTACTCCAGGCACTCCTCGCGCACCACGCAGCCCCGGCAGACCTCCTTGGCCTCGCGGGTCGAGGCACCGCGCTCGGGGAAGAAGAGGTCCGGGTCGACGCCCATGCAGTTAGAGCGGGCCTGCCAACCCCGATCCTCCATCCCGCTGAGCAACTCGACGATGTCCATGCGACCCTCCCCGTCGGTGCGACGCACCGATGTAATTACACCGGTGTCATTGTGGCGGGTAATCGGCCAGAATGCAAATGGAAATTGGGGGGACCCCCGGCGACCTCCCTGGTGGGAGCGGACTTAGCCGGCGCGACGGTGGCGCACGAAGTCGTCCAGGACGTAGGTGCCCAGCTCGTCGACCTCGGTGTAGAAGGTCCGACCCCCGTTCACCCGGGCGATCTGCTCGACGAAGGGGAACTGGCTGCGCTCGATGTCGAGGGCGAAGGTGTTGATCTGGATGCCGGCCTTGGTGCAGCGCAGGACCTCGGCCATCGTGCGCTCGAGGGTCTCGCGCACCGGCGGCCAGGAGAAGAAGGGCTCCCCCGAGTCGGTCAGGTGGGCCGTCGGCTCGCCGTCGGTGACCACCACGATCTGGCGGTCCCCGGTCTCGTGGCGCATCAGGTGGCGAGCCAGGGCCAGGGCGTGCTGGAGGTTGGTGCCGTAGTTGTAGTCGATGGTCAGGGCCGGCACGTCCTCGATGCGCAGCTGCTGGGCCGTCTCGCCAAAGCCCACCACCGCCACGAAGTCGCGCGGGAAGCGCGCGGCGATGAGCTGGGTCAGGGCGAGGACCATCTTCTTCGCGGGCACCAGGTTCTGGCGCATGGCCATCGAGAGCGAGAGGTCGATCGCGAAGACGGTGGCCGCGCGGCGAGTGGCCTCGTACTCCTCGACCTCGAAGTCCTCGGGCGCCAGTCGCAGCGGCGTCGAGGGTCCCTGACGGTTGAGCGCGTTGCGCAGCGTGCGGGCCAGGTTGAGCGAGAGCGCCTCGCCGGGCTCCCAGGGCTTGGAGGTCTCCTCGCGGTCGCCGCCGCGGGCCACCGAGGCCTCTCGATGGGACCCGAGGGGAGGC
>CAYUZO010000002.1:0-130949 GCA_964449735.1 uncultured Ferrimicrobium sp.
CCTCGTGGAGCGCTGCCGCAGCCCCTTCGATCAGGCGATCAAGGACGCGGGCCTGACCCTCGCCCAGATCGACTCGGTGATCTTGGTGGGCGGCTCGACCCGTATCCCGGCCGTCCAGGAGCTGGTCGCCAAGCTGACCGGCAAGGAGCCCAACAAGGGCGTCAACCCCGATGAGGTCGTGGCCGTGGGCGCCGCGGTGCAGGCCGGCGTGCTGAAGGGCGACGTCAAGGACATCCTGCTGCTCGACGTGACCCCGCTCAGCCTGGGCATCGAGACCAAGGGCGGGGTGATGACCCGGATCATCGAGCGCAACACGACGATCCCCACCAAGAAGAGCCAGACCTTCACGACCGCTGACGACAACCAGCCGAGCGTGGAGGTCCACGTCCTCCAGGGCGAGCGCGAGATGGCCTCCTACAACCAGACCCTCGGCAAGTTCCAGCTCGTGGGCATCCCCCCGGCGCCGCGTGGCGTGCCCCAGATCGAGGTCACCTTCGACATCGACGCCAACGGGATCGTCCACGTGTCGGCCAAGGACCTGGCCACCGGCACCAGCCAGTCGATGACCATCACCGGCGGCTCGGCCCTCTCCAAGGAGGACATCGACCGCATGGTGCGCGACGCCGAGTCCCACGCCGAGGACGACCGGCGCCGCCGCGAGGAGGCCGAGGTGCGCAACAACGCCGACGGCCTGGTCTACCAGACGGAGAAGCTCCTGAAGGACCAGGCGGAGTCCTTCCAGGGCACCGAGAAGGAGGACGTCGAGAAGGCCCTCGCCACCGTCAAGGAGGCCCTGGCCGGCACCGACACCGCCGCGATCAAGACGGCCACCGAGGCCCTGCTCAGCGCGAGCCAGGGCTTCAGCCAGCGCCTCTACGAGGAGGCCGCCAAGGCCAACCAGGCCGGCGCGGCCGGTGCGAGTGAGCCGACGGCCAACGACGAGGAGATCGTCGACGCGGAGATCGTGGACTGACCGTGGGCGCCGAGAACCTCCCCACCGAGGAGACCGAGGTCGAGGCGGCCGCCGCGGAGGCGGCCGCCGCGGCCGACGTGCGCAGCGACATCGAGCGCGAGCGCGACGAGTTCCTCGACGCCCTCCAGCGACTCCAGGCCGACTTCGAGAACTACCGCAAGCGGGTCGTGCGAAGCGCCGAGGAGTCGGGGGCTCGCGCGGCCGGCGACCTCGTCGTGAAGCTCCTGCCGGTGCTCGACGCCTTCGACCTGGCGCGGGCCCACTTCCCCGGCGGGGAGGGGGCCCACGAGGCCGAGGTGGCCCTCTCCCAGGTGGAGGGGCTGCTGCTCGGCGCGTTGGCCAAGGAGGGCCTCGAGCGCATCGACGCCCCCGGCGGCCCCTTTGACCCCCAGGTTCACGACGCGGTGGCCCACGAGCCCGGTGAGGGCGGTCCGCTCGTCGCCGAGGTGCTGCGGGCCGGCTACCGCTTCAAGGGAGCGGTGATCCGCCCGGCGATGGTGAGGGTGACGGGCTAGATGGCCGAGCGGGAGTGGTTCGAGAAGGACTACTACAAGGTCCTCGAGGTCTCCGACAGCGCCACCGACAAGGAGATCACCCGGGCCTACCGTCGCCTGGCCAAGGAGCTCCACCCCGACACCAACCCCGGTTCGGAGGAGCGCTTCAAGGAGGTGTCGGTCGCCTACGACGTGCTCGGCGACGCGGCCAAGCGCAAGGAGTACGACGAGGTCCGCCGCCTCGGACCCGGCGCCGCCGGCTTCGGTGGCCAAGGGCCTTTCGGCGCCCCGGGCGGCTTCAACTTCTCGGGCGACCTCGGGGACCTCTTCGGCGGCCTCTTCGGAGGGCGGCGCACCCGTGCCCAGCGCGGCGCCGACCTCGAGGCGGCCCTGCACCTCAACTTCGCCGACGCCGTGCGCGGGGTGACCACCACCGTGAGCGTCCCCTCCCACGAGGCCTGCCGCACCTGCCAGGGCCGCGGGGCTGCGCCGGGGACCGGATTCGCGACCTGCGAGCGCTGTCAGGGCCGCGGCGTGCTCAATGACGACCAGGGGCCCTTCGCAATGTCCTCGGTCTGCCCGGTCTGTCACGGCCGCGGCGGGCGGATCGTCACGCCCTGCCCGAGCTGTCACGGCACCGGGCGCGAACCCTCCTCGCGACGGGTCAACGTGCGCGTGCCCGCCGGGGTGGTGGACGGCCAGCGGATCCGCCTCAAGGGCAAGGGCCAGGCCGGCGCCAACGGCGGGCCGGCCGGCGACCTCTTCGTCGACGTCCACGTCGGCGCCGACCCGCGCTTCGCCCGCAAGGGCCACCACCTCACGACCACCGTGCGCGTCCCGCTCACCGGGGCACTGCTCGGGACCCGGGTGGAGGTGCCCACCCTCGACGAGCCGGTGACCCTGAAGGTCCCCGCGGGCACCCAGCCGGGCACCACGATGCGGGTGCGCGGGCGCGGCGTGCCGGCCCAGGGCAAGCGCGCCGCCGGGGACCTGCTGGTCACCGTGGAGGTGGCGGTGCCCACCAAGCTGAACAAGGAGCAGCGCGGCCTGGTGGAGCGCCTGGCCGCCTCGCTGAAGGAGGAGGTCGACGGTGAGTGAGCCCACCGAGGCCGTCTACGTCATCTCGGTCTTCGCCGAGATCGCCGGCGTGCACCCCCAGACGCTGCGCAACTACGAGCGCAGCGGCCTGCTGACCCCTCGGCGCACCGCCGGGGGCTCGCGGCGCTTCTCCGAGGCCGACCTGGCGGCGCTGCGTCGGATCCAGGAGCTGACCCAGGAGGGCGTGAACCTCGAAGGGGTCAAGCGGATCTTGCGCCTGGAGCGCGAGGTGGAGAGGCTGGCTGGCGAGTGCGCCCGCCTGGCCGCCGAGGCCCGCCACCACGTCGAGCAGGCCCACCGTCAGTACCGGCGCGACCTCGTGCCGGTGAGCAACGCCCTGGCCGTCTTCGTCGACGCCCGGCGGCGCCGTCGCGGAGGAGAGTGATGGCCCTCGACCCCCAACGCTGGACCCTGAAGACCCGTGAGGCCTTCCAGGCGGCGACCACCCAGGCCGCGGCGGCGGGCAACCCCTACGTCACCCCCTCGCACCTGCTGCTCGCCATGCTCAACCAGGCCGACGGCGTCGCCCGGCCCCTGCTGTCGGCGGCCGGGCTCGACCCGGTGGGGACGGTGGCGGACCTCAGTGAGCGGGTGGCCGCCGAGCCGCGCGCGGTGGGCGGCAGCCAGCCCGGCCTCTCCCAGGAGTCCCGCCAGGGCCTCGAGGAGGCCGACGCCCTGCGCGCCGACCTCGGCGACGAGTACCTCTCGGTCGACCACGTGCTCGTGGCCTGGGCCGACCGGCTGGGCACCGACCGCGAGGCCCTGCTCGGCGCGCTGCGCTCGATCCGCGGGTCGGCCCGCATCACGAGCGAGAACCCCGAGGAGACCTTCCAGAGCCTCGAGAAGTACGGCCGGGACCTCACCGCCCTGGCCCGTCAGGGCAAACTCGACCCGGTCATCGGCCGCGACGAGGAGATCCGCCGGGTCATCCAGGTGCTCAGCCGGCGCACCAAGAACAACCCGGTGCTGATCGGCGAGCCCGGCGTGGGCAAGACCGCCATCGTCGAGGGACTGGCGCTGCGCATCGTGGAGGGGGACGTGCCCGAGAGCCTGCGCGATCGGCGCCTCATCGCCCTCGACCTCGGCTCGATGGTGGCCGGGGCCAAGTACCGCGGCGAGTTCGAGGAGCGCCTGAAGGCGGTGCTGAAGGAGATCCAAGACGCCGAGGGCGAGGTCATCACCTTCATCGACGAGCTGCACACGATCGTCGGCGCGGGGGCCGCCGAGGGGGCGATGGACGCCGGCAACATGATCAAGCCGCTGCTGGCGCGCGGCGAGCTGCGCCTGATCGGCGCGACCACCCTGGACGAGTACCGCCAGTACATCGAGAAGGACGCCGCCCTCGAGCGCCGCTTTCAGCAGGTCTTCGTCGGGGAGCCCTCGGTGGAGGACACCGTGGCCATCCTGCGCGGGCTGAAGGAGCGCTACGAGGTCCACCACGGGGTGCGCATCCAAGACGCCGCCCTGGTGGCGGCGGCCGTGATGAGCCACCGCTACGTGGCCAACCGCTTCCTGCCCGACAAGGCGATCGACCTGGTCGACGAGGCCGCCTCCAAACTGCGCATCGAGATCGACTCGATGCCCACCGAGCTCGACGTGGTCATCCGGCGGATCCGCCAGCTGGAGATCGAGAAGGTCGCCCTCGCCCACGAGAGCGACGAGGCCAGCCGCGAGCGCCTGGCCCGCCTCGAGGAGGAGCTGGCCGACCAGCGCGAGCGCTCCGACGAGCTCGCGGCGCGCTGGCAGGCGGAGAAGCAGGCCATCGAGCGGATCCGCGCGGCCAAGGGCGAGCTCGAGGAGCGTCGCGCCGAGGCCGAGCGGCTCGAGCGCGAGGGCGACCTCGCCGGTGCCGCCGCCCTGCGCTACGGGGCGGTGCCCGAGCTCGAGCGCAGCCTCGAGGCGGGGACCGAGGAGCTGGCGCGGCTCCAGGCCCACGGCGCCTTCTTGAAAGAGGAGGTCGACGCCGAGGACGTGGCCGAGGTGGTCAGCCGCTGGACGGGAGTGCCCGTCGCCAAACTGATGGAGGGCGAGGTCGAGAAGTTGGTGCGCCTCGAGGATCTCCTGCACGCGCGCGTCGTCGGCCAGGACGAGGCGGTCACGGCGGTCGCCAACGCCATTCGGCGCAGCCGGGCCGGGCTCTCCGATCCCCACCGTCCGATCGGCTCCTTCCTCTTTCTCGGCCCGACCGGCGTGGGCAAGACCGAGCTGGCCCGGGCGCTGGCCGAGTTCCTCTTCGACGACGAGCACGCGATGGTGCGCATCGACATGAGCGAGTACATGGAGAAGTTCGCGGTCTCGCGCCTCGTCGGGGCGCCCCCGGGCTACGTCGGCTACGAGGAGGGCGGCCAGCTCACCGAGGCGGTGCGCCGGCGTCCCTACGCCGTGGTGCTGCTCGACGAGATCGAGAAGGCCCACCCGGACGTGTTCAATCTTCTGCTGCAGGTCCTCGACGACGGACGTCTGACCGACGGACAGGGGCGCACGGTGGACTTCACCAACGTGGTGCTCATCATGACCTCCAACCTGCCCGGCGAGCCGAGCGACTTCTTCCGCCCCGAGTTCGTCAACCGCATCGACGACATCGTGCGCTTCCGCAGCCTCGAGCGCGCTGACCTCGCCGTGATCGTGGGGATCCAGCTCGGGCGCCTGCGCGAGCGTCTGGCCGAGCGACGCCTCACCCTCGAGGTCACCGAGGCCGCGGCCAAGGCCCTGGCCGACGAGGGCTACGACCCGGCCTTCGGAGCCCGCCCGCTCAAGCGCGTCATCCAGCGTCGCCTCGAGGACCCGTTGGCCCTCGCAGTCCTCCAGGGCGTCTACCGCGAGGGGGACACCATCACCGTCGACGCGCTCGACGGTGTCGTCACCTTCTCCTAGGGAACCGCTCACCGGGCCGGGGTAGGATGGTCCGGTAGGGGTCGACTTCCGAGGAGCCGCGTGCCCGCAACTGTCGTCGTGGGGACCCAGTGGGGGGACGAGGGCAAGGGCAAGTTGACCGACCTGCTCGCCGCCGACATGGACCTCGTCGTGCGCTACCAGGGTGGCCACAACGCCGGGCACCGCATCGTGGTGAACGGGGAGGCCTTCGCCCTCCAGCTGGTGCCCTCCGGCGTCCTCTACCCCCACCTCACGCCGGTGATCGGCAACGGGGTCGTCGTCGACCCGGCCGTCCTGCTCGAGGAGATCGACGCCCTGGCCGCCAAGGGGGTCGACGCCTCGCGCCTGGTCGTCTCGGGCAACGCCCATCTGATCATGCCCTACCACCGCGAGCTCGACCGCCTGACCGAGCGCTTCCTCGGCAAGAACGCGCTGGGGACCACCAAGCGCGGGATCGGCCCCGCCTACGCCGACAAGGCCGCGCGGGTCGGCCTGCGGGTCCAGGACCTGCTCGACCCCAAGATCTTCCGCCAGAAGCTCGACGTCGTGCTCCAGGAGAAGAACCTGGTGCTGACCAAGATCTACAACCGCCCGGCGCTGAAGGCCGAGGAGATCGCCGCGCAGTACCTCGAGGTCTACGCGCCACGCCTGGCCCCGATGATCGGCGACACCGTGGCCCTCGCGCACCAGGCCCTGGCCGCGGGCCAGCGCATCCTGCTCGAGGGCGCCCAGGCCACCTTCCTCGACCTCGACCACGGCACCTACCCCTTCGTCACCTCCTCCAACCCGGTGGCCGGAGGGGCCTGCACCGGATCGGGGCTCGGCCCGCGGGACCTGTCGGCCATCGTGGGGATCGCCAAGGCCTACGTCACCCGCGTCGGGGCGGGACCCTTCCCGACCGAGCTCGACGGGGAGCTGGCCGACCTGCTGGTCGAGCGCGGTCACGAGTTCGGCACCAACACGGGGCGCCGGCGCCGGGTGGGCTGGTTCGACGCGGTGATGGCTCGCCACGCCGCCCGGCTCAACTCCCTCACCTCGATCGCGCTGACGAAGCTGGACGTCCTCGACAGTCTCGAGGAGGTCAGGGTCTGCGTCGGCTACGCCCACGACGGCACGACCTACGACTACCCGCCCTACCACCAGTCGGTCCTGCACGAGGTGACCCCGGTCTACGAGACCCTGGAGGGCTGGGGGACCGACCTGACCCCCTTCACCCGCTACGACCAGCTGCCCGACGCCGCTCGGCGCTACGTCGCCTTCCTCGAGGAGGTCATCGGGGTGCCGATCGAGGTCGTGGGCGTCGGCCCGGGCCGCGAGCAGTTCGTGCGCCCGTGACCCGAGCGGTCGTCGTCGGCTCGGGCGCGCGCGAGCACGCGCTGGCGCGCGCCCTGCGCCAAGCGGCTGACGTCATCGTCACCCCGGGCAACGACGGCATGGCCGCCGACGGCCTCGCCACCACGAGCGCTCCGGCCACCGAGCTCGGCGCGGACCTGGTCGTCGTCGGGCCCGAGCAGCCGCTCGTCGACGGTCTGGCCGACGAGTTGCGCGCCCGCGGCGTGGCGGTCTTCGGGCCCGGGCGAGAGGGGGCGCGCCTCGAGGGCTCCAAGGCCTACCTGAAGGAGTTCCTCGCGGCGGCCGGTGTGCCCACGGCGCGTCACGCCACCTTCTCCGAGCTCGGCCCGGCGAGCGCCTACCTCGAGACGATGAGTCCGCCCTACGTCATCAAGACCGACGGCCTGGCCGCCGGCAAGGGGGTCCTCGTGACCCGCGACCTGGTCGAGGCTCGCGCGGACCTCGCCGACAAGCTGTCGGGGCGGGCCTTCGGGGCGGCCGGGACGCGAGTCGTGATCGAGGAGGGCCTCGAGGGGTTCGAGTGCTCCTTGCACGTGCTGTGCGACGGGCGACGGGCGACACCGCTCGTGAGCGCGCAGGACTTCAAGCGGGTCGGCGAGGGTGACCGCGGACCCAACACCGGCGGCATGGGCGCTTTCGCCCCCCTGGCGCAGGTGAGCGGAGCAGCGCTCGAGGAGGTCATGGCGCGCATCGTCGAGCCGACCCTCGCCGAGCTGGCCCGTCGGGGCGTCGACTACCGCGGGGCGCTCTACGCCGGGCTGATGGTGGGCGAGCGCGGTCCCGCGCTGATCGAGTACAACGTGCGTTTCGGCGACCCCGAGACCGAGGTCCTCGCCCCGCTCTACGGGGCGAGCCTGCTCGAGCTCACGGCGGCCGCCGCTCAGGGGGAGCTCGTCGAGCCGCCGGCGGTCGAGGCGGCGGCGGTGACCGTGGTGCTGGCGGCCGCCGGCTACCCCGCAGCCCCGCGGCGCGGCGACCCCATCGAGGGGCTGGGCACGGACGGCCAGTTGGCCCAGGCCATCGAGGGGGTCAGTGTGTACCACGCCGGAACCGCGCGCGACCCCGACGGACGCTTCCTGACGGCCGGGGGACGGGTGCTCGCGCTGAGTGCCACCGCCCCCACGATCGGCGAGGCTCGTGAGCGCGCCTACGCCGCGGTGGCGACCGTATCCTTCGAGGGCATGGTCTGGCGCTCGGACATCGCTCGCGAGGTGACCCGGTGATCCCGCGCTACGCGCCCGGCGACGTCGCCGCCCTGTTCTCGGACGTCCACCGCTTCGAGGTGATGCTCGAGGTGGAGCTGCTGGCCGCCGAGGCCCTCGCGCGGCGAGGGGTGGTCCCCGCCGACGAGGCCGCCGCCCTGCGCGCGCGCCGCCCAGTCGTCGACGAGGCCTTCGTCGAGGCGGTCGCCGAGCGCGAAGCCATCACCCACCACGACACCGCCGCCTTCGTCGACGTCGTCCAGGGGGCCATCGGCATGCCCGAGGGCGCCTGGATCCACTTCGGGCTGACCTCCTCGGACGTCGTGGACACCGCGCTGTGCGTGACCCTCGTGGAGGCGCTCGACCTGCTGGGCCGCGAGGCCGCGGCCCTGCGCGACGCGCTGGGCGCGCGCGCCAGAGAGAGCATCGACTGGCCGGTCACCGGGCGCACCCACGGCGTGCACGCCGAGCCCACCACCTTCGGCGCGAAGTTCGCCCTGGCGGCCCTGGCCGTCGAGCGGGACCGGGTCCGCCTGGCCCGCGCGCGAGAGGCGATCGCGGTGGGCAAGCTCTCGGGGGCGGTGGGCACCTACTCCAACATCGACCCCGCGGTCGAGGCCGAGGTCTGCGCGGCCCTCGGCCTGGTGCCGGTGCCGGCGACCCAGGTCATCGCCCGGGACCGTCACGCCGAGGTCCTCTACGCCGCCGCCGCCCTGGGCACCTCGATCGAGTCCTTCGCCCTCGAGGTTCGCCACCTCGCGCGCACCGAGGTGGGCGAGGCCGAAGAGCCCTTCGCCCCGGGCCAGAAGGGCTCCTCGGCGATGCCCCACAAGCGCAACCCGGTGCTCTCGGAGCGCCTGTGCGGACTGGCCCGAGTCCTGCGCGGCTACCTCCAGGCGGGGCTGGAGGACGTGGCCCTTTGGCACGAGCGCGACATCTCCCACTCGAGCGTCGAGCGGGTCATCCTGCCCGACGCGCTCACTCTGGCGGTGTACATGGCCCGCCAGGCCACTCGCCTGGCCGAGGGCCTCGTCATCCACCGCGAGCGCGCACTCGAGAACCTCCTCGTCGGATCGCGCGGCCTGGTCTTCTCCCAGTCGGTGCTGCTGGCCATGGTCGAGTCGGGACGCGCACGAGACGACGCCTACCGCGTGGTCCAGCGCGACGCCCGGCGGGCCGTCGAGGAGGGGCGCCACCTGCGTGAGGTCGTGGCCGACGACGATGAGGTGGGCCTCGACGCGCAGACCCTCGAACGGGTCTTCGACCCGGCTCGCCTGCTCGCCCACCAGCACCGCTTCCTCGAGGCCTTCGACTGGTGAGCGGGCCCCTCTACTCGGGCAAGGTGCGCGACCTCTACGCGGTCGGGCACGACCACCTCCTGCTCGTGGCCTCGGACCGCCTCTCGGCCTTCGACGTGGTGATGGCTGAGCCCATCCCCGACAAGGGCCGGGTCCTCACCGCCCTGACCCATCACTGGGTGGCCGAGGCGACCTCGGTGCCCTCCGCGCTGGTGACCTGTGACCCCGCGGCGATCGCCGAGGCCTGGCCCGAGATGACCGAGCACCCCGACTGGGCCGGCCGCGCCACCTTGGCGCGCCGGGCCCAGATGGTGCCGCTCGAGTGCATCGTGCGCGGACGCCTGGCCGGCCAGGCTTTCGAGGAGTACGAGCGCCACGGCACGATCCACCAGATGGCGGCGCCGGCCGGGTTGCGTCTCGCCGACCCGCTGCCCGAGCCCCTCTTCACCCCCTCGACCAAGGCCGAGAGCGGCCACGACGAAAACATCTCGCTCGATCGGGCCCGCGAGATCGTCGGCGAGGAGACCCTGGAGGCGGCCCGACGGCTCTGTCTCGACCTGTTCAGCCTGGCCGAGGCGGCCCTCGCGCGAGTCGGCCTGGTGCTCGCCGACACCAAGTTCGAGGTCGGCTACGTCGACGGGGAGCTGGTGGTCTGTGACGAGGTGATCACGCCCGACTCCTCGCGCATCTGGCCGGCCGACCAGGTCCGACCTGGCGAGAGCCCGCCCAGCTTCGACAAGCAGCCCTTCCGCGACTGGCTGGCCGCCCAGCCCTGGGACCGCACGCCCCCGCCACCGCCGGTGCCACCGCAGGTCGTGGCCGAGACCTCCGCGCGCTACGTCGAGTGCTACGAGCGCGTGACCGGACGCTCCCTCGACGACTGGTACGGTGCGGGGTCGTGATCTACCCGGTGCTCGTCGAGGTCAGTCTGCGCGAGGGGATTGCCGACCCCGAGGGGGCCACCATCGAGCGGGCCCTGCCGGCCCTTGGTTTCAGCGGGGTGACCCGGGTGCGCGCGGGTCGGGCCTTCCGCTTCGAGGTCGAGGCGCCCGACGAGGCCGCCGCCCTCGAGCAGGCCACGGCGCTGGCCGAGCGGCTGCTCTCAAACCCCGTGATCGAGCGCTCCCACGCCCAGGTCGTGCGGTGAGTCGGCGCGTCGGGGTCGTCCTCTTCCCCGGATCCAACTGCGAGCACGACGCCCTGTGGGCCCTGCGCGAGCTCGGGGTCGAGGGGGAGCTCGTCTGGCACTCGGCGACCACCCTGGCCGGCTTCGACGGCGTCATCCTGCCGGGGGGCTTCGCCCACGGCGACTACCTGCGTCCGGGGGCGCTCGCGCGCTTCAGCCCGGTGATGGGCGCCGTGGCGGCCTTCGCCGCCGAGGGGGGAGCGGTGCTCGGGATCTGCAACGGCTTCCAGATCCTCACTGAGGCCGGCCTGCTCCCCGGGGCCCTACAGAAGAACCGGGGCCTCACCTTCCTCAACATGCCGACTCGCCTCGCGGTGGCCTCCACCCGCTCGGTGCTGACCCGCGCCGCCTCGGTCGGTCAGGAGCTGGTCATCCCGATCAACCACTTCTCGGGCAACTACACCTGCGACGACGAGACGCTGGCGGTCCTGCGCGGTGAGGACCAGGTGGTCCTGCGCTACCTCGAGAACCCCAATGGCTCGCGCGACGACATCGCCGGGGTGTGCAACCGTGAGGGAAACGTGGTCGGCCTGATGCCCCACCCCGAGCGGGCGATGTCGACCCTGCTCGGGTCCTCCGACGGGCGGGTCCTGCTCGAGGGCTTCGTCGGCGCTGGCGTCCTCGCGCGCTAGTTGGCGCGAGTGCGCGCCACGCCGGCGCGCTTGAGGACCTCGGCGGGGACGCCGAGCTCGCGGAAGGCGCTGTAGCTGATGCCGTTGCGCTGGGCGTAGGACTTGGCGATCTTCGCGAAGTCCTTCTCGAGGCCCGTGAGGTCCACGCGGGTCAGCAGGCGCTGGCGCTCGGCCTCGAGGTCATAGCGACGCTGGGTGAGCTCCAGGCGCTGGATCGGGGTGGCCTCGGCCAGCGCCTTGTCGATGCGCACGAGCTGCATGTTGATCGACTCGGGCGTGCGCTTGCGGCCCCGCTTGCCCTTGCCCGCAGCCAGCGCCTCGAGGTAGCGGCCGACCACGCGAGCCTCGTGGCGCCCCTGGGCCAACTTGGCCTTGTGGTCCTCGCTCATAGTCCGCTTTGCGGTGCGCTTTGCTGCCGGCTTCTTGGTCGCTGTGGCCATTGTCACTCCATCCACGCAGTTCGAAAAAAGTTGTGCACTTTGTACACTAGCGCTCTTTACTCTATTGAGCCCGCTGTCTTCTAAACGACGTTTAAACTTTCGGCACTGGGAAATCAGCCCGACATGTTGCGAACAGATGACAAGTTCCACCAGGCGGACCGACCCATTCCTCTTCTTCGCGCGTCACAACGGTCGTGTCGTGCACCTCAATAGCGCCGACTTCCTTTCCCCACAATTTCTCCTGGTGCGCCTGGCCGGCAGCGCGGAATGCGTACGCGTGCGCCGTCGCCTCCGCCGAGGCGCCTCGTCGCGGTGGGTAGTTTGGACGGGTGAACGAGCCCGCCGCCCTGCACCGCGCGCTCGGGCTCACTGACGAGGAGCTCGACTCCATCGTCGCCGTCCTCGGGCGAGACCCCAATCCCCTCGAGCTGGCCCTCTACGGCGTCATGTGGAGCGAGCACTGTTCCTACAAGTCCTCGCGGATCCACCTGCGACGGCTCCCCACTGAGGCCCCCCAGGTCCTGGTCGGCCCCGGCGAGAACGCTGGGGTGATCGACGCGGGCGACGGCATCGCCCTGGCGGTGCGCATCGAGAGCCACAACCACCCCTCGGCGATCGAGCCCTACCAGGGCGCGGCGACCGGTGTGGGGGGGATCCTGCGTGACGTCTTCACGATGGGTGCCCGCCCGCTCGCGGTCATGGACCCGCTCTTCTTCGGGCCGCTCGAGGAGGCCCGCCAGCGCTGGCTGCTCGAGGGCGTCGTCTCGGGCATCTCCGGCTACGGCAACTCCGTGGGGGTGCCGACCGTCGGCGGGGAGCTGACCTTCGACGGCTGCTACGCCGGCAACCCCCTCGTGAACGTGCTGTGCGCCGGAGCCCTGCCGCGCGAGCGACTGGTGCTCGGCGTCGCGAGCGGGGTGGGCAACCTGGCCGTGCTGCTGGGGTCGCGCACCGGGCGCGACGGCATCGGCGGGGTCTCGGTGCTGGCCTCGGCCGGATTCGCCGCCGAGGGCGGGCGCAGCGAGCTCGACGAGGCCAAGCGCCCCAGCGTCCAGGTGGGCGACCCCTACGAGGAGAAGCGCCTGATCGAGGCCTGCCTCGAGATGCTCGACCGCCAGCTAGTGGTGGGAATCCAGGACCTCGGCGGGGCCGGGCTGGTCTGTGCGACCAGTGAGACGGCCGCGCGAGGGCGAGTCGGCATGGACGTCGACGTCACCGCGGTGCCCCTGCGCGAGGAGGGCATGGAGCCCTACGAGATCATGACCTCCGAGAGCCAGGAGAGGATGCTCGCCATCATCACCCCCGAGGGCTGGCCGGCCGTCGAGGAGGTCTGTCGGCGCTGGGAGGTGCGCGCCAGCGTGGTGGGCCGGGTGGTCGAGCCCGACCGGCTGGCCGACGGGCGCGAGGTCGGGATGCTGCGGGTGCGCCGCGGCTTCGACGGCGAGGTGCTGGCCGAGGTGCCGGCCGCCTCACTGGCCGACGAGGCCCCCCTCTACGACCGACCCCGCCGGGCGCCTGAGGAACTCGCCGCCTGGGCCCTCGACGACCCCACCGAGGACGAGCCGTTGGGGGACCTCGCGGCCGACCTGCTCGGGCTCCTCGAGGACCCCGCCTGGGTCTACCGCCAGTACGACAGTCAGCTCTTCCTCAACACCGTCGTCGGTCCAGGTCGCGACGCGGCCCTCCTGCGCCTAGCCGGTCCGGGGCTGCCCGCCAGCGACCGGGGCTTCGCGCTGACCACCGACTCCAATCCTCGCTGGTGCTCGATCGACCCCCGCCGGGGGACGGCCCTCACGGTCGCCGAGGCGATGGCCAACCTCGCCTGCGTCGGGGCCACGCCCGCCGCGCTCGTCAACTGCCTCAACTTCGGCAACCCCGAGCACCCCGAGGTGATGTGGCAGCTCTCCGAGTCGGTCGACGGCATGGCCGAGGCCTGCCGGGCGCTCTCGATCCCGGTGGTGGGCGGCAACGTCTCGCTCTACAACGAGAGCGCCGGGCGCGACATCGACCCGACCCCGGTGGTCGGCCTGGTGGGCCTCGTCGAGCGCCTGGTCGCCCCGCCGCCCGGGTGGTCGTGGCGCAGCGGCGACGCCGTCGTGCTGGTGGGCCAGCGCCGCGACGCCGGCGCTCGCCCCTTCCCCCTCGGCGGGACCCGGTGGGCGCGCCATCGCGGCCGGACCCACGGGGAGCTCGCCAGCTTCGACGGTCCGCTGCTCTCGCGCACCGCTCGCTTCGTGGCCGGCGAGGTCGCGCGGGTCGTGGCCGGCGAGGCGAGCGAGCTGACCGCGGTCCACGACGTCGCCGGCGGCGGTCTCGCCGTCGCCCTCGCGGAGATGGCCGCGGTGGCCGGGCTCGGGGTGAGCGCCCCGGAGATCGAGTCGCGCGAGGAGCTCTTCACCGAGGTCCCCGGTCGCTACCTGCTCGCCACCTCTGACGCCGAGGGGCTGTTGGAGCGGGCCAGTGCGGCCGGCGTGCCCTGCGTGGTGATCGGTCAAGCCGGCGGGGACGAGGTCGAGCTCGCCACGGTGCTTCGCCTCCCCCTCGAGCGGGTCACGGGTCGGCGCGAGGCGGCGCTGGTCGACGCCCTCGGACTCGGCTGAGCCCTCAGTCGCTGACGACGAGGATGGTCTCGAGGGTCGGGTCCGAGCAGTAGGCGATGCGACAGGTGGCGCTGGCCGCCCGGATCGCCTCGATTGACTCGCGGGTGACCCGCTCGCCGGGAGCGAGCAGGGGCACGCCGGGGGGGTAGGGGCAGAACTGCTCCGCGCTGACCTGACCCACCGCGTCGGCCATCGCCACGCGGCGCCGCTCGCGCAAGAAGGCCTCGCGCGGAGTGAGCACGACCTCGGGCTCGACCTGCCAGATCGACAGGGGTGAGGCCCGCCGGGCCTCTCGACGGTGAGCCTCGACGAGGTCGGCCAGCAGGTCGGCGAACTGGAGGACCCACTCGGGCTCGTCGGCGACGCTGGTCGTCAGGACGACGGTGTCGTGGTCGGCCGCCTCGGGTCCGTGCCCCATCTCCCAGAGCGCCTTGCCGAGGCGCACGCCATCGGCGCCGGTGCCCGGCAGGATCAAGGTCAGCTTGGTCGGGTCGACCGCGCAGCCCGCGGTCTCGTCGGTGACGACGGCGAGTCCCGGCACCCGAGCCAATCGCCGTCGTGCGCCGTCCACCGCTTCGATCAGCACCTCGAGGCGGGCGGCTCCCCCCTCGACCATCGCCTGGCGCGAGCCGTCGATCGAGGCCATGAGGGTCCCCGAGGGCGAGGTCGTCGAGGTGAGGTCGACCCAGCGGTCGAGGGTCGAGCGCGGGAGGACGCCGTCGCGCATGCTCACGACGGCCGTCTGGGAATAGCCGAGCAGGGTCTTGTGGACGCTGGTCACGGCGAAGTCGGCGCCCTGGGCGATGGCCCCGCGACCGGCCAGGAAGTCGAGGTGGGCGCCCCAGGCCTGGTCGATGATGAGCGGCTCGCCGTGGCGGCGGGAGACTGCCGCTAGGCCGGCCACGTCGCTCAGGGTGCCGACGTACGAGGGCGACGTGACGAAGAAGCCGTTGACCGAGGGGTCGACCCCGGCCAGGGACTCCGGGGCCACGCCGATGGGGATGTTGAACTCGGGATGGAGGCGGGGGTAGATCCATTGGGGCTTGGCGCCGATCAGCACGAGGCCCGCTTGGGTGCTGCGGTGGGAGGTGCGGTCGATGGCGAGGGGGATGTCCTCGTCGCCCACCGTCGCCAGGGCGGCGATGTTGCCCTGGGAGGAGCCGCCGACGAGGAAGCGGCTGTGGTCGGCCCCGATGGCCTCGGCCCAGAGCGTCTCGGCCTCGGTGAGGTAGCCCTGGGAGTAGGCGTTGTCGTCAACACCACCTTGGAGGGGGACGTCGTCGCGCACCGTGTCGCCGACGAACTCGTGGGCCCAACCCTGCGCGTCATTCGTGTAACGCATCTTGTGGCCGGGGACCTGCATGGGACGTCGGCCCAGGGCGCGCGCCCGGCGCCAGGCGTCGACCAGGGGACTGGGCACGGCACCTCCCTCACGGCCCTTGCGCGACCCGCGGGTCGCGCGACTCTAGACGTTCACGATATCAGGCTGGTTGTCAATCTGAAATGGACGTTTCACTCGGCCCGAGTGGGCTTCGGCCCGAGCTCCTCACGACCGGACTCGATCAGCTCCATGCGTTGGCGTGCGGAGTTCTCGAGGCGGGCGTAGAGCCCGGCGACCAGGACGTCCACCACCGCGATGACCGAGGTCATCGAGTCGAAGGAGCTGATCGACTCGACCGCCGCCGGCAGCACCACGTCGGCGACCGCCGAGATGGGCGACATCCAGGGATCGGTGACGAGGATCACCGTGGCGCCGCGCTCGGCGGCCAGTTGGGCCAGCGCGACGACGTCCTCTTGATAGCGGCGCACGTCGAAGGCCACGACGACGGTGCGGGGGCCGACGTCGGCGAGGAAGCCCGACTCGGGCTGCTGTCGCCACGTCAGCAGTCGGGTGCCGGGGCGCATCATTCGCAGGTGGTGGTCGAGGTACTCCGCGGCGAGGTGCGTGAAGCGCCCCCCGAAGCTGACGACCGGTCGACGCCGGTCGGCCAGCAGGTCGACCGCTCGATCGAGGTCGGCCTTCAAGATGGTGGACATCGTGCGCTGCAGGCCCCCGCCCAGGATCGTCCAGGCGCGCTGGCAGAGGAAGTCCGACGAGGTGACGGGGGAGTCGAGGGTGAGGGGCGAAGCCATGCGCTCGGAAAGCTCGGCGCGGATGGCGTCTTGGAGCTCGCGGTAGCCCGGAAAGCCCAGCTGCACCGCGAAGCGCACCACCGTGGGGGCGCTCACCCCCGCGCGGCGGGCCAGTTCAGCCGAGGTGCGCAGCCCGGCGGCGGGGTAGTCGGCCATCAGGGCGCGCGCGATCTTGCGCTCCCCGGGGGTCAAGGTGGCCGCGCGCAGACGCAGCCTCTCCATCACCGAGCGCGGGGCCTCCTCTTCGCTCGGCGCGGGTTGGGCCATCTCCGTAGCGTACCGAGGGGCCCCTCGGCGGTCCGGACGGGGGTTCTCACCGGTATCGATCGACCCGGCGCCCGAGGTTCGAGGCTCCGGTCTAGATCGCGGTGACCGCGCTCGAGAGGTCATCGCGTCGCACGCGCAACAGCGAGTCCGGGGGCAGCGTCTCCCACTCGCCGGTCAGGCCGGCGTGGGCGGCCGCGACGACGCCGGGTCCCTCCGTCCAGGCGAGATCGAAGTAGCGGTCGAGGTGGGCCGGTGGCACCTTGTCGAGCGACCCGCAGGACTCCTCGAGGTCGGCCACCGGCATCGGCATGCCGGTGTGGGAGTGGACGACGCACAGCTCCTCGCTGGTGAGCACGACGGCGTTCAGACTGGCGACGGGGGCGAAGGACCGGATCGCCTCGACCGTCGCGCGCAGCGCGTCCCCGACGTCATGGTGGCGGGTGAGCGAGCGCAGGAAGAGCAGGAAGTAGAGCTCGGAGTCGGTGTCGCCGCGGCGCAGCGCGCGCTGCTCCTCGCCGAGCAGTGGCTCGATCTCCGCGTGATCGCGCACCGAGCCGTTGTGGGCGAAGGCGATGGGGCCATCGTGGTCGGCGACGAAGGGATGGCTGTTCTCCTCGCGCACCGGCAGGCCCAAGGAGGCCCAGCGCAGGTGGACGATGCCGGCGCGGGCCCGGTCCGCGCGCAGCGCGCTCAGGTGGGGGTCGTCGAGGGCCGCCTGGGGCGAACGGTAGACCTCGACCTGACCGGGCTCATCGGAGGTGGCGTAGCCCCAGCCGTCGTGATGGAGTCGTGACAGTTCGATGAAATCGTCGAAGGCGACCGGGCCGACCGCCGCGCGCGCACCCACTCGCTCTGCGGCAGCGAAGCCCATCAACCGGCACATGGCACGCTCCCCGCTTTTGCTTGAGTTCCGTTTCACGCGATGCTATCGTCCGCGCCAATGAAATCAAACGTTCAGCTGCCGTCGTGGCTGACGACCCCCATGGCGGAGGTGGCACCGCAGACGCCGGTCGCCGACGAGGCCACGGTGGCGTCGCGGGTCGAGGCCCTGAACGAGCGCGGCGTGCGCGTCGTCAGAGGAACCTACGTGGACTCCTCGGGGGTGCTGCGCGCCAAGCAGGTGCCCCTCGAGCGACTCGGCGCCTTCAACCGCTCGGGGCTGGGGGCCTCCAACTCCTGGGCCGTCTTCGGCGCCGACGACCTGCTGTGCATGACGCCGCGCTTCTCGGCGGTGGGTGACATGCGCCTGCGCGCCGATCTCGACGTCCTCGTCGACCTGGGAGAGGGCGTCGCCTGGACCCCGTTGAGCCTGGTCGACCAGGACGGGGTTGCCCTCGAGTACTGCCCGAGGACGGCGCTGCGTCTCCAGATGAGCCAGGCGGCCGCCGCCGGGCTCTCGATCCAGGCGGCCACCGAGGTCGAGTTCACGATGTACGACGACGGGGGTCCACTCGGCGGAGCGGCCTACGGCTGGACGCGGCTCAGCTCCTACGAGCCCTTCGTCGACGCGCTCAGCCGCGCCCTCGAGTCCGTGGGCGTGCCCCTCGAGCAGTTCCACGCCGAGTACGGGCCGGGCCAGTTCGAGCTGTCGGTGGCCCCCGCGACGCCGCTCGCGGCCGCCGACCTGAACGTGCTGGTGCGGGTGGTCATCTCGCGCGTCGCGCGCGCCTGCGGCTTTCGGGCCTCCTTCTCGCCCAAGCCCTTCGCCGACGCCATCGGCAACGGGGCCCACTCCCACCTCTCCTTCCACCACGGTGGTCGGCCGCTGCTGTCCGGAGGGGAGGGCCCCCACGGGCTGACCCCCGAGGGTGAGAGCATCCTCGCCGCCTACGTGCGCTACCTGCCCGAGATGGCCGGCGTGCTGGCCTCCTCGGTGCTGTCGAGCATGCGGCTGCAGCCCTCGACCTGGTCGGGGGCGTACGCCTGCTGGGGCCTGGAGAACCGCGAGGCCGCGGTGCGCCTGTGCGCGGCGACCCTGGGCAACCCCCACGGGGCGAACGTCGAGGTCAAGTGCGTCGACCCCGCCGCCAACATCTACGCCGCCTACGCGGCCCTCGTCGGAGTGGCGCGTCGGGCGATCGAGTCCCGCGAGGCGCTCGGCCCCGAGACCACCGTCGACCCGGCCAACTTGACTGAGGCCGAGCGCGACGAGCGGGGCATCCACCTGGTCGGCGCGGACCACGCCCTGGTCCTCGAGCGCTTCGCCGCCTCCTCCACGATGCGCGAGGTCCTCGGCGAGGCCCTGGTCGAGACGATCCTGGCGGTCCGCCAGCACGAGGCCGACCTGGTCGCGGCCGAGGGCATCGCCGCCGTCGCCGAGCGCCTGACCTTCGCCTGGTCGGCCTAGAGGGATCCGAGGTCGCAGTACCAAGTAGCAACGACAGAGGGGGACAACGCAGTATGAGCAATGAGACGGCCTCACCAACGGTGGGCAAGCGCAAGTTGAAGCTGTGGGGGGCGGTGGCCCTCTCGCTGGGCATCGTCGGCCCGACGCTCGCGATGTCGGGCAACGGCCAGGGGACGGTCTCGGTGGTCGGCAAGTCCGTGCCGCTGGTCTTCCTCTTCGGTGCCGTCGGCATCGCGCTGATCGGCCACGGCTTCATCCGCCTGACCCAGCGCTACTCGCACGCCGGGAGCTCCTACGCCCTGGTCGGGTTGACCATCGGCAAGCGGGCCGGCTTCATCGCCGGCTTCGCCGTCATGGTGACCTACGTGTTCTTCGCGATCTGCTGCCTCGGGGCGGTGTCGAGCTTCCTCAACGCCTTCCTCGCGGCCGCCGACAGCGGATCGGCCCACCCGCCCCACGTGCCCTGGGTCCTGGCCGCGCTCATCGCTGCGGTCCTCGCCCTGTTCTTCAACACCCGCGACATCCAGACGGTGGCGCGAGCCCTGCTGGCCATCGAGGGCCTGGGCATCGTGTGCATGACGATCCTGACCATCGTCATCATCGCCAAGGGCGGCGCCCACTCCACCGGGGTCGACTGGAGCACCTTCTCCTTGAAGGGCAACAGCTTCTCGACCATCATGGGCGCGGTCGTCGCCGCCTTCCTCTCGTGGGCGGGCTTCGAGGGCTGCGCGGCGCTCGGGCAGGAGACCGACGACCCCAAGCGCAACATCCCGCGCGCCCTCACGTGGGCCGTGGCCCTCACCGCGGTGCTGTTCATCATGGTGATGTTCGCCCAGACGATCGGCTACGGCACCAACGCCGCCGGTCTGCACCAGTTCGCCACTCAGGGCAACTCCCTGACCACGCTCGGCAAGACCTACATCGGGACCTGGTTCTCCCTGGTCATCTCCTTCGCCGCGGTGATCTCGGCCTTCGCCTGTCACCTGGCCTCGGTCGCGACCTCGGGGCGGCTCATGTGGGTCTTCAGCCGTGACGGCCTGGGCCCCAAGTCCTGGTCGAAGCTGGACGCCAAGCACTCCCAGCCCATCAACGCCATCCTCACCGTGACGGGGATCTCGATGCTGCTCGCGATCATCGGCGGGATCACCAAGCACCCGGTGGTCGGCACGGGCGACGCGGCGCTGGACTACTACTTCTACTACGCCACCATCGGCGCGATGACCCTGATGTTCGCCTACTTCATGATGGAGTTGGGTACCATCAAGCACCTGCTCACCGAGCGCAAGGACAAGGCCGTCGAGGTGATCCTGCCGATCCTCGGCGCGGTGCTGATGATCCTCGTCTTCTACTACAACGTCAAGAGCCAGACGGAGTGGTCGGCCGCGCCCTTCATCGCCTTCATGGTCCTCGGGGTCGGCCTGCTGATCACCCTCTTCTGGCCGGGTCTGGCCGACAAGGTGGCCGCCGGTCTCTCCTCGGAGCCCGAGGAGGCCGGTCCGGTCGGCAAGGACCTGCTGGCGCCGGGGGTCGAGGCCCACCTGCCCACCTCGGGGGAGTAGTCCGTGGAGCCCGACCTCTCCTCCCTGGCACCCGCGGCGGCCGACCTGTACCGACGCGACCTCGCCGCGGTGGCCGGCATCGAGAAGCTGCGCTTCTTCCCGCTGGCCGCGGTCTCGGGGGAGGGGTCGTGGCTCATCGAGGCCGGGGGGCGTCGCGTGCTCGACCTCACCTCGACCTGGACCGCCTCGGGGCTCGGCTACGGGCATCGCGCGATCGTCGAGGCCGTGACCCGGGCGGTGCAGGCACCGCCCGGGTCGGGCGGCCTCTCCTCGGTACACCCCGACTCGGTGGGGCTCGCCGAGGAGTTGCTCGCGCTCACGCCCGGGGAGGGGGACCGGCGGGTCTACCTCGGTCACGCCGGCTCCGACGCCTGTGACGTGGCGCTGCGCGCGGTGCGTCTGGCCACCGGCAAGCGCACCATCCTCGCCTTCGAGCACTCCTACCACGGAGGGGTCGGCGTGGCCCTGGGCGCCTCGGGGGTCCACATCGAGGCCGGTTCGGTGGCGGCCGACCCCGACGTCCTGTTCGTCCCCTACCCCAACCCCTACCGCCCCCCGGCGGGCGAGGACCCGGCGGCGGCCGCCCTGGCCGCCAGCTTCGCCGCCATCGACGCCGCGCTGGCCCGCGGCGACGTCGCGGCGATGATCGTCGAGCCCTTCCTCGCCGACGGCGGGATGGTCGTGCCTCCCGAAGGGTTCCTGCGCGGGTGCGCCGAGCGCTGTCGCGCGGCCGGCGTCGTGCTCATCGTCGACGAGGTGAAGGTCGGACTCGGCCGCTCGGGCATGCTGCACGCCTTCCAGATCGAGGGGATCGTCCCTGACGTCGTCTGCTTCGGCAAGGTGCTCGGAGGTGGCCTGCCCCTGTCGGCCTGCGTGGGACCGGCCTGGATTCTCGACGGGCCGCCGGCGACCGCGCTCTTGACGACGGCCGGCAACCCGATCTGCGCCGCGGTCGGCCGGGCGGTGCTGCGCACCCTGGTCGATGAGGACCTCCCCGCGCGGGCGCGCGCGGCCGGAGAGCGCCTGCGCGCTGGCCTGCGGGCCGCCGACCTGCCCCAGATCGGCGACGTGCGCGGCCACGGGCTGTCGATCGGCTGCGAGCTGGTGGAGGACCGCACGACCAAGGTCCCCGCGAAGGCGCTGGCCGCCAAGACCGTCTACCGGGCCTTCGAGCTGGGGGCGGCCGTCTTCTACGTCGGCGGCAACACCCTCGAGATCACCCCGCCCCTCGTCATCACCGACGAGGAGGTCGACCGGGGGGTCGAGATCCTGGTCACCGCGATCGCCGACGCCGCGGCCGGTCGGGTCAGCGACGAGCTGGTCGCCCCCTACGCGGGGTGGTGAAATGAGCCTCGCCGAGCTGCTCGCGACCATCCCCCTCGTCGACCACCACGTCCACGGAGCCCTGCGCGACCCTCAAGACCTCGCCGCCTTCGAGTCGGTGATCACCGAGTCGGATCGCCCGGCCGCTCCGGGGATCTCCAGCTTCGACTCGCCGGTGGGCTTCGCCCTCTTGCGCCACTGCGCGCCCCTGCTCGGGCTCGAGGGCGAGGTGAGCGGCGCCCAGTACGTCGAGCGACGCCTCGAGCTGGGTCCCGAGGAGGTGAACCGCCGACTGCTACGTGCGAGCGGCATCGCCACCTACCTCATCGACACCGGCTTCAACGCCGACGGCCTCCTCGGGCTCGAGGAGATGGCCGAGGTGGGCGCGGCCACGACCCGAGAGGTGGTGCGCCTCGAGGCCATCGCCGAGAGGCTGCTCGCCGAGGAGACCCCCTCGACCCGCTTCGCCGAGGCCCTCGAGGAGGAGCTCGGGGCGGCGCGAGCCCGCGGGGTGGTCGGCACGAAGAGTGTTCTCGCCTACCGGGCGGGCTTCGACATCGACACCCGCCGGCCGACAGCCCCTGAGCTGCGGGCCGCGCTCGACGCCCAGCGTGCGCGCACGACCCGCGTCGACGAACCGGTGCTGCTCGCCCACCTGCTCTGGGCGGGGATCGACGCGGGCCTGCCGTTGCAGATCCACACCGGCTTCGGCGACACCGACCTGACGCTGCACCGGGCTAATCCGAGCCTGCTCACACCCTTCCTGCGCGAGAGCGAGTCCGCGGGCACGCCGGTGGTGCTGCTGCACTGCTACCCCTACCACCGCGAGGCCGCCTACCTGGCCCAGATGTTCCCCCACGTTTACTTCGACGTTGGCGAGGGGATCAACTACGCCGGTGCCCAGAGCACCCAGGTGGTGGCCGAGTCCTTCGCCCTGGCCCCCTTCGCCAAGCAGCTCTTCTCCTCGGACGCGTGGGGTCCGGCCGAGCTGCACCTGCTGGGGGCGACTCTGTGGCGCCGGGCGATGACCCGGGTGCTTGGCCAGTGGGTGGACCAGGGGGACTGGAGCGAGGCCCAGGCCCGTCGGGTGGTCGAGTGGGTTGCGGGCGAGAACGCCCGGGCCCTCTACCGGCTCTAGGCCACCGCCTCGCGCAGCTCGCTCAGGACCTCGTCGGGCACCCGCAGGTCACCGCGCGCTCCGACCCCCAGGCGCACCTCGCGCACCGCGCCGTGGTAGTCGCTGCCCCCGGTGGGCACGAGGCGGGCAGAGCGCGCGGCGCGCAGGAGGGCCGCGCGCATGTCGACGGTCGCCGAGCCGTAGTGGGCTTCGGCGCCGACGAGTCCGCGCTCGCGCAGGCTCGACAGCATCCGGGGCAGTTCGGTGGCGACCTCGGCCGCCCCGGCGTGGGGCAGGTAGTTGAGGTGGGGGTGGGCCACGCTGAGCGCGACGCCCGAGCCGCGGCTGCGCTCGACGGCCACCTCCAGGTCGACGCTCAGGCGTCCGACGTACGCGCGCGCCCCGTCGCCGAGCCACTCCTCGAAGAGGCGCGACCAGTTCTCAGGAGTGCGCGGCCCGACGATCTCGGGGTGCAGGTCGAACATCGCGGCCGCCGCGTGGGGCCGACCCACCGAGTCCTCGGCGCGGGCCCGCGTGACCAGGTCCTCGTAGGTGACCCGGCTGAAACCCAGCTCGTTGAGCCGCTCGACGAGGCGATGGTTGCGCGCGACGCGGTCCTCGCGGATCTCCACGAGCAGTCGCTGGAAGGGATCCTCGGGCTCGAGCGAGAGGAAGTACCCGAGCACGTGCACGTGGCGCGCCTCGGTGCGCCCGTCGCTGCGGGTGACGGGGAACAGCGGGTCCACCAGGGAGATCTCGACGCCGACCACGTGCTCGACGCCCTCACGGGCGCAGGCCTCGGCCATCTCGGCGGCGCTGGCCGTCGTGTCGTGGTCGGTCAGGGCGATCGCGGTCAGACCCAGCCGAGCGGCCTCGGCGGCCAGGGCCGCGGGGCTGTCGGTGCCGTCGGAGAAGACCGAGTGGCAGTGCAGGTCGATCACGCCGCCAGGCTAGACACCCCCGTGCCCCCCACCGCATAAGGTGGGCACCGCATGGATGAGGCCTGCGGCGTCGTAGGGATTGTGGCTGCGGGCCGTGACGTGGCCCACCTCTGCTACGACGGGCTCTACGCCCTCCAGCACCGCGGCCAGGAGTCGGCGGGCATGGCCACCTACACCGGCCGCCAGATCACCGTGGTGAAGGACAACGGGCTGGTGAGCCACGTCTTCGCCGACCACACGCTGCGGGCCCTGGCCGCCTCCTACGCCATCGGCCACACCCGCTACTCGACTTCGGGCTCGGCCAACTGGACGGCGGCCCAGCCGGTCTACCGCTCGGCCGGCGAGGCCGGTTTCGCCCTCGCCCACAACGGCAATCTCACCAACACCCCGGCGCTGGCGAGCGGCGCCGCCCTCGCCGTGACCTCCATGATGTCCGACTCGGACCTCCTCGCCGAGCTGCTGGCCCGCCGCGTCGAGTCCGGCGAGAGCCTCGACGCGGCGCTCTCCTCGGTGCTGGCCGGCGTGGAGGGCGCCTTCTCGATGGTCCTGCTCGAGGCGGGCCGCGTCCACGCGGTGCGCGACCGCCACGGCCTGCGACCCCTCTGCCTTGGGCGTCTCGGCACGGAGGACCACCCCGAGGGATGGGTCGTCGCCAGCGAGTCGCCGGCGCTCGACGTGATGGGCGCCGCCTTCGTGCGTGAGATCGCCCCGGGAGAGCACCTGACCATCACGGCCGAGGGGCCGGTCTCGCGCCAGCTGCTCGAGCCCGACGCGCTGGAGCGGCTCTGCATCTTCGAGTTCGTCTACTTCGCCCGGCCCGACGCCTACCTCATGGGCCGCCAGGTCCACAACGCGCGCCGGCGCATGGGCGAGTTGCTGGCCGCCCAGGCCCCCGTCGAGGCCGACCTCGTCACCGGGGTCCCCGACTCGGGGGTGCCGGCCGCCGAGGGCTTCGCGCGGGCCTCGGGCACTCCCTTTGGCTTCGGGCTGGTGAAGAACCGCTACATCGGACGGACCTTCATCGCCCCGGACCAGAACCTGCGGGCCGCCTCGGTGCGGCGAAAGCTCAATCCGCTGGCCGAGACCATCCGCGGCCAGCGCCTGGTCGTGGTGGACGACTCGATCGTGCGCGGGACCACGACCAGGGCCCTGGTGGCGATGCTGCGCGACGCGGGCGCGGCCGAGGTGCACCTGCGCATCTCCTCGCCGCCGTTCATGTGGCCCTGCTACTACGGCATCGACACCCCGAACCGCGAGGAGCTGTTGGCCGCCACCCACTCGCCCGAGGAGATGCGTGAGTTCATCGGCTGCGACTCGCTCGAGTTCATCACCCTGGCCAACCTGCGCGAGGCCATCGGCCTGACCGGGGAGTGCTGTGACGCCTGTCTCACGGGGGAGTACCCGGCGCCGGTGCCCGTGAGCCTCGGCCGAGCGGGACAGCGCTGGTGAGTCGCCTGCTCGACCTTGCCGGCGGCGCGACCTACGAAGGGGCCGGCGTCTCGATCGAGGCGGGCGACACGGCCGTGGCCCGCTTCGCCGACGCGGTCGCGGCGACTCGTCGGCCCGGGGTCCTCGGGGGGATCGGCGGCTTCGCCGGGCTCTTCGCCCTCGACGTCGACCGCTATCAGCGCCCCGTCCTGGTCGCCTCCACCGACGGGGTCGGTACCAAGCTCGAGGTCGCCCGACGGGTCGGGCGGCTCTCCACCGTGGGCATCGACCTGGTGGCCATGCTGGTCGACGACCTGGTGTGCGCGGGGGCCGAGCCGCTCTTCCTGCTCGACTACCTGGCGGTCGGGCGGCTCGACCCGGACCGGGTGGTCGAGATCGTCGAGGGCGTCGCCGAGGGCTGTCGGCGCGCGCGCGTGGCCCTCCTCGGGGGCGAGACGGCCGAGCACGCCGGGGTCATGGGCGAGGGCGACCTCGACCTCGCGGGCTGCGCGGTCGGGGTGGTCGAGCACGGCGAAGAGCTCGGACCGGCCCGGGTACGCCCGGGCGACGTGCTCGTCGGCCTCGCCAGCCCCAACCTGCGCTCCAACGGCTTCTCCCTGGTGCGCCGGGTCTTCGCCGACGCCGACCTCGACGGTCCCGCCTTCGACGGCTCCGCGTCCAGCCTGGCCGACGCCCTCCTCGAGCCCTCGGTCATCTACGCCCCGGCGGTCGTGACCCTGCGCGACGACCTCGGGCGCGGACTGCACGCCGCCGCTCACATCACCGGCGGGGGGATCGTCGGCAACGTCGCCCGGGTCCTGCCCGGCGACGTCGACGCCACGATCGACATGACCTCCTTCGAGACGCCCGAGATCTTCTTCGAGATCCAGCGGCGCGGGTCGGTCTCGTCAGAGGAGATGGTCCGAGTCTTCAACTGCGGTCTCGGGATGGTCCTCGCCCTCGACGGCTCGGGAGCCGAGGCCGCCGTGGCCCTGGCCCGCGCGGCCGGCCTGGGTGCCACGGTCGTGGGCGAGGTCCACGCGGGCCAGGGCGCGGTGCACCTGCGATGAGCGCCTACGAGCGAGTCCGCGAGCACCTGCTCACCCACTCGGTGCGCCGCGGCGAGTTCGTCCTGAAGTCCGGTCGGACCTCGAGCTGGTTCATCGACTCCAAGCAGACGATCCTCGCCCCCGAGGTCATGGTCGACGTGGCCGACCTGGTGCTCGAACGCCTGCCCGCGTCGACGACGGCCCTCGGGGGGCTGACGATGGGGGCCGACGGACTGGCCTTCGTCAGCGCCGCGGTGGCCGCCACGCGCGCCCGGTCCCTGCGGGCCTTCTCGGTGCGCAAGGAGACGAAGGACCACGGGGCCGGCGGGCGCATCGCCGGCGTGCTGGGCCCGGGGGACCACGTGGTGATCACCGAGGACACGGTGACCCGCGGCACCAGCCCGCTCGAGGCGGCTGACGTGGTCGCCGAGGCGGGAGGCATCGTGGTGGCGATCCTGGCCCTGGTGGACCGGGGCGGGACCTGCGCCGCGCGGGCCGCCGAGCGCGGTTGGCCCTTCCTCGCCGTCTACTCGGCGCCGGAGCTCGGCTTCGACTACGAGGGCGCCTAGGCCAGGGTCGTCAGTACCCGCTCGCGCCAGTCGAAGAGGCCCCGCGCCTCGTCCTCGGGGGTCTTGCCCAGGCGCACGAGGACCGTGTCGAGGGCCGGGGCGATCGAGATCTGCTGGCCCTCGTAGCCGCTGGCCCAGTAGGTCCCGAAGCGGTCCCCGGTCACCCACCACTGCCAGGAGTAGTAGTCGGGGCTCTCGGGGTCGCGGCTGGTGGGGCGCTGGGCCGTCTCGGCCCAGGCCCGGCTCACCAGCTGGCGGCCCTCCCACTGACCCCCGCGCAGGTAGAGCAGGCCGAAGCGGGCGAAGTCGAGCGCGGTGGCGTGCAGGAAGCTCGAGGCGATCCACACCCCCGACTCGTCGAAGCCCGGCCGCGCGCTGGTCATGCCGAGAGGCCCGAAGAGCCGCTCGGTGAGGTAGGTCCGGTAGGCGTCGCCGTAGCCCACGTGGTCGGCGACGATCCGACTGAGGACATTGGTGGTGCCGCTCGAGTAGTTGAAGACCGTGCCGGGCTCGTGGGCCAGCCCCTTGGCGGCGGTGTAGGCGGCGACGTCACGCTGACCCTCGCCGAAGAGCATCTCGATCACGTCGCTCGTCTCGCCCAAGGTGTACTGCTCGACGAAGTCGAGACCGTCACGCATCGCGAGCAGGTCGCGCAGCAGGATGCGGCTGCGCGGGTCGCTGGGGTCACGCCACTCGGGGACCGGGGCCGGCTCGTCGGGGTGCAGGCGCCCCTCGTCCACCAGGGTGCCGACGATGAAGTGGAGCATCGACTTGGCCATCGACCACGACAACAAGGGGGTGTCGGGCCCGACGGGCTCGGGGTCGCGGTCGAAGAACTCGAGCTGACCGGCGTAGCGCTCGTAGAGGACCCGCCCGGCGCGCACCACCACCACGGCCTGGGTCTCGGCCAAGGCGGGGTCCTCGAAGGCCTGGTCGGCCGCGGCCACCAGGGCCGAAGAAGCCTCGCCGCGGGGCCACTCGGCCCCGGGCCAGGGTGTCGCGGGGTCGGCCCCGACGACGGCCGGCGTGATGGCGGGCAGGTCGGACACGTGATCCCCCTCGTCGCTTCGTGACGTGCCTGGTGGTCGAGACCGGCGTCGATCCGGTGACCTCGCGCTTTTCAGGCGCGCGCTCTACCAACTGAGCTACTCGACCGCACCCGTCGCCTCTCGGCGGCGGAGCGGACCTGACGGGATTTGAACCCGCGACCTCCGCCTTGACAGGGCGGCGTGCACTCCGAGCTGCACCACAGGTCCACGGTCCCGGTCACCCGAGACGCGAAGGAGGAGTCTACACGGCCCCGGTGGGGCCCTCCCCGGCCCTACTCGTCAGCGGAGTTCGCCAGCACCAGGCAGAAGGGGTGGCCCACCGGGTCGAGGTAGACGCGAAAGTTCTTCCCGGGCTGGAACTCGGCCTTGGTGGCGCCCTCGCCCAGCACGAAGGCCTCCCCCGCGTCGAGGTCGTCCACCTCGAGGTCGAGGTGGAGCTGCTGGGGGACCGGGCCCTCGGGCCAGGTCGGGGCGACGTAGTTGTCCACCTTCTGGAAGGCGAGGGTGGGGTGACCCTCGTTCAGGAGCTCGATCCACACCACCTTCTCGGGCGGGAAGTCGCCGAGGGGCTCGACGCTCAGCGAGAGGATGCGCGAGTAGAAGTCGGCCAGGGCCAGGGGGTCAGGGCAGTCGAGGGCTGCGAGGCGGTAGCGCACGTCCATCGGGCCACCCTAGCCATCGCGGTGCGGCACCGTCGGGTGGGCCCGGGCTCACCGGGTCCCTCGCCGCGTCGACCTCTTAGGGAGAATTGTCCCCCCTCTCACGGGCCGGTTAGCCCCCGGCGCTGGAGTGTGACTGGGCCGCCCGGGGACGTTCCGGGCGGCCCAGCGATACCGTGGGAAACGGGGAGTGAGGAGGAACGCGATGATGTTCCACGAATACGGATGGGGTCCGGGCGCGGGATGGGGCTGGGGCCTGTGGAGCCTGGTGCCGATGGTGCTCTTCTGGCTGCTGCTGGCCCTCGTCGTGCTGGCCGCGCTGCGCCACTACGGGCGCCACCACCAGCACCGACCGCTCGGGCCGGCCGGGTCCCCCGGGAGCTGGGGCCGCCTCTCGGAGGCCGAGGAGGTCCTGAGGATGCGCCTCGCCAAGGGCGAGATCGACGAGGCCGAGTACCGCAGCCGCCTCGAGGCCCTCAGAGGGCCCAGCCCCTCGGCCTGAGCGAGGTGGACGCGCGGGCCCACTGGGCCGCGGTCTACGAGAGTCGGGCCGTCGACGAGGTCTCGTGGTACCAGAGCGTGCCGGCCACCTCCCTGGCGCTGATCGCCCGGGTGGCCGAGCCCAGCGCCAGCGTGCTCGACGTGGGGGCCGGCGCCTCCAACCTGGTCGACGAGCTGCTGGCGCGCGGCTTCGAGGACGTGACGGTCCTCGACGTGGCCGAGGCGGCCCTGGCCCACGTGGCGGCCCGCCTGGGCCGGGACCCGAGGGTCCACCTGGTGGCGAGTGACCTGAGGGCCTGGCGGCCCTCACGCCTCTACGGCCTCTGGCACGACCGAGCGGTCCTGCACTTTCTGACCGACCCCGTCGACGCCCACCGCTACCGCGCCCTCGTCGAGGAGGCGGTCGCGCCCGGGGGCGGGGTGGTCGTCGGGGTCTTCGCCCACGACGGGCCCACCCAGTGCTCGGGCCTGGAGGTCCGCCGCTACTCCACGGAGGAGATCGTCGCGCTGCTCGGCCCCGAGTTCGAACTCGTCGAGTCGAGGAGCGAGGACCACCTCACGCCCGCCGGGGCGGTTCAGCGCTTCACGTGGGTGGCGCTGCGACGCGAAGGCGCACCTCGACCCTGAGGCCCCCGAGCGCGGAGGGGGACAGGGTCAGCCCGCCGCCGAGGGCGCGCGCCAGGTCGTCCATGATCGACAGCCCGAGCCCCGTGCCCCCGCTCGCGCGCGCCCGTGAGGGGTCGGCGCGCGCGAAGCGCTCGGGCCGTCGTCCGTACGCCGAGGGCTCGAGGCCGGGGCCGCCGTCGTCGATCGCCAGGACCGCCTCGTCGGCTGCGCGATGAAGGGTCACGCGCACGGGGGCTCGCGGCGCGTGGCGAGCCACGTTGGTCACGGCGTTCGCGAGAATGCGCTCGACCCAGTCGGCCCGGCCCTCGACCTCGATCCCCGCGGTCACGTCGGTCTCGAGGGGGTGGTCGGGATGGTCGGAGGCGAAGTCGGCCACCGCGCGGCGCACGAGGGCGCTCAGGTCGCAGCGTCCCTCGCCGGCCTCCGGCCGCTCGGCGACCTGGGCGAGGAGCAATAGGTCACCCACCAGGGCGTCCATGCGCGCGACCTCGCGGGTGATGCGCTCGAGGGCGCGGGCCCGAGCACCCTCGTCGAGGTCCGGGTGGGCGAGCAGCTCGGCCGAGCCCGAGAGCACCGTCAACGGGGTGCGCAGCTCGTGGGAGGCGTCGCCGATGAACTGCTGGGTGGCGCGCGCGACGCGCTGCTCGGCCTCGATGGTCCGCTGGAGGGAGGTGACCATGTGGGCCAGCGCCTCGGCGAGCTCGCGGGTCTCGGCGCTGCCGGTGGCCGCGGGCGGCGGCCGGTCGAGGTGTCCGGCGGCGACCTCGGCGGCGTAGTCGGCCTGGGCGGCCACCGCGCGCAGGTCGCGGCGCACCGCCAGGCGCGCGGCCGCGGCGACGACCAGCGCCGCCACCACCCCCGCCAGCACGACCCGCCAGATGAGGGAGTGCGCCCGGTCGCCCACGGCCCTCGTCGAGACGATCGCGACCAGGTCCTGGCCGCCACCGACCGCGACCGCCCGGTAGAGGAAGCCCGGGAGATCGGCGCTCGAGCGCGGACCCGAGAGGGCCGCACGGGCGTCGGCCAGACTCACGGTGGTGCGCGGGGAGACACTTCCGGTGAGCAGGGTGGTGGCGCCCCCGCCCGGACCCACCAGGACCAAGGTGACGTCGAGGCTCTCCTGCTCGACCACCGCGAGGGCCGACGAGAGCGCGGTGGTGGGGTGGCCGACGCCGGCCGCCGCGACGGCGCCGAGAGTCCCGTTGAGGCTGGTGTAGTCGGCGCGCACCCCCGCCGCCACCGCGTACCACCCGACCGCCAGGGCCACCAGGCTGGTGACCGCGACCAGCACCAGGCTGAGGCGGGTCGAGAGCCTCACGTCGCCGCGTCGACCAGCTTGAAGCCGACCCCGCGCACCGTGACGATCGGGGCGAAACCCTCGCGGTGGATCTTGCGGCGCAGGTAGGAGATGTAGGTGTCGAGCACCGAGGTCTGGCTCTCGAAGTCGATGCCCCAGACCTCGCCGAGCAGCGCCTCGCGGGTCGCCACCCGGCCCCGTCGCTCGAGCAGGGCCTCGAGGAGGCGGAACTCGGTCGCCGACAGGTCGAGGACCTCGCCGTCGAGAGTCGCCTCGTGTCCCTCGACCCAGAGCTCGAGCGGGCCCACCCGCAGGCGGGTCTCGCTCTCCTCGAGTCCGGCACGGCGCAGGATCGCCGCGACGCGCAGCATCAGCTCCTCGAGCGAGAAGGGCTTGCGCACGTAGTCGTCGGCGCCCTCGCGCAGGCCCCGCGCCACGTCGGCGGGGGCGTCGCGGGCCGAGAGCAGGATGACCGCCGTGGAGTCCCCGTGGGAGCGCAGGGCCTCGAGGAAGCCGAAGCCGTCGAGCCCGGGCATGTTGATGTCCACCACGCACAGCTCGAAGTCCCGTCGACGCAGGGCGACCAGGGCCTCCTCGCCGTTCTCGACGGCCACCGGCTCGTGGCCGGCCAGGCGCAGGGCGTCGCTCAGCAGCTCGCGCACGCCCACCTCGTCGTCGACCACCAGAATCGCGGCCACGGCCACCTCCCCGGGCGAGCGTACCCAGGCCGGGGGCGCCGTCGGGGCGTCGCACGCACCGCCACAGCGAGGACCCCCCCTTCTCACAGGGAACTCTAAGGAGACCTTGGTACCGTGAGCCCCGATGAGGGCGATGGTGCGGACCAGGGCGTGGGCGGGAGGCGTGATCGTCGCCAGCCTGCTGGCCCTGCCCCTGCCGGCGATGGCCTCCTCCCCGGGCGCGACGACGACGACCGTGACGAGCACCACGACCGTCACCCACAAGCAGGCGCTGCGCCAGTGGCGCCTCGAGGTGCGCGCGATCAACCACGCCTTCGCCAAGGCCGTGGCCCGCGCGAAGCACCAGCTCCAGGTCGCGCTGGCGCGCGCGACCAGTCCGGGCGCCAAGGTGACCGCACGGGCCCGCTACCGCCTGGCCCTGGCCGAGGCGTCGGCCGCGCGCGACCAGGCCCTCACCGCGCTCGGACCGGCGCCGGCGTAGCCAGCCGCCCCGGAGGGGCCCCGCGGGCCCCGGTGTAGTGTGCGGGCCATGCGGGTCGGGGGAACGACGTGTCGAGCCTGACCGCGCCTGCCCCCACCCTGACGGCCTCGGGCGTCTCGCTCCAGGGCGTCACCAAGCGCTTCGGTGACCACGTCGCCGTTCGCGGGGTCGACCTCGAGATCGCGCGCGGCGAGTTCTTCACCATGCTCGGACCGTCGGGCTCGGGCAAGACCACGTTGCTGCGCCTGATCGCCGGCTTCGAGGTCCCCGACGCGGGTCGCATCGAGCTGGCCGGGGTCGACGTCAGCGGGCGACCCCCCTACCTGCGCGAGGTCAACACCGTCTTCCAGGACTACGCGCTCTTCCCCCACCTCAGCGTCGCCGAGAACGTCGGCTACGGGTTGCGGGTGCGCAAGGTCGGGCGCGCCGAGCGGACCCGGCGCGTAGACGAGGCACTCGCGATGGTCCAGATGGAGCCCTTCGCCCAGCGCAAGCCCGCCCAGCTCTCGGGCGGCCAGCGCCAACGGGTGGCCCTGGCCCGGGCCATCGTCAACGAGCCGGCGGTGCTCCTGCTCGACGAGCCCCTCGGCGCCCTCGACCTCAAGCTGCGCCAGGGGATGCAGGTCGAGCTGAAGCGCATCCAGCGCCAGGTCGGCATCACTTTCGTCTACGTGACCCACGACCAGGAGGAGGCGCTCACCATGAGCGACCGCCTGGCAGTCTTCCGCGACGGCTCGATCGAGCAGGTCGGTCCCCCGGCCGAGGTCTACGAGCGCCCCGCGAGCGAGTTCGTGGCCTCCTTCGTGGGGACCTCCAACGTGATCGAGACCCCGGCCGGCCGGGCCGTGCTGCGCCCCGAGCGGGTGGCGGTCGGCCCGGCGCCGCTCGCCGCCGGCGAGACGGGGGCCGAGGGCCGGGTGAGCGACGTGGCTTACCTCGGCATGGTCACGCGCGTCAGCGTCGACGTGGGCGGGCGCACGCTGACGGCGGTGCGACAGAATGCCTCGGGCAGCGCCGAGCGGCTGGCGGTGGGCGACCAGGTCGCCCTGCGCTGGTCCGAAGAGGACGCCCATCTGATCTCCGCCACGGCCGACCGGCCGGTGGCGTAGGACAAAGGAGAAGCATGAGCAAGGTGAGAGTGCGGCACCTGGCCGCGGCCAGCGCGGCATCGCTGGCGATCGGCGCCTCGGTGGTGCCGGCGGGGCTGGGGACCGCGGGGGCCTCGACCACGACGCCGCCGACCCAGGGGATGAAGCCCCAGGCCAGCGTGGGCAAGGGCGAGGGCGCCCTCAGCCTGGTGGCCTGGGAGGGCTACGCCCAGCCCCAGTGGGTCAACCCCTTCCAGAAGGCCACCGGCTGCAAGGTGACCGTCAAGTACGCCGGCTCCTCGAGCGAGATGGTGTCGCTGCTGTCGAACAAGAGCGCGGGCTACGACCTGGTGTCGGCCTCGGGCGACGCCGACCTGCGCCTGATCTACGGCGGGGACGTCAAGCCGGTCAACATCAAGCTGATCCCCTCGTGGAAGGACTTCCACCCCTTCTTGAAGGCGCCCTCCTTCAACACGATCAACGGGGTGCACTACGGGGTCTCCTACGAGTTCGGGCCCAACGTCCTGCTCTACTCGACCAAGACCTTCTCGACCGCGCCGACCTCCTGGTCGGTGCTGTACAGCTCGAAGTACAAGGGCAAGCTGACGGTTCCCAACAACCCGATCCAGATCGCCGACGCGGCCCTGTACCTCTCGAAGTCCCGTCCGTCTCTCAAGATCACCGATCCCTATGAGCTGACCCAGACCCAGTTCAACGCGGCGGTCAATCTCTTGAAGAGCGAGCACCCGCTGATCAAGAAGTACTGGGACCTCGCCAGCCAGGAGATCCAGCTGTTCCAGAACGGCGCCGTCGTCGCGGGGGCGGCCTGGCCCTACCAGACCAACACGCTGAAGGCCTCCAAAGTGGCCGTCGCCGACACGATCCCCTCCGAGGGCGCTACCGGCTGGGCCGACACCTGGCTGCTCGCGACCAACGCGCCGCACCCCAACTGCGCCTACAAGTGGATGGCCTACGTCTCGACGCCCAAGGTGCAGGCCGAGGAGGCCCTCTACTTCGGTGAGACCCCGGCCAACACCCAGGCCTGCGCGATCATGAACCAGCTCCAGAAGGGCGGCTGCGCGGCCTACCACGCCAACGCCCCGGAGTCCTACTTCTCCACCATCAAGTTCTGGAAGACGCCGCTGGCCACCTGTGACAACGGCCAGAACAACTGCGTGGACTTCACCAAGTGGCAGCAGGCCTGGACGCAGATCACCGGGTAGCGCCGAGCGCGTCCGCGCGCTGGGGCCACAAGGCAGGGGCGGCGCTCTGGCGCCGCCCCTGGCTTCGTGGCGTCCTGACGCTGTCGCCGCCCCTGGCGTGGTTCCTCGTCGTCTACCTCGCCTCGCTGGTGGCGATGCTGGTGACCGCCTTCTTCCAGATCGACGCGCTGACCGGCAACGTCATCTACCAGTTCACCTGGTCGAACTTCCAGCAGATCTTCACCCAGGGCGTCTACGGGACGATCATCCTGCGGACCCTGGTGATGGCCGTCGCGGTGACCCTCACCGACGCGCTGGTGGCGGTGCCCTTCGCCTTCTTCCTCGCCAAGGTCGCCCGCCGACGGCTCCGCCAGGTGCTGCTCGGGCTGACCCTGCTGCCGCTGTGGGCGAGCTACTTGGCCAAGGTCTTCGCCTGGATCAACATCCTGGCCGACAAGGGGGTCCTGCCGGCCTTCGAGCGGTGGCTGCACCTGCCGATCACCCAGGTGGCCTACTCCAACGTGGCGATGTGGATCGTCTTCTCCTATCTCTGGCTGCCCTTCATGGTCGTGCCCGTCTACGGCGCCTTCGAGCGGGTCCCCGACTCGCTGCTCGAGGCGGCCAGCGACCTGGGGGCCGGGGTGGGGATGACCTTTCGGACCGTGCTCTTGCCCCAGGTGCTGCCGGGCATCGTGGCCGGCTCGATCTTCACCTTCTCGTTGACCCTCGGCGACTTCATCACGCCGCTGCTCATCGGGGGCTCGAGCTCGAACTTCATCGGCAACGCCATCTACGACAGCGCGCTCAACGGCGGGAACCTGCCCTTCGCCGCGGCCCTGGCCTTCGTGTCGATCGCCATCATGGCCGTCTACCTCTTCCTGGCCCGCCTGGTCGGCGCCTTCGAGGCCCTATGAGGCTCTCCTCCCTCTCCCGGCGCGCGCTGGCCGTCTTCTCGGTGCTGGTGGTGGCCTTCCTGTCGGCCCCGCTGGTGGTCATCGTCCTGTTCGCCTTCGACCGCTCCACCGTCCAGTCCTTCCCGATCCACCACTGGACGACCCACTGGTTCTCGGTGGCCTGGAACGACCCGGCGGTGCGCTCCTCGCTGTGGCTCTCGGTGAAGGCCGGCCTCGCCGCGACCGTGATCGCCCTAGTGCTGGGCACGATGGTGGCCTTCGGGATCCACCGCTTCCGCTTCTTCGGGCGCGACACCGTCTCACTGATGTTGGTGCTGCCCATCGCGCTGCCGGGCATCGTGACCGGACTGGCGCTGCAGAGCGCCTTCTCCTTGAGCCACGTCCCCTTCTCGATCTACACGATCATCATCGGGCACGCCACCTTCTGCATCGTGGTGGTCTTCAACAACGTGGTGGCCCGCCTGCGGCGCACCTCGCTGTCGCTCATCGAGGCCTCGGCCGACCTCGGGGCGACCCCCGCCCAGACCTTCCGCCTGGTGACCCTGCCGATGCTCTCGACCGCCATCATCGCCGGGGCCTTGCTGGCCTTCGCCCTCTCCTTCGACGAGGTGATCGTGACGACCTTCACGGCCGGGGCCCAGAACACCCTGCCGCTGTGGATCTTCGGTGCCATCCGCCTCGGTCAGCAGCTACCCGAGGTGAACGCCGTCGTCACCGGGGTCCTCCTGCTCACCCTGGTGCCCATCGCCTACGCCGCCCGGGTGGCCAGCGGAGAGGACGTCCGGCGCACCGCGACGTGAGCCGCGCCAGGGGATGAGGGGCAGGGCGCACAGCGCCACGAGCATCGCCACCTGGATCGCCACCGACCAGGGTGATCCCCAGACCCCCGCGAGGACCCCGCCGAGGTTGCGGTCGACCACCACCGCGGTGGTGACGTAGAGCGAGTAGGAGACGACCCGGCCCAGGGCGAAGGCGCCGGCCAGGGGCGCGAGGCGCACCTCGAGCAGTCCCGCGCCGAGGAAGAGCTGGGCCGAGGGCAGGGGGGAGAGGAGGAAGAGCGCCCCGGCGGCCCAGGCGCCCCCGCGGTGTCGCGCGAGGGCCGCACGGGCCGCCTCCAGGTTGAGAGTCGCCCGGCGGGGCACCAACCGCCGGAAGCGCCGCGCCAGGAGCGCGAGGACCGTCCGACCGAGGGTGGCGGCCCCCACCCCGAGCACCACCAGGGCCACCGGCTCGAGGTGCCAACGCAACCGCGCGAAGACCAGGAGCGACCAGGTCGGCGGCCCGAAGGCCGGTAGCAGGTTGACCCCCAGCACCAGGGCGAAGAGGGCCAGGTAGCTCACCGGGGAGGCTCGGCCAGGGCGTAGGTGAAGTAGCTCCAGGGATGGGCCGGCCCGGCGTAGCGCTGGCGAAGGTCGAGGATCGTGAAGCCCGCGCGCTCTAAAGCCGCACGGGGGTCGTGGGTCAGCGAGCAGCCGCCGGCGACTCGCCGCTCGAGCGGGTCGAGGCGATGCTGCCAGGCGGCCAGGCGGGCGTCGGGCGCGAGTCCGTGCTCGAGCAGGTGCAGGCGCCCCCCCGGGCGAAGCAGCCGGGCGACCTCGCCCAGCACCCGCGCCGGATCGTTGACCGAGCACAGCGTGAAGGTGATCAGGGCGGCGTCGACGGGCTCGGTGAGGTCGATGCGCTGGCCGTCGAGGCCGACCCGGGTGACGGGGAAGGGGGCGCGGGCCCGCCGGTGCGCCGAGCGGCGCCACATCACCTCCGAGGGCTCGACCGCCAGCACCCGGGTCACCGCCTCGCTCATCAAGGGCAGGTTGCGCCCGCTGCCGAAGCCGATCTCCAGGACCTCCCCGGCCAGCCCGACGAGGGCCTTGGCGCGCCAGCGCGACATGCCCGGCGCGGCGCAGCCCAGGTCGATCAGGTAGGGCGCGACCCGGCGCTCGTAGAGGCCCATCAGCCCCGGGCCAGGCGCCCGATCACGTCGTCGACCACCTCGCTCGTCGAGGCCTCCCCGCCGAGGTCGAAGGTCCGCACTCCCTCGGACGCCCCCTCGAGGGTGGCCTCGCGCAGCCGCTGGGCGGCGCGGTGGAAGTTCGGGTCCACCAGGCGCAGGGCCGCCTGGTCGAGCAGGGCCGCCTGGGCCAGCAGCATGGCCATGGGGTTCGCCACGTTCTTGCCCTCGAGGCTCGGTGCGGTGCCGTGGGGGGCCTCGGCCATCGCGACCTTCGGGCGCAGGTCGTCGTCCAGGCTCAACAGGACCGACTCGGCCCCGGCGATCGAGCCGAACATGGCCAGCACGAGGTCGGACAGGCAGTCCCCGTCGCGGTTGAGCGAGGGGATCACGAGGGCCCGCTCGTGGGCCTCGGTGAGCAGTCCCGCGTAGGCGGCGTCGATCAGGGTCGGGCGATAGGGGACCGAGGGGTGGCGGGCCGCCGCCGCGTCCATCTCCTCCTTGAGCATCCCCTCGTAGGTGGGCGAGACGGTCCACTTGGGCCCGCCGTAGACGACGCCCTCGAGCTGCTCGGCCGCGTCGAAGGCGTACTCGGCCACGTGGCGGCAGACCTTGCGCTCGATGCGCTCGGTGCGCCAGGCGGTCTCCGCCTCAGCGCCGCTGTCGCCGTCGCGTCCCTCGGCGGCACCGTAGGCGTCCCCGACGGCCATGCGGATCACCACGATCGGCTTGGAGGTCGCCACCACCGGGGCGACCCCGGGGATCCGCCGACCGGTGCGCACGATCACCGAGCCTCCGATCCCCTCGCGCAGCAGCCGGTTGGGTGAGCCGACCCCACCGCGCTCGGGCGGGGTGATGGTGGCGGCCTTCAGACCGAGGCCGGCCTCGCGCATCGCCGCCGCCGCCTCGCGCACCACGCCGTTGTCGGTTCGCCGGCGGGCCTCGAGGGAGAGGTCGTGGTGGACCAACTCCACGCTCACGCCGAGCAGTTCGGGGGTCATCACGCGCAGGGACTGCTCGAGCAGCTCCTGGCCGGTCTGGTCGCCGTCGCACACGACGATGGTGGGGGTGGTCATGGCCTCAGTCTCCCAGGTCAGGGGAGCGGCTCGCGAGGAAGGCCGAGCAGCCTCTCGGCGATCACGTTGCGCTGGACCGCCGCGGTGCCCCCTCCGATGGTGAGGGCCTGGGAGTAGAGGAAGCCGTGGTGCCACATCGCGCCGGCCTCGCCCTCCATGCCCCAGGGCCCCCGACCCGAGAGCATCCCGCCCGCACCGGCGAGGTCGTGGGCCAGGCCCATCACCTCCTGGCCGTGGTCGTCGGCCAGGGCCTTGCGCACGCTGGCCTCGGGACCGGGCTCGCGCCCCTCGAGGGCCGCCGCGAGCAGCCGCCCACGCAGCAGGCGCAGGATCTCCCCGTGGCTCCAGCAGCGCACCAGCGCGTCGCGCTGCAGGGCGCTGAGTCCGCCGCGTCGCTGGTGGGCCAGGGCCACCAGGTCGCTCGCCGTGGGCCCGCGGCCCCAGAGGGCCCCCTCACCCGACAGCGAGACCCGCTCGTTGGCGAGGGTCACCTTGGCCAGGCGCCAGCCCCCGTTGACCTCGCCCACCAGGTTCTGGGCCGAGAGGCGCACCCCGTCGAGGGTCACCTCGTTGAAGGCGTGGTCCCCGGTCATGTCGACCAGGGCCCGCACCTCGACCCCCGGGGCCGACATCGGCAGCACGAAGTAGCTGATACCCGCGTGGGGTGGCCCCTCGCGGGAGGTGCGCGCGAGCAGGATGCCCCAGGTCGCCAGGTGGGCGTAACTGGTCCAGACCTTGCGCCCGGTGATCACCCACTCCTCGCCGTCGCGCTCGGCGGTCGTGCGCAACGAGGCCAGGTCCGAGCCGGCGTCGGGCTCGGAGAAGAGTTGGCACCACAACTCCTCCCCGCTCAGCAGGCCCGGCAGCCAGCGTCGCTGCTGCTCGGGCGTGCCGGCGACCAGCAGGGTGGGCCCGGCCCAGCCCAGTCCGATGGGGTTGATGGGCTTGGTGATCCCGGCCCGAGCCAGCTCCTCGTCGATGGCCAACTGGGTCGCGGTGTCGGCGCCGCGGCCCCACGGCGCCGGCCAGTGGGGGGCGACCAGCCCGGCCTCGGCCAGCTCGGTCGCGCTGGGGTGGGGGTGTTCGCTCAGCCACGCGCGCACCTCGGCGCGGCGCGGGTCTCCCTCGTCCACCGGGGCGGCCTCGGTCGTCGCGGTGACGGGGGCCAGCAGGCCCCTCCCGTGGGGATCGGACCCCGAGGACTGCGTCACGAGGCGCAGCGTACCCCCGCGCGGGGGTGCTCGCCGACCTAGGCCAGCCCGGCGGTGGTGCCCGCGAGGACCTGCTGGTGGCCGAGGTCGAGCAGGCGGATCCAACTCTGCTGGCCCATGGTGAGGCAGATGAAGCCGGCCAGCTCGACGAGCTCCTCGTCGGTGAACTGGGCGTGCAGGCGCTCCCAGAAGGCGTCATCGGGGCTGAGCCGCCAGGTGATGGCCTCGGCGTAGGCGAGGGCGGCCCGCTGGCGCTCGTCGTAGTCCTCGCTGGTCTCGAAGTTGAGCAGCCCGTCGAGCTGTCCCTCGGCGAGCCCGCCGGCGCGCGCCTGCTCGGAGCGCTGGTTGCCGCAGTAGGCGCAGTTGACCGAGCGCGAGACGTAGAGCCGGCAGAGCTCCTTCAGCTCGTGCTCGACGACTCCCTCGCGAAAGAGGGCCTGCCAGGCGTGGGCGAAGGACCAGAAGGCGGCCGGCGAGTGAGCGCGCACCGCCGAGCTCTCGGGACGGGGCGTGCCCTCGACGGCGCAGCGTCGCAGCTCGGCGAGCATCTCCTCGCTCAGCGCCTCGAGGTCGGGATAGGGGATGCGGGGGCCGTCGCTCATGAGGGTGAGACTAGGCCCTCGGCAGGGGCGGGCTGGGTCAGGCCAGTGCCGCGTCGAGGGTGATCTCGGTGCCGGTGAGGGCCTTGGACACCGGGCAGGAGGCCTTGGCCGCCTCGGCCAGCTCGACGAAGGCGGCCTCGTCGAGTCCCTCGACCGTCCCGCGCACGCGCAGGGCGATCCCCGCGATGCGAAAGCCCCCGGCGGGGTCGGGTGACAGGGTGACGGCCGCGTCCACCTCGAGGCCCCCGACCGTCCCCTCCGCCCGACCGATGAGGGCCGAGAGCTGCATCGCGTAGCAGGCCGAGTGCGCCGCGGCGATGAGCTCCTCGGGGCTGGTGACGCCCTCGGCCTCGTCGGCCGCGCGCCGTGGGAAGGAGACCTCGTAGCTGCCGGCCCCCGAGCTGACGAGGGTGACACGGCCGGAGCCGTCCTGCAGACCGCCGGTCCAGGCGGTGTGGGCGGAGCGGGTGGGCATGGTTCCTCCTAAGTCGCTGCGGTGACCTTAGGGGTGAGGCGCCTGGCGCGCGACAGTGCTGGAATGGGAGGGGGAGGTGCCGATGAGGCCACTGCTCAGCACCGCAGCGATGCGCGAGGCCGACGCCGCCGCAGTGGCCGTGCGGGGACAGCGCGCCCTCGTCGAGCAGGCGGGACTGGCCGTCGCGCTGGAGTGCGCGCGCCTCCTCGGACACGTGTACGCCAAGCGGGTCGTGGTCGTCGCCGGCCCGGGGCTCAACGGCGAGGACGGGCGGGTCTGCGCGCGCGAGCTGGCGCGCCGGGGCGCCGCCGTCGAGGTCGTCGAGGCCGCTCGGGCGCCAGGCCGACTCGAGGGCTACGACCTGGTGGTCGACGCGGCCTTCGGTCTGGGCTGCTCGCGGCCCTACTTCGCTCCCGAGGTCCCGCCGGGCACGCCGGTCGTCGCCGTCGACCTGCCCTCGGGGGTGGACGCCGACTCCGGGGAGCTGCTCGGCGAGCCGCCCCACTGCGCGCTGACGGTCGCCCTCGGCGCGCTCAAGGCCGCCCACCTCACCGGCCCGGCGGCGGCGCGCTGCGGGCGGGTGGTCCTGCACCGCCTCGGGATCGTCGAGTGGGCCGAGGACGGCCTCGTCGAGGACGCCGACCTCGCGGCCCTGCCCTCTCGGACCCGCGAGGACCACAAGTGGACCCACGCGATCGAGGTCCTGGCCGGCAGTGAGCACATGCCCGGGGCGGCCCGCCTGGTCTGCGCCGGGGCCCTGGCCGGCGGGGCCTCGATGATCCGCCTCGCGACGCGCGGGACGACCGACCTCGCCGGTCTCGACGCCGAGGTGGTGGTCGTCGCTGGGGTCGTCGTCGACCCTCGAGTGGGGTGCGTCGTGGCGGGACCCGGGCTCGGCGCGGACGCCGGCGAGTGGCTGATCGAGCGCCTGGCGAATGCGCCCGCCCCCGTCGTGCTCGACGCCGATGGCTTGACCCGCGAGGTCATCGAGGCCAAGCCCGATCGACCCTGGGTGGTCACCCCTCACGAGGGGGAATACCGCCGCCTCACCGGGCGCTCGGTGCCGCCCAATCGCCTGGCCGCCGCGCGCCAGTTGGCCGGCCACACCGGCTGCGTCGTGCTCTTGAAGGGCCCGACCACGGTCGTCGCCTCGCCGCAGGGCCACCTGCGCGTCGTCACCTCGGGGACCCCGGCGCTGGCGACCGCCGGCTCCGGCGACGTGCTGAGCGGCCTGATCGGCGCCTTCATCGCCCGGGGGTTCGAGCCCTTCGAGGCGGCCGCCCTGGCCGCGCACCTGCACGGTCGCGCCGGCTCGCGACTCGGGCCCTACGAGGGCGCCAGTGCCCTGGCGCGCGCCCTGCGCGCCCCGGTGCGCTAGGCGGGGGTGGTGAGGGTCTCGCCCTCGCGGTAGGGGGTCCGCCCGCCACCGGGCTCGAGGTGCCAGACGGCCGAGCGTCCGCGCACGGTCCACTCGGTGGGCCCGCCGACCAGCGCGGTGTCCTCGTCGATCCCGAGCACCACCACCGTCGGGTCGTGGGGGACGAGGAAGCGGGTCACGATGTCGGGGATGCGCGCGGCGAAGGCGTCGAAGTGGGGGATCACCCGCAGGTGGGGCACCACCGCGAGGCCGTCGACCGCGCCCTGGCGCGGGTGGCGCAGCGAGGGCACCCAGTTGGTCATCGCGATGGCCCCGGCGCTGCAGCCCGCGAGCGCCGCTCCGGACCGCCAGGCCGCCTCAATCGCCCGCCACACCGCCGTGTCGCGCAGCGTCTCGGCGAGGAAGGTGGGGCTCCCGCCCGAGAGGTACACGAGGCCGGCCCCCTCGACGAGAGCGGCGAGGTCGGGGTCCTGCGCGCTCTCGCGGTCCTCGACGGGCACGATGACCGCCTCGACGCCGAGGCGCTCGGCCTGCTCGCGACCGAGCCGGTGCCAGCGCTCGACGACCTCGGGGCCGTCGGGCACGGCCGCGGTGGCCAGCTGGACGTAGCGCGCGGCCCGCCCAGCGAGGAGGTCTCCCTCGATCGGGGCCATGTGGGCGAGGTACTCGCCCGATCCGACGAGGGCGAGGGGACCGGGGGCGTCGAGTGCCATCCCTACGGTCTAGCGGCCCCAGCGGGTCCCACCCCGGCTCGGCCGCCTACTCGGCGGGGCCGGGGACGGCCTCGAGACCGGCGCGGCGGGTTGGCCAGGGGATGACCGCCGAGGTGGTGCGCTGGTAGAGCGCGTAGTCGGGGTACTTGGCGGCGCTGATCTGCTCGGTGAAGCGGGTCGAGCCGGCGAAGAGGGCGCTCAACAGGAGGGGCCCACTCAGCGTCCACTGCCAGGGCGAGCCCGCCGCCGAGGCGCCCAGGGCGAAGAGCAGCCACCACTGGGCCAGCTCGAAGAAGTAGTTGGGGTGGCGCGAGTAGCGAAAGAGGCCCTGGTCGAGAAAGCCCCGGGCGAGCGGCGCGCCGGCCTCGGCGGCGGCGGCCTTGCGCTGGTGGAAGCGCCACTGCTGCTCGTCGGCCACCGTCTCGCCGACGAGGGCCGCGAGCCAGGCCAGGGCCAGGACCGCGTCGAGGGGGGAGAAGTGTCCCGGGTGCTCGAGGGCGGTGAGGGCAGGCAGGGCGATCAGCACCAGCAGGCCGTTCTGGTAGAGCACGATGAAGAACAGGTTGAAGAGCTGGAACTGGAGACGGCCCATGCGCGCGCGCAGCACCGCCCAGCGATAGTCCTCCACCCCGGTGTAGCCGCCCTTGCGCGCGAAGTTGAAGGTCAGGCGCACGCCCCAGAGCAGGCTCAGCACCGCCATGACGTCGAGACGTGCGTCGCGCAGGTGCGCGAAGGCGGCCATCACGATCACGTAGGTCTCGGGCAGCAGCGACCACATCCGGTCGACCCAGGAGGTGTCCCCCGTGACCAGGGAGAGGACCCAGGCGAGAAGGCAGGCCGCAGCGGCGATGAGCAGGCACAGGTGCAGAGCCGACATGGGTCGGACGATACCGGGCGCCACGTCGACACCGGTGCGCCCGGGGGGTCACTCCTATACTCGCCAGTGATGCTGGCCGCGCTCTTCTGGCTGGTCCTGGCGGTGGTGTGCCTCGCCGTCGAGATCCACACCAACGCCTTCGTCGCCCTCTTCGCCGGCTTCGGGGCGGCCTTCTCCTTCGTCCTCGCCCTCTCGGGCATCGCCTTCTTGTGGCAGGCCGGCGCCTGGCTAGCCCTCTCGGCGCTGTCGCTCGCGCTGGCGCGACCCTTCGCCGTGCGGCGCTACCGCAGCCGCATCCATCCGCCCTCCTTCGCCCTGCCGACCGAGACGGCGATGGCCGACTTCCTCGGCTTCGTGGAGGAGCCGGTGGGCGACATGGAGCACCCCGGACGGGTCAAGGTGAAGGGCGAGTCCTGGGCCGCCGTGACCGAGTGGCCCGAGGCCCTGTCGACGGGCACGCCGATCGTGGTGCGCCGCGCCCTGGGCACGACCCTCTGGGTCGACCCGCTGCGCCCCTAGGCCCCCGGCGCGGCGCCCGAGCCCCCGAGGGTCGAGCGCAGGGCCTCGACGGCTCCCATGACGGCGACGCTCTCGTAGGGCACGACCAGCTTGGTGTTGTCGGAGTCGGCGAACCTGGACAGGGTCTCGAGCTGGAGGATCGCCACCAACGTGGGGTCGGGGGCCTGGGCCTTGATCGCGGCGTAGACCGAGGCGATGGCCTGGGCGCGGCCCTCGGCCTCGAGCATCAGGGCCTGGCGGCGGCCCTGGGCCCGGAGCACCTCGGCCTGCTGGGCACCCTCGGCCTCCTTGATGGCCGCCTGGCGCTGACCGTCGGCCAAGTTGATGGCCGACTGCTGTTGACCCTCGGACTCGAGGATGCGCGCCCGCTTCTCCTGGTCGGCCTTCTTCTGTAGGGCCATCGCCTCGAGGATCTGGTCGGGGGGCGTGATCTCGAGTACCTCCACGCGGTTGATGCGCACCCCCCACTTGTCGGTGGCCTCTTCCATCTGGCTCTGCAGGAGGGTGCCGATCCTCTCTCGCTGGGAGAAGGCCTCGTCGAGCGTGATCGACCCGAAGACCGCGCGCAGGGAGGTCCGCGCGAGGTTGTCGACGCTCACGACGTAGTTGGCGTTGGTGAACAGGGCCAGGCGCACGTCGACCACTTGGAAGAAGATCGTGGCGTTCACGATCACCGCGACGTTGTCGCGGGTGATGACCTGCTGGCGGTCACCAGTGCGCGGCGTCTCGCGCACGTCGACGATGCGCATCGCCTCGATGAAGGGGATGATGAAGGTCAGGCCGGGGTTCTTGATCACCTTGAACTCGCCGAAGCGGGTCACCACCCCGACGTAGCCCTGCTGGACGATGCGCACCGAGCGGAGCAGCCCCACGAGAACGAGGACCACGATCAGCGCGGCGATGATGGCGAGCGTCAGAGCCACGAGGACCCTCCCTCTGGGGCGACCGGGCCCCTCAACGCGAGTGTAGTGAGGGGCCTCTAGGAGGCTTCCGAACCGCCGAGTCGGGAGAGGGCGCGATCGGCGGCGGCGCGCACGCGCTCGACGGGGTCGCTGAGCCGAGCGACCAACTGGTCGGCACAGCTGGCGGCCCCGTGGCGGGCGAGGGCCTTGGCCGCCATCTCGCGCACCCGCCACGCGGGGTCACTGAGAGCCCGGGCGAGTTCCGGCTCGGCGCCGTCGATTCCCGCGTGCAGCAGTCCACGCGCCGCCCAGACCCGCGGCCAATACCCGTCGAGGCCGCCGTCGTAGCCGTCGAGGACGCGGCGGGCGTGCTCGTCGCCCAGCACGACCAAGAAGGAGGGCTCGGGCTCCTCACCGCTCAGGACCTTCGCGCAGTCGGCGACGACCTCCCGGCGGCCGCGGCGCGCGCACTCGGCGGCGATCCGAGTCGCGGGACTGGTCTCGCTCATGTGGCCACCGACGGTGAACCTAGCCGCGAGTCCCACCGAGCAGGGCGGGCAGGTCACGGAGGCGAGCAAGCGGCTCGGCGCCGAGAGAGGACGTGTCGGCGGGGTCGACGTAGGGCGAGGCGAGGGCCAGGGTGCGCATGCCGGCCGCCCGCGCGGCCCTCACGCCCGCGCGGCTGTCCTCGACCACCACGCAGCTCCTCGCGGCGACGGCCCGGCGCGCGGCGGCGTGCCAGAAGAGGTCGGGCGCCGGCTTGGGGCGGGCCACCTCCTCGCCCGAGAAGGTGGCGCCGGCGAAGCGGGTCGCGAGGTCCGTGAGGGAGAGCTTCAGGTTGATCTGCTCGTGGCTCGAGCTCGAGGCCAAGCAGTAGGGCAGGTCCATCTCGTCGAGTAGGTCGAGGGTCTCGTGGGCGCCGGGCATCGCACGCAGCCCCGCGGCGAAGGCGGCGCGGTAGCGCGGGTCGAATTCGGACGCCCAGTCCACCGGACGACCAATGGCCTCACCGATCTCCTGGGCCATGTCGGCGGCGTTCGAGCCGACGAAGCGATCGGCGACCTCGGCCGCCGTGAGGGGCCAGCCCAGCTCGTGCAGCGTTTCGGTGAGCAGGGCCACGGCCAGTCTCTCCGAGTCGACGAGGACGCCGTCGAGGTCGAAGATGACCAGCTCGGGTCTCATCGAGCGGAGGGGTGGGCGGCGTGGATCATCCGGTCGACCTCTTCGCCACTCGGCGCGCGCAGGGGCAGCGTCGGGCCACCGGGGCGCAACGCGTCGAGCAGTAGCGCCACGTAGCGGGTCCACAGCGGCTCACTGGCCTCCTCGGTGACGATCACGGCCACCGAGAGCATCTTGACCATGATGGTCAGGTCCCCGACCGACAGGTCCTCGCGGACCTGGCCGCTCGCTTGGGCCCGCTCGAGGAGCGCCTCGATGCGCGGCATCAGCTGCACGCGGGTCGCCGCCGTCGCGTCCGACAGCTGGGACCACCCGGCGAAGGCCTCGTGCAGCGAGCGGTTCTCGGCCATGCGCCGTCCGAACTCGCTGAGCATCCTCTCCAGGCCGACGAAGGCGTCCGGCTCGGCGCTGGCCCGCTCGACGATCCCGTAGAGGTCGGCCACCAGCTCGGCGTACTGCGCGCGCACTAGCGCCTCCTTGTTGGGGAAGCGGCGGTAGAGGGTTCCGATGCCACAGCCCGCGACGCGAGCGACCTCCTCCATCGCGGCCTCGAAGCCGTCGCGCGCGAAGACCGCGCGGGCCGCCTCGAGGATGCGGCGCCGGTTCGCCTCGGCGTCGCGGCGCAGGGGACGAGGGGTGGATTCCACGCCATCAGCCTATACGGAAGCGGAACGTCCGGTTCCGTTTTACGCTAGAGTGGCTCCGCCCCACCGCCGAAAGGACGCCCATGACCGCCGAGCAGGCCCACGCTCACCACCACGCCCGCCGCTGGGCGATCCTCGCCTTCCTCGGACTCGCCCAGCTGATGGTCGTCCTCGATGCCACCGTCGTCAACATCGCAATGCCGACGATCCAGCACGCGCTGCACTTCTCAGACGCCCAGCGCCAGTGGATCGTCACCGCCTACTCCCTGGCCTTCGGCTCCCTGCTCTTCCTCGGCGGTCGCATGGGCGACGTCCTCGGGCGCAAGGCCACCTTGATCGTCGGTCTGGTCGGCTTCGCCGGCGCCTCGGCCGTGGGCGGTGCTTCCACGAGCTTCACCATGCTGATCGTGGCCCGCGCCATCCAGGGCGGCTTCGGCGCGGTGCTGGCCCCGGCGGCCCTGGCGATGCTCACGACGATCTTCACCGACCCCAAGGAGCGCGCGACGGCCTTCTCGATCTACGGCGCCATCGCCAGCTCGGGCGCCGCGCTCGGGTTGCTGCTCGGAGGGATCCTCACCCAGTACGCCTCGTGGCGCTGGACCCTCTACGTCAACCTGATCATCGCCGTCATCGCCCTGATCGGCTGCAGCACCCTGCTGGTGCACACGCGCTCGGACAAGAAGGGGGCCCTCGACGTCCCCTCGACCCTGCTTGTCTCGCTGGGGCTCTTCGGCATCGTCTACGGCCTCTCCAACGCCGCCAACGTGGCGACCAACGCCTTCTCCAACCACACCGCGGTGCCCTCGCTCGCCTCGAGCTTCGCCAACACGACGACGATCCTCACCTTGGTGGTGGGGCTCGTCCTGGTGGCGGCCTTCGTGCTGCGCCAGGGCCGCATGACCCACCCGATGCTCCCGCTGTCGGTCGTCAAGGACCGGGTGCGCGGGGGAGCCTTCCTCGCGATCTTCATCTCGGCGATCGGCATGTTTGGGGTCTTCCTCTTCCTCGCCTACTACCTCCAAGAGGTGCTGGGCTTCTCGCCGGTGATGAGCGGGGTCGGCTTCCTGCCCATGCCCGGGATGATCTCGGTGGTGGCCATCGTCACCTCGACCAAGCTGCTGCCCAAGTACGGGCCCCGTCCCCTCATGAGCCTGGGGATGCTGATCGGCGCGGTGGGGATGTTCCTCTTCACCCACCTGGCCGTCGGCGGCGCCTACGCCACCCACGTCCTGCCGGGCCTGCTGGTGACGGCGCTCGGGATGGGGCTCATCTTCGCCCCGGCGATGAACGTCGCCACCTACCGGGTGCACCACGAGGACGCCGGGGCGGCCTCGGCGACCGTCAACGTCGTCCAGCAGATCGGCGGCTCCATCGGCACCGCCCTGTTGAACACGGTGGCCGTGTCCACCTCGGCGGCGATGCTCGTGACCGAGGGGGCCCGCGCGGCCACCAAGGCCGGGCTCGACCGGGCGCTGGTCCACGGCTACACGACGACCTTCTGGTGGGCGCTGGTGATCTTCCTCGTGGGGGCCGTGGTGACCTTCCTCACCCTGCCCGGCGGGCCCGTGGAGATGACGGCCGAGGAGGGCGCCCCGGCCCTCGTCTAGGCCTAGCGGTCCCGACGCGTGAGGTCCTCGTAGGTCTCGCGCGCTAGGACCTCGCGGGCCTCGCCGTCGGCGACCATGACGATCGGCGGGCGCAGCGCCCCGTTGTAGTTGTTGGCCATCGTGAAGCAGTAGGCCCCGGTCACCGGCACGGCCACGAGGTCCCCGACGACGGGACTGCGCAGTCCCACCGACTCGATCAGCTGGTCGCCGCTCTCGCAGTGCCGACCGACGAGGGTGGACGAGGGCCCCCGCCCGACCCGGTTGGCCAGGGTCGCGTCGAAGGGCTGGCCGTAGAGGGAGACCTCGAGGTTGTCGCCCATCCCGCCGTCGACGGCCACCAGCGGTCCGCGCGGGCCCTGCTTGACGGTGACCACCCGGTAAAGGGTGAAGGCGGCCTCGGCCACCATCGAGCGGCCCGGCTCGATCAGGAGCTGGGCGCCCGAGGGCAGCAGCCTTCGGGCCGCGCCGGTGAGTGCGTCGAGGTAGGCCTCGACGCTCGGTGGCTGGTCGGCGTGGACGTAGCGCGCCCCGAGCCCCCCGCCCAGGTCGTAGCGAGGGAACTCCCCGAGGGGGGCGAGCGCCTCGACGGCCCGCTCGAAGGGCTGAAGATCGCAGATCTGGCTGCCCACGTGGACGTGCAGGCCCTGGACCCTGAGGTGGCGCGAGCCCGCCAGGCGCTCGAGGAGTGCGGCCACCTCGTCCACGGCAAGACCGAACTTGGAGTAGCGGTGCCCCGTCGAGAGGGCGTCGTAGGTGTCGGTCTCGACCCCGGGCAGGACCCGGATCAGCACGTCCACCACCGAGGTCGCGCGGTGCTCGAGTCGCGCCACGTCGTCGAGATTGTCGATCACGATCGTGCCGACGCCGGCGTCGAGGGCCATCTGGATCTCGGCGTCGGTCTTGGCGTTGCCGTGCAGCACGATGAGCGCAGGGTCGACCCCGCCAGCCAGGGCCATCACCAGCTCGCCGCCGCCGGCCACGTCGACCCCGAGACCCTCTTCGGCCATGACCCGGTAGAGAGCGGTGTGGGGCAGCGACTTGGAGGCCCACAGCACCCTCGAGTCGGACCAACGCGCGCTCAGCCCGTCGCGGAAGGCGCGAGCCCGCGCTCGCAGGGCACCCTCGTCGATCACGAGGGCCGGAGTTCCGAATCGGCGGGCCAGCTCGGTGGCCCTCACCCCGGCGAGCACCAACTCCTCTTGCTCCACGCTCACGTTGCTCGAGAAGAGCTCCATCACGTCATCACGTTGCGCCTCGCCCACCGTTCACCTCCGAGTCACGACGTTAGAGGGGCCGGGTGGTCCCCTTGGTCCTCGCTGCAGACGGACCGGTCTTCGATTCTGTGAATGGGGCTCATTGACCCGCTCTTGGCACTGCTCAAGGGGGGACTGGGGATCGGCCACGCTGCGTGCGGTCGCGCTCCTTCAGCGCGCACTCCGTCCCTCGGGGCACCCTTGACGGGCGGGCGGGGGCGGGTGATGATGCGCGAGGCGAGCAGGAGGACGAGATGGCGGATCGACACGAGCAGGACGCGGCGGGAATCCCCGGCATCGCGGGACCCGGAGTGCGCGACTGGTGGCCGGGGCGGCTGCGTCTCGACGTGCTCTACCGCAATCCCCCGGCGGCGAGCCCGCTCGGCGAGTCCTTCGACTACGCGGCGGCCTTCGCGACGATCGACCTTGAGGAGTTGCGCCGCGACGTCGTCGATCTCATGACGACCTCCCAGTCGTGGTGGCCCGCCGACTACGGCCACTACGGGCCGCTGTTCATCCGCATGGCTTGGCACAGCGCCGGCACCTACCGGGTCGCCGACGGCCGCGGGGGAGCGGGCGCTGGCGCCCAGCGCTTCGCGCCCCTCAACTCCTGGCCCGACAACGCCAACCTCGACAAGGCGCGCCGCCTGCTCTGGCCGATCAAGGCCAAGTACGGCCAGCGCCTCTCCTGGGCCGACCTGCTGGTCTTCGCCGGCAACTGCGCGCTCGAGTCGATGGGGCTGCGCCCCTTCGGCTTCGGGGGCGGGCGCGAGGACGTCTTCGAACCCGAGGACATCTACTGGGGCCCCGAAGGCGAGTGGCTGGCCGACGAGCGCTATCGCGGCGACCGCGAGCTGGAGAACCCCCTCGGCGCCGTGCAGATGGGTCTCATCTACGTGAACCCCGAGGGCCCCAACGGCGTCCCCGACCCCAAGGCCGCCGCGCGCGACATCCGCGAGACCTTCGCCCGCATGGCCATGGACGACGAGGAGACCGTGGCCCTGATCGCCGGCGGCCACAGCTTCGGCAAGACCCACGGCGCGGCCGACCCGTCGCGCTACGTCGGCCCCGAGCCCGAGGCGGCCCCGCTCGAGGAGATGGGCCTCGGGTGGCGCAACAGCTTCGCCAGTGGGTCGGGCGACGACACCATCACCTCCGGCCTCGAGGGGGCGTGGACCCCGACCCCGACCTCGTGGGACAACTCCTTCTTCGAGGTCCTCTACGGCTTCGAGTGGGAGGCCGTGAAGAGCCCGGCCGGCGCGACCCAGTGGCACCCCGCGGGCGGGGCCGCCGCGACGGCGGTGCCCGACGCGCAGGACCCGAGCCGGCGCCATCCGCCGACGATGCTCACGACCGACCTCGCGCTGCGCGAGGACCCCGCCTACGACGCGATCTCGCGTCGCTTCCTCGCCGACCCGGTGGCCTTCGAGGAGGCCTTCGCGAGGGCCTGGTTCAAGCTGACCCACCGCGACATGGGGCCCCGGGCGCGCTACGCCGGTGCCTGGGTGCCGGCGGAGGACCTGATCTGGCAGGACCCGGTCCCGCCGATCACCCACGCCCTCGTCGGACCGGCCGAACTCGCCGAGCTGACCTCGCTGATCGAGGCCAGCGGGCTCAGCGTCGCCGAGCTGGTGGGGACCGCCTGGGCCGCGGCGGCCACCTTCCGCGGGACCGACAAGCGCGGGGGCGCCAACGGCGCGAGGATCCGCCTCGATCCACAGAACGGGTGGGAGGTCAACGAGCCCGAGCGCCTGGCCGGCGTCCTCGAGACCCTGGAGGCGATCCGCCAGCGCTTCCACGCCGCGCGCACCGACGAGGTGGCCATCTCGCTCGCCGACCTCATCGTCTTCGCGGGCGGCGTGGGCGTGGAGCGGGCCGCGCGGGCGGCCGGCCACGAGGTGAGCGTCCCCTTCACTCCCGGGCGCACCGACGCGACCGCGGAGATGACCGACGGGGCCTCCTTCGCCGTGCTCGAGCCCACCGCGGACGGATTTCGCAACTACGCCCGCGCGACCGACGCGGAGCGCGCCGAGTGGCTGCTGCTCGACCGGGCCCAGAAGCTGACCCTGAGTGCGCCGGAGATGACGGCCTTGGTGGGCGGTCTGCGCGCGATGGGCGTGACCTATCGCGGCGATCGCACCGGCGTCCTGACCGAGCGGCCCGGCGCCTTGAGCCACGACGTCTTCGTGAACCTGCTCGACATGGCCACCACCTGGCACCCGATCGAGGGCCAGCCCGGCTACTTCGAGGGGCGCCACCGCGAGAGCGGCGAGGTGCGTTGGCGGGCCTCGCGCGTGGACCTGGTCTTCGGCTCCAACTCCGAGTTGCGGGCGGTGGCCGAGGTCTACGGGGCCGAGGACGGCGAGGGACTCTTCGTCGAGGCCTTCGTGGCGGCGTGGGCCAAGGTGATGGAGCTCGACCGCTTCGACCTGCGCTAGCGGGCGCCCCCTTCGAGGTCGGCGATCTCGCCCCGGTCGGCCTCGCCGGGGTGGCCGAGGCTGACCCCGGGGGGCAGTTCGACGTGCAGGTCCACGCAGGACTGGGTCGCCAGACGGCCCGAGCGGATCTGGCCAGCCAGCGCGTGGCCGCCGACGCGGCGGTCATGGGAGAGGAAGTGCAGGTGGGCCCCGGGGACTTCGAGGCCGGCGAGCTCAGCGGGGAACCAGAAGCCCACCAGGCTCCCCTCGGCGTGGTCCACTCGCCAGGTGCGCTGGTGGGCGACGGCCTCGGCCAGGGGTGGGTAGGGCGGCTGCTGGCCGGGCACCGAGCGCAGCGTGAGATCAGTGAACTCCCCCTCCACCCGGACCGCGGTGATCGGGTGGGACGGGTCGGCGAGCTCGCCCACGCGCGAGGTGATCGCAGCGAGGTCGAGGGGCGCCTCGATTCGCTCGATCCGCTCGGCCCGGAAGGCGCACAGGACGGCGAAGGGGGTCGTCACCGCGTCGTCGACGGGCTCCACCCGTCCGCTCGCCCTCGCCACCCACGCCTGGCCGTCGAGGATGACGAGCTCGCCGTCGAGGCCCTCGACGGTGCCCACGCCGAGGTCCCCGTGACCGAGCAGTTCGCCGATCGTGGTGTCGCCGCGGTAGCCGCCGTCGAGCAGCGCCTGGAGGGTCCCGGCCTGGATGGCCCGGCGCGCGAGGTGGGGGTCGTGCTCGAGGCCCGCACGGGTCAGGCCCTGGACGTGCAGCGCCCCGATGAGCCGGTCGTCGACGATGTCAGAGGTCACGTCCCAGTCTGGGCCATCGCGGGCGGTGCGTGGTGACGGAGTTGTCCTTGACCCGTGCGCGAAAGACCGACAAGACGTAGAGTCGGCCCGCGACGCCTCGCCAGGGGCGTGGTGAGGGGGGGCCATGGGCAGGAGAGCCGGACTGTGGGTGGTGGCGACGACCCTGGTGGCACTGGCCCTACCAGCGGTCGCGGGAGCCGACGGGGGTCGCTACGGCGCCGGGGACAACTTCTCGGGATTCAACGGGGCGGGCTTCGTCGTGCACCACGGCAGTGACGGCGAGAGCGACGTCAACGTCTGCAACCAGAGCCTGCCGGGGGGCCGGGCCGCCTGCCAGGCGAGGGTGGTCACGCAGCCGGCCGCCTCGGCGGCGGCGAGCTCGGGACCGAGCGGGACCCCGACCTCGAACTGCCCGACGGTGGATTCGAACGCGCCGGCGGCGGTCGTCGCGGGTGGCAACGGCGGCTACGACCCCTGCTACCTCCAGTCGGCCTACAACGCCGCCTCCCTCGCCGAGTCGAGCGGCGGTCGGGGCCAGATCGTGGCGATCGTCGACTACTCAATCGACCCCAGCATCGCCGCCGACCTGGCCGCTTACCGCAGCCAGTTCGGGCTGCCCCCCTGCCCGAGCGGCACGGTGTCCACCTCGGCGACTGGCTGCGTCTTCCAGCAGCTGGCCCAGAGCGGGACTCCCACCTCGGGCAGCTCCGGTTGGGACGTCGAGATCTCCCTCGACGTCGAGACGGTAAGCGCGATCTGCCCGCAGTGCCAGATCCTGTTGGTGGAGGCCTCCAGCACCTCCTTCGCTGCGCTCGGCACCGCGGTCAACACCGCGGTGGCCGACGGGGCGATCGCGGTGTCGAACAGCTACGGCGGGTCCGAGTCCTCGGGAGAGACCTCGGTGGCCTCGGCCTACTACCAGCACCCCGGGGTCGCCGTGACCGTCTCCTCGGGGGACCGCGCGGGCGTGGTGGAGTTTCCGGCCTCGGCCCCGGACGTCGTGGCCGTCGGCGGCACCTCGCTGCTGCAGTACTCGACCCAGGGATCGCGCAGCGCCAACGCCACCGAGACGGTCTGGAACGGCACGCCGGCGCCCGGTGACGGGGCCGGTGCGGGCTGCTCGGCCTACGAGTCGGCGGCTCCGTGGCAGTCGAACTTCCTGAGCGCCGCCGGCGGGACGGCGCTGTGCTCGCGGCGCGTGACAGCCGACGTCTCGGCGGTCGCCGACCCGGCGACGGGCCTGTGGGTCTACGACACCTACTCCCAGGGCGGCTGGCTGATCGTCGGGGGCACGAGCCTGGCCTCACCGCTGGTGGCCGCCCTCTACGGACTGATGGGCAACGCCCCGGGCTCGTCGACCTATCCCGCCTCGACCCTCTACGCCAACGCCGGCTCCCTGTACCACGTGACCAGTGGGAACGTCGGCACCTGCGGGAACTACCTCTGCGACGCCACGAAGTCGATCAACGGCTTCAACGGGCCCACCGGGCTGGGGACGCCGGGCGGGGCCGGAGCCCTCGGCGCCTTCGCCTTCAACCCGGCCGCCCCGCCGACCCCACCCGCGTCGCCGGGGGCGCCCTCCGTCGTGGGCGTGACCGCCACCTCGGTCTCGCTGAGCTGGACCGCCGACCCGGGGGCGAGCACCTACACCCTCTATCAGGGCACCTCACCCACCTCGCTCGCACCGGTCGCCACCGGCATCGCCGCGACCAGCGCCGTGGCGAGCGGGCTCTCGCCCTCGACCACCTACTACTTCGCTCTCACGGCCACCAACGCGGCGGGGACCTCGGGCCTCTCGCCAACGACGACGGCCACGACCGGCGCCTTGAGCGTCCCGTCCGCCCCGACTGGCCTGGCGGCCAAAGCCGGCAACGGCTCGCTCACGTTGACGTGGAGCGCCCCGACCTCTGACGGGGGCAGCCCCCTGACCGGGTACCTCGTCGAGTACTCGACGACCCCGGGGGGCGAGGCGACGGGGAGCGTCCAGGCGGCGAGTGGCCCCAGCGCCACGCTGGCCGGGCTGACCAATGGCACGACCTACTACGTCGAGGTCGTGGCGACCAACGCGGTCGGCTCCTCCAGTCCCTCGAGCGAGGTCGCGGCCACGCCGGCCAGCCCGCCCGCGGCCCCGACGCTGCTGAGCGCCACGGCCGGCGCCGGGCAGGTCACCCTCACCTGGAGCGCCAACTCCAACGGGGGCAGCGCGCTGACGGGCTTCGTCCTCTACGACGGGACCGGTGCGACGCCGGGGACCGCCGTGGCGACCCTCTCGGCGAGCACGCTCAGCGACACGGTGACCGGGCTGCCCTCGGGGACCACGTACTCCTTCGCAGTCGTGGCGACCAACGCCATCGGCTCCTCGGCCCCGTCGAACGTCCTGACGGCGACGCCGACGGGCAACCCGCCCACGGCGCCGACGAACGTGAGGGCTCGGACATCGGGGAGTTCGGTCGCCCTGAGCTGGCGGGCCTCCTCGGGCACGAGCCCGATCACCTACACGGTGCTGATGTCCACCTCCTCGACGATGTCCGGCGCACTGAGCTACAGCGCCGGCACCTCGACCAGCTACACGGTGCGGAGTCTGTCGACCTCGAGCTACTACTTCTTCGAGGTCGTGGCGACCAACGCCAGCGGGTCAGCGGCCTCTTCGGTGGTGCGCGCTCGGGGATAGGCCTGGCCTTGACAACAATCGCCAGATTGCCGTGCTCCTCGCGGCGTTCCAGAATCGTTGTCGAAGACAGCTTGGGGGCTCTTCGGCTCCAAGTGCCAGCGCGTCAATGAAGTCGCCCCACGTCCCAAGATGAGGTTGAGATGTCCCTGAAGGTGGCTACTTGGAACGTCGAGTACGGCATGGGACCGACTCTCAACGATCGCCGGAGGGAGAAGATTCGAGAGGAGAATGCAGACATCTGGATCCTCACCGAGAGCAATGAGTCTCTCGAACTTGAGGGCTTTCGGTCATTCGACTCCGAAACCCGAGAAGTGGGTGGGCGCGTCGACGACAAGAGCCATTGGGTTTCTATCTGGGTGAGTGAGAGATTGGAATCGGCGCCTCTCAAGAAGTTCGTCGCACAGAGGTGGGTTGCGTGCGAGGTCATCGTCGAGGGGAGGTCCGTGATTGTCGTCGGCACCGTCTTGCCCTGGCTTGGCGATACGCAAGATTTCACTACTGATTTAGAGGGTCAGGCCTCCATTTGGCAAGAGTTGTCAACCGTTGGCGCCGCTGGTCTCATCGTCGCAGGTGACTTCAATCAGGACTTCGGGGTGCGTCATTACTACGGCAGTCGCGCTCGTCGCGAACTTCTCGAGTCGACTCTGACGAAGAGCGACCTGATCCTTGCCACCAATCAGTGCACTCAAGTGGATCGTGAGGGCTTTGGCTTGATCGACCACGTGGCGCACTCGAAGGAGTGGTTGTCGAATGAAGAGGACACGAAGGTCTGGGCACGGAAGAACCATCGAGGCAAGAGAATGAGCGACCACTGCGGGGTCGCAGTGGAGTTGAACCTGGTGGAGTGAGTCAGGGGACCTTGCCGGGTGCCCATTGGCAGGTGCCATACTCACTCTGGCGCCGACAAGACTCATCACATCGGCCTACACCCTTGTCACGAGGAGGAACCGTGTTCGAGAGCGCCGTGGAGCAACTGAGGGGTGCGCGAGACCTGCTCGTCGAGCACCGGTCCGACCTCGAGGCCGCACGCCGTAGCTTCACCTGGCCACGGCCGGCGACCTTCAACTTCGCGATCGACTGGTTCGACGCTGAGCTCGCGGCGAAGAACCCGGATGGGGTCGCCCTGCGGATCCGCGAGGACGACGAAAGCGAGGCCGCCTACTCCTTCGCCGAGCTGTCCGAGCGCAGTCGCCAAGTCGCCGCCTGGCTGGGCTCGCTCGGAGTCAGCCAGGGCACCCGCGTCCTGGTCTTGCTCGGCAATCAGGTCGAGCTGTGGGAGGTGACCCTCGCCACGATGCGCCTGGGCGCGGTGATGATCCCGGCGACGACCCTGCTGACCCCCGAGGACCTCGCCGACCGCATCGAGCGGGCGGGTGCCGGGGCCGTGATCGCCCAGTCCGGCGTCACCGATCGCTTCGCCGAGGTCGCGGGGGACTACGTGCGCGTCGCGGTCGGCACGCCGGTGGCGGGCTGGCGGGGCTACGAGGAGTCACGACGTCATCCCGCCCTGCACGAGCCCACGACTCCGACGCCCGCCGGTGACCCGCTCCTGCTGTACTTCACCTCCGGCACGACGGCTCGTCCGAAGATGGTCGAGCACACTCACGTCAGCTACCCGATCGGTCATCTCACGACGATGTACTGGATCGGTCTGCGCGAAGGTGACGTCCACCTCAACGTCTCGAGCCCGGGCTGGGCCAAGCACGCCTGGAGTTGTGTCTTCGCGCCGTGGCTCGCCGGGGCGACGGTCTACCTGTTCAACTACGGGCGCTTCGACGCAGTCCGGATGCTCGACGTGCTGCGAGACGCAGAGGTGACGACATTCTGCGCGCCGCCCACGGTTTGGCGGATGCTGATCCAGCAGGACCTGGCTGCATGGCGGACCTCGCTGCGTGAGGTCGTGAGCGCCGGCGAGCCCCTCAACCCCGAGGTCATCGAGACCGTCGAGCGGGCCTGGGGACTGACGATCCGCGACGGCTACGGGCAGACCGAGACCTCGGTGCAGGTGGTCAACTCCCCGGGCCAGCCGGTCCGGCCCGGCTCTATGGGCCGTCCGGCCCCGGGCTTCGCCATCGACCTCGTGGACCCGATCACGGGCGAGGTCGGCGACGACGGGGAGGTCTGCGTGCGCGTGGAGCCCGAGCGACCGGTCGGGCTCATGACCGGCTACCGCATGGGTGCCGGTCACGACGACGACCTCAACGAGCGGGCCTTCGCCGACGGCCGGTATCACACCGGCGACGTGGCTCACCGCGACGCCGACGGCTACATCACCTTCATCGGGCGCGCCGACGACGTCTTCAAGTCCAGCGACTACCGCATCAGTCCCTTCGAACTCGAGAGCGTCCTCATCGAGCACCCGGCGGTCGCCGAGGCGGCCGTCGTCCCGTCGCCGGACCCGGTGCGCCTCGCGGTGCCCAAGGCCTACGTCAGCCTGGTCGCCGGACGAGAGCCCAGCGCGGAACTGGCCGGCGAGATCCTGGCCTTCTGCCGTCAGCGCCTCGCCCCCTACAAGAGGCTGCGCCGCCTCGAGTTCGCCGAACTGCCCAAGACGATTAGCGGGAAGATCCGCCGGGTCGAGCTGCGCGGCGCCGAGGAGCGCCGCGCCGGGACAACGTCGCCAGGTGAGTACCGCGAGGAGGACTTCCCGACGGGCTGAGCGACCGGGACCTCAGTGGAGGGTCGCGCGCTCATCGACGACGACGTGCGATCCGGTGACGTTCGGAGCCTCCGCTCCGTCCGGATCGGGAGGCTGCGCCTCGCTAAGCCCTCTCCACGGGCTACTTCTCTCGGGTTCTGATGGCCCTGCGAACGTGACCCCCGTCGTCGCCGACGACCGTTAGCCTCGACGGTCCTCGGCCAGGGCCGCGCGTCGCAACCCGCGCAGCAGTCCGGGGAAGACGAAGCGGTGGAAGGGCGCAACTGCGTACCAGTAGAGGCGACCGAGGAGGCCGCGCGGGTAGAAGAGCGCGCTCTGGGTGAGCAGGCTGGTCCGCGCTTCGCGCTCGGCGACCTCGAAGGTGAGGAACGCCGTGCCGGGTAGGCGCATCTCGGCCCTGAGAACCAGCCGGCGTGGCGAGTCCAGCTCGACGACCCGCCAGAAGTCGAGTGGGTCGCCGACTCGCAGCGTTGCCGGGCGTCCCCGGCGCATCCCCGGGCCGCCCGTCACGGCGTCGAGCAGGCCCCGCAGTCGCCAGAGCGCGTCTCCGGCGTACCACCCGGTCGTCCCACCCAGTCCGCAGACCGCCGAGAAGGTCTGCGCCGCCGACGCCTCGACGATCGTCGTCCGCACGTCGCGTAGGACGGTCCCGCCCGCCCACTGAGGGTCCGTGGCCTGGGCCGAGAAGACGTCGTAGTCGGCGTCGGTGAAGGAGGTGGGCGGTCCGTCTCCCCGAGTGACGTGGAGGGCGCGGGTCACCGCCTCGTCGAAGGGGAGGGGTTCACGGCCGAGCAGGGTGGCCGTGGGCACCGCCTCGGAGGAGACCACCACCTCGTTGATGAGCGACTCCACGAGCTCGGCGGCCAGCGGGGCGGGCACGGGGGTCACCAGACCCACCCAGTGGCTCGACAACCGCGGAGTGAGCAGTGGCACTCGCAGGAGGCGCCGGCGCGTCAGTCCGGCGAGGCGGGCGTAGCGCTGCATCATCTCCTCGTAGGTCATGACGTCCGGACCTGCGACCTCGTAGATCCCAGGCGTCAGACCCTCTTCGGAGATGGCCCTGACGAGTAGGTCGCGGACGTCGGACACGGCGATGGGCTGACAGCGCGTTGACACCCAACGCGGCGTCACCATGACCGGAAGGACGTCCACGAGGTAGCGCAGCATCTCGAAGCTGGCGGACCCCGACCCGATCACGACGCCCGCGCGCAACTCGATGGTGGGTACCCCTGACGCGCTGAGGATCTGCCCGACCTCGTGTCGACTCGCCAGATGCTGGCTTAGGCGATCCCGGTCGTCGCCCAGTCCGCCCAGGTAGACGATCCGCGAGACCCCCGCTCGGCGGGCCGCGTCGGCGAAGGAGCGCGCGTGGGACCGCTCGAGTGCGGCCCAGGAGGCGCCCTGGCCGAGGGAGTGGACCAGGTAGACGGCGACGTCGACCTGCGCCATGGCCTCGTCGAGGCTCCCGCCCAGGTCGCCGGCGACGACCTCTACCTGCTCCGACCAGGGGGCCCGGGCGAGCTTGGCGGGCGTGCGCACGAGGACCCGGACCCGCCACCCGTGGGCCAACAGGGCCGGCACCAGGCGGCCGCCGATGTAGCCGGTCGATCCGGTCACGAGGGCGCGCAGTGGGGGGGTGTCAGTCACGTCAAGTCCTTCGCCTCGCGCGGTGGGCGGGCCTCTCGCACGGTAGCGGTCTGACCGCCCAACCCGAAATCGACTCCGCCAGGGGCCTTCTCCCTGGCATCACCCCCATCGCCGTCGACCCGGTCGACTCTGGCTCCTCGGGGCCTCTCGCTGCGACCTCCGCCACACGATGGTCGACCCTTGGCGCGATGTCCCCTCCTTCGAGGTCGCCACCGCGACGTCACTCGAGCGTGGTTCAGTGTTCACGGGGATTTCACCGTCGGGTTACCTTCGGAAAAGAGCCACTTCACCTGGTGATGGGACACTTCTGGCCAGTCACCGAGGAGGAGTTGTGAGCACGACGCAGAGCCCCCACGAGGAGGCGGCGGGCGTCCATCGCTCAGTGGCCGAGATTCTCGACAACGCGCCTACGACCCGGTTCCATCGCCGCGCGGTCTTCATCTCGGGCATGGGCTTCTTCACCGACGCCTACGACCTTTTCGTCATCGGGACGGTGGCCGCGATCGTCACCGACCAGTGGCACCTCTCGACCACGCAGACCACCTGGGTCACCGGTGCCGCGATCCTCGGCGCCTTCTTCGGAGCCCTCGTCTTCGGCCGCCTCGCCGACGTTTTGGGCCGCCGCGCGATCTCGGCGACCGTGGCGGCGATCATGATCCTCGGCGCGCTGGGCTCGACCTTCTCGCCCGACCTCACCTGGCTCGTCGTTTCGCGCTTCGTGCTGGGGCTCGGGATTGGGGGGGACTACCCCGTGTCGGCCGTCCTCATGAGTGAGTACTCCAACCGCAAGGATCGGGGCCGACTCGTCGGACTCGTCTTCGCGATGCAGGCCGTCGGGCTGGTGGTGGGCCCGCTGGTCGCTCTGATCCTGCTCCAGAGCGGCATCAGCCAGGCTCTGACCTGGCGGCTCCTGCTGGCTCTCGGCGCCGTGCCGGCCGCGGCGGTCGTCGTCCTGCGCATTCGCATGCCCGAGTCCCCGCGCTTCCGCGAGGCGGTTCGTGGTGAGGGCTTGGCCGCCGCGCGAGACCTCCACCAGTTCGCCAACGGGCAGGTCGTGCATCACCACGTCGAGGAGACCGCGCGGCGGACTCTCCTGCGGCCCGGTCACCTGCTGTCATCGACCCGCTTGCGGCGCATCCTGGTGGGCACGACGCTCAGTTGGTTCCTCTTCGACTACGCCTACTACGGCAACACCCTCTCTTTGCCCTCGATTCTGAAGGGCGTCGATCCGACGGCCTCACTCGAGGCCAAGTTGCTGTGGTCCTTGGCCCTCTTCGTGGTCTTCGCCGTTCCCGGCTACTGGTTGGCCGTCGCGCGCATGGATCGGATCGGCCACAAGCGACTCCAATGGGTCGGCTTCGTGGTCATGGCCGCCGCCTTCGCGCTGCTCGCCGCGGTGCCCTACCTGACCAGCGTGATCGGTCCCTTCATCGCGCTCTTCGGGGTCAGTTACTTCTTCACCGAGTTCGGTCCGAACATGACGACCTTCGTGCTGCCCTCCGAGCTCTTCCCCGCCGAGTTGCGCACGACGGGCCACGGACTGGCCGCGGGGATCGGCAAACTCGGCGCCTTCGTCGGGGTCCTCGTGATCCCTCACCTCGAGAACGTCATCGGACTCCGTGGGATGCTGGCCGTGGCCGCCCTCTCAGCGCTCCTGGGCATCGGGGCGACTGCCCTCTTGCCCGAACCCTCTCGTCGCACCCTCGATGAGGTGGTGCAGACCCACGTGCGCTGAGTCGCCCGACGGTAGGGGTTGACGTCCCCAGAGCGCCGGACCGATTCTGAAGGGACGACCGGATCCACGAGCCGCCGACGTGGGTCGGAGCCCCTTGGCACCTGCGGGCGGATCGTCGTCGACCCACGAGACCCTCTCGCGTGAGGGACCGCCGCGACGCCACCGGGCAGAGGGCGTGTCGCTTCTCACCGGGAGTGGCGGCCGCACCGGCGCACCCGTGAGCGAGTCGACCGCGTTGTCTGGCGGCGCCTGGAGCGTGGGCACCACTGCGGGAGCTAGACGGCGACTCGTCCCTTCGCGATGATCGGCGAGGTCGGCTGCACGCTGCCCCCCGATGGTTCGACGGTGATCGCCATCTCACTGGGCGGCGCCGTCCCCGCGAAGGTGAAGGTCACCCGGGAGGGCTTGCTCCCCATCACGCCGAGAGAGATTGGCGTTCCGTGGACGATCCCCCAGAGCTGGTAGGTCTCTGTCGCGGGTAGGGCGGCCATGTTCGACGAGATGAGGTAGCCGTGCCCGTCGACGAGGACGAACCGGGCCAGATTGGCGCTGTGCCCCCCGCTCAGGGTGACCTCCTGGTGGCCCGGCGTGGCGAGGGCGACCCGGGCCAGTGACTGCTCGGTGGCGGTCGAGGCGGCCTTCAGGGCCGAGTTGAGCTGCGTGATGTGGTGGTTGGCGTCGGCCAGCGCGACGCTGAAGAGGCCGACGAGCACCGCGGCTGCCAAAGTCAATGCGCTGATGACGTAGGTCGGACGCCTCCGTCGGGCGTGACGCGCAGCGAGTCTCGGGTCCGGAGCCGCCGCCGTCAGAACCAAAGGGCGGACGGGCGCAGTCGGCCCCACGTCGTCGTAGAGGTGCGAGGAGATGCGCTCCCAGAGAGCCGGAGAGGCCGGCTCTCCTTGGTTGCCCATCGAGCTCGACACGGCGCGCAGCGCGTCCAGCTCACTCGAGCACCGCACACACAGCGCCACGTGGGCTTCGAGATCGTCGCGCTCCTCACCGTCCACCGCGTCCAGGGCGTACACCCCGAGCAGTTCCCAAGCCTCGTCGTGGGTCATCATCGTCACGCTCCTTGGATGCCGGCCTGGGCCAGGGCGGTCCGCATCCGCCGCATCCCGTTGCGGATGCGACTCTTGATAGTCCCCTCGGGCTGCCCGAGGATTTCGGCGACCTGGACGTAGGTATGTCCGTGGAAGTAGGCCAGCTCCACGGGCTCACGCTCGTCGTCGGGCAGGGTCGCGAGAGCCCGCTTCACCTCGTCCGCCACCGCCAGGTCCCAAACCTGGTGCTGCAGGTCGTAGGCCGCGACGCCCGATCGCTGGGCCTCTCTCACCTCGCGAGCCCGACGGGAGTTCAACGACCTCACGAGGTCGACGGCCCGCCCGTGGGAGTCGTTGAGGAGGTAGGAGCGCAGGGTTCCGCGCGTCGGATCGAAGCGGTCGGGGTTGTTCCACAGGCGGAGGAAGACGTCCTGGGTCACGTCGTCGGCTTCGTGCACGGTGCGCAGGATCTTCCGTGCGAGACCGTGGACGGCTCCGCCGTGGCGTCGGTAGACCTCCGCGAGGGCGGCCTCCTGGTAGCGGCCGATGAGCGTCACGAGCTGTGCGTCGCTGACGTCCTCCAGTGGATTCATCTCGCCCCCGTCTCCAGAGGGTATTCGGCGTGCTCCCCGTCTCGGATGACGGAACTGGCGTGGTGGACGCTCCGCGGCGTCGGCGCCGTACCCACGATTCGCGACCGCGAAGGGCCTTCAGCCGGAACCGGCCGGAGGAGCGCCCTCGGCACGCCTCTCGTTGACCACGGTCGATCGCCCCGTGCGGTGCGCGCGCCGGCGGCCCTGGCCTCGCGTGAAGGACTGACCGTGAAGGGGCAGGCGCTGGCGACCGCCAGAGCTAGGAGCACGAACAACGGCCCGGAGTTCGGATCGGTCGCCTGTCCCGAGGACAGGTCGCCGAGGCCCTGGAAGAGGACCCACCCGACGGACGAGAGGACCACGCCGAGAGTCAGTGAGATCTGTCGGGCTCGACCCGGGACCAGAGCCCAGACGGCCACGAGGATGTCGAGGGCCGCCAAGGCGCCTGCGGTCCAGCTGGGCACCGTCAGGCGGCCCAGGTGTCGGTCGATGAGGGCGATCCACCGCGGTGCCGCTGTCTGGGCGTCGTGGAGCATCATCGTGAAGGAGGCCGAGGAGTTGTTCCCGCTCGTCACTTGGAGGCCCGCACCGACTGCCCACGCGCCGCACCACACGGGCAACGCCCAGCGCGAGGGTGCGTCACCTGCGGGGTGCGTGGGTGTGGGCCAGGCGAGGAGGCCGATCACGGCGTACAGCAAGGCGGCGCCGGGCGCTCCGGAGAGGAGAGTGGCGCCGGAGAAGACCCCGCCGAGGCCCTCGCCGGCAATCCAGACGACGGTCGCCCAGACGATCGAAGTAGCGAGTGCGACCCGGCTCCACCGTCGGGTGATCAACCCCCCACCGAGCAGGAGTTGCACCAGCGCGCACACACCGTTCGCCAGGGCCGGCACGGAGGACACCGCCCGGACCGCAAGGTGCGTCAGGGAAGCCAGGACCCCGGGCTGGCCGGACGCGGCCGGAGCCAGGATCTGCTGGGCGAAGGAGTGGCTGAACATGAAGGGCTGGCACTGCAGCACCCCGTCCAGCAGCCATAGGGCGCCGAGAGCCACTTGGAGATGTCGTCGGGTCAGGTGCACACGGCTCCTTTCATGAAGAAGGGGGTGGCGCCGGGGAGAGTTGCTGTCGCAACTCTCCCCGGCGCCACAGGACGGCCCGCTAGTTGACGGAGAAGTTCAAGAACAGGTTCGTCGGGATGATGGCCGTCGTCAGCTTCTTCTCGACCTGCTGGTGCAAGAAGGCGAACGAGCGGTGTGCGTTGATCGCGTTCCACTCGCTGCGACTGGTGACCCCGACGACATCGACGTCCCACCATTCGGCCTTGTGGGAGTTGAGCGTGGTGATGAAGTGCTCGTGACCAGGCGTCGCCGCGTTTTGCAGAGCCGTCGTGAGCTGAGCGTCCGTGAGCTGGGGGTACAGCCCCTTCAGGGCGGGCTCGAGCCGGCTCAGGTCAATCGTCCCAGGGTGATCCACGCACGCGAGCGCACTCGGGCAGTCCATCGCCATGGACGGCACGGAGAAGCCCAGAGGCACGGTGATGTACAGGGGGTCGAAGTTCTTCGCCGGCGGGACCTGGAAGGGGGCACCTGCCTCACACCCCGAGGTCGACGCCGCCGTCACGCTCGTGTCGCAGTAGAAGCCCTTCGCGTAGGTGAAGTTCACCGTACGACCGTTGAAGTACGCCTTGGTCATGCCGAACTCGTTGATGCCCATGCCGGCCTGCACGCCGTTGCTCGGAGTCGGCACCGCGGTGGCCGCGGCTGCGACGCCGACGCCGCCCGCGACGACGAATGCCACCGACGATGCCAGCAGCCTGGCTCGCTTCGTGAACCTTCTCATACTCATTGTCCCTTTCTCGCTCCGGTCACACTGACCGGGCACCGCCTCTATTCGGAGCGACCTGGCAGACTGGATGTCGAAAGTGCGCAGACGTGTTCAGGAAGGTTTCAAACGCGAGCCACCCGGCTACGCCGAAGGGACGGGGCCTGGCGCTGGGACGACGGGCGCCTCGAGTGGCACTGGTGAATGACTATCGCCGTTCACCTCGACGTCCGCATCCCCGCGAATGTTCGTGGCCAGGAAGGGTTGCGTTGTCGTGACTCCGGCTGGCGCGACTCCTCGGAGAGTGGTCATCTCGACGTCTCCGGCAGTCCCGCTCCACCCCACGGCCCTGGACGAGAAGTCCATCGACATGAATCACCGCGATTGCGATCGAGATGTCCAACGCAAGGGTGAGGGCCTCCGGAGAGAGCCGTCGCGGGCTCGAGTGTTCGCGATGACTCGCGAGATCACGGACGCACTCCCAACGGATTCCAGCGAGCGCCGCCACCCTGACAGGGATTGTGTCCCCCATTCGGCTGCGACATGCCCACGACCTCGACAGAAACACACCTGATTAGAGCGGGTATTCACATCGACCAAAGGGTCGTGCAGTGGGGCGGGTCGGTCTTGGCGCATGAGCGGGGTCCTGAACCAGGGCGCCGGAAGGTGCCTCGCTGGCAGAGTCAACCAGTGATACCGGGCTCCGGGCCACGGGACCTCGAAACTGAGTGGCATTCAGGTGAGAACAGTGCCCAGACTGAAGTGTGCGCCGAGACAACTCTGACCGACTGTCGCGGCGTGCCCTGTTCAGGTGGCTCGCGGGCGGGGCCGGTGCGACGGTGCTCGCGGGCGGGACCGTCGTCGAGTTGGTGAACCATGGAGTGCTTCCCGGCAAGCAGATCCTCAATGCGCTGGACGGGGCGTGTTCGGTTCCGTCGCCCAGGTTGACTTTCTCGCCCGTCGGGCCGACTGTCAACGGGAGCTTCTTCTCGCGTGCTCGCCGGCGAGTGGTGGGCTACTCAATCGGCTATCCCCCCGGTCATCAACCCGGTGACGAGCTCTCGCTCATCGTCATGCTCCACGGCTTCGGTGACGACCACCGCACGGCTCTGAAGGGGATGACTCCCGCACAGGCGGTGGCCCTGCATCCCCGACGGGTGCCGACGGCCCTCGTAACCGTCGACGGCGGCAATGGGGCGTGGACGCCCCACCCCCATGACGACGCCGCGGCGATGGTCATCGACGAGCTCATCCCGCTCTGCCAGCGTCGAGGCCTCGGGCGTTCGCCGAACCAGATCAAGATGATGGGCATCTCCATGGGGGGCTTTGGGGCGCTGGCGATTGCCGAACACATCCCGGAACTCGTGACCGGAGTGGCGGCAATCAGCCCCGCCATCTGGACCACCTACGACCAAGCGAGGGCGGCCAACCCCGAGGCATTCGCCTCACTGCGCACCTTTGAGGAGTGGGACGTCATCACCCACTCCGACAAGATTGCGGGGACTCCGACAAGGGTGGCCGTCGGGGTCGACGACCCCTTCTACGACGGGGTCAAGGCCTTCATCGATGCTTCCCCTCACGTTGAGACGGCAGTCTTCGCCCCTGGGTGCCACACCGATCCCTTCTTCATCGAACAGGAGCCGCCCTCGATTGAGTTCCTGTCGGTCTACTTGGTGCACGGGTAGTCGGTCCGCGATGCTTCGCCGAGTCACTTCTCGCGAACGCCACAGAGCAGGGAGCGCCGGGGTGTCTCGCCGGACACCGACGAGGCTCGCCGGAGTGAGAAGAGCAGGTATCTCAGTGCTCTCGATCGGTCTACTGGCAGTGGTCACCGGAGTCACCCCATCGGCCTCGCGTGCCAGCGTCTTCACGGGTGGCCTCTCCGATGCTCGCCTCTTCAGCGTGCAGCGGAGTGTGACGCTCGCCACGACGGGAGCGAACCCCAGCATCGCAGCGGTCGGAGGGGGATCACTCTACGTCGTCGGGACCTTCGACCGGTCGAGAGGGGTGGTGGACGACCTCATCCGCGTTGACTCGCGAAGCCTGCGTGTCGAAGGGTCCACCTCGCTCCCCAGCGTGACGAGTGTGGCCTACGGAGACGGGTCGCTGTGGTGGGCGACGGGCGCTCTGGCTCTCAATCCCGGTGCACCCGATGGTGGACGGGCCCTGCTCGAACTCGACCCAACGACTCTCAAGGCAAGGAAGACCTTCATCCTGCCCGGACGGACCGTCCTAGTCGCGGTTGCCGGTCGTGACCTGTGGATCGCGTCTCGCCAAGGGGTGGACAGGGTCGACCCCTTGACCGGAAGGGAGATCGCCGTGTCACTTCGCTCGTACGCGCCGGTGGCGATGGCGGCATCGGCCTCAGGGCGGCAACTGCTCGTCGTCGCCTCTCGAGGATCCCGACAGTTCCTGTTCTCGATCGACGGAGTTGATGGTCACGTGATCTCGAGAGTCGAGCTTCTCGGGATTGATGTCGCCCCACCGGTGGAACTGCTGAACAGGTTGTGGCTCGCGACAGCGCAGACGCCAACGCGAACCGCGTCGATCCGTTCGTACTCGAGCACCACACTGGGACCAGAGACTGTTCGCAGTGGCTATCCGTCTGACGAAGTCGTCTACGGAGCCGCCAACGTGCTGTGGGCCGCCGATTCGGGCGGACTAGGGCGGACGGAGTGCCTCGATCCGAGGACAGGCGCCGTCGACGCGACTGGGGCGGCACTGGGAGTCGGGACTGGGTCAATCGCCGGCGCTGGTGGTGACACCTTCGTCCTCTACCAGCACGGGTTGGTGAATGAGCTCATGAAGGTGACGCCGACCGCCGCGTGCACAAAGGGAGGGAGATGAACGTACGAAAGGCGAACCGGATTGTGCAGTCCCAACGGGAATCGAACTCGTGCCGCCACCTTGAAAGGGAAGACGCGGGAGTTGCCCTGTCACTTCAATAGTCCTGATCAACCGCGAGTTGCGGTGTTGGCTCGTTTGGCCAGCGATCGCGTGGGCATTCCCTGGGCATCAGTCGGTTGCAGTCCGTCGGAGCATGTCGGTCAAAGCACCTTCAGATGAGAGAGCTCAGGGCGCCGCGAAGGTCCGAGCGCGAGCGGGACCCTAGCGCCGCCTGGGAACTCGTCGAGACGGCGGACTTCCGTAGGTGTCGCCCTCCGGACTCGCGAGCTGGCGTTCAAGGTCAGAGAACGCATTGATGACGTCGGGGGCTTCAAATGCTCTGTTGCGGCGCCCGACGGTGACTTGGCGTAGGACGCCCGCCTCGACGAGGCGACTGACTGCCGCATTGGACTGGACGAAACTCCGCCCGATGAGAGCGGAGGCGGTGGTCACCGTGAGGACCGGGGTCCCGACGAGGCGACGCAGCAGGAGGTCGGCGGCCGATCCAGCGCGGACCCGGCCGAGCCGACTTCGCCAGTCGACCTCGATGGCGGTGGCTCGCTCCTCGAACTGTGATACGTCCATGACCGATCGACGGCACGCCGCCGCGAAGCGCCCGACCCACAGGTTGGTGCCCTCGCTCGCCAGCTTCGAGGTGGCCGGTCCTCGGTAGCGGGTTGAGGTGAGTCCGTCGATGTAGCTGCGAGCCCACGTGGCGAGGACGAGTGACACGGGGGGAAGGACCCGGACGGCCAGTCCCCGTCGACGCAGAATCAGGTGGATGAGGGCTCGGCCGGTGCGCCCATTGCCATCGACGAAGGGGTGAATCGTCTCAAACTGGGCGTGGCAGATCGCGGCCTGGGCCACTGCCGGAATCGCGTCCTGGTTGGCGAACGCGACGAGGTCGTCCATGAGGTCCGCGACGTACTCCGCGGGTGGCGGCACGAAGGCGGCGCCGCACGGGTTGTAGGAACTCCCCCCGATCCAGTTCTGGACGTCTCGGTACGTCCCACCGTGCGACTCGAGACGCGTGCCCCGGAGGAGCCGCCGGTGGGTCTCCCAGATGAGGTCCGCGGTGATCTCGCCGCCGGGCTCGATCTGGCTGATCGAGTACCCCATCGCGTCGATGTTGCCGAGGACCTCGACGGCAGTGACGTCCGCGGTCTGGTCCCCGAGTGAGCGGGCGACCTCCGCTCGAAGGAGCCGGCGCGCGCCCACTTCGAGCCCCTCGATGCGAGATGAGGCGACCGATTCGGCACGTAGCAGGATGCGGGCCAGCGATTCGGTGTCGACCAGGCTCCGGGCCTCAACATTCAACGTGGCGATCGCCGCCTCCGCGTCGGCGACGTCCGCGGCAACGTCGGCGTCCAGTCGGAAGGATCGGTTGGCGAGCCGATCGGGGAGGTAGGCCTCGTAGTCGCAGCCGGCGTTGTCACGGCGCGAAGGACCCCGGAGCTCACTGGTCCATCTGCGCCGAATGAGTCGAGACACCGTCTCTCCGTGTTTAGGTTTATAGTATAACCCTAAATACCGCTGCTAGATGTTGAGGGTTGTCTGGGCCACTGCATCTCGATCGCCTTGGGGAGCTCAAATGTCGCATCTCTCATGTTGGGAGAGGCACTCGCCCCAACGGTCGATCCACGCACCTCGTGGTAGTCACCACCCCGTAAGGGAAACGATCTCGAGGGAGCAGTCACCAATCCCGGGGCGGTTCATGACATCGACAGCACGCCTCAGCTGACAATCAATGCGATGTGTTGATGAAACACCTGAGACCACTTAGACGTCCGGCAACCGCATAACTCCCACTCAGAGTGGGGTAGACGCGCAACCAAGTCACTCTTCGGGTCAAGGATGGGGAGAGCCCTAGCTTGACTGGCACTCCATGAGAAACTCTTCCACGACTGATCTGAAATTTGAACAGTCGCTGACCAATGGAGGGTCCCTCTGTCGCAAAGAGCGAGCAAGATGTGCTCTGCCCACACAGAACTTGCTGACTGTAGCGACTAAGTCCCTGCGACTCAAGTTGGATCGTGGACCACCGTCCATTACCGTAAGTGACCAGGAATTGGGGTGGCCACTTGGTTCGCTTGTACCCAGTATGGAGAAAACCCGACGCTACGCAATTGAGATAGTCGGAATCGGTACAGACAAGTTGTACTGAGCCATCTATCAGAGGTCCGCCGGGAACAGTGAAGAGGGTCTTCGGCGGTAACCACCCGTTGGGACCACCGGCCACTACGCCGAAGTACTTCTCGTCACACATTCCGATTGTGGCTGCAGACTTGCATTCAGTCGTCGAAAGACCCGCGGCGACACAGTGGCCCGCCGTTCCGCAAGAGAGGGATAGATACACCGTGATCGACGACGCGCCCAAGTCCAATCCCGGGTAGACCGGGGCGCTCCAGGTGCCCTGTGATTCAGTCGCTAGATAGTGGTTCGAGAAGAGTCCGTCGGGGGTGTAGTCAGACCCGACCGCAGCGCAGTCCGTGGCAGTCCAACACTGAAGACTGTTGAACGTTCCGGGCAATGAGGGCATCAACAATGGTGATCCCCAGGAGGAGCCGGAGCCCGTCATGGTCATCGCCACCGCCGCTCCGCTATTCGAAGTCGCCGAGCCGAAGATGATGCACGAACCATCTGACAAGCACGTGATGCCCGACAAACTGACGTTGGGGTACACCGAGGGAGATTGCCAAGTACCGTCGAGTTCCGATTGCACGAACGGCAGGTCCGTGTTCTGCGATCCTCTCGTGTCGGACACGTCTGCCAGAAGGTAGCAGTAGCCGTTTGGGTCGCATGCCGATGTGATGACCTGTGCCATGCTGCCGACGTTCAACGTGGCATCAATGACGGCGGGGAGAGACCAGAGCCCATTGGTCTCAGTTACAGCAAACAGTTGGGAGAAGCATGTCGACACGGTGCGACAACTGCCGTACCCGAGTGTTCCCACCGCGAGACAGTTGCCAGCCGCCGAACACGAAAGCGACTCAATAGTCGCTGAAGTCGTGGCAATGCCGGCATAAGAAGTTGGAAGCGAGAACTGTGAAGTGTTCCCAATAGTGGCACTACTTGCCGATGGGAGACCCCCAAGTAAAGTCAGTAGAAGAGCGAAGAGAACAATGATGGGTCGCCGTATGGGGGTGAGTGGCCGAACAACTGGAGTGGGTCGCACCCTGAACGGTTTAGCATATTGAAGAAACTGTGGGGCTCGATGTAACTGCTTAGAGTTGTGAAGACCTTTCAGTCACGACTGAGAGCTAGAGGTCCAGTCGCGATCAGATTACTGAAGGTGCTCTGCACGTCCGCTCGATGGGGCCGGCGATTCAGGTATGGGATTGGGTTGGGAATAACAGTTGTGTAGTTCGCGTAGCCTGAGCCGATGGCGGGGCGACCGCGAGGTTCAGGGATGCGCGAGGGGCTGCCGGTGTGCTCGCGCCACCCTGGCGCCCACGTCACGCTGAGCGGCCGCTACGGACCAGATGGGGCGCGGCGCCAGCTCTACCGCTGCGTGAGCGACGACGGGAGCGCTCACCGGTTCGTCGGGCCGCTCGGGCGCCGGATGCTGACCCACCCCACCACCTGCGACGCCTGTGAGACCCAGCTCCACGCTCACGAGGGGCCGGCCGCCCCGCTGCGCCACACCTACGCCATCCGCGAGGTCGCCGCGGCTCTCGTGGCGGTCGCCAATGGGGCAACCTACGCCGAGGCCGCCGAGACGGTCCGGAACCTCGCGGGACGACCCGCGGCCAAGAAGGGCTTCGGGTCCCAGGTGGTAGGTGCGTGGGTCGAGACCCTGGGGCCGGTCGTCTGTGCTCCCTACGCCGAGGCCGAGTGGCCCGAGACGCTGGTCTGTGACGCAACGGCCTTCTCCTACCGCGACCACACCACCGACCGGCGCCGGCCGGCCTTCGCGGTGCTCGCCATCGTCGGCTACGAGCCAGGGCGACCGCCGCGGGTGGTGGCGCTTCACGCCACGCACCGAGCTAACCAGAAGGGCTGGACCGAGGCGTTCTCCCGACTGCCGGGCACCCCGACGATGGTGGTGAGCGACCAGTCTCAGGCGACCGCCAACGCCCTCGCGGCGTGCTGGCCAGCGAACCCGCCCTTCCTCTTCGCCTGCGAGCACCACCTGCGCAAGAACGCGCTGGCCTACCTCGACCTCTACGGACTCGCCCAGGAGGGCAACTCGGTCTTCGGAGCGCTGACGACGGCCTTCACCAGCCCGGCCGCCTGGACGGCCTTTCGGCGTCGAGCGGGGCGCTACCTCCGCATCAGCACCTGGGCGAAGAGCGTCGATGCCCTGGTCCGGGCCCAGGCGGCGGCTCGGCCCTCACTGCCCCAGATCCACTCGAACTCGGCGGTCGAGGCGACCATACGCAAGGTCCGTGCCTCCATTGCCCCACGCTCCTACGCCCTGCGCAACAAGGAGCGCACCAACCGCCTCCTCGACCTGATGCGGGTGGCGATGTGCGGCAAGGCCTCCGAGGTCGCCTTCGCTCACTACATCCGCGAGGCACTGCTCGACGGGCTGGTGCTACCCAAGCAGATGTCCATCGTCGATGTCGGTACGGGTCCGGTCAGTCGGCGTCGGGCCACCGTGAGCCAACCGGCGCCCAAACCATCGTTGTGGCGCTGAGCTACCCGCCGCTCAGAGCGAGCTGTCCGGCAAACGTCGCCGCGGTGGCGCGTCGCAAGCCGATGGCCGCCCCCAGTGCCGGGTAAAGCCTCGAGCTCGACATCGCCCATCTCGTCCCACCGACACCCTTGACCACTTCGCACCCGGTCGTCCCGACTGACACGGGGCTGATGAGGTCTCCGCCCACGATGACTGGACCCGTCGGCTTGGGCAGTGAGAACTGGAGGTTGTAAGTGAGACCCCAGTCATCGGGGCAGGCCTGAACCCCGGCAGGCATCTTCGGTAGTGAGCACAGAGCGCGCGCCAGTGCTCGGACCAGAGCGGGCTTCGTTCCTCGCGTCCGAGCCGGGAAGGAGAAGTGCTCGGGATTGAGGGGCTTCGAGCGCGTCACCATCACGGTGGCCACTCGGTCCGAGAAGGCGTCCGCGCAGAGTGCGTAGCGAGCAAAAATGTGCGGCCTCTGGGTCAGTTGGGGAAGAGGGCCGGGCCCCCGCCCAACGGCGCCCGCGGGCGCCATCGCTGCCAGAGCGAGCAGTGTCGCACCAAGCCCCATCACTGCTCGTCTCACCCATCCACCTCCGCATCCTCATCCTGTCGCAAGATCACTGGACTTACCGTCCTGCCACACGAGCTTTTGACCTGGGAACTACAAGGCTGTTATTGCTCAACCCAATCCCATACCTGCGGGGGGGACTGTGGATCCTGTCATAGGCTTTGGCTCTTCGAGAGCCTATGGCTGGACGGCTGACCTTCTAGGAGCAAGTCTCGGGCAAACCATCACCTATTCAAGCAGCACTCAGATCACATATACTCCGAGCGCAACACACACGACGTATCTTTGCGGCCCAGGTGGCGCTCCTGCAGCTGGATCACCGATTATCTACAACAGCCTTCTCGGGCCATGATCTTTTGGTCGGGCTGAATGCGATTGGAGTAGACCCTGGTGCAGTCAATGTCAAGAAAGATCCGGCTCCTCCTAATCACTGCTCCAGTTCTTGTTTTGATGATTGCTGTAGTGATTGGATTGACGGTTTCGCCAGTGGTTGTGTCGAGCCAACTTCGAGCCAGGATTACATCGTTGGACGGCACTAGTGTCGGCTATGCGAAGGTTGGTCCCGTAGAGTCCGGCGGGGACGGTCTTGTAGTTGATGTCAACAATAGACAGGTGCACCGTGGCGCAAAGTTGATGCTGGAAGTCGGAATTGTGTTGAGAAATAGATTCCCGATTCCAGTAAAGCTTGTAAATGTGGATACAACCTTCTCTGGAAGAAATTGGATTCTCTACATTCGGAAACCGAGAGGGAATTCAATGGGTGCGGGAAGCCTGGGCCTTCCTTCAGAAATCCCAGCCTTTGGCACGATCGATGTCGTGGTGCAAGAGAGGTTGGACTGTGCCGGCAATGGAACGGAAATCCTAGCGGGCATCAACTTTGAAACGTTGTCACTTGGGCTTGTAGACCATTCGGTGAGCTCGTACTCGCTTGAGCCACTCATGGTGCGATTCCCTGAAGTGTGTTGAAGCTTCATTGTGACGGAGATGGGGCTTCTTAGCTCTCTGGGTATGAGGGGAATGAAGCCGGAAACATTTCTCGTCCGCTTGCGACAATGAGTTGCTCATACTGCTTCTGCTGAGGAGTTTTGCCTTTGAAGACGTTGGACTGCTGCCATCCGAAGATAGGAGTGCGAGATTGTTCGACGATGCAGAGCATGCCGAGGAGGCCGGTGTGCACTCTTGCGTGGGTGAAGACAGCGAACAGGGCACGTTGTAGCGGGCACCCAGGAGTCCTCACGAACAACCGCGGACAGTTGTAAACCCTGGCAAGGAAGGGGCTTGCAACGAAAAGACGGCAGACTCAGGTCGTCAACGCAACACCTCGGCCAACCGCCTAGTGACTAGCCGAGCTGATGCGACGACGCCCTGAATCCGCCGACTAAAGCACCCCCAACCGGATTCGAACCGGTGCCGCCACCTTGAAAGGGAAGACGCGGGAGTTGCCCTGCCACTTCAATAGTCCTGATCAACCGCGAGTTGCGGTGTTGGCTCGTTTGGCCAGCGATCGCGTGGGCATTCCCTGGGCATCAGTCGGTTGCAGTCCGTCGGAGCATGATTGCCTATGCGCTGGGCGATACCGGATTCACAGTTGGTCTAGAGGGGGCAACGTTTGTTCTCGCATCGTCGGGTTGCGGAGCCGAAGTTGATGGGGTTGGCCTAGCATGTGGAGTCGTCGCCGTCGGGCTAACGTATGTTGCGTCACAACTGGGGCCGGCGATTTATCACGGGGTAATTTCGGGCATATACAACGCCTTCAGGAACTTCTAGAATGATTGGAAGATCATGCTCAGCATTTGGGTCGGTGAGGTCGTCTTTGTGCCGGGTGGGATTGTGGCTTCACGGCGCGCGCGCAAGTATTGGAGAGGTGATCTGTCTGACTTGCCTAGTAGGGTGGGTGGGAGCATCTTGCCGGTCAGTCGGCGCACCGCGGCAAGCATTGCATCGGCAGCGCTCTCTGCTGGTTCCGGAGCTCTTCTCATTCCTGTTATTGCCCTGACCAATTGGGCTGGTTCAAACGCTCTTGGAGTAGTTCTCGCGATCATCACGGCATTGCTCGCTGTCAGCTGCGCCGTCTTTGGAATCCTCTGTCTAGTGATCTATCAGACCAACAAACCGACGTGGTTGGTGCCACCTCCACTTAGGAAATGAGCTCGTCAAGTGGCGCCTCCTGGACGGCTTCACCTACGACGTCACGGTCAAGGGCAACCGCTTCATCAACGACCCCACCGTGGTGCGACCGGTCAAGCCCACGGCCGCCCAGAGCCCAGAGCCCGGCGGGGAGCCAGGTCGCTGTCGGAGGACTGCTCCGCGCGACCGGGACCTCCTCGATCTCTGTATTGAAGATTTCGAACCACTAATCCGTCGGGGGCACCTTCCAACGCCCCGTCGGTGGGGCTGGGGGCCCTCTGGAGCCCGCAGCCCCGACCGTCAGTCGTGGTCCCTGAGTACCCAGTCGTAACAGCCGTGATCCCTTTGTGCCGAACTCGTTCGCACGGTCGAAGTTGTTGTCGGGATCTGTGGCGTAACCGCGCCCGTTGTGGTTCGTCGCGAATCTCTCGCGTCAGAAACGGAGCATCATGCGTCTTCCTATCGACACTCAGAGCGTCAAATTCGCCTCGGCCGGTCCCGCGGAACCGATCTTCGATTACGAGACTAGGGTGCCAAAGCTTGACGAGACTGGGACGCCGCTCTACAACGTGCCGCTCTTCGCGGCTGGCAGCGGAGTCAAGGACTCGATTACCGTGAAGGTCTCGGGTGAGCCCAAGGGGCTGGGCGAGTTCACACCGGTGCGGGTCAGTGGCCTCATCGCGAGCACCTGGGAGGTTGGCTCGAATCACGGCGTCAGCTTCCGCGCGGAGCGCATCGAGCCAGTCAAGACGAGCGCCTGATGTCGCGGGTCCTAACCGTGCTCGTTCTGTTCACCCTAGGTCAGTTCTTCCTCGGATATCTCCTGCTCCACTTCGGATTGATCGCGGTGGCCGGGATGTCTTGGTGGGCCTGGAGTTGGTTCGAAGGACGCCGACGTGGCTAGGACCAGTTACCCCGACTTCCGTCGTCACCCCTGGGGATATCAGGCCCTCTGGGGGTGGCGACGGGAATTCGGAGCTGGAGTCGTGACGGTGATCGTCCTGTCGATCGCCCGAGCGGTGACGCCGATCGCCGTCGAGGTCGTGCTCTTGGGAGGAGTGGCGACCCTCACTGTGCGTCGAGATGTGCGTGAGCGAGTGCGTGAGCAGATGCGCGTTGCGAGCAGCGAGCGGCGATTGCAGAAGGTCTTCTGGTGGACAGACATCGTCGGGCGTGACGGTCGTCTGCCCGCCGTTCGTTCCGAGATCCGGATCCCGGCGGGGTTGCGCCTCGTACTTCAGCTTCCGGTTGGTCTTCATCTCGAAGCCCTTCAAGGAAAGCTCGGTGAGCTCACAGCGGTGCTCAACGCGAGAGCGGTGCGAGTGCGAGCTCTCCCGGGAGGTGCTCGCTACGTCGAGTTGCTCGTTATTGAGCGAGATCCCTTTAGGGATGAAGTGACGAGCGGCCTCGCAACTGAGACCAGCGAGCGCCCCGTTGACGTGTGGGCACCGATCGCTCTCGGAGTTGGAGAAGACGGGTCGACCGTCACGGTCCAACTCCCCGAGCACAACCTCCTCATCGGAGGAGAGCCCGGCGCCGGGAAATCGGTCGCACTCTCCACCCTCGTCGCCGCCGCGGCCCTTGATCCGACATGTCGGCTCTCACTATTTGACGGCAAGGAGGTGGAGCTCCTCGCCTGGCGCCCCAGTGCCGATCACTTCGTTGGCTCGTCGGTGGCGGATGCCATCGCCGTGATGGAGGAGTTGCATGAGGACCTCGCCGCTCGTTACCGCGATCTCGTCGAAGAAGGGCGTCGAAAGATCGTTCGAGGCTCGAAGCAACGCCTTCACGTCGTCGTCATCGACGAACTCGCCTTCTACCTGCGCGGCGGGGTGAAGGCTGACCGCGACCGCTTCGCCGAACTCCTACGCGACCTCATCGCTCGCGGCCGGGCGGCGGGGATCATCGTCATTGCCGCCACCCAGAAGCCCAGCCACGAAATCGTCCCCACTTGGATCCGCGACCTCTTCAGCTACCGTCTGGCCCTTCGCTGCACGAGCCCCGAGGCGTCCGACACCATCCTCGGCCAGGGCTGGGCCAGCCAGGACTACAACGCCGCGACGATCGATCCCGCCCGGCGCGGTGTGGGCTACCTTCTCGCAGAGGGCGGATTGCCGGTGGTGGTGCGGTGTGCGAACCTCAGTGACTACGAAGTGGACCAACTTGCCGTTCGCGCTCGGGAGTACCGGGGATGCTGAGCGCCGAGGATCGATCGCGCCTCCTTCGCCAGGTGACGCGTGTTAGCTCGTGTCGTCACCCGATCCGACTGATTGGGCAGTCGACAAACCTCGTGACTGGCGAGTGGACCGAGCGGGAGTTGCGCCTCGCGTGCAAGGACCGTCGCTTTGCCGTGTGCCCAGCCTGTTCCGAGCGCTACGAGACTGACGCTTGGATCATCATGGCGACCGGAGTGAACGGTGGGAAGGGCGTGCCCGAGACCGTCGCTCGCGCGCCTCGGCTCTTTGTCACGGTGACGGCTCCCTCCTTCGGGGCCGTTCACCGGGCGAACTCATCAGGGCAGTGCGTCGCTCGCAGCCCGCGACAAGGAGTGAGATGTCCCCACTACCGGGCGACCTGGTGCGATGAGTCCCACGACGAGCACGGCGTCGATGTTGGGCGACCGCTCTGCATCGAGTGCGCTGACCTAGAGGGCGCCGTCGAGTGGAACGCTCACGCGAGCGTGCTCTTCAGCGAGATGATTCGACGGGCCCGCCAGAACGTGATTACGGCGATGGGGCTCTCCCGCCGGCGGGCCGGGTCTCGGGTCCGCCTCGAGTACGCGAAGGTCGCTGAGCTGCAGCGGCGGGGTCTCGTGCACTTCCACGCCATTGTTCGTCTCGACCTGCCCGGCGACGTCGCTGCCCCCGAGGTGCTGTTCCTGGCTCACGCCTTGCGGAGTGCTGTTCGCTCGACGAGCGTGCGCGATCAGGAGCGCGATTTCCGCTTCGGGTCCGTCGTTGACGTCCAGCCCCTCGGCGAGAGTGCCCGCGATGTCGCCCACGCGGCCTCCTATCTCGCGAAGTACGTCACGAAGACGGCAAGCGGGAACTTGGAATTGGCCCGGCGCTTCTCGCGGCGTTCCCAGATTGCTCGGGCGGTCGCCGACCCCTATCGTTGCCGCCTCGTCGAGTGCGCATGGGACCTCGGATACGAGCGCCACGCGAACACCGTCGGGTATCGCGGCCAGTTCCTCACGAAATCCCGTGGATACTCCACGACCTTCGCGAACCTGCGCGCTGCGCGAGTGGCATTCTGGAACCCTGCCGGCGATGCCGACCCGGTGCGAACCCTCTACCGCTTCGACGGTCGTGGGTACGACGATCCGCGGGCCGCTGAGCTCGCCGAGATCCTCGCCCAACTCGATCGGGAACGACGTCGCGAGGAGCGGCGCCTCGTAAAGGAGAAAGATGTCGATCTCTGACAAGCCGCTGAACCTTCGCACCGACCAACTGCTCGACGTGCCGGCGGCGGCGGAGCGTCTCGGCTGCTCGGAGCGCTACGTGCGACGACTCATCCAGGAGCGCCGCATCCCCTTCGTCCGACTTGGCGGGACCAAGATCCGCTTCTCTCTTGGCGAGCTCGAGTTATGGCTCGAGGGCGAACGAGTCACTGCTCGACGGTGCTAGATCCCCCCATCCACCGCTCCTCCAATATCCCTGATCACCGTGCCCCCGACCGTTGGGAGTTGGCGACGAACCGCGTCGCTAATGGAGGTAATCCATGTCCTCGCGACGTCACTTCGGCACCGTCCGCCGTCGTTCCTCCGGCCGGTGGCAAGCGATCTACTGGCGTGACGGCAAGTACATCTCGGCGGGGACGTTTCCATCGAAGGCGGACGCCCTCGCCCACCTCGCCAAGGCAGAGGTGTCGCTCGCGCAGGGTGGCTGGGTAGACCCCCGTTCAGGTCTGGTCACGCTCGCCGAATACGCGACAGGGTGGCTTGAGCAGCGAAGCGATCTCGCAGTGCGAACCCGTGATCTCTACACATTTACGCTTTCTCGGCACGTTCTACCGATTCTCGGATCGAAGTCACTCTCAGCGCTGACGCCATCGCAGATCCGCTCGTGGCATTCCCAACTGTCAAAGGTTCACCCTGCGACCGCGGCCAAGGCGTATCGACTGCTGTCGTCGATCATGCGCACCGCGGTCACCGACGAACTGATCACGTCGAGTCCTTGCCGAGTCAAGGGGGCCGGGGTCGAACACGCGGTGGAACGGCCGGTTGCCACTCCGGCCGAGGTGGTGGCTCTCGGAGAGGCGATGCCTGAGCACCTGAAACTCATCGTGTCGCTCGCCACGTGGTGTCAGCTACGCCGCGGGGAGATCCTGGGTCTCCAGCGTCGTGACGTCGACGTAGCCAACGGAGTCCTCCACATTCGGCGAAGTCGGACCTTCACTCTCGACGGAAGGGAGATTGTGAAGGCACCGAAGACGACAGCGGGTGTTCGGCGGCTCGCAGTTCCTCCGAGCGTCCTGAAAGAGCTCGAAAGGCACCTGGATCGCTTCTGTAGGCCTGAACCTGGGGCCCCTGTCTTCACAACGCGGACCGGCACAGAATTGTCCAGGAACTCGCTGGAGGCCGCCTGGAAGACGGCGAGAAGGCAAGTTGGGCGGCCTGACCTGCGATTACACGATCTCCGACACACGGGTTTGACGTTCGCGGCCGTGGCTGGCGCCACTACCGCGGAGCTCATGCATCGGGCAGGACACGCGTCGGCCGCCGCCGCACTGCGTTATCAGCACGCCGTCTCGGAGCGCGACCGCATCCTCGCCGACTCCCTCGACTCGTTGGCCACCAGAACGCCGAGTTCTTCGTCGGTTGCGGGTGATGCCTGATCGAGTCGAGGTCCTTGACCTTTCTAGAGCGTCGACGCCCGTCGAGGGTGTCTACACGATGTGCACGGATTCCACGCTGGCGAGCTTGGGCATTAGTTGGGCATTAACGGGCAAGGTTTGGGCACGTAACGGCGGTCAAGAACGGTCACGCCCGGATAGGGGTGGCTACTCGAAAGACCTTGGAAACAAAGGGCTGTCGTCGCGTGATGCAGAGCACCCCCAACGGGATTCGAACCCGTGCCGCCACCTTGAAAGGGTGGTGTCCTAGGCCGCTAGACGATGGGGGCCTGAAGGTGCATGGCTCTCGCCATGGTGGTCGGGCTGCCCGGATTTGAACCGGGGACCTCTGCGTCCCGAACGCAGCGCGCTAACCAAACTGCGCTACAGCCCGTTGCGGGTCGCCCCGCAGCCCGGCAAGCCTACCAAGCCTGCGAGACGGGCGGTTTGCGGACCTCTCGCGGGACTTTGGGCCCTGGAAGGAGGGGCCCCTTCGCCGCATACTGAAGGTGCGGCGCGACGCGGGCCGCACGTGCCCGGGCGCCGCTCGGGAGGCGCCATGAGTGGTGCTCGAGGAAGTCCTCTGTCCCTTCAGCGTCGCTCCGTCAGGTCCGTCGCGGCACGGTCGGCACGGTGGCTGCTGGTTGCCGGATTGGCCTCGCCGCTGGCGTTTGGCCTCACCGGTTCGCCCGCCTCGGCCTCGAAGTTGCCGACCTGCCCGTCGACCTCGACCTGGCCGGTGAAGCCGGTGAGCGCACCGGTGAAGGCCGCGCTGACCAAGTACTACAGCGCCCGGCACCTGACGCCCATCAGTGTGCGCAAGAACCAGATGTGGGTCATGACGGTGGCCCTTGAGACGACGGGCGTGCACTGGTGCACGAACGCCGGTGGAGGCAAGAGCGGCTACGTCGGGGTGGTGCCGAAGAACGCGACCGCCGCCGTGCTGGTCCAGGTGACCCACAAGGCCTACCCGGTGACCGGATCGGCCACGACCTTCGCGACCGTCGTCAAGGTCCCGGCGGGCTGGAAGGTCGTCTCGGATGACACCGGTCCGTAGCGGGGCACGTCGTCGCTGACGGTGCGGCCGCCGGCCCCCGGACCCGGCGGGGTCACTCCCCGTCGGAGTCCTCGGGGGCCGGCGCCGTGCGCTCGACGACCACCTCGGCGATGCGCCGCTTGTCGAGGGTCTGGACCTTGAAGGTCCACGGACCGAAGGCGAAGAGGTCCCCCTCGTCGGGAATCCGACCGGCCAGGTCGAGCAGGAAGCCCGCCAAGGTGACGTACTCGCCCTCAGGAAGTTCGAGCCCGAGGGCCTGTTCGACCTCGTCGACGTGGGTCTGGCCGTCGACGAGCCAGCGGCCCTCACGGATCGTGACGACGCTGGCCTCTTCGCCCTCGTCGAACTCGTCCGCGAGGTCGCCGACGAGTTGTTCGAGGATGTCGCGCACGGAGACGACTCCGGCGACGCCCCCGTGTTCGTCGAGCACGAGGGCGAAGGTGCGGTGCTGACGGCGCATCTCGCCGAGACTCTCGAGGAGGTCCATCGTCTCGGGTAGGAGGAGCGGCCGGCGGATCTTGCGGGCGATCTCGGGCGCCTCGGGCAGCGAGACCCCGATCGCTCTCTTCGCGGTCGAGGAGCGGAAGAGATCGTTCACCAGCAGCACGCCCACCACGTCGTCGAGGTCCTCCTCGACGACCGGGAAGCAGGAGTGGCCGGTGTCGCGAACGGCCTCGGCGACGGCCTGCGGGGTGACCGGCACTTTGAGGAAGGCGACGTCGGTCCGCGGGGTCATCACGTCACGAAGCTCGAGAGCGGAGAGTTGGTCGACGCGGTCGTGGATGGCCTGGGCCTCGGGGGAGGGCTCGGGCTCGGGGGCGCCGCGCCTCATTCGGGCGAGCCAGCCGCCTCGCGGCGGCGGTGTTCGGTCGGAGTCGCTCACTCGGTCCCGGCGCCGGCGCGCACGGTGGCCGGCCTCCAGGAGTCGTCCTCGTAGGTGCCGCCCGCCAGGACGGCGCGCACCGCGGCGCGCAGCCGCGCGGGGTCGAGGGGCTTGACGAGGTAGCCGTCCGCGCCGCTGCGCTGGGCGAGGAAGACGTCGGGCCGCCGGTCGAGGAGCATCAGGACGGCCACGGGTTCGATCGCCCCGTAGGACTCCTCACCGCGCAGTTCCAGGCAGACCGCCATCGCGCCCATCGAGCCGATCTGGAGGTCGGCCAGGACGAGGTCGACACCGCCCTGGCGCACCCGGTCGAGGACTTCGGGCCCGGTCTCGGCTTCCTCGATCTCGACGCCCGGTCCCTCCAGGGTCAGGCGGAGGTCCCGGCGCAGGGTCGGCTGGTCGCTGGCGAGCAGGACGGTGGCCATAGAGCCAGCCTATCCCCGGCCTCCGCGGCCTCCCAAGTGCCCCTTGTGCCCGGCGCCGGGGGGTGGGTAACCTGGCCCCTCGCAGGGGACCAAGGGGGAGGGACCATGGCGATTACGCCGCTGTCGTGGACCGTGCTCGCCGCCTGTCGCGGCTCGGAGCACGACCTGTTCTTCCCGCCCGAGACCAACGAGCGCAAAGAGGAGCGCCTGGCCCGCGAGCAGATGGCCAAGCGCATCTGCGCGGGGTGCGCGGTACGGGTGGAGTGCCTCGAGGCCGCCCTCGAGCGGCGGGAGTCCCACGGCGTGTGGGGCGGGCTCAACGAGGTCGAGCGGCGGTCCCTACTGCGCGACTAAGCGCGAGAACTGGCGCGGGGAAGCCTGGGCCAGGGCGACCAGCAGCAGGAAGGTCACCACGTGCACCCCGGTGCACCACAGGCAGATGTGGTCGATGATGAGCAGCTCGGCCGCCACCAGCCAGAGAACGAAGCCCATACCCACGACCGCGAGGGCCGGGCGCGCCACCGCCACCCAGTAGCGCGTCGAGCGCCACATCCACGGCGAGCAGAGGACCGCCATCGCCACGTACTGCACGAGGCCGAGCACCGCGACCGGGATGCCGAAGATGTAGGACTGGGGCGAGGAGGTCACCAGCGCGCAGTTCACGATGCCCTTGTCCGAGCAGGCGATCGGGATCGCGGTGTCGAAGTGGGTGATGGTCAGGTAGGTCGAGATCCCGAGGCCCACGAAGGCCAGGGGCCACGTGACCCACGGCGCCCAGGCGGGGGCGGACCCGACCTCGCGGCCCACTAGAGCTTCATCGCCTTCTTCGCGGCGAGGACTCCCTTGGAGCTGCACACCGAGCCGGGCTGACCCTTGGTGACCGAGCAGATCGAGGCGGTCAGGTAGTTGGCCGTGGCCACGATGGCCTGGGTGATCGGGCTGGTCGGGTCCTTCAACCCCGCGGCGATGGCGTTGCGCGACTGGTTGGCGAGCAGGGACGGGGTGTAGCTCGAGCCGGCGATCAGGAACTGGTCACCGATCGTGATGTAGGGGATCGAGCCCTTCTGCGAGGAGGTCAGGCCCGGGATGTACGCGGGACCGTCGTACTTGTTGAAGTTGGCCGACTCGATCTTGTCGGGCTTCTGCAGGGGCGTGTAGTACCCGAGGGAGTTGGACCACTGGTTGGTCGTCTGCTCGATCGAGGAGAAGGCGACGTAGGGCGAGCTGTAGGTGGACTTGACGAAGGTGAAGGTCGGCGTGCCGGGGTAGATCTCGCCCGAGTGGGTCGAGCTGATCATGTTGCCGAGGTTGGAGAAGGTGCCAAAGCGCGACAGTGCCACGATCAAGGACCAGCGCTCGGCCGCGCAGAAGGGGCAGAACTCGGCCCCCAGGTAGAAGACTCGGGGCACCACCTTGCCGTTGACGGTCGTCGTGAAGAGGGGCTGGCCCGTCGTCTTGGCCGGAGCGGTCACCGGGGCGACCGACGAGGTGACTCCCACCGTGTCAAAGACCGAGGCCGGGACGCCGGTCAGCTCGGCCACGACCGTGGGGTCGGCCTTCTGGAAGCCGGCGGCCGGGTTGTTCGGTGAGGAGCTGGTGACCTTGACGATCACCAGGGTGGCCACGACCACCAGCACGAGACCGATCGCCACCCAGGTGAAGAGGCCGGCCGGGCGGCCGCCGCGACGCGCGGCCGGGGCTCCCTTGGGGGCCGGTCGCGAGGCGGTTGAGGACTTCTTGGCGGGGGGGCGCTTAGCCACTGCTCTCCTTTGGCGGTTCCTACCAACTTACTCAAGGCGTCGCGGCGGCGACCCTCGCGGCGCGCCGTGGCACAGTGGGGTCGTGGACCGACCCCGACCCGCCTCGACGCTGCTGACCCTGCGCGACGGTCCCCGCGGCCTCGAGGTCTTGATGCTGCGGCGCAACCTGCGCAGCGACTTCGTCGGAGGGGCCTACGTCTTTCCTGGTGGGAGCGTCGATGAAGGCGACCGGGAGGTCGAGGTCCTGGCGAGGGTCGTCGGCCTCGACGAGGTTGTCGCGCGCCGGCGACTGGGCCTGACCGAAGGGGCGCTGCCTTACTTCGTCGCGGCCCTGCGCGAGCTGTTCGAGGAGGCGGGCCTCCTGCTCGCCTCGCCGGCCTCGGGCGGCGAGCTGCTCGACGACCCCGACCGGGCCCGACGTCTGGCCGAGGCCCGGCTGGCCCTCAACGCCGGCGAGAGGACCTTCGCCGACCTGCTCCGCGCCGAGGACCTCCTGCTCGAGGCGGGTGAGCTCGCCTACCTCGCCCACTGGGTCACGCCGGTCGGCCCGCCGCGACGCTTCGACACGCGCTTCTTCGTGGCCGCGGCCCCGCGCGGCCAGACGGCCGGACACGACGAGGGCGAGACCGTGGACAGCCGCTGGCTCACGCCGCGTGAGGCGCTCGCGGCCCACGCCGCTGGTGAGATGGAGATGATCCTGCCCACCGTGACCAATCTCCGGGCCATCGAGGGTCACCACGACGTCGAGACCGCCGTGGCCGCGGTGCGGGCCCTGGGGAGGGTTGAACGGGTGGAGCCGCCGATCGTCCAGCGCGACGGGACGGCGACGATCCTGCTGCCGGGCGAGCCCGGCTACGACTCGTGAGCCTCGACGGCGGCCTCGACGGCCTCGAGCAGTCGAGCTGAGCAGCCCGCCGCCCCGCCGCGGGGGGCCACCGTCTCGACGAGGGAGGTGGCGAGGCTGGTGAAGGTCCCGTCGGGGCCCTCGTCGAGGGCGAGCGGCCGTCCCTCGTCCCCGGCGCGCGCCATCCCGTCGGTGAGGGGCACCTGGGCGAGCAGGGGCACCCGCAGGGCCGCCGCGAGGGCCTCACCGCCGCCCTCGCCCATCAGGGCGTGGACCTCCCCGCAGTGGCAGGTGAGCGGGGACATGTTCTCGACGACGCCGAGGACCCGGATGTTCGACTTGCGCGCGAGGTCGCCGGCGCGCGCCGCCACCGCCTGGGCGGCCGGCGAGGGGGTCGTCACCACGATTTGGGCCATCCGCGGCAGGATCCGCGCCAGGGTCATCGCGATGTCCCCAGTGCCTGGCGGGGTGTCGATCAGCAGGTAGTCGATCCCGGACCAGTCGGCCTCCTCGATCATCTGGGCGACGGCCTTTTGGACCATCAGGCCCCGCCAGGCCAGGGCCTCACGCTCCGGAGCGAGCAGGCCCATCGAGAGGAGGCGGACCTCGCCGTCGCCCACCGCGCGCGCGGGCGGGACCATGCGCCCCGAGCGCACGGCGACTTCGGCGCTCACGCCGAGCAGCCGGGTCAGCGAGAAGCCCCACACGTCGGCGTCGAGGACGCCGATCGTCAGACCCCGGCGGGCCAGGGCCACGGCCAGGTTGGCGGTCACCGAGGACTTGCCGACGCCACCTTTGCCCGAGGCGATCGCCAGCACCGGTGAGGCGAGGGGAATGGTGGTCGCCGGCGCCTGGCGCTGCGCGGCGGCGCGAGCCCGGCGCAGCAGCTCCCGGCGAGCCGGTGCGTCGAGAACCGAGGTCACGACCTCGACCTCGGCGATGCCCTCGACCTCCCGGGCCGCCTCCGCGACGTCGCGCTCGATCTGGGAGCGCAGTGGACAGGCGGCCGTCGTGAGCGCCACCTCGACGCGAGCCAGCCCGGCCTCGTCGAGCGTGACCCGTCCGAGCATCCCGAGCTCGGCCAGCGAGGCCCCCAGCTCGGGGTCAAGAACGCGCCCCAGGCGCTCGCTCAGGCGCTTAACGGCCTCCACGGGGGCAACCTACCGGTCTGGGGGCCCGGCGCGGCGGGCCGGTCGCTACCATGGACCTCGAGCCAAGGAGGGCCATGTCCGACCTCACCACGACCGTGACCGACCTCAAGCCCGAGGCCGGCGACCCGATCACCCTGACCGCCGGGGCTGCCGTGAAGGTGGCCGAGCTCCTCGCCGCCGAGGGCACCGAGGAGCAGCTGGCCCTGCGCGTGTCGGTCAAGCCCGGCGGCTGCTCGGGCTTCAACTACGACATGTTCTTCGACACCGAGTTCGCCGCCGACGACGTCGTGCGCGAGTTCGCGGGCGTCAAGGTGGTCGTCGACCCCCAGAGCGCCGAGCTGCTGACCGGCTCCACCCTGGACTGGACCGAGGGCCTCCAGGGCGCCGGCTTCCACATCACCAACCCCAACGCCACGCGCACCTGCGGCTGTGGCAACTCCTTCTGCTAGAGGTGGCCGCCACCGTCGGTCCCTACTCGCCCTGGCGCCGCGCGGGCGACCTCGTCGTGATCTCGGGTCAGGTCGGCCTCGTCGCGGGTCCTGACGGCCCGGTGCTCGTTGAGGGCAGCGCCGCCGAGCAGCTGCGTCAGGCCCTGGCCAACGCGCGCGCCGTCCTCGCCGAGGCCGGTGCCAGCTTCGACCAGGTCGTCAAGGCGACCCTCTTCCTCGTCGACATGGCCGACTTCGGGCCCTGCAACGAGGTCTGGATCGAGCACTTCGAGGCGCCCCGCCCCACTCGTTCGGCGGTCGCCGTGGCCCAGCTGCCCCTCGGCGCGCGCGCCGAGGTCGAGCTCTGGGCCTACTGCCCGGAGGGCTGAGCCTCGAGGCGGCCCTCCTCGAGGCCGAACTTGTAGCCCACCGAGCGCACCGTCTGGATCAGGTGGGCGTTCTCCTCGCCGAGCTTGGCCCGCAGCCGTCGCACGTGGACGTCCACGGTGCGCGCCCCGCCGTAGTACTCGTAGCCCCAGACCCGGCTGAGCAGGGTCTCGCGGGTGAAGACCCGCTGCGGGTTCGTCGCGAGGAAGCGCAGCAGCTCGTACTCCATGTAGGTCAGGTCCATCACGCGGCCGTGGATCGTCGCTTGGTAGGTCTCGAGGTTCATCACCAGCCCGGCGTGCTCGACGCGAGCCCCGACCGTCTCGTTGCCGGCCCGGCGCAGCCGGTGGCGCAGGCGGGTGGCGACCTCGGCGACGTCGAAGGGGCCGACCACGAAGTCGTCGAAGAGGTCCTCGCGGAAGGTGAGGTCGTCGAGCTGGTAGTGATCCACGAGCAGGATCACCGGCACGGTGCGCCCCCGGCTGCGCAGCGCCCGACAGAGGGTCATCGCGTCGCCCAGGGGGACCGCGGAGGCGTTGATCACCGCGCCGGCGAAGCCGTCGGCCGGCTCCAGCGCCGCCACCTCGGCCAGCCGCCCCGAGGGGGCCACCGCCGGCGTCACCCCGACCACGTCGAAGGCCTTGCGCACCGGCCCCTCACAGGAGGGCACGCAGAGGACGACGTCGATCACAGCAGGGGCAGGTACCGCTCGAGCTCGAAGGGGGTCACCCGCTCGCGGTAGGCGCCCCACTCCGCGCGCTTGTTGCGCAAGAACCACTCGACCTGGTGCTCGCCGAGGGTCTCGAGCAGCAGCGAGGAGCCCTCCATGAGGTCGAGGGCCTCGGCGAGGGACTGGGGCAGGGGGGCGATGGACTCGCCCTCGGCGGGTAGCTCGTAGCCCTCGGTGACCCCACGCATGCCGGCCGCCAGGATGACCGCGAAGGCGAGGTAGGGGTTGGCCGCGGGGTCGGGGGCCCGGTACTCGAGCCGGGTCGAGTCGACCCGGCCGGGCTTCACGGAGGGGACCCGCACCAGGGCGGCGTCGCCGTGGCGGGCCCAGGCCACGTCGACCGGCGCCTCGAGGCCCGGGACCAGGCGCTTGTAGGAGTTGACCCACTGGTTGGTCACCGCGGTGATCTCCGGGGCGTGGCGCACGAGGCCGGCGACGAAGGCGAGGGCCACCGGCGAGAGGCCATAGGGTCCCTCGCCCACGAAGGCGTTGCGCCCCTCGGACCAGAGCGAGAGGTGGGTGTGCAGACCCGACCCCTGCACGTCGGCGAGGGGCTTGGGCATGAAGGAGGCGTAGACGCCGCCCTGGCGGGCCAGCTCCTTGACGACGTGGCGCACGCTCATCACGGTGTCGGCCATGGTGAGCGCGTCGGTGTAGCGCAGGGCGATCTCGTGCTGACCGGGGGCGTCCTCGTGCTGGGCGTGCTCGACCCCGATGCCCATCTCCTCGAGCACCAGAACGCTGCGTCGGCGCAGCTGGCTGCCGAGGTCGTCGGGCAGGAGGTCGAAGTAGCTGCCCGAGTCGAGGGGGCGCGGGCCGCTGGCCGGGTCGGCCGAGTCGAAGTAGAAGTACTCGACCTCGGGGGCCACGAAGAAGGTGTAGCCCTGCTCCAGGGTCGAGGCGAGCACCCGGCGCAGCTGCTGGCGCGGACAGCCCTCGAAGGGGCTGCCGTCGATGTTGACGATGTCGCAGAAGACCCGCGCCACGCCGGCCCCCTCGGGGTACCAGGGCAGCAGTTGGAAGGTCGTCAGGTCCGGTCGGGCCAGGACGTCGGACTCCTGCACCCGGCTGAAGCCGTCGATGGCGCTGCCGTCAAAGGTCATGCCCTGGTCGAGGGCGTCTTCTAGCTCGGCCGGGGTGACGTGGAAGGCCTTGGCCCGGCCCAGGACGTCGGTGAACCACAGCTGGACGAAGCGGACCCCGCGCTCCTCGACGGTGCGCAGCACGTACTGGGCCTGGCTCTGCATGGGGTCCATTCTCTCACCTCCCTCGGCTGGCGGTCCCGGGGCCCCTTCCAAGCCAAAGGCCCCGCCGACCCGGGGGCCGGCGGGGCCTTTGGGTGGACTAGCGGCGGGCGGCGGCCTTCTTCGCCGGAGCCTTCTTGACCGCGGCCTTCTTGACCGCGGCCTTCTTGGCGGGCGCCTTCTTCGCCGGGGCCTTCGCCGTGGCGGCCCCGCAGATCGTCTCGACCATGATGGCCGACACCACGTAGGGGTCCACGTTGGCGTTGGGGCGACGGTCCTCGAGGTAGCCGCGCTTGTCGCGGGCGACCCCGCCGGGGATGCGGATCGAGGAGCCGCGGTCCGAGACGCCGTAGGAGAACTTCGAGTAGTGGGCCGTCTCGTGGGCGCCGGTGAGACGCTCCTCGATGCCCTCGCCGTAGGCCGCGATGTGCTCCTTCACCCGAGTGCCCAGCGCCTCGCAGCCCGCGATGATCGCGTCCCAGCCGCCGGCGGTGCGCATCTGCTTGGTCGAGAAGTTGGTGTGGGCGCCCGCACCGTTCCAGTCGCCCTTCACCGGCTTGGCGTCGAAGGAGACCGACACGTCGTACTCCTCGGCGATGCGCTGGAGCAGCCACCGGGCCACCCACAGCTGGTCACCGATGGCCACGGCGTCGAGTACGCCGACCTGGAACTCCCACTGGCCCATCATCACCTCGGCGTTGGTGCCCTCGATCGCGAGGCCCGCGCGCAGGCAGGCCAGCGTGTGCTCCTCGACGATCTCGCGGCCGGGCATCTTGCCCCCGCCCACGCCGCAGTAGTACGGGCCCTGGGGAGCGGGGTAGCCCTCCTCGGGCCAGCCGTAGGGTCGGCCGTTCTTGAAGAAGGTGTACTCCTGCTCGATGCCGAACATCGGCTCGAAGCTGGCGTAGGTCTTGGCCGTGGCGACCGCGGCGGCGCGCGTGTTGGTGGGGTGGGGCGTCATGTCCGCGCTCAGCACCTCGCACATCACGAGGATGTCGTTGGGCCCGCGCAGGGGGTCCGGGCAGGTGAAGACGGGCACGAGGACGCAGTCCGAGGAGTGGCCGGTCGCCTGGTTGGTGCTCGAACCGTCGAAGCCCCAGATCGGCGGCTTCTGCCCGTCCTTGACGATCTTGGTCTTCGAGCGCAGCTCTCGCGTCGGCTCGGTGCCGTCGATCCAGATGTACTCAGCCTGATACGACAACGTGACTCCTTCATCGTGCGTCGCGCAACCCCACGCGAGCGCTCTCCAGTCTCGTGGCCGACCCGCCACCCCACCCCCTCGTTGTGTTAACCGCGTGTGAAACGTGGAGGAAGGTCCCTTGGGGTCCCGGCCCCCCTCGCCGGTAGGCTCGCCGCGTGCCCGTCGTCCGCCTCGCCCTGGCGCAGATGAACGCCGTGGTGGGGGCCCTCAGCCAGAACGCCGAGACCCTGGCGCGCCTGCGCACCCAGGCCACCGGCGCCGGCGCCGACCTGGTCCTCGCCCCCGAGTTGGCCCTCACCGGCTACCCGCCCGAGGACCTCCTGTTGAAGGAGGGTTTCGTCGAGGCGGCCGGCCAGGCCCTCGCCTCCCTCGCCGCGACCCGCAACCAGGCGCCGCTGCTGGTGGGCACGGTCGTGACCGAGGCCGACCCCGGAGTCGTGCTCAGCCCCTCGAAGGACGCGCGCGACGTGGCCGGCGGACCAGCCCGCGAGCTGCCCCAGACCCACGTCGGCAACGCCCTGGTGGCCCTCGACGAAGGACGCGTGGCGGCCACCGGGGTCAAGCGGATGCTGCCCAACTACGACGTCTTCGACGAGGTGCGCTACTTCCACCCCGGCCGCGGACCCCACGGGATGGTGAACGTCGGAGGCGTCGCCGTGGGGATGGTCATCTGCGAGGACGTGTGGATCCCCGGCGGTCCGGCCGCCGAGCTGGTGGGTCAGGGCGCGACGTTGCTGGTCGTCGCGAACGCCTCGCCCTTCGCGCGCGGCCGGCGCCAGGAGCGCGAGGCGATGTTGCGCGAGCGCGCGATCGAGACCGGCTGTCCGATCGCCTACGTCAACCTGGTGGGCGGCCAGGATGAGCTGGTCTTCGACGGCCAGTCGATGGTCGTCGACGAGCGGGGCCTGGTCGTCGCACGCGCGGGGGCCTTCCGCGAGGAGTTGCTGGTGGCCGAGCTCGAGGCCCGGGCCTCCAACGCCGGGGTGGCGCTGCGCACCGACTACCCGCGCGAGCGGGTGGCGGTGGCCCTCGATCACGTGGCAGAGCCCCCCGACCCGATCGAGGAGGTCTACGAGGCCCTGGTGACCGGGACCCGGGACTACCTGCGCAAGAACGGCTTCCGCTCGGCGATCCTCGGGCTGTCGGGTGGGATCGACTCCTCCTTGGTCGCGACGATCGCGGTCGACGCAGTCGGGGCCCAGGCGGTGCGCGGCTTCGCCATGCCGAGTCGCTACTCCTCGGACCACTCGCTCGCTGACGCACTCGATCTGGGGCGCCGGCTGGACATCGAGGTGATCGAGGTGCCCATCGAGGCGGCCCACGGCACCTTCGCTGACCTGCTCGGCCCGGCCTTGGGTGGTCCCCCCCAAGGTCTGACCGACGAGAACCTCCAGAGCCGGATCCGCGGGGTCATCTTGATGGCGCTGTCCAACGCCACGGGGGCGATCGTGCTCACCACCGGCAACAAGTCCGAGCTGGCGACGGGCTACTCCACCCTCTACGGCGACTCCGCGGGCGGCTTCGCCGTCATCAAGGACGTGCCCAAGACCCTCGTCTACGAGCTCTGCCACTGGCGCAACGCCCGCGCGCGCCGCGACGGCGACCCCGAGCCGATCCCCGACGCCGTGCTGGCCAAGGCCCCCTCGGCCGAGCTGCGCCCCGACCAGCGCGACGACCAGTCCCTGCCCCCCTACGAGGAGCTCGACCCGCTGCTCGAGCTCTACGTCGAGGGCGACGCCACCGCCGAAGAGCTCATCGCCGCCGGTCACGACCCCGCGCTGGTGCGTCGGATCGCCCGCCTCGTGGACCGCAGCGAGTACAAGCGGCGCCAGATGCCCCCCGGGGTCCGCATCACCCACAAGGCCTTCGGGCGGGATCGTCGCATGCCCATCACCAACGCCTTCACCGAGGAGGACGGGTGAGCGCCGGCGGGGCGGCGGTGACCCTCTACCGGGCCCTCGGCGAGGCCGCCCCGGGTCTCGATGACCCGTCGGCCGTCGTGCGCCTCTACGAGCTGGCCCGAGTGCTCGGCGAGGTGGCCCACGGACTCGGGGCGGCCGACGAGCCCTCCGACCCGGCGCTGGCCGCGGTCGTCGGGCGGGCCCTCTCCGACCGCAGCGGGCTGGTGGCTCTCGACCTCGCCTCGGCGGTGCTGGTGCCGCGCCTGCTGGTGGCGGTGCGCGACGAACGGGTCGGTCCCACCGACCCCGAGCGGGGCGCCGCCCTCGACCGGGTGGCCGACCTGCTGGTCGCCCAGCTGCACGCCCTGGCCGCCGCCCGCGCCGCGCTCGGGGCGGCCGGTGAGGGGGAGCGGGCCGCTAGCGTGGCCTCCCTCGGGGCGGCCCTCGAGGCCGAGGGGATGGGCGAGAGCCTCTCGCGGCCCTAGGTTGCGCCCCCCCGTATAACTCTGCACGCGGGAGTCCCCGCCGGCTCGAGGAGGAAGATGGCCAAGGATCGCGTGGACCGCGACGACGAGGATCTGGTCCGGCTCTACCTGTCCGACATCGGTCAGTACACCCTGCTGACCAAGGACGACGAGGTGCGCCTGGCCCAGGAGATCGAGGAGGGCCGCGAGGCCCGAGCCGAGCTCGAGGCCGCTGACGCCGACAAGAAGGTCAAGATCACCGCCTCGAGGCGCCAGGCCCTCAAGCGCGCGGCCCACCGCGGCGAGGTGGCCGAGCGCGACTTCGTCCAGTCCAACCTGCGCCTGGTGGTCTCGATCGCCAAGAAGTACCAGGCCTCCGGGCTGCCGCTGCTCGACCTAATTCAAGAGGGCAACCTCGGCCTGATGCACGCCGTCGAGAAGTTCGACTGGCGCAAGGGCTTCAAGTTCTCGACCTACGCCACCTGGTGGATCCGCCAGGCCATCACCCGCGGCATCGCCAACACCGGGCGGACCATCCGCCTGCCGGTGCACGCCGGCGACACCCTGGCCCGCGTCCAGAAGGCCCAGTCCCGCCTGGAGCTCAAGTTCGGCCGTCCGCCGACCATCAAGGAGCTCTGCGAGGAGTGCGAGATGCCCGAGGACAAGCTGATCGAGGCCCTGCGCTTCCGCTCCGAGCCGATCTCGTTGTCCGAGCCCCTGCGCGAGGACGGCGACGCCGAGCTGGGCGACGTCGTGGAGGACCGCTCGGCCGAGTCGCCCTTCGACGTGGCGGCCGTGAAGATGATGCCCGAGGCCATCGAGAAGCTGCTCCAGCCGCTCGACGAGCGCGAGCAGCGGATCCTGCGCATGCGCTTCGGCCTTGACGGGGCCGGCGAGATCCGCACCCTCGAGGACGTGGGGGCCGAGATGAACCTCACCCGCGAGCGCATCCGTCAGATCGAGGCCCGGGCCATGAGCAAGCTGCGTCACCCCTCCTCGGACACCGGGGCGAGGGACCTGCTGACGCTCTAGTGGCGCTTCAGGCGGTCGCGGCCGAGAACCGCGGCCGCCCCGATCACCATCGCGCTCACCACGAAGGGGGCCGAGGCGCTCACCCGTGAGCGGTCGTGCACCCGCACCGGGTGGCTGAAGTGCAGCACCGGCCAGGAGCGCTCGGCGGCCGCGGTCGCCAGCGCCTTGTCGGGGTTGACGGCGAAGGCGTGACCGACCGCTTCGAGCATCGGCACGTCGGTCGCCGAGTCGGAGTAGGCGAAGGAGGCGGCCAGGTCGATCTGGCGCTCCTCGGCGAGGACCCGCAGGGCCACGGCCTTGTTCTCGCCCTGGGCGAAGAACTCCAGCTCTCCGGTGTAGCGGCCCTCCTCGTCGATCCGGGCCCGGCTCGAGATGAAGCCGGTGATCCCGAGCATCTCGGCAAAGGGGGCGACGATCTCCTCGGGGGCCATCGAGACCAGGTAGACCTCGTCGCCCTCGGCGAGGTGGTGGTCGATGAGCTCGATGGCCTCGTCGTAGATGAGCGGCTCGATGCGCTGAGTGATGGTCTCGGCGACGACCCGGCGCACCTCGTCGCGGTCCCAGCCCCGGGTGACCTTCAAGGTGGCCTCGCGGATCTTGGCCAACTTCTCCTCGCTGGCGCCAAAGCGCAAGAAGAGCAGCTGGCTGAGGGCGGCGCGCACCAGGGTCCGCCGGCGCACCATGCCCCGCGCGTGGAACTCCGGGCCGAGGGTCACCATGGAGGACTTGGCGATCACCGTCTTATCGAGGTCGAAGAAGGCCGCCCGCACCCCTTCCATGGTACGGCGCGGGTGGCCCGCGGGCGTGTCGCTAGCCGATGAAGGCGGCCTGGCACTCGCCGGCCGCGTCCTCGCGCACCATGAGCACCACGTGATCGTGCTCGAGGAAGCGCATCGAGGGGCTGGGCGCCATCGGCTGGTCCGAGCGCACGACGGCCACGACCCGCACCGAGTCGCCCAGCTCGAGCTCGTCGAGGGTCTGCTGTCGGGCCACCGCCGGCGAGTCCGAGGCCAGGGTGACCTCGATGAGCTTGACCTTGCCGTGGGACAGGTCCATCAGCTTGACGATCGAGCCGACCTCGACGGCCTCGTCGACCAGTGAGGTGATCAGGGCCGGCGTGGAGACCGAGACGTCCACCCCCCAGTTCTCGTTGAAGAGCCACTCGTTGCGCGAGTTGTTGATGCGCGAGATGACCCGGGGCACGCCGAACTCCTGCTTGGAGAGCCAGCAGACCACCAGGTTGTCCTCGTCGTCGCCCGTGGCCGCGATCACCACGTCGGCGCTGCGCAGGTCGGCCGCCACCAAGGAGGCGTACTCGCAGGCGTCGGCCGCCATCACGTTCACGCCCGGCAGCATCGAGCGCAGTCGCTCGGCGGTCGCGGAGACCTGCTCGAGCAGGGTCACGTCGTGGTGTCGGTCCACTAGGTCCAGCGCGATGGCCGTGCCCACCGAGCCGCCGCCGGCGATGACGACCCTCACGAGGCCCCCAACAACGTCGCGAGCTCCTCGAGGCCCTGGCTCGTGACCATGAACTCGACCATGTCGTCCTCCTGGGCGAAGAGACCCTCGAGGGCTACGCGGCCGACCCCGGCGCGGATCAGGCCCACCACCCGCACGCCCTCGCCGCGGTTGAGCTCGGCGAGGGGCCGCCCGGCGAGGTGGTCGGGCAGGACCCGCTCGACCAGATGAAGGGTCCCCGCCCCGTCGGTCCACTCAATCGACTCGTCGCGTGGCAGCAGCCAGCGCTTCACCTGCTGGGTGGTCCACAGCGAGGTCGCCACCGTCGGGATGCCCAGCTTCATGTAGATGTCGGCGCGCGCCGGGTCGTAGATGCGCGCGACCACGTTCTTGATGCGGTAGGTGTCGCGGGCGATCCTCGCGCACAGGATGTTGGTGTTGTCCCCGCTCGTCACCGCGGCCAGGGCGTCGGCCTGGGCGGCGTCGGCCTGGGCCAGGATGTCGCGGTCGAAGCCCGAGCCGACCAGGGTCTTGCCGTGGAAGCGGCTGAGGCGACGGAAGGCGTCGCGGTTGCGGTCGATGACGACGACGCTGTGGCCGTCCTCGGAGAGCTGCATCGCCAGCTCCGAGCCCACACGGCCGCAGCCGATCACGACGATGTGCACCCGGTCATCAGAGCACAGGCCCGAGAAGGGGTGCAAGTACGGTCCAGAGCACCCACTGGCCCGTCCTAGGCTCTACCCGGTGAGCGAGGCCGACAAGCAGATCACGCGCGAGACGCGGGTCCTCACCAGTCACGCCAACCTGGCCCAGGTCTACCCCGAGTCGCTCAGCTACCGGCTCAAGCGGATCCTGCTCGGGCGGCCGCTCGTCACCGAGCAGCTTTCGGGCGAGCGGCTCAACCGGCTCATCGCGCTCGGGGTGCTCGCGCCGGACTGCATCTCCTCGTCGGCCTACGGCGCCGAGGAGATCCTCACCCAGATGACCCCCTTCATCGGGATCGCGGCCTTCTCCCTGGTCGTGCCGATCATGTTCGTGATCCTCGGGGTGCTCTTCCTCGTCACGACGTCCTACCTCGACGTGATCAAGTACTACACGACGGCCGGTGGCTCCTACGTCGTCGCCCGGGACAACTTCGGGCCCCGCGTCGCCCAGGTCGCGGCGGTGGCCCTGCTCATCGACTACATCGTCACCGTCGCGGTGCAGTGCTCGGCCGGCACCGCCGCTCTCACGACCGCGGTGCCCTCTCTCTTGCACTACACGGTGCCGATCACGGTGGGCATCGTGATCGTGCTGATCTTCGGCAACCTGCGCGGGATCCGCGAGGCCGGCTCCTACTTCGCCCTGCCCACCTATCTCTACGTCCTCGGCCTGGGGACGACGGTGGTGGTGGGCTACGTCAAGTACTTCCGCGGCACGCTGCACCGCATCGCCCAGCCGGCGGTCCACCTCCTCGTCGACCACCGCCTCGGCCACCCCGGCTCGGGGGTCCTGATGGGGCTGGCCTTCATCACCCTTCTGCGCGCCTACGCCAACGGCGGCTCCTCGCTCACCGGTCTCGAGGCGATCTCCAACGGCGTGGCCTCCTTCCGCCGGCCCGAGTCGACCAACGCCCGCGCCACCTTGGTGATGATGTCGTGCATCCTGGCCTTCTTGCTGCTCGGCACGACCCTGCTGGCCCACTGGACCCACGCCTTCCCCTACGCCGCCGGCTCGCCCACCGTCGTGGGCCAGGAGGTCCAGGCCGTCTTCGGGGCGCACGGCGCCGGGCACGTGATGTTCCTCTTCGTGCAGTTCGCGACGGTGCTGATCCTCTACACCGGGGGCAACACCTCCTTCAACGGCTTCCCCTTCCTCGCCAACTACGTCGCCACCGACCGCTACCTGCCCCGCCAGCTCTCCAAGCGCGGACACCGCCTGGCCTTCTCCAACGGCATCATCGTGCTGGGGATCGTGTCGCTCACCCTGATCCTCGTCTTCAAGGCCCAGCTCAATGCGTTGATCTCGCTCTACGCCATCGGGGTCTTCACCGGCTTCACCATGGCCGGGGCCGGGATGGTGGCTCGCCACCTGCGCGAGCGCCAGGGGCGCTGGCGGGTCGCCGTCGCGATCAACGGCCTGTCGGCCGTGGTGACCTCGATCGTCGTGCTGGTCTTCGTGCTGGCCAAGTTCAAGGAGGGGGCCTGGATCATCGTGGTCGTCGGGCCCCTCATGTACTACGGCCTCATCCGCTTCCACCGCCAATACGAGCGCGAGCGCGCGGCCTTCGAGGAGTCGACGACCGCCGAGGCGGCCATCCGGATGAACCGGGTCGTCGTCTTCGTCGACAACTACGACCTGGCGACCGAGCGGGCCCTGCGCTACTGCCAGACCCTGAACGCCTACTCCATCCGCGCCGTGCACTTCGACATCGACCCGATGGTCACCCGCCGGCTCGAGGCGCGCTGGGGCACCCCGGGAACGGCCAGTGACGGCATCTCGCTGGAGGTGGTCGAGTGCGAGGACCGCCGGGTCGACCGCGCGGCCCTCGAGTTGGTGGCCGACGTGGTGCGCGACCCCGACGTCTTCGCCATGGTCATCCTGCCCCGCCGGGGCTTCTACAGCCGTCTCCAGCGGCTCCTGCACGACCGCACCGCCGACGCCATCGCCCAGGCGGTCATGCACGTGCCGCGCACCGCGGCGACCATCGTGCCCTTCCGCCTGGCCCGCACTCGGCTCTCGGAGACCCGCGAGGTGGCCGAGCAGCCCGTCTCGAGCGAGGTGGTGCGCGGCGGGGTGCGCGAGGAGGCCCACCTCGAGGCCGACGTCAAGCTGGCCGAGCGCTCGGCGGGCTCTGACCCCATCGGATCGCTCCAGCAGCGCCAGTTCGCCCACATCGCCGGGCGGGTGCGCTCGATGACGGTCAACCACGAGGCCGGCACCCACGAGTTCCGCTGCGTGATCGCCGACACCACCGGCTCGGTCCAGCTCGTCTTCCAGGGCCGCACCGCGGTCCCGGGGATCGAGCGCGGGACCCGGCTGCTGGTGGAGGGCACGGTGATCTCCCTGCGCCGCGAGGCGGTCATCTTGAACCCCCAGTACGAGATCGTCGCCGGCCCGGCCACCGACGAGTAGCCACCGGCGCGCCGCGCCGACTTATCCTGGGCCGGTGTCCGAGGCCGACCGCCAGATTGCGCGCGACTCGCGCATCCTCACGAGCCACGCCGACGTCGGGATCTCCTTCCCCGAGGGGCCCGGCTACCGGCTGAAGCGCCTGCTGCTCGGCCGACCCTTCGTCACCGAGCAGCTCGCCGCCGAGCGGCTCAACCGACCGGTGGCCCTGGGGGTCCTGGCGCCGGACTGCATCTCCTCGTCGGCCTACGGCGCCGAGCAGATCCTCACCCAGCTGACCCCCTACATCGGCCTGGCCGCCTTCTCCCTCCTGGTGCCCCTGATGTTCGTCATCCTCGGCGTGCTGCTGGTGGTGACCCTCTCCTACCTCGACGTCATCGGCTTCTACAACATCACCGGCGGTTCCTACATCGTGGTGCGCGACAACTTCGGGCCGCGGGTGGCCTCGGTGACGGCGGTCGCGCTGCTGATCGACTACATCGTGACCGTCGCGGTGCAGTGCTCGGCCGGCACCGCCGCGCTCACCAGCGCGGTCCACCCCCTGGTGCACTACACGGTGCCCATCACGGTGGCGGTGGTGATCCTGCTCATCATCGGGAACTTGCGCGGCATCCGCGAGGCCGGCGCCTGGTTCGCCTTCCCGACCTATTTCTTCATCACGATGATGGGCGGCACCATCATCGTCGGCTACGTGGAGAAGGCCCTCGGCCACCTCCACCAGGTGGCCCAGCCCCCGGTGAACCTGCTCGTCGACGGGCGACTGGGCACCGGCGGACACGGCCTGCTCATGGGGGCGGCCTTCATCACGCTGCTGCGCGCCTACGCCAACGGGGGCTCCTCGCTCACCGGCCTGGAGGCGATCAGCGACGGCGTCTCGAGCTTCCGGCGCCCCGAGGCCCGCAACGCGCGCGCCGTCATGGTGGTGATGGCCTCGACTCTCGCCTTCTTGCTGGTGGGCACGACGCTGCTGGCGCGCTGGACCCACGCCCTGCCCTATGCGGCCGGCTCCCCGACGGTCGTCTCCCAGGAGGTCCTCGTCGTCTTCGGCAGCCACGGCCCGGGCCACCTGCTCTTCTACGTCGTCCAGTTCGCGACCATGCTCATCCTCTACACCGGGGGCAACACCTCCTTCAACGGCTTCCCCTACCTGGCCAACTTCGTGGCGGTCGACCGCTTCTTGCCCCGCCAGCTCACCAAGCGCGGCCACCGGCTGGCCTTCAGCAACGGGATCGTGGTGCTCGGGTCGATGGCCCTGGTGCTGGTGCTGGTGTTCAAGGCGCGCGTCAACGGGCTCATCGCCCTCTACGCGATCGGGGTCTTCACCGCCTTCACGATGGCCGGTGCCGGCATGGCCAAGCGGCACTGGACCCACCGCGAGGGCCACTGGCGCCGCGGCGTCGTGGCCAACGCCATCTCCTGCGTCGTGACCGGGGTGATCGCCCTGATCTTCGCGGTGGTGAAGTTCGCCGAGGGGGCCTGGATCGTGGTCGTGGCCGGTCCGCTGATGGTCGTGGGCCTGCAGGCCATGCACCGCCAGTACACGCGCGAGGAGCGAGCCTTCGCCCAGCGCCGCCAGGCGCGGGCCTCGGCCGGCACGAGGATCCGGCGCCTCGTGGTCTTCGTCGACCACTACGATCTGGCGACCGAACGAGCGCTCGAGTACTGCCTGTCGCTCAACGCCTACTCCCTGCGCGCGGTGCACTTCGACATCGACCCGCGGGTCACGGCCCACCTGGTCGAGTCCTGGGGCGAGCCCGACACCGCCTCCTTCGGGGTCTCGCTCGAGGTGGTGGACTGCGAGGACCGCCGCCTCGACCGCGCGGCCCTCGAGCTGGTGGCCGACGTGGTGCGCGACCCCGAGGTCTTCTGCATGGTCGTCCTGCCGCGCCGGTCCTTTCGCACGCGGCTGCAGCGCCTCCTGCACGACCGCACCGCCGACGCGATGGCCGCCGCAGTGATGCGGGTGCCGCGCAGCGCCGCCACGATCATCCCCTACCGGATGGGCCGCCTGGTCGACGAGAGCGAACTCGTGGACGAGGCCGAGGTCGAGGAGGTGGCCCGCGGGGGACGGCGCGAGGACGCCCACCTCGAGGCCGACGTGGCCCTCGCCGAGCGCGCCGGGTCGGCCGAGCCCATCGGCGCCCTGGTCGACCGCCAGCAGGCCCAGGTCGCGGGGCGGGTGCGCTCGATCACCGTCCACCACGAGGCCGGGGTCCACGAGCTGCGCTGCGTGCTCGCCGACCCGACCGGCTCGGTGACCCTCGTCTTCCAGGGCCGCCAGCGCGTCCCCGGCCTCGAGCGCGGCACCCGGCTGCTCGTCTCGGGCACCGTGACCTCGCGCCGGCGCGAGGCGGTGATCTTGAATCCGCTCTACGAGATCGTGGCCGCGCCCCACGCCCACGAGACCCCGCCGGCCTAGGGGGGCCTGGAAGTTGGGCCCCCGGCCGGGGCGCCACGGAGGGGCTGTCTATCTTGTAGGGCAGCCCGGGCCCGACCCGGCGAGCTGAGAGGTGGTGATGGCCCGCGCGCTGGTGATCGTCGAGTCGGTGGCCAAGGCCACCCGCATCCAGGGGATGCTCGGGTCCGACTACATCGTCAAGCCCTCCATCGGCCACATCCGCGACCTGCCCCAGAGCGCCGCCGAGATCCCGGTCTCGATCAAGGGGGAGCGCTGGGCCCGCCTCGGGATCAACGTGGAGGACCACTTCAAGCCGGTCTACGTCGTCTCGGCCGACCGCAAGAAGGTGGTATCCGAACTGCGCACCGCCTTGAAGCAGGTCGACGAGCTCTTCCTCGCCACCGACGAGGACCGCGAGGGGGAGGCCATCGCCTGGCACCTGCTCGAGGAGCTCAAGCCCAAGGTGCCCGTGAAGCGGATGGTCTTCCACGAGATCACCCCGAGCGCGATCGCCCGGGCCGTCGAGGAGACCCGCGACCTCGACCACCGCCTGGTCGACGCCCAGGAGGGCCGGCGCTTCCTCGATCGGCTGGTGGGCTACGAGGTCTCCCCGGTGCTCTGGCGGGCGGTCGACAAGGCCCGCTCGGCCGGTCGCGTCCAGTCGGTGGCGATCCGCCTGGTGTGCGAGCGCGAGCGCGAGCGGATGGCCTTCCGCTCAGCCACCTGGTTCGACGTCACCGCCACGGTCGGCGCCGAGGGCCTCGAGGCCACCGTCGAGAGCCTCAACGGCGCCGCCCTGGCGACGGGCAAGAACTTCGACGCCGCCGGCCAGCTGGACCCCGGGGCCGCGGTCGAGGTCCTCGGCGAGGCCGGGGCCCGCTCGGTGGCTGAGGGCCTGGTGGGGCGTGAGGCCACCGTCACCTCGGTCACCTCGACTCCGCGCACCCAACGGCCCCAGCCCCCCTTCATGACCTCGAGCCTGCAGATCGAGGCCAGCCGCAAGCTCCGCTTCGACCCCGAGCGCACCATGCGGGCCGCCCAGCGGCTCTACGAGCAGGGCTGGATCACCTACATGCGCACCGACTCCACGACGCTATCGGACGAGGCGCTGCGCGCCGCGCGCCGGGTGGCCGCCGAGATGTTCGGCGACGACTACGTCAGCGAGGCCCCGCGCCGCTACGACCGCAAGGTGAAGAACGCCCAGGAGGCCCACGAGGCCATCCGCCCGGCCGGCGAGACCTTCCGCACCTTGGACGAGGCCCAGTCCCAGCTCGGCGGGGACGAGTTGGCCCTCTACGACCTGGTCTGGAAGCGCACCATCGCCTCCCAGATGGTCGACGCCCAGCTGACCCAGCAGCGGGTGCGCCTGCGCGCGAACCTCGAGTCGGTCGAGGGTCTCACGGGCGCGGTGGAGGTGGGCCTCGTGGCCACGGGGATGCGCATCGAGTTCGCGGGCTTCCGGCGCGCCTACGTCGAGGGGACCGACGACCCCGAGGCCGAGCTGGCCGACCAGGAGAGGCTCCTGCCCGCGCTCGTGGAGGGCCAGCGCCTCGCGGTCGCCGCCGCCGAGGCCCGTGGCCACGAGACCCAACCGCCGGACCGCTTCTCCGAGGCCACCCTCATCAAGAAGCTCGAGGACCTGGGGATCGGGCGACCCTCCACCTACGCCTCGGTGATGAAGACCATCGACCGGCGCGGCTACGTGTGGAAGGAGGGCAAGTCCCTGGTGCCGGCCTTCCGGGCATTCGCGGTGGTGAACCTGCTCGAGACCTACTTCGCCGACCTGGTGGACTACCAGTTCACCGCCGCCATGGAGGACCAGCTCGACGAGATCGCCTCGGGGCGCCAGGACCTCGAGCCCTGGCTCGCGCGCTTCTACTTCGGCGACCCCGCCGGTGAGAGCGAGCTGGCCCGCCTGGGCCTCGAGCGCATGACCCACGAGCCCCACGAGTTCGACTTCGCGGCGATCAACTCGCTGCCCCTCGGGGTGGCGCCCGACGGGCTCGAGGTGTCGGTGCGCTCGGGGCGCTACGGGCCCTACCTCGTGCACGGGGAGGACCGCGTGTCGATCCCCGAGGCGACCGAGCCCGACTCGCTCAGCGTCGCGCGCGCCCTCGAGCTGCTGGCCGCGCCCTCCAATGACCGGACCCTCGGCGAGGATCCCGCCACCGGTCAGCCGGTCCTGCTGCGCGCCGGTCGCTACGGCCCCTACGTCCAGCTCGGCGAGCTCGTCGAGGGCGCCGACAAGCCCAAGACCGCCTCCCTGCTCTCCTCGCTCGACCCGGCGACCCTCACCTTGGACGACGCCCTGCGCCTGCTCTCGCTGCCGCGCGAGGTGGGTCGCCACCCGAGCGACGGCGAGGCCGTCCTCGCCCAGAACGGCCGCTACGGCCCGTACCTCACCTGGGGCAAGGAGACCCGTTCGCTCGACAGCGAGGAGCAGATCTTCACCGTCACCCTCGACCAGGCGCTCGCCCTCCTGGCCCAGCCCAAGGCGCGCGGGCGGCGTGCGGCGGCCGGGCCACTGCGCGAGCTGGGCGAGGATCCCGTCACCAAGCGGCCGGTGGTGGTGCGCACGGGCCGCTTCGGCCCCTACGTGACCGACGGCGAGGTCAACGCCACGCTGCGCCTCGGCGACACCCCCGAGGCGATCAGCCTCGACCGGGCCTGCGAGCTCTTGGCCGAGCGGCGCAACGCCGAACCGCGATCGAGCGTGCGGCGGGCTCCGGCGAAGAAGGCCGCCAAGAAGGCCACGGCCAAGAAGGCCGTGAAGAAGGCAGCCGCGAAGAAGGGGGCCGCGAAGAAGGCCACCACCTCACGCGCGAGCGCGCGCACCACCACGTCGACCAAGGCGGCCGGGTCCGCTAAGGCCAAGGCGGCCCAGGCGGCCCAGGGCGCCCGGGCCAACGCGGCGCTGGCGGCGCGCGCCGGGGGCGAGGAGTGAGCGAAGGCCTCTTCGTCGTCCTCGAGGGGATCGACGGCTGCGGCAAGTCGACCCAGGCCCGCCGGCTCGCGGAGGACCGCGCGGCCCACTTCACCTTCGAGCCCGGCGACTCGCCGATGGGGGCCGACCTGAGACGCTGGCTGCTCGACGCGGCCACGCCGATGGGTCCCAACACCGAGGCCCTCTTGATGCTCTCGGACCGCTCCTACCACGTGAGCCACGTGATCGAGCCCCTCCTAGCGGCGGGGAGGGCGGTAGTGAGTGACCGGTTCTTCGCCTCGACCCTCGCCTACCAGGGTTACGGGCGAGGTCTCGACCTCGCCGAGCTGCGCGCGGCGACCGACCTGGCCATCGGGAGTCGGCGTCCGGCGCGCACCGTGCTGATCGACATCACCCTCGACGAGGCCCGCGAGCGCAGCGCCCGGCGCGACGACGACCGCTTCGAGTCGGCCGACGACGGCTTCCACGAGCGGGTGCGCGACGGCTACCTCGCCATGGCCGCGGCCGACCCGACGTGGGTGGTGGTCGACGGGATGGGGGACCTCGAGACGGTCGCGGGTCGCGTGGCCGACGCCGTGGCGGACCTGGCCTGGCCGTGAGCGACCTGTTCGACCGCCTGGTCGGTCAGGACCGCCTGGCCCAGCGGCTGCGCTCGCTCGCCCGCCAGCCGGTCCACGCCTACCTCTTCGTCGGCCCGCCGGGGGCCGGCGTCGGCGACGCCCTGGCCCTCTTCGCCGCGGCACTGCAGTGTCCCGACGCGGGCTGTGGGCGCTGCGAGTCCTGCCGGGCCGCCCTCGAGGGGGTCGACCCCGACATCACGGTCATCGAGCGCGCCGGCCTGGCGTGGCGGGTCAGCGAGATCCGCGAGGCCGAGCGCGTCGGACGGCGACGTCCCCTCGGACGAGGTCGTCAGGTGGTGATCATGGAGGACATCGAGCTGACCGCCACCGGCCCGAGCCCCTGCGCGGCCGCCCTCTTGAAGACCCTCGAGGAGCCGCCCGAACGCACCGTCTTCCTGCTCGGGGCCTCCGAGCTGGTGCCCGGACTCGCCACCGTGGCTTCACGCTGCGTGGAGGTGCGCGTCGAGGCCCTCGCACGAGCGGCCCTGGAGGAGCTGCTGGTGCGAGAGGGGGCGAGCCCGACGGCCGCGGCGACGGCCGCCGCCGCCTCCGGGGGCAACCTCGCCCGGGCTCGCGTGCTGGTGCGCGACCCCGCCCTGGAGGATCGCCTGCGGGCCTGGCGCGAGCTGCCGGGCCGCCTCGACGGCACGCCGGCGCGCTGTGCCGAGCTGGTGGCCGAGATCGGTGCCTCCCTCGAGGAGGCGGCCGCCCCCCTCGCGGAGCTCCAGCGCTCCGAGGCCGCCCGCCGCGAGTCCGAGGCCCGTGAGCTCGGACTGCGCGCCACGGCCCGGCGCGAGCTCGAGGCCCAGGCCAAGCGTGAGCAGCGACGCTTTCGCACCGAGGAGCTGCGCTTCGGGCTGGCGACCCTGTCCGCCCTCTACCGCGAGCGGCTCCACGAGGGGCTCGCCGAGTCCGCCGGTCGCCGGGCCGGTCGCCGGGCCGAGGGGGCGGTGGCGGCCCTCGAGGCGATCGCCGAGGCCCACCGGCGCCTCGGCGGCAACGTCGACGAGGCCCTGGTGCTGACCGACCTGCTCCTCGCCCTCTCGGCAGCCTGATCGGCGCCGGCGGGGGTGGGGTAAAGTTTCCCCCTACGCCTGGATAGCTCAGCTGGTAGAGCAGCGCATTCGTAATGCGCAGGTCGTGGGTTCGAGTCCCACTCCAGGCTCCCTTGTGATGTCTCAGAGTTCGTGGGACAGACGAACCCTCAGACCACCCTGGGCTCTCGGTTTTCGACCCTCGGGCCGACGGTCGCCACCAGTGCCACCGGGTCGGATCGCGAGGTTCTCGAGGTGCTCCCTCGGCCCGTCGTCAGCGCGTCGGGGAGAAGAGGTCGTGGCGCAGGAGCGGCAGGTCGCGGCCCGGGGCGAGCGTCGAGGGGCGGGTGGCCGTGCGGCGACAGCCCTGGGCGAGGTAGAAGGGCTCGGCGTTCGGGTCCGACTCGAGGTCGAGCGTGCGCGCGCCCGCCTCGGTCGCCGCCGCTAGCACCTGGGCGAACAGCGCCCGGCCCACGCCGCGTCGCTGGAGGGAGGGATCCACCCACAGGTCCTCCAGCCAGGCGACCTCCCCGTCGAGGTCGCAGATGGCGAAGGCGGCGAGCCTCCCGTCGAGCCGGGCCACCCAGGTGCGCCGACCCGGCCCGACCAGCCGCTCGGGAAGCATGGAGGCGGCGAAGCGGTCCATGAAGTCGGCGTCGTAGCCCCAGGAGGCCTTGGCCCGCAGCGCCAGGGCGCGCACCGCGTCGAGGAGTCCGACCTCCTCGGGCGCCTCGACGAGGGTGATGGCGAGGCTCATCGCCCCAGGCGCGCCGCCACGAGGGAGCGGAAGTGCTCCGAGCGCTCCTTCCAGTCGTGGTAGGCGTCGAAGCTCGGCGCGGCGGGAGAGAGCAGGACCACTCCGTCACCACGCAGGGCGCCCCGGGCGAGGTCGAGCGCCGCGGCGAGGTCGGGGGCCGGGGTCGTCGGGACGCTCCCGCCCGCCAGGGCCGCCGCGATCCGCACGCCGGCCGGTCCCATGGTGATGACGGTCGTGGGGGCGCTCCGGGCCGCCAGGGCCGCCGCGAGGGGGCCGTAGTCGACCCCGCGGTCGTGCCCCCCGCAGATCAGCGCCAGTGGCTCCTCGCCCACGACGGCGAGTGCCGCCAGGGTCGGGGTCACCGAGGTCGCCAGCCCGTCGTCGAGGAAGCGGACCTCGCCCTCGGGGGTGGTCTCGCGTCCCACCACACTCAGCCGGCCGGGTAGGGGAGTGAAGTCCCCGGCGTGGGCCACCGCCGCCTCGGCCACGCGCGAGAGGCTCAGTCCGGTCGCCTCGGCCACCACGGCGAGGGCCAGGGCCACGTTGCGCCGGTTGTGCGCGCCGACGAGGCCCAGCCGGTCGGCGACCCCGTGGTCCTCGACGTCGGTCCAGTGGACCTGCGGGGGAAGGAGGTCGACCACCTCTCGCAGGTCGCTCGCGTCGGGAGCGAAGACCGCTCGGACCCCGGGTCGGCCGGTAAGCGAGAGCTTGTCGGCACGGTAGCGCTCGAGCGAGCCGTGCCAGTCGAGGTGGTCCGAACCCATCGAGGTCACCGCCACGAGCGCCCCGCCCCGGGTGAGGTCGGTCGCCTGGAAGCTGGACACCTCCACGACCAGCCACCCCTCGCTCGCGTCGATCGAGGGGTCGTAGGGGGGCTGCCCGAGGTTTCCCAGCGCCTGGGCCCGTTGGCCGAGCGAGGCGAGCAGGAAGGCGATGAGGGAGGTCGTCGTCGACTTGCCCTTGGTGCCGGTGACCATGATCACCCGGGCGGGGTCGACCTCCCCGAGCCACAGGTCGAGGGCCGAGGTCATCTGGACGCCGGCCGTCTCGAGACCGAGCACCTCCGGTCGGCGCCGCGCGACGCCGGGCGACTTGATCACGACCTCGCACGCCGCCAGCGCCGCCCAGCCTCCCTGGTCGGCCCGGAGCACGCCCGGGGCGACCTCCTCGGCCTCGTCGACGATCACCGGCTCGACGCCGAGCAGGGCCAGGCGGGCCCGGGCCGCGTGGCCCTCGACGCCGTAGCCGAGCAGCCCGACGCGCCGGCCGACGAGGTCAGCGAAGCCAGTGGGCCGGGACACGGCTCTCCCCTCGGGGCTCGAGCAGGGAGGCGAGCGAGGGCGTCGGTCCCAGCGCGCTCGCCAGCTCTGCGAGGTGGACGGCGTCGGACCACTGGGGGTCGGCCGCCACCGCCGCCAGGGCCACCGCCGACTCGTCCGGGTCCCCGACGCACTCGAAGGGCTTGTGCTGCTCGCCCCGGCCCACCAGGGTCGCGAGCTCGCCCGCCAGCGCCGGGTCGGCGAGGGGCTCGACCCCGATGGCCCGGGCCAGGTCGGCGCGCGCGACGAAGGGGGCGAGGACCAGGTCGACGAAGAGGCACTTCGGGCACTGGCCGCACCAACCAACGGCCCGGCGCGAGGGGTCCTGGGCGAAGGCCCGGTTGCAGGAGCGGAAGACCTCGAGGAAGCGGCCGTCCTCGGCGAAGCGCGAGGCGACCCAGAGCTCGGAGCGGTCGCGCAGCAGGCTGGCTGCGACGAGGGCGCCGCCTAGGCGCTCCTCCAGGGCCCGCTGGATCAGGTCCTCGGCCTCGAGGGACTTGCTCCACTGGTGGTTGATCGCCCGACCGCCCACCACGAGGTTCGGCACCGAGGCGGAAGCCTCGTTGCTCATCACGACCCCGCCGCGGCCCGCGCCGACCGCCGACACGGCGGCGAGCAGCGTCACCATCGCCGTCACCGGGACGTGGCCGTTGAAGCGGGCGCCGCCGGCCATGAGGGCCGGGTCGAGGTGGCGGGTCGCGCGCGCGACGGGCCGGGCGGTGGCGCCCACGGTCGCCTCCAGGGCGGCGAAGCGCCCCGTGGCGGGGCTGAGGACGAAGAGCGAGAGGTCGAGCGTGGGGGGCAGGCTCACCAGCGAGGCCACCGAGTCGATGCCGCCGCCAAAGGGCAGGAGGACCCGCGCCGGGTCGAGGTCGACGGTGACGGGCACCGGGTCGGACCCGCCCACCACGTCGACGTCGGATAGGTCGAGGCCGTTGCGCCAGGCGAACTCGGCCAAGCCCCCGTCGAGGGCGCCGCGCAGCAGCGCCAGGGCCGCCGGCCCGGCGGGCGTGTCGCCGAGGTCGACCGTCCGCGCGGCTCCCATCTTGTAGTAGGAGAGGCCCGCGAGCAGGTACCACAGCTCGGCGACCGCGCGCGCGGCGGGGGTGTCGGTGAAGGGGTCGAGCTCGACGCGCTCGACGAAGGTCTGGCCGTCCAGCTCGAAGCGACCGGTCAGTCCGCCATCGACCTCGAGCCCGAGGTAGCGAAAGAGCCGGGCCCGCTCGCTCACGGGCGCCTCACCACGAGGGCGAAGCGACCGCAGGGCCGCTCGCGCCGGTCCGAGAAGAAGTCGTCGGCCTGACCGGTGTGGCGCTCGAGGACGGTCGTGGAGGCGGGCGCGACACCGGCGTCAGCCAGCTGGGCGCGGGCTACCGCGACGAGGTCGAGGTGGGTCGCCCCGTCCGGGCCGCGAAGCAGGGCGCTCGGCCAGCGCGCGAAGCGCTCCACCACCTCCGCGCCGACGGGGTAGCGCGCCGGCTCGATCGCCGGCCCGATGACGCACGTGACGGCCGTGGGGTCCGCGAAGTGGCCGACCGCGGCCGCGATGACCCGCGCGTCGAGTCCCCGCCAACCCGCGTGGACCACGGCCACGCGCTCTCCGTCAGTCAGAGCCAGTGGCACGCAGTCGGCCACCAGGACGGCGAGGGCCACCTCGCGCGAGGCGGTGACCATCGCGTCGCCGATGAGACCCTGGGCGGGAGCCTCGACCTCGAGGACGTCGGCGCCGTGGACCTGGCTCGCGACGACCAGGGCGTGCGGGGCGACGCCGATCGCCGCGGCGACCCGAGCCCGGTTGCGGGCGACCCGTTCGGGCTCGTCGCCCACGTGGTCACCGAGGTTCAGGCTCTCGTAGGGGCCCTCGCTCACCCCGCCGCGTCGCGTGGTGAGCAGGCAGGGTGCGCCGAGCTGCTCGCTCAGGTCGATCAGGTCGCCCAGGGGAAGGGAGCCGTCGCTCACGGATGCTCCTGGCAGGCCGGGCAGACGCCAGTGAGCTCGAGGACGTGGCGCAGGTCCCGGTAGCCGAAGCGCTCGGCGACCTCGGCCGACCAGCGCTCGAGCAGGGGGGCGTCGACCTCGACGGTCGCGCCGCAGCGCCGACAGGCCAGGTGGTGATGGTGCTCATCGACGGCGCAGCGCCGGTAGAGGGCCTCGCCCCGGTCGGTCATGACGACGTCGACCTCGCCGGCCTCGGCCAGTCGCCCTAGTTGGGCGTAGACCGTGGCGCGAGCGATCTGGCCGCCCTCGGCGACGATGCGCGCGTGCAGCTCCTGGGCCGAGAGGAAGCCGCCCACCCCGCTGAGGGCGGCGATCACCTCGCGGCGCTGGGCGGTGTTGCGGGTCACGGGGCCAGCCTACCGTGACCCGACTTGCAATCTGGACTGGTTCCAGATAAGTTCAGTGGAATGATTCCAGGTAAGACCTCCCTGCGGATGGGCGCGACCCTCACTCTGCTCGCCGTCGTCCTGGCCCTGCCGAGCGCCTCGGGGGCCGCCACGAAGCCGGTGATCGTGGCCGGGGTCAGCCAGTGGGGAGCGCTCACGCGCGCCGTCGTGGGGCCCGACGCGACCGTCGTCTCCCTGCTCACCGACCCCAACGCCGACCCCCACGACCACGAGGCGACGACCGCCGACGCCCGCCACGTGGCCCGCGCCGCCCTGGTCATCGAGAACGGCGCCGGCTACGACACCTGGCTCGCGAAGCTGGTGGCCGCGCGCGCCAGCGCCCCGGCCGTGATCAACGTGGCCTCCTTGGTGCACGTGCGCACCGGCTCGAACCCGCACCTCTTCTACTCCCTCGCCAACGCGCGCGCCTTCGTCGCGCGACTGGTCAGCGTGCTCGCGCGCCTGCACGTCACCGCCGGGGTCGCCGCCCGGGCCAGCGCCCTCGACCGGCGCCTGGCGGGCCTCTCGAGCCAGGTGGCCACCATCGCCGGGCACTGCGCCGCCACCAAGGTCGCCGCGACCGAGGACGTCACCGGCTACCTGCTCGCCGAGATGCACCTGCGTGTCGTGACCCCCGAGGCGCTGCGACTTGCCGTGGGCAACGGTGTCGACCCCTCGGTGCGCGACTTGGCGCTCGCCCTCATCCAGATCAAGGCGAGGCCGGCCCTGCTCATCGACAACATCCAGACCCAGACCCCTCTGACCTCCCAGATCGTCAGTCAGGCCGTCGCCTCCAAGGTCCCGGTCGTCAAGGTGACCGAGACGATGCGCGGCACCGACTACGTGACGTGGATGCACGGCACCATCGCCGCGATCAGCGCCGACCTCGCGCGCTCGGGGCCCGGCCCGACCAGGTGCCTGCCGTGAGCGTCGTCCTGGCGAGCGGCGCCGCGGTCGACCTCGGGGGACGGCGGGTGTGGGGCGGGGCCTCCTTCGCACTGGCCCCCGGGACGGTGACGGTCGTGCTCGGACCCAACGGCGCCGGCAAGTCCACCCTGCTGAAGGCGCTGCTCGGCCTCGTGCCGCTCGCCGAGGGGACCCTCGAGGTGCTCGGGCGCCGACCCGAGCGCGGCAGCTCCCAGGTGGGCTACCTGGCCCAGTCCCGGGCCGAGGTCGAGTCGACCGCGCTGAGCGGCAGGGACCTGGTGGGCCTCGGCTACGACGGGACGCGCTTTGGCTGGGGGCGCAGCGCCGCCAAGGCCCCGGCAGTCGACCGGGCGCTGGCCCTCGCGGGCGCCACGGCGCTGGCCGATCGGCCCCTGCGGACCCTCTCGGGTGGGCAGCGCCAGCGCGTGGCCTTCGCCCAGGCGATGGTCTCCTCGCCCGAGCTGCTCCTGCTCGACGAGCCGCTCGCCGCCCTCGATCTCGCCGCCCAGGCCGAGATCGTCGAGCTCATCGACCAGGTCCGTCACTCCACCGGCGCGGCCGTCGTCGTGGTGGCCCACGACCTCAACCCGCTGGCCCACATCACCGATCAGGTGCTGTGGATCGCGCGTCGGCGCCTGCGGGCGGGGACCCCCGAGGAGGTCGTCACCGAGGCGACCCTCTCCGAGCTCTACGGGCACCCCATCGAGATCGTGGTCACCGCCTCGGGGCGCCGGGTCATCGTCGGACTGGAGGAGGAGCTGGCCCACCCCCATCCCCACGGCCACGACCACGGCCACGACGCCGCCCACGAGCACGACGAGGGCGAGGGCGTGGGTCACCACCACGACCACGGCGAGACCGGCGGGGCCCACCACCACAACCAGGAAGGGGGTCAGCGATGAGCCTCTCGGAGCTGCTCGGGCTCACCTTCGTCCAGCACGCCTTCCTCGCAGTGATCCTGGTCGCGTTGGCCGCGGGCCCGGTCGGCTACTTCGTCGTCACCCGTCGCCAGGCCTTCGCGGCCCACGCGATCGGCCACGTGGGGTTCGCCGGCGCGGCCGGCGCGGTCTGGCTGGGCCTGTCGCCGGTGGTGGGACTGGTGGTCTTCTGCCTGGGCGCGGGGGCCCTCATCGGGCTGGGCGGGGCCAGCCTGGACGACCGCGACGCCGTCGTGGGCGTGACCCTCACGGGGGCCCTCGGGCTCGGCGTGCTGTTCATCTCCCTCTACTCGGGCTACGCCGACGCGACCTACTCGATCCTCTTCGGACAGGTGCTCGGGGTGTCGGGTGGGGACCTCCTCGTGATGGGTCTGCTCGCCGGCGCGGTTCTCCTGGCGCTGTCGGTGGTCTTCCGACCGCTCCTCTACGTCTCGGTCGACCCGGGCTCGGCGGAGGCGCGCGGCCTCTCCCCGCGGGCTCTGGCGCTGGCCTTCATGACCCTGCTGGCCCTGGCGACGGTGGTGGCGATCCAGGTGGTCGGCGTGCTGCTCGTCTTCTCGCTGCTGGTGGCCCCGGCCGCCGCCGCCGAGCGACTCGTGAGCCACCCGGGTCGGGCGGTCGCGCTCTCGACCGCCATCGCCCTGGTGGCCGCGGTGGCGGGAGTGCTCGCGGCGGTGTGGATCGGCGGCCCGGTCTCCTTCTGGATCACCGCCCTCGCCTCGGTCGCCTATCTCGGGGCCCGTCTCGCGCGTCCCGAGCGACGGGGGCGCCTAGTGTCGCGTCCGTGACGGGCGACGCGGCCGCTCTACTGGCCCACTGCCACTTCCCACCGGCGGGCCACGCGGTCGACCTGGCGGTCTCGGGCGGCGCCGACTCGACGGGACTGCTTCTCTTGTCCTTGGAGGCGGGGCTGCGCCCGACGGTCCACCACGTCGACCACGGGGCCCGGCCCACCAGTGCCCAGGAGGCGGCCCACGTCGTCGAGGTGGGCGAGGCCCTCGGCGTCGAGGTGCACGTGCACGTGGCCTCGGTTCCTCCGGGGCCGAACTTCGAGGCTCGCGCGCGGGCCGCGCGTCGCGCGGCGCTGCCCGCCGAATGCCTGACCGGCCACACCCTGGACGACCTGGCCGAGACGGTGGTGGTGAACCTACTGCGCGGCACCGGTCTCGACGGGCTCTCGCCAATGGTTGGTGACCCCACCAAGCCGCTGCTCGCGCTGCGGCGTGAGGCGCTGCGCGCCTACGTGGCCCAGCACCCCTGGCGGGTGATCGAGGATGAGAGCAACACCTCGATGGCCTTCGTGCGCAACCGGGTCCGCCACGAGGTCTTGCCACTGCTCGACGAGGTCGCGGGCCGGGACGTGTCGGCGCTGCTCGCGCGGCTCGCCCGTCTCGCCCACGAGGAGTCGACCTGGCTCGACGCGCTGGCCGAGGCCGACGAGAGCCTCGCGCTCGAGGAGGCCGACTGTCGCGAGTTGGCGGGCTGGCCCCGGGCTCGCCTGGCTCGCTGGCTGCGACGCCGGCTGGCGAGCGCCGACGAGGGCGACGGGGTGCACCCGCCGAGCGCGGCCGAGGTCGAGCGGGCGATCCTCGTGGTCGTGGGCGAGGTCGGCGCGACCGAGTTGAGCGGGGGACGTCGCCTCAGCCGGCACGCTCAACGGCTGGCCCTCGAGCCACTCCACTAGTCTCGGGCCCCGTGGGGAGCGACGGGCGCGACGAGGTGGCCTGGGCGGCCCACGAGCTCGGCGAAGCCGTCGTCACCCCCGAGCAGGTGCGCCAGCGGGTCCGCGAGCTCGGTGCGGCCATCACCGCCGATTACGCCGGCCATCCCCCGCTGCTGGTGTGCGTGCTGAAGGGCGCGGTGCACTTCGTGTCGGACCTGATGCGCGAGATCGAGCTGCCGGTCGAGGTCGACTTCATGGCCGTCTCCTCCTACGGCGCGGCCACCAAGACGAGCGGGGTGGTGCGGATCGTCAAGGACCTGGACGCCGACCTGGCGGGCCGAGACGTCCTGATCGTCGAGGACGTCGTGGACTCGGGGCTGACCCTCAACTACCTGCGCCAGTACCTGGGCGCGCGCGGCCCGGCCAGCCTGGAGGTCTGCGCGCTGCTGCTGAAGGAGGGCGAGCAGCGCGTCGAGCAGGACCTGAAGTACGTCGGCTTCTCGATCGGCCCCTCCTTCGTCGTGGGCTACGGGCTCGACGTCAACGAGCGCTACCGCAACCTCAAGGGCATCTACGTCTTCACGGGCGAGGCCTGAGTGGTCGACCGCGAGCGCGTCGCCCGCCTGGTCCGTGAACTGCTCGAGGCGATCGGCGAGGACCCGGCCCGTGAGGGCCTGCTCGACACGCCCCGGCGGGTCGCCGACATGTACGAGGAGCTCTTCACCGGCCTCGAGGCCGATCCCGGGGAGCACCTGCGCGTCACCTTCGAGGCGGGCCACGACGAGATGGTCATGGTGCGCGACATCCCTTTCACCTCCCTGTGCGAGCACCACCTCGTGCCCTTCGTCGGCCACGCCCACCTCGCCTACCTCCCCGGTCCCGAGGGCCGCATCACCGGCCTGTCCAAGCTGGCCCGCCTGGTCGAGGGCTACGCCCGGCGCCTCCAGGTGCAAGAGCGACTGACCACCCAGGTGGTCGAGGCGATGGAGCGCGAGCTGAGCCCGCGCGGCTCGATCGTCGTGGTGGAGGCGGAGCACTTCTGCCTGTCGATGCGCGGGGTGAAGAAGCCCGGCACGATCACCGTGACCTCGGCGGTGCGCGGGGTCTTCCGCGACGACGCCGCCTACCGGGCCGAGGCGCTGGCGTACATCCACCACCGGGGCTCGCAGTGGCGCTGAGGCCCCTCGTGATGGGCATCGTCAACGTGACGCCCGACTCCTTCTTCCCCGACTCGCGCGCCCTCGGGGCCGCCGAGGCGATCGCCGCCGGGCGAGCGATGTTCGAGGCGGGCTGCGACATCGTCGACGTGGGCGGCGAGTCGACCCGCCCGGGCGCGGCGCCCGTCGACGAGGCCACCGAGCTCGCGCGGGTGCTCGACGTCGTCGAGGGCCTCAGTCCCCACGGCCTGGTCTCGATCGACACCAACAAGGCCGCGGTGGCCCGCGCCGCCGTGGCCGCTGGCGCCCGCATCGTGAACGACGTGTCGGCGACCCTGATGGCGGTGGCGGGCGAGCTCGGGGCCGACTACGTCGCGATGCACCGACAGGGGACCTCGGCCACCATGCAGCTCGCCCCGCACTACGACGACGTGGTCGCCGAGGTCCGCGACCACCTGCTCGAAGCCGGCCGGCGGGCCCGGTCGGCCGGGGTCGGACGGCTCTGGCTGGACCCGGGGATCGGCTTTGGCAAGACCGTCGAGCACAACCTGACCCTTCTCGCCCACCTCGACGAACTCGTCGAGGCGGCCCACACCCTCGGCGCCGAGGTGCTCGTGGGCACGAGCCGCAAGTCCTTCCTCGCCCACCTCGGCACCGAGGAGCTGGCCGTCACCGAGCGGCTCGAGGGCTCCCTGGCGACGGCGGCCTGGGCCTGGGCCAGCGGCGCCGAGGTGCTCAGGGTCCACGACGTCACCGAGAGCCTCATGCTGCGCGACCTGATCGCGCGCCCCCTGGCGGAGGTCGGCGCGTGAGGGGCAAGTGGGCCCAGGGCATCGAGCCGCGCGGCTTCACCTGGGTCTTCCGCGGCGCCCTCGCCGTCTCGGAGCGTCCCGGCGGCTCGACGCCAGTGCACCGCAAGGTCCGCCGCGACGAGGAGCTGCTCTGGCTCAAGCACCAGGGCTTCGGTCGGGTGATCTCGATCCTGCCGGCCTCGGCGAGCGTCGCGCCCTACCTCGAGCACGGGCTGTCGGCCGGTCACTACACCCTGCGGGGCGGGCCGGGCCAGCGCGAGGTGCTCGCCTCGTGCTACGGCGACCTCGCCGAGTGCGAGGGACGTCAGACCACGGTGCTGCTGCACGGCGACGACGTGTCGGACCGGCTCCTCGGGGTGCTGGCCGGCTACCTCGTCTGGTCCGGGCGCGTCGAGTCGACCTCGACCTCACTGGCCCTCGTGGAGCGGCTCTTCCGTCGCTCCATCGGTCCCGAGGGGCGCGCGGTGGTCCTCGAGCTGCCCGAGAGGCGCGGCCCGTGAGCGACCGGATCGAGTTGCGCGGGCTGCGACTGAGCGTCATCGTCGGCGCCCTGGCTCACGAGCGGGTCCAGCCCCAGCCCCTCGAGATCGACCTCGACCTGGAGCGGCCCCTCGCCGAGGCGGCCCGCAGTGACGACCTCGCGGCGACGACCAACTACGCCGAGGCCCTGCGCGCGGCCGCGCGGGCCGCCGACGGCGCCTTCACCCTCCTCGAGGCCCTGGCGCTCGCCGTCGCGCAGGCGGTCCTCGAGGTCGACCCCGCCCTGAGCGCGGTCGAGGTGCGGGTGCGCAAGCTGCGACCCCCGGTGCCCGAGGACGTGGCCACCGTCGGGGTGAGCCTGCGCGTCGAGCGTCCGTGAGGGCCTACCTCTCGCTCGGCTCGAACCTCGGCGAGCGCGGCGCCCACCTGGCCGCGGGGGTGCGGATCGTCGCCGACTCCGATCCGGCGCGCCTCTCGCGGGTCTACCGCACCGAGCCGGTGGGTGGCGTCGCCCAGGAGGACTTCTGGAACCTCGTCGTCGAGCTCGAGACCGCGGCCTCACCGCGCGAGCTGCTGGAGCGCTGCCGGGCGGCCGAGCGGGCGAGGGAGCGGGTGCGCGAGGTGCGCTGGGGACCGCGGACCCTCGACTGCGACGTCCTGCTCGTGGGCGGGCTCGTCGTCGACGAGGCGGACCTCGTGGTGCCCCACCCACGGATGTGGGAGCGGGCCTTCGTCCTCGTCCCCCTGGCCGAGCTGGCCCCCGAGCTCGTCGGCGAGGACCGGATCGCCCGGGCCGTCGGGGTGGTCGAGCCCCTGGGTACACTGGCCTCGTTGACCTAGCCGAACGGCACCCGTGAGGGGCTGGAACGGAGTCATATGCGCATCGTGATCGTGGGGGCCGGGCGCGCCGGGACCTCCTTCTCCTCCGCCCTGTCGGCCGTCGGGCACGAGGTTCGCCTCCTGCACCACGAGGAGGCCGACGAGCCGGCCCTGGCCGGCGCCGAGCTGGTGCTGCTCACGGTGCCCGACGACGCCCTCGCCGAGACGGCCGCCCGCCTGGCGCCCTCCGCGCAGCGGGTGGTCGCCCACGTCGCCGGCTCGCGGACCCTCGAGGTCCTCGGGGACCACCCTCGCGTCGCCTCGCTGCACCCCCTGGCCGCCCTGCCCTCCGGTGAGCGCGGCGCCGCGCGTCTGCGCGGCGCCACCTACGCGGTCGCCGGCGACCCGCTGGCCCGCCAGCTGGTCGAGTCGCTCGGGGGCGTGGCCCGCGAGGTGCCCGAGTCGGCCCGCACCGCCTACCACGCCGCCGCGACCGTGGCCGCCAACCACCTGGTGGCCCTGATGGGTCACGTGGCCCGACTGGCCGAGGCGGCCGGCCTCGACCCGGCCGACCTGGTCGGGCTGTCGCGCGACGCCTTGGAGGACGTCGCCGAGCTGGGCGCCGAGGCGGCCCTCACGGGGCCGGCCTCCCGGGGAGATCTGGCCACCATCGACGCCCACCTGGCCGCCCTGCCCGAGGCCGAGCGATCGACCTACGTGGCCCTGGCCAACGCCGCCTTCGAGCTCGCCGAGCGGCGAGCCCGACAGACGACGGCCTGATGGAGCGACTGGACACCTTGGCCCAGTGGCGGGACTGGGCCGAGGGGACCCGGCGCGCGGGACGGGCCGTCTCGGTCGTGCCCACGATGGGCGCTCTGCACGAGGGGCACCGGGCGCTCGTCGCCGCGGCCGTCGCGGCGGGCGACGAGGTGCTGGTCACCAGCTTCGTCAACCCGCGCCAGTTCGAGAACCTCGCGGACCTGACCGCCTACCCCCGCACCCCCGAGGCTGACGCCGCCCTCGTCGAGGCCGCCGGAGCGGCGGCCCTGGCGACCCCGAGCCTCGAAGAGATGTGGCCCGACCACCCCGCGCCCACCGCCACGACGGTCCACGTGGCGGGCCTCTCGGAGGTCCTCGAGGGCGCCCAGCGACCGGGCCACTTCGACGGGGTGGCCAGTGTCGTGGCCAAGATCCTCATCCTGAGCGGGCCCTGCCGGCTCTGGCTCGGGGAGAAGGACTTCCAGCAGGTGGCCGTCATCTCCCAGATGGTGCGGGACCTCGCCCTGCCGGTGAGCGTGGCGACGGTGCCCACCGTGCGCGAGGACTCGGGGCTCGCCCTCTCCTCGCGCAACGTCCGCCTCAGCGAGGCGGGCCGCCGCCGCGCGCTCGGTCTGGTGGCGGCGTTGCGCGCTGCGCGCGAGCACCCGGCCCGCGCGAGCGCGCTGCGCGCGAGGATGGCCCGCGTCATGGCCGAGGCGGGCGTCGAGGTCGCCTACGCCGAGGTCGTCGACCCCGCGAGCCTCGAGCCCTGTGACGACTCGGCGCGGGGGCGGCGCCGGGCGCTGGTGGCCGGCTACGTCGAGGGCGTCCGGCTCATCGACAACGACGAGGTCGAGGTGGGGGAGGACTGATGCTGCTGGTGATGGACGTGGGCAACACCGAGACGGTGATCGGCCTCTTCGGCGAGGCGCTCGACGAGTCGCCCGACGCGCTCGGCTTCGCGCGGGCCCAGGACGAGCGGGGGCTCGCCTTCCACTGGCGTCTCTCGACGGTGCCCGAGCGCACCCCCGACGAGCACGCGATGGTCCTGACCCAGTTGCTCGACCTCGAGGGGCTGGACCTGCGCGACGCGGTGAGCGCCATCGCGGTGTGCTCCTCGGTGCCCTCGGTGACGACCCAGCTGCGCCGCATGGCCAACCGCTGGTTCCAGGACCTGGCGGTGACCGTGATGGGACCGGGGACCCGCTCGGGGATGCCCATCCTCTACGACAACCCCCGCGAGGTGGGGGCCGACCGGGTGGCCAACGCGGTCGGCGCCTACGACCTCTACCCCGGTCCCTCAATCGTGGTGGACCTGGGCACCGCGACCACCTTCGACGTCATCTCGGCCAAGGGGGAGTACCTCGGCGGGGCCATCGCCCCGGGGGTGGCGATCTCCCTCGAGGCGCTCTACACCCAGGCGGCGGCCCTGCGCTCGGTGGAGCTGGTGCGCCCGCGCTCGGTCGTCGGACGCTCGACCGTCGAGTCGATCCAGTCCGGCGTCCTCTACGGCTTCGCCGCCCAGGTGGACGGCGTGGTCGTGCGCATCGTCGACGAGCTCGGTCCGGCGACCGTGATCGCCACCGGCGGCCTGGCCGGGCTCATCGCGCCCCACACCACCTCGGTCGAGCACGTCGAGCCGTGGCTGACCCTGCACGGATTGCGTATCGTTCATGCCCGGAACCACTCTGAGGACGCCGACACGTGACCACCCCGTACTCCTTCGCCCACAGCGACTACGCCGCCGCGGTGCGCGAGCGCTTCGACCACCTCGAGGCCGGTGAGGAGTCGGGCGAGAGCGTGGCCGTCGCCGGCCGGGTGATGCTGCTGCGCACCCAGGGCAAGCTGGCCTTCGCCACGATGCGCGACTCCTCGGGCGAGGTCCAGCTCTTCGCGCTGGCTGCGGCGACCGAGGAGTTCGAGGCCTTCTGCCGACTGAACCTGGGTGACTGGGTCGGCGCGAGCGGGGAGGTCGTGCGCACCAAGCGCGGGGAGCTCTCGGTGAAGGTTGCCACCTGGACGGTGCTCGCCCCGGCCCGCCAGAACTTCGGCGACAAGTGGGCGGGGATCTCCGACTTCGACCTGCGCTACCGCCACCGCGAGGCCGACCTGTGGGCCAACGACGAGGTGCGCCGGTCACTGGCGCGCCGCTCGGCGGTGGTGCGCGCGACCCGGGAGTGGTGCTGGGCCGCGGGCTTCATGGAGGTGGAGACCCCGATACTCAACGCCATCCCCACCGGGGCGGCGGCCCGCCCCTTCGTCACCCACCACAACGCCCTCGCCAGCGACTTCTTCTTGCGCATCGCCCCCGAGCTGTGGCTCAAGCGCCTCGTGGTGGGGGGCTTCGAGCGGGTCTTCGAGGTCGGGCGGGTCTTTCGCAACGAGGGCGTCTCGCCGCGCCACAACCCCGAGTTCACGATGCTCGAGCTCTACGCGGCCTACTGGGACTACCGCGACATGATGGCCTTCACCGAGGAGCTGGTGGCCGGCGTCGTCCGTCAGGTGCTCGGCACCACCGACATCACCTACCAGGGCCGGCCCCTGTCGATGGGCGCCCCGTGGCGCCGGGCCTCGATGGCCGAGCTGGCGAGTCAGGCGGTGGGCGAGGAGGTGAGCGTCCACACGCCGCGCGAGCGCCTGGCCGCCCTGCTCGACGAGCGCGGCGTCGAGGTCCACCCCTCCTGGGGGGCTGGACGCTGCCTGGCCGAGCTCTTCGAGGCGAGCGCCGAGGAGGACCTCTGGCAGCCGACCTTCGTCACCGAGCACCCCGTAGAGGTCTCACCCCTCGCGCGGCGCCATCGCGAGGACCCCGAGCTGACCGAGCGATTCGAGAGCTACGCGGCCACGCGGGAGCTCTCCAACGGCTTCTCCGAGCTCGTCGACCCGGTGGACCAGCGGGCCCGCTTCGAGGAGCAGGCCCGCAAGGCGGCCCAGGGCGACGAGGAGGCGATGGGCCTCGACGAGGACTACCTGCGCAGCCTGGAGTGGGGACTGCCGCCGACGGCCGGCCTCGGAGTCGGCCTCGACCGCTTGGCGATGCTGGTGGCCGACGTCTCGAACATCAAAGAGGTCATCGCCTTCCCCACGCTCAAGCCGCTGCGCGACTAGGCGCTCGAGGGGCGTCGCGGCGGCGCCGCTCAGCCAGCGGGCAGATCGGTCACCAGGGACTCGATCAGTGAGGTCAGCCCGTCGCGCAGGCCTCGCGCCGGCACCGCCGTGAGGGCCTCGCGCGCCTGGGTGAGGAAGCGCTGGGCCGCCGCGACGGTCTGGGCGACGCCGTCGGTCGCCACCACCAGCTTGCGGGCCCGCTCGCGGTCCTCGTCGTCGAGCACGCGGCCGAGCACCGAGCCGAGCTCCTCACCGTTCACCGGGTCGCGCAGCGCGTAGAGGGTGGGCAGGTTGTAGATGCCCTCGGCCAGGTCCTGGCCGGCCGGCTTGCCCAGCTGGTTCTCGGTGGCCACCACGTCAAGGACGTCGTCGCGCAACTGGTACACCATGCCAAAGCAGCGCCCGAACTCGGTGAGCGCTTCGGTCTGGTCGGCGTCGAGTCCGGCGGTGAGCGCGCCCACCCGGCAGCTCGAACTCATGAGCGAGGCGGTCTTGCCCTCGATCGCCTCGTAGTAGTCGGCCTCGGTGCGCGCCAGGGAGAAGGCGGTGCGCACCTCGGAGACCTGCCCGCGGGTCAGCCAGGCCAGGGTGCGCGCGAGGAGCCCGGCGATGTCGGTACCCAGGTCGGCGGCGATCGCGGCCGAGCGGGCCATGAGGTAGTCACCGGCCACGATGGCGATCAGGTTGCCGAAGCGTGCGTTCACCGAGTCGACGTTGCGGCGCACCTCGGCCTCGTCCATGACGTCGTCGTGGTAGAGCGAGGCCAGGTGCATCAGCTCGAGGGCCACCCCGCCGAGCAGGTCCTCGGTGGTGGCCTCGCGCTCGCCCGAGGTGGCCGAGGCCACCGCCAGGAGGGGCCGCAGGCGCTTGCCCCCGGCGTAGATCAGATGGGTGGTGACCCGGTCGAGGTACTCGTCGCCGAAGATCACCGACTCGGCCAGCAGGCTCTCGAGTCGCACGAGGTCCGCCTCGACCTGGGGCAGGCGCAGGTACTCGTGCGGATTCACGCCCCACACCTTAGAAGACGGCCCGATCGGGCGATTTGGCCCGGGGTCAGACCCGAGACCCCCCGCCGGTACACTGAGCCCAAGAGCGAGAAGGAAGAGATTTGTTCGAGCGATTCACTGACCGGGCTCGGCGAGTGCTGGTGCTCGCCCAAGAGGAGGCCCGCGACCTCAACCACGCCTTCATCGGGACCGAGCACATCCTGCTCGGCCTGATTCGAGAGGGCGAGGGCGTGGCCGCCAAGGCCCTGGACGCCCTGGGCGTGACCTTCGACGTCGTGCGCGAGAAGGTCGAAGAGGCCATCGGCACCAACGCGAACCCCTCGCCGGGATCGCCCCCCTTCACCCCGCGGGCCAAGAAGGTCCTCGAGCTGTCCCTGCGCGAGGCCCTCCAGCTGGGCCACTCCTACATCGGTACTGAGCACATGCTCCTCGGCCTGGTGCGCGAGGGCGAGGGCGTGGCCGCCACGGTCCTCAACGACCTCGGCGCCGACATGGCCCGCGTGCGGGCCCAGGTCATCCAGATGATGTCCGGCCAGACCTCCAAGGAGACCGCTTCGGCCGGCACCGGTCCCGGGGCCAAGGGCGACAGCGACGCCCAGGGCGGCTCGGCCGTGCTCGACCAGTTCGGTCGCAACCTCACCCAGTACGCCCGCGAGGGCAAGCTCGACCCGCTCGTCGGCCGCGACAAGGAGGTCGAGCGGGTGATGCAGGTGCTCAGCCGGCGCACCAAGAACAACCCGGTCCTCATCGGTGAGCCCGGGGTGGGCAAAACGGCGATCGTCGAGGGCCTGGCCCAGAAGATCGTCGCGGGGCAGGTCCCCGTGACCCTGGCCGACAAGCAGCTCTACACCTTGGACCTGGGGGCCCTCGTCGCGGGCAGCCGCTACCGCGGCGACTTCGAAGAGCGCCTGAAGAAGGTCCTCAAGGAGATCCGCACCCGCGGCGACATCATCCTGTTCATCGACGAGATCCACACCCTGGTCGGCGCCGGCGCGGCCGAGGGGGCCATCGACGCCGCGTCGATCCTCAAGCCGATGCTCGCGCGCGGGGAGCTCCAGACGGTGGGCGCCACGACCATCGACGAGTACCGCAAGCACATCGAGAAAGACGCCGCCCTCGAGCGGCGCTTCCAGCCCGTCAAGGTGGACCAGCCCTCGGTGGCCATGACCATCGAGATCCTCAAGGGCCTGCGCGAGGTCTACGAGGAGTTCCACGCGGTCAAGATCACCGACCAGGCGCTCATCGCCGCCGCCAACCTGGCCGACCGCTACATCTCGGACCGGTTCCTGCCCGACAAGGCCATCGACCTGATCGACGAGGCCGGCAGCCGCCTGCGCATCCGCCGCATGGACGCCCCGCCGGCCGCGCGCAAGGTCGACGAGGACATCGCTCGGGTGCGCTCGGACAAGGAGTCCGCGATGGACTCGGGGGCCCTCGAGCAGGCCAAGGCTCTCGAGGAGCAAGAGCGCGAGCTGCTGGCCAAGAAGGACGAGCTCGACGCCTCGGTCAAGGCCAGCGGCGGCGCGGCCTTCGACCTGGTGGACGAGGAGACGATCGCCGAGGTGCTGGCCGTGTGGACCGGGATCCCCGTCTACCGCCTCACCGAGGAGGAGACCTCCAAGCTGCTGCGCATGGAGGACGAGCTCCACAAGCGCATCATCGGCCAGAACGAGGCCATCATCGCGCTCAGCCGGGCCATCCGGCGCACGCGCGCCGGCCTGAAGGACCCCAAGCGTCCCGGCGGGAGCTTCATCTTCCTCGGACCGACCGGGGTCGGCAAGACCGAGCTCGCCAAGACCCTGGCCGAGTTCCTCTTCGACGACGAGGACGCGCTGATCCAGCTCGACATGAGCGAGTACATGGAGAAGCACTCGGTGTCGCGCCTGGTGGGCTCGCCCCCGGGCTACGTCGGCTACGACGAGGGCGGCCAGCTCACCGAGGCCGTGCGGCGCAAGCCGTTCTCGGTCGTGCTGTTCGACGAGGTGGAGAAGGCCCACCCCGACGTGTTCAACACTCTGCTGCAGATCCTCGAGGACGGGCGCCTGACCGACTCCCAGGGCCGGGCCGTCGACTTCAAGAACACGATCTTGATCATGACCTCCAACCTGGGCACCGCCGACCTGCGCAAGGCGGCGATCGGCTTCGGCAAGGCGTCGGACATGGCGACTCACGAGCGGATGAAGGAGCGGGTCCACGAAGCGCTGAAGAAGCACTTCCGCCCCGAGTTCCTCAACCGCATCGACGACACCATCGTCTTCCACGAGCTCACCAAGGAGGAGGTCATCGCCATCGCCGACCTCTTCATCGCCCGCCTGCGCGATCAGCTGGCGGTCCAGGGGCTCGGGCTGGAGCTGTCGGCCGGGGCGCAGAACTTCCTCGCCGAGAAGGGCTACGACCCCGAGCTGGGGGCCCGCCCCCTGCGCCGGGCGATCCAGCAGTACGTCGAGGACGTGTTGAGCGAGAAGATCCTGTTCAAGGAGTTCCGCGCCGGCCAGACGATCGTCGTGGACGCCTCGGAGGAGGGCGGCGAGAGCCACCTCACCTTCGAGGGGGTCGAGGGCCTGCCGCCGTCAGTCGATTTCGAGGACCTGGCGCCGGGCGCCTAGGTCACAGCGCGGGCCTAGGGTCCGCCCCGTGAGAGACAGCACCCACGTCTGCGCCGCCTGCGGTGCCCGCTCGGCCCGCTGGAGCGGGCGCTGCTCGGGCTGTGGCGGATGGAACACCCTCGAGGCCCGCGGCGCGGGCGTCCCGGAGGCGGCCGGCCTGCCCGAGGTCACCGCGCTCCGAGAGGCCGCCGGCCTCGAGCTGGCCCTGACCCCCACGGGGGTCGGCGAGCTCGACCGGGTCCTCGGCGGGGGTCTGGCGGCCGGCTCGTCGACCCTGATCTTCGGCGAGCCCGGCGTCGGCAAGTCGACCCTGGCCCTGGCGGCCCTGGCCGGCGTCGGCGAGGGCGCGCTGCTGGTGGCGGTCGAGGAGTCGCGCACCCAGGTGGCCCGCCGCGCGCTGCGCCTCGGGGTCGGCGAGGGGGTCGAGGTTGCCGCGACCACCGAGGCGGCCGAGGTCGCCGAGCTCATCGCCACCCGCCGACCGCGCCTGTGCGTGGTGGACTCCCTCTCGGCACTCAGCGACGAGCGCCTCGGCGGGGCCCCGGGCTCGCTGGCCCAGGTCCGCGCCTGCGCCGAGCGGCTCTGCGCGGCCGCGCGCGAGGCGTCGAGCGCCCTGGTGCTTGTCGGCCACGTCACCAAGGAGGGGGACCTCGCCGGCCCGCGGGCCCTCGAGCACCTGGTGGACACCGTGGTGCGCGTGGAGGGGGAGCGCGAGGGATCCCTGCGTCTGTTGCGCGCCCTCAAGCACCGACACGGGCCCACCGGTGAGGTGGGGCTGCTCGAGATGGGTCCTGAGGGACTGGCCGAGCTCGCCGACCCTGGACGGGCCTTTCGCGGACCGGAGCGGGCCGTCCCGGGGGTCGCGGTCGCGGTCGCCGCCCAGGCCAGCCGCTCCCTGCTGGTGGAGGTGCAGGCCCTGGTGGCGCCGCCGGCCGGCTCACCGCGGCGCGTCGCCCACCAGGTCTCGGCCCAGCGCCTCGCACTGCTGCTGGCCGTCCTCGAGGCCCGCTGCGGCGTGGCGACCTCGGGGCTCGACGTCTTCGCGGCGACCGCGGGGGGCCTGCCGGCGACCGAGCCGGGAGTCGACGCCGCCCTGGCGGTGGCGGTGGCCTCGGCGGCGAGCGGCCGCGTGGTCCGACCGGGCACCTGCCTCGTGGGCGAGGTTGGCCTCGCCGGAGAGCTGCGCGGGGTCCCCGGCCTCGAGCGCCGGGTCCGCGAGGCCCAGCGTCTCGGCGCGAGCCGCGTCATCGTGCCGGCCGAGGCCGCGCTCACCGGCGAGGGGGTGGTGGGCGTCGACAGCCTGGGCGAGGCGCTCGCGGCGGCGCTTGGGCCCAGTGGGGCCTGAGAGGTGCTACACTGGTGAACCCCCAAATCGGCCCCCTACGCGGCGTGGCCGATGACCCGAGGAGCCCACTGGATGACCGCTCGGAAGTACAAGAAGGGCGATCGCCTCGTCTACCCCCACCACGGCGCCTGCACGGTGGAGAAGGTCGAGAAGATCACCGCCTTCGACGTGAAGCAGGACTACCTGAAGCTGAAGGTCGCCTACTCGGACCTGATTCTGATGGTCCCGGTGGCCAACGCCGAGACCGTGGGCCTGCGCGACGTCATCAACGACGAGGAGGTCGAGGAGGTCTTCGCGGTGCTGCGCAAGAAGGAGGCCCGCATGCCCACCAACTGGTCGCGCCGCTTCAAGAACCACTCCGAGAAGCTGCGCTCGGGCGACATCTACCAGGTCGCCGAGGTGGTGCGGAACCTCTCGATCCGCGACAAGGACAAGGGCCTGTCGGCGGGCGAGAAGCGCATGCTCACCCGGGCCCGCCAGATCCTGGTCTCCGAGCTGACCTTCGCCCTCAACGTCGACACCGATGCGGCTGAGGAGAAGCTCGCCTCGGTCCTGCCGTAGATGACCGTGGCCGCCATCGTGGTGGCCGCCGGCCGGGGCCAGCGCTTCGGCGGGCTCAAGCAGTTCGCGTCCCTCGGTGACCGTTCCGTCGCCTCGCTGAGCGTCGCGGCGGCCCGCTCGGTGGCCGACCGGGTCGTCCTGGTGGTCCCGTCCGACTACGCGGGCGACGGCGAGGGGGCCGACCTGGTGGTCGAGGGCGGCGCGACGCGAGCCGCGTCGGTGCGCGCCGGACTGGCGGGCGTCGGTGACTGCGAGATCGTCGTGGTGCACGACGCCGCCCGCCCCGCGGCCCCGGCCTCCCTCTTCGAGGCCGTCGTGGAGGCGGTGACCGCAGGAGCCGAGGGCGCCGTTCCCGGCCTGCCCCTGGCCGACACCGTGAAGGTCGTCATCCACGAGGACCTCGAGACCGTCGTCGTCGAGACCCTCGAGCGGGACCGGCTCATGGCCGTCCAGACCCCACAGGCCTTCCGACGCGAGGCCCTGGTGCGCGCCCACACCGACGGCGCCGAGGCGACGGACGACGCCGCCCTCGTCGAGGCCCAGGGCGGACGGGTGGTGGTGGTCCCCGGCGAGCCCGGCAACATCAAGATCACCGTCGCGGAGGATCTCCACTGGGTGGCCGCGAGGGGGTTGTCGTGAGGATTGGCCAGGGTCTCGACGTCCACCGGTTCTGCGAGGATCCGGAGAGGACCTTGCGCCTCGGACTCGTCGAGGTCCCCGACTCGCCGGGCCTCGCCGGGCACTCCGACGCCGACGCCGCGACCCACGCGCTGTGTGACGCGCTGCTCGGCGCCGCCGGACTCGGCGACCTCGGCCGACACTTCCCCGACACCGACCCCGACCTCGCGGGCGTCGACTCACGGGCGCTGCTCGAGCGGACCATGCTCCTCGTCGCGAAGGAGGGCTTCCACGTGCTGTCGGCCGACGTGACCATCGTCGCCGAGCGACCCCGGTTGTCGCCGTACATGGGAGCGATGGCCACCGCGCTCAGCGAGGTCGTCGGCGCTCCGGTGGGGGTCAAGGCGACGACCACCGAGGGCCTCGGGGCACTCGGCCGTGTCGAGGGGATCGGCGCCCTGGCGGTCGCCCTACTGGAGGAGGGGCGATGAGCCCCCGCGATCCGCGCCGGGGCGCGCCGGGGCGTGGGCGACCGCCCGCTGCGCGGCCCCGCGGCGCCGGACGACCGGTGCGGCCCGGTCCCCGTCGGGACCGCGACGGAGTGGGCGGTGAGCAGGTCGAGGGGCGCCGCGCGGTCCTGGAGCTGCTGCGCGCGCGTCGGCGCAAGGTCCAGCGGGTCCTGGTGGCCGACGGTCAGGACCCCTCGGCGATCCTCGACGAGATCGAGGCCGAGGCCCAGCGCCAGAGGGTCCCGGTCCAGCTGGTCTCTCGAGCCCGCCTCGACAAGGAGGCCCGCACCGAGGGCCACCAAGGGGTCCTCGCCCACGCCGAGCCGCTCCCCACGGTGTCCCTCGAGGACCTGCTCGAAGTCCCCGCGCCTTTCCTGCTGGTCTGTGACGGGGTGACCGACCCGCGCAACCTGGGCGCGATGCTGCGCAGCGCCGAGGGGGCCGGGGTCACCGGAGTCGTCCTGCCTCGTCACCGCGCCGCCCACGTGACGCCCTCGGTGGCCAAGACGGCCGCCGGCGCGATCGAGTACCTCGACCTCTGCGACGTCGGTGGAGTCCCCGCCGCGCTCGACCAGCTACGTCGCGCCGGGGTGTTCACCGTGGGGCTGGCGGGCGAGGCGTCTGACTCCCTCTACGACTTCGACCTCAGCGGACCCGTCGCCCTGGTGGTCGGTGGCGAGGAGCGTGGGCTCGCCACCCTCACTCGCAAGCGTTGCGAGAAAGTTGTCTCCTTGCCCCAGAGGGGTCACGTCAGCTCTCTCAACGCGGGCGTCGCCGTCTCCATCGCCGCGTATGAGGTCGCGCGACAGCGCTTGACTCGCTAGCTCGGCCGTTGGGCCGGTGTGGAGAAGTGCCACGCCACCAATTCTCGATTCGCCTCGGTCGGATTGCGAACGTTGGGAGTCGTGATAGGGAAGTCAGGCAGCGCCGACGCCGATCCGCGTGGGGGGCACCCGAACCCGACTCGCACTGCAGTTGGTCCTCAGTGTCGAGGCAGTGGTCAAGGGTGCTTCATTGAGCGACGTATCGGCGGACGCCTGCCCGAACGCCCCAAACACAGTTTGAGGAGCGTTATGGGTAGCAAGGTATTCAAGTCCTTGGGAAGTTGGTGTCGGCTCCCTCGGTGGCACTCTGTCGTCGCGGCACTGACACTTGTCGGAGTGGTCGGAAGTGCCACAACAAGCCTTGGAAGTGCTAGCGCCGGTGTGCTTCCTTATCACGTCGTGACATTCCACGAGAACGCATCAGTAGCAGATTCCGTCGTCGCGTCGGAAACCAACAACGTTGCAACTGCGCTTACCCTCTTCGTTGACCTGAGTCCGTCCTTCTCAAACCCGGGAAGTGCATTCCGGGGTTGGAACACGTCGGCGTTCGGCAATGGAACTTCCTATTCAGATGGGTCGGCATACGACTTCTCACAAGGTTCTGTTGATCTGTACGCCCAGTGGTCGCCAAACTCTGCGACCTTCTACGAGAACAGATCTGGATCTGACGCGACCACCTTCGTGGAGACGAGCACCGTGGCCGCCTCGTTGACATCCTTCAGTTCGATCAGTCCGGCCTTTACCAACCCGGGCTACACCTTCGCTGGGTGGAACACGAGCCCGACGGGAACGGGAACGCCGTATGCCAATGGCGCCACCTTCAACTTCGTGACGGGCAGCATCGTCCTCTACGCCCAGTGGACAGCCGTACCCAGTGTCTCGGTCTCGTTCGTGACCCTGGCGGGTTCAGGTTCCGTCCCATCTCTGAGCGGCCTCTCGGGATCCACGTTCACCCTCCCTTCGGGCAGTGGATTCACCCGCAGTGGCTACATCTTCTCGAGCTGGAACACCGCACCCGATGGCTCAGGAGTCTCCTATTCTCCGGGTGCCACCGTCGCCGTGACGACGAGCACGACTTTCTACGCTCAGTGGACTGCCGTTCCGACCGCGACGATCACCTTCTCTGGTTCAGGGGCGAACGGCACGGTGGCGCCGATTGTCGGAGAGATGGGAGGCACCGCGACGGTGCCCGCCGGGAGCTCTCTCACCCGTCCCGGGTACACCTTTGAAGGATGGAACACCGCCGCGGACGGCTCGGGAACCCCCTACGCGGTCGGTGCCACGGTGACGCTGGCGAGTGACGTCGTCCTCTACGCCCAGTGGTCGACTAATCGGGTGACCTTCCACGAGAACGCCTCACCGACCGATCAACTGGTCGCGACCCAGTCGTCCTCGGTGAACACGGCACTCACCTCCGTCGCCGCCCTCTCGCCGACTTTCGCCAAGGCGGGGTTCGTCTTCCTCGGGTGGAACACCGCCCCTGACGGCAGCGGGGCTCCCTTCGCCGACGGCGCCACCTTCCCCTTCGCGTCAGGTTCCTCCAACCTCTACGCCCAGTGGGGTCTCACGGTGACGGTGACCTTCTCGGCCAATGGTGCGAGCGGCACGCTCGCACCCGTCACCCTCGCTGCGGGTTCCGCGCTCACCCTGCCCGGCGCCACAGCGCTGACGCGCGCCGGGTACGTCCTGAGCGGCTGGTCCACGACAGCCGACGGGAAGGGGACGACCTACCCAGCGGGTTCGACGATGTCGGCCACTGCGTCGGTGACCCTCTTCGCCGTGTGGAACGGACACGCCCCGGCAGTGGCGTTGGGCTTCGTGGGCACGTTCGCAGGTCGTGCGGTGACCCTCACGAGCGCCATGCGAACCCAGATCGACCGCTTCGCGGCGAGAATCAAGGCGAGCCACTACACGACCGTCCTCGTGTACGGCTACGCGCCGGCGACCGGGTTGGTCTCGCTCACCCGTTCCCTGAGTGCCCAACGGGCGGGTGCGGTTGCCACCTACCTCCGGGCCCGCCTCGCAGCCCGGCACCTCTCGGTCGTCGTGAAGTCAGCGGGCGAGGGAAGCCTCCCGGGCGCCAGCCCCACCAACTACAAGGTGGAGATCTTCGCCTACTGATCCCCCGACACCGGTCCCGCCCAGTCCGGCTCGAGCACCTCGGTGCAGGCCGGGCATCGCCGGGCCGAGATCACGATCTCGGTCCGGCAGGCGGGGCAGGGGGATTTGAGGTAGTTGCTCGCCGAGTCCAGACCCAGGCGCCGGCGCAGGGAGTTGATCGGCCTCAGCACGACGAAGAAGAGAAGTGTGGCCACGACGAGGAAGGTCACGATCGCATTGACCACGAGCCCGTACTGGAAGCGGCTCCCGTTCAAGGTGAAGTAGAGGGTCGTGAAGTCCGACTGACCGGCGACGGCAGCGATCAACGGGGTGAAGAAGCCTTGGACGATCGCGGTCACGACGGCCGTGAAGGCAGCCCCCAGGGCCACACCGATCGCCAGATCGATCGCGTTGGCCCTGAGGGCGAAGGCGCGGTACTCGGCCAACACGACCCGGATTCGTCGCCACCCGTCTCTGGTCGCCATCATCTCGACGAAACGGTACCGCCGGCGCCCGCCCCTTCGCCGCGGTCGGGCTCCGGGTTAGAGTCGCGCTCGACGGGCGTGGGCCCGCGAAGGGAGGCTGCCGTGAAGGGTTTCAAGAACTTCCTCATGCAGGGGGACGTGATCGTGGTGTCGGTCGGGCTGGTCGTCGCCCTGGCCTTCTCCACTCTGATCAAGTCCTTCACCGACTCGATCATCACCCCACTGGTGAATGCCCTGGCCGGGGGCGGCTCCAACTCCCTGGGTCTGGGCTGGACGCTTCACGGACAGCGCATCGACCTCGGCGCCTTCATCGCGGCCATCGTCTACTTCGTCATCTTCATGGGCGTCGTGTACTTCTCGATCGTGGTGCCCTACCGGGCGCTGATGGCCCGCCGGGGCACCACCGTCTTCGGCGCGCCCGCACCGACCAAGGAGTGCCCCGCCTGCCTCTCGGGGGGCCTCCCGGTGGCGGCGGCGAAGTGCAAG
>CAYUZO010000003.1:0-103568 GCA_964449735.1 uncultured Ferrimicrobium sp.
GTCGACCAGGTGCTGGGCCGCCTGGACCACACCGTCGACCTGGTCCACGACAAGGTCGTGCGACCCCTCGTGCTGGCGGCTCGGGCGCTCGCCTACGGCCTGGTGATCGCGGTCTGCGCCGTGGTGACGGCCCTCGCCCTGGCCATCGGCCTGGTGCGCCTGGCCAACGTCTACCTCTTCGCCGGACGGGAGTGGATCACCTACGGGTCCCTCGGACTGCTCTTCTTGATCGTGGGGATGGTGCTGTGGCGCCGGCGCAAGGCCCCGGTGCGCCCGTGAGCGAGCACACCCGGGTCCTCGTGGTCGGCTCGGGGCCCGCCGGGCTCACGGCCGCCATCTACAGCGCGCGGGCCCAGCTCTCGCCCATCGTCATCGAGGGTGAGCCCTCCTCGACGACCGACCAGCCCGGCGGCCAGCTCATGCTCACCACCGACATCGAGAACTTCCCCGGCTTCCCCGAGGCCATCGGCGGGCCCGAGCTGATGGCGCGCATGCGCGATCAGGCGCTGCGCTTCGGGGCCGACCTGCGGGTGGCGAAGGTGACCCGCCTCGAGGTGGGAGCCCGACCCTTTCGCGCCTGGCTGGGCGGCGAGGAGGAGCCCTCGATCAGCGCCGACGCCGTCATCCTGGCGACCGGGGCGCGCTCGTTGATGCTGGGCGTGCCGGGCGAGGACCGGCTGCTCAGCCACGGCCTGTCGACCTGCGCGACCTGTGACGGCTTCTTCTTCCGCGGCCAGGACATCGCGGTGGTCGGCGGCGGCGACTCGGCCCTCGAGGAGGCCCTCTTCCTCACTCGCTTCGCCTCCAGCGTGACCATCGTCCACCGCCGCGACCAGTTGCGGGCCTCGAAGATCATGCAGGAGCGCGCCTTCGCCCACGAGAAGATCCGTTTCGCCTGGAACACCCAGGTCACCGAGGTCCTCGGCGAGGACAAGGTGAGCGGCCTGGCCGTCGTGGACACCCTCAGCGGCGAGAACCGAGTCCTCGAGGTGACCGGGGTCTTCGTCGCGATCGGCCACGTCCCCAACACCACCATCGTGGCCAACGGGGTCGAGCTGGAGGAGAACGGCTACGTGCGGACCCACGGGACCAGCTCCTACACCTCGGTCGAGGGGCTGTTCGCCGCCGGCGACGTCCAAGACCACGTCTACCGCCAGGCCGTCACCGCGGCGGGGTCGGGCTGCGTGGCCGCCATCGACGCCGAGCGCTGGCTGGAGGCGCAGGGCCATTAGGACCCGTCGCTAGAGTGGCACCCTGACGCCGCAGCCCGCGGGAGGTAGCCATGGCCAACATCACCAACCTGACCGACTCGACCTTTGACGAGGTCATCGGCTCCTCGGACAAGCCGGTCCTCGTGGACTTCTGGGCGGAGTGGTGCGGGCCGTGCAAGATGATCGCCCCGATCCTCGAGGAGTTCTCGGTCGAGCAGGCGGATCGCTTCGCGATCGCCAAGTTGGATGTCGACGCCAACGTGGCCACCGCCACCAAGTACTCCGTGATGAGCATCCCGACCCTGTTGCTGTTCAAGGACGGTGAGGTCATCGCCCGCCTGGTCGGCGCGAAGCCCAAGGGCGCGCTGCTCCAGGAGATCACCTCCAACCTCTAGGGCCCTGGACGCGCCCGCGCTGTCTCGAGGGGCCCGCGGGCCCCGCGTGGCCGACCTGCAGCGTCGTCTCAGCGAGTTGGGCCTCACCGGGTCCGACCCGGAGGGAGAGTTCGCCGACGCCACCGCCGCCCTGGTCGAGGCCTTCCAGCGCAGCCGAGGGCTCGCGCTCACCGGGATCGTCGACGCCACCACCTGGAGCCGGCTGGTGGAGGCCGGCTGGCGGCTCGGCGACCGACTGCTCTACCTCAGCGCACCGGCGCTGCGCGGCGACGACGTCGCCGAGCTGCAGACCCGCCTGGCCCAGCTGGGCTTCAATCCGGGTCGCATCGACGGGATCCTCGGGTCCCAGACCGAGGGCGCCCTGGCCGACTTCCAGCGCAACTGCGGACTGACCGGCTCAGGGGTCCTCGATCGCGCCAGTTGGATCGAGCTGGTGCGCCTCTCCGCCCTGGCCACCGACCGGCACCCCGTCACCGAGGCCCGGGCGCAGGCCGGCCTCGATGAGGACGAGACGGGCCCCGTCGTCGTCGTCGGCGCGGGCGAGCTGGCCGAGGCGGTGGCCCGCCGGGCCGCCAGTTCCTTCGAGGTGCGCCGACTCGACGACCCCTCCCCCGAGGCCTGCGCGGCGGCGGCCAACGACTGGTCGGCGGCCCTGGTCCTCTCCTTCGAGACGGCGCCCGAGCGGCGCGGCGTCTCCTTGCACTACTGGGCGAGCTACCGCAGCCACTCCCCCCGCGGCGAGCGGCTGGCCGCCGAGATCGCCCGGTGCCTGGCGCGCCTGGGCGAACGCTGTGAGGTGACCGGGATGGCCCTACCCATCCTGCGCGAGACCCGCATGACCACGCTCCACGTGGAGCACGGCCTCCTGCAGGCCGACCAGGCCGATCAGCTGGCCGAGAGCATCGCCGGCGCGGCAGCCGAGCTTTTCCACAGATAGGGCCCGCCACGGGCCCTGCCCACCGGTTTTGCCCCTGCCAAAACCCTTACCATGCAAGGGTTTTCGCCGCTAACCCACAACTTCATCCACAACTTGGGGAAAACCTCCACCTGAGGGTGAGGTTGAGGGTTGAAGGTTTGGCGGCCTAGTGGGACTTGGCGATGGCCAGGTAGAGCCGCTCCAGGTCGTCGAGGTCGGCGAAATCGATGATGATGCGCCCGTTGCGGCCCTTCAGGTCGACGTGGACACGGGTGTCGAGGTAGTCCTCCAGCAGATGCTCGAGCTCGGCGACCGAGGCATCGGGCACCGGGCGCAGGCGGGGTCGGGCACTCGGCGGCTCTCCCCCGGCGGCGGCCGGCGGCTCCGGCCGGGGCTCCAGGGCGACGCGCACCGCCTCCTCCGTGGCGCGCACCGACAACTCCCCCTTCACGATCCGGGCGACCATGGCCCCTTGGGCCTCGGGGTCGCTCAACGCCAGCAGGCTTCGGGCATGGCCGGCCGAGATCTGACCCGAGGCGAGTGCGGCTTGGGCCACCTCACCGAGCTGCAGGAGTCGTAACGTATTCGTAACATTTGCCCGACTCTTGCCGACCCGCTGAGCGACCTGCTCGTGGGTGAGCGCGAACTCGTTGATGAGCTGCTGGTAGGCCGCGGCCTCCTCGAGGGGGTGAAGGTCAACGCGATGGAGGTTCTCGACGACCGCCTGCTCCAGGGAGAGCCGGTCGTTGACGTCGTCTTGGACGAGGACGGGGACCGCCTCGAGCCCTGCAAGGGTCGCGGCGCGCCACCGCCTCTCCCCCGCGATCAGCTCGAAGTGGTCCGGCTCGCCGTTGACGGGTCGGACGATCAACGGTTGGAGGACGCCGACCTCCCTCACTGAGGCGGCCAGGGCCTCGAGACTCTCGTCATCGAAGGCGCGTCGGGGCTGGAAAGGGTTGGGCCGCACCGAGGCGATCGGCACGACGCGCAGGGGTCCCTGCGGGCCCGCGACCTCCGGGCTGGCGACCTCGTCCGCCGGCGCCTCTCCTTCGGGGATCAGGGCCCCGAGCCCCTTGCCAAGTCCCGTTCTCCTAGCCATGGGCGATCTCCTCTGCGAGTGAGCGATAGGCCTTCGCCCCCTTGGAGTTGGGATCGAAGACGGTGATGGGTTGTCCGAAGGAAGGTGCCTCAGCCAGGCGAACCGTGCGCGGGATGACCGTGCGACAGAGCTCGTCAGGGAAGGCCCGCCGGACCTCGCGGGCGACGTCGCCCGAGAGGGTGTTGCGCGAGTCGTACATCGTCAGGACGACCTTGGTGATCCGCAGAGCGGCGTTGAGATTCCGCTGGACGAGGTCGACGATCCTCTGGAGCTGGGTGAGGCCCTCGAGGGCGTAGAACTCGGTCTGGACCGGGACCATGATCTCCGTCGCCGCCGCGAAGGCGTTGATCGTGATGAGCCCGAGGGAAGGGGGGCAGTCGATGAAGACGAAGTCGAAGTCCCCGTCCACTGACTCGAGGGCCCGCTTGAGGCGCAGCTCACGAGAGATCACCGAGGTCAGTTCCTGCTCCACACCGGCTAGGTCGAGGGTGGCTGGTGCCACGAAGAGATTGGAGAAACCCGTCGGCTCGACGATGTCGACGATCGGGACATCGTTCAGAAGGACGTCGTAGACGGAACGCTCGAACTTGCGTCCATCCACGCCAAGGCCCGTGGTGGCGTTCCCCTGGGGATCGAGGTCCACCACCAGCACCCGGAGGCCACGCTCGGCGAGGGCCGCACCCAGCGAGGTCGTCGTCGTGGTCTTACCCACGCCACCCTTCTGGTTCGCTACGGCGATGACCCTCATTCCCGTGGCGTCAGCCATAGCCCTCTTCCCGACAAGTGGTGAGGCCGACGAACGTCGGACCCCTGCCATTCAACACGCCACACCAGGCGGAGTCAAGTACCGATGTTTCACGTGGAACATCCTGCAGGGCCGCCGCTCGACGTCGGAAGGCCAAGGGGCCACAGGGAATCGACCCCGTCGTTCCACGTGAAACATCCCTAAGGGCACCGTCGCCACGGGACCAGTGAGCCCTCAGCCACGGATGACTGGCCCCCTGGACGGCGGCAAGTCGTTGCCAGCTCCCATCGACTGTTCCACGTGAAACATCACTAGGGGCGTCGTCGCCAAGCGACCAGTGAGCTCTCAGCCAAGGATGACTCGCCCCTGGACGGCAGCAAGTCGCTATCAGCTCCCATCGACTCTTCCACGTGAAACAGTGCCGCATGGTGAATGGGGGAGTGAGTCGAGACCCAGAGTGGTCCTCAGACACACGGGCCTCCTGATACTCGTGAAGGTCACGGGATCCGATGTCCCTACCTAGGCCTCTGTTTCACGTGAAACACCCGGAAGAGGCCTGCGTGGTGGCCACTCGCCGAGGCGGGGCTCTGTTTCACGTGAAACCACCCCCTCTCACAGCCCGGGTTTCCGTGCGCCCGTCTCGCCGAGAGGTCCCGGTGGACGCCCTCAGAAGAGGGGGCGGCGGCTCGGCAGGCCCACGCGGCGTGGGTACTCCTCGGGGGTGGGGGAGTCCTTCACGATGACCTGGTAGCCGGCCCCGTGGCGCTGCAGGCCCATCGCCCGAAGACCTAGTCGGTGCAGGCCGTCAGCCTCCCAGCGCTCTGACGCCTCCACCAAGGGGGGCTCTGAGACTATGAGGACTCCTCCGACCTCGAGGAAGGCCGCGGCACACTCGGCGACGACCGCCGGTGGACCGAAGGATCGCGCAGTGACAAGGGGGAAATGCCCCCGTAGAGCGGACTCTCGACCGAGGTTCTCGGCCCGTCCCAGGTGGACGATGCCTCGCCCCGGACAGTCCGGCCAGGACACGATCTCCTGGAGCACGACCGTTCGCCGCTCCATGGAGTCGAGGAAATGTCCCTCATTCGACCAGCGATCGAGCAGGACGAATCCCGGGAGACCGCCACCGGTGCCGAGGTCGAGGAAGGTCGCGGGGGAGTGGCCTAGAGCCTCCTCGGCCACGGTGGCGAAGCCCACTGCATGCTCACGTTGAGGTTGAAGGTCACCGGGGCCAAAAAAACCCCGGGCTCTCGACAGCTCGAGAGCCCGGGGCAACCAGTTCTGTGGCACCTGCCAATTATGCCGGGGACACCACCACGAAACGGCGCGGCTCCTCACCTTCCGAGCGAGTCTGCACACCGTCGACATCGGTGAGCGCATCGTGGATCGCCTTGCGGTCGGCGGCAGACATCGGCTCCAGCGCGCGCTCCTCACCAGTCTCGACGACCTCGCTCGCCACCTGTTGGGCGAAGCGACCCAGGGCCGCCACGCGGCGCTCGCGGTACTTGGCCACGTCAACGAGGATCCGGTCAGTCCGACCAGGGTTCCGCGCCTGGACGGCGGTCCTCGTGATCTCCTGGAGGGCCGCCAACGTCGAGCCCCGTGGGCCAACGAGCACTCCCAGTTCGGTGGGCGGCTCGGCGTTCACCGCGATCTCCACGGTCTCCTCGTCGAGCTCCACCACACTCACCTGCGCCTGGATCTCCATTGCTCCCAAGAGCCCAACGACGAACTCCTGGGCGATCCTGCCCTGCTCGGCCAGCGACAGTCCGTCAGCCATGGTCTCCTCTTTCTCCTTCGGTTCGGCCTTGGCCGTCCTCTTCTCGGCGCCCTGCGCACCCTTCTTCACCTTGGCCGACTTCTCCTTGGCCCCGGCGTCCTTCTCCTTCGACGGCTGCTCCTTGCCACCCTTGGCCTTGGAGCCCTTCTCCGACTTCGAGCCCTTGTCCGCGCCCGACGACTTCGGGCGGGGCTCCTTGCCCTTCGTCTCGCCGGATCCCTCCGGCCCCGACGAGCCGCGCCCGCCACGCCCTCGGCCACCGCGGCGGCTCTGGCCCGACCGCTTGGGTCGCGGGCCACTCGGACGGACCCTGGCCCGCACGCGAGCCTCACCGCGCACTCGACCGAAGAGACCCGCTCGGGGCTCCTCGATGACCTCGATCTCCGCGTCGTCCCGGTGCACGCCCAGATGGGCGAGCGCCCTCTCGAGAGCCTCCTCGACCGATTTCCCAGTTGTCTCTACCCAGTCCATTGCCTATCGGGCCTTTCTCTTGCGCTTGGACTTCGAGCGGGGATGGGAGGCCGGCTTCGAAGTCGAGGGTTGAGGGTTAGGGTTGCGCGACTCGCGCTGCGAGCCCCGCGTGGAGGGGGAGGGCTTCTCCTCCTCGATCGCCTTGGGGGCGGGGATCTCACGCTCGCGCTCGGCGACGGGTCGGCTCACCCCGGTGCGGAACATGATGTCCTGAGTAATTATTCGAATGATCGTCGAAATAATCATGTAGAGGACCACGGCCGCCGGGATCACCATGTAGAAGTAGGCGAAGAAGATTGGCATGATGCGCTGGGTGGCGAGCTGCTGACTCGGCACGGCCTGGCCCGTGGTCCGGTTTCGCCGGTTGATCTGGGCCATCTGGAAGTACTGCAGGGCGACGGCCGCCGCGACGAAGAGGAAGAAGGGGATCGCGCCCACCCATCCGCCATGGGCCGAGACCGGGAAGGGCCGTAGGTTCAGGTCCATCCCGAAGGCCTTGATCGCCCCATTGGCGCCGACCAGGTTGTGATACATGGTCGAGGACGTCGGGATGTAGCGCGGCGCGGCGACTCCCTTGGCGTTGACGTAGGCGAGTCCCCTGATCACGCTGTACAAAATGAAGAGGAAGGGGGCCTGGAGCAGCAGGGGCAGGCAGCCACCCAGCGGGTTGGCGCCCTCCTCGCGGTACAGGCGCATCAGTTCCTCATTGAGCACCTGTCGGTTCTCCGGGCCCTTGTACTTCTGCTGGAGCTTCTTGATCTCGGGCTGCAGGCGCTGCATCGCGACCATCGAGCGGGTGCTCTTGACGGTGAAGGGGGTGAGGGCCCCCATGATCACGATGGTCAAGAGGGCGATGGCCACCGCGTAGTTCGGGATGATCCCGTAGAAGAAGGCGAGCAGCCACCCGAACAGGTGGAAGATCGGCTGGAACACCGAGCCGATCGCGTGGGTGATGGACGCCATCATGCGCTCCTTTTCTCACGGGGCAACGGCACCAGGTCGACGCCGTGGGGACCGAGTGGTCGGCAGCGCGCGACGCGACGCAGGGCCAGCCACCCGCCGCGAGCGGCGCCGTGGACCTGGACCGCCTCAAGGGCGTACTCCGAACACGAGGGGTAGAAGCGGCACGGCGAGACCCGTCCCGCCCGCGCGCGCTGGTAGAAGCGCAGGACTGCGGCGAGGACCCGGGCGGGCACGCTACCGGAGGTCTGCGCGCTCGAGGGCTCGCTCGAGGTGGTACTGGAGCTGGTCATAGGAGAGACCCCTTGTCTCGATTCCGCATCTGACCAGGTATAACCCTGGCCTCAGCGGCGGATCGAAGCGGTCGATCAGGTCCCTGAGGCGACGCCGGATCCGATTGCGGACCACGGCGGAGCCCACCTTCCGGCCAATCGCGTAGGCCACGGCCACCTCGGGGGGGCCGTCCTCTCCCTCCACGAAGGAGATTCGCAGTGGACCGCTGTGGCCCCGCTGCGACGGAGAGGCGAGGCGCGCGAACTGCCGGCGGGTGCGGACCCGACCGGGCACGCCTCACACCGTCAGCTGGTGGCGACCCTTGTTGCGACGGGCCTTGAGCACCGCGCGCCCGGCGCGGGTGCGCATCCTCGCCCGGAAACCGTGCGTCTTGGCGCGCTTGCGCTTGTTCGGCTGGTAGGTGCGCTTCACGGAGAACCTCTTCTGTCGTGTCAAAGCGGCGCAGGACGACCCCTGGGGCCCTCCGCGCCATTGGCCGGCAATCTTACCCCACGAGCCCACCGGTCCTCCGGCCCCGGCAGGACCAGAGGGGACCAAGTAGTGTTGCTCCTCCGCGAAGGGGGCGCCGCGACGGCCCAGTGGCGCCGCCTCAGCCTTGTGGATAATGTTCGAATCGATCTGTGGAGGACGAGAGTGCAGGGTGCTGAGGAGATCTGGTCCGCTCTGCGAGACTCCTTGCGCGGCAACGCCTCTGAGGCCGTCTGGTCGGCTGGTCTCAACACGCTGCGCCTTGTGGATTATCGCGATGACGAGTTGATCATCGCCGCGCCGAACGCGATTCAGCTCCAGAGGGTCCAGCAGCGCTACCTGCCCTTCATCACCGAGCAGGCTCGCCAGGTCATCGGTAGCGACGTGCAGGTCTCGCTCACGTTGAGTGACGAGACGGTGAACGAGCCGCGCGTAAGCGACGCGCCGGCGAGCCCTTCGAGTGAGTCACCCGCGCCCTATCTGCCGAGCGTGGACCGTCCCGCGCGGCTCGACCCTCGCATGACCTTCGACTCCTTCGTACCGGGTTCGTCGAACCGTCTGGCCTTCGCGGCCGCCCAATCGGTCGCTGAAACACCTGGTCGTGCCTACAATCCTTTGCTCATCTACGGGAACTCCGGACTCGGCAAGACCCACCTGCTCCACGCGATCGGCAACTACGTCACCGAGAACTACCCCGGGCGCAAGGTGCTCTACGTCTCCACCGAGACCTTCCTCAACGACTTCATCCGAGCGATTCAGACCCGCACGCAACTCGCGTTGCACGATCGCTACCGCGAGAACGACGTCCTGCTCATCGACGACATCCAGTTCATGGAGACGCGCGGGGAGACCTTCCACGAGGAGATCTTCCACACCTACAACGCTCTCCATGGTGAGGGTAAGCAGATCGTCCTCACTTCCGACCGATCGCCGCGCGACCTCGCGGGACTCCAAGAGCGCTTCCGAAGTCGGCTCCTCCAGGGCCTCGTCGCCGAGATCGACCAGCCCGACCTCGAGACCCGCATCGCGATCCTGCGCTCCAAGTCCGAGCGGGAGGGGATCGAGCTGCCCAATGAGGTCGCCGAGTGGATCGCCTACCGCGTGCGCGACAACATCCGTGAGCTCGAGGGGTCGGTCACGATGCTGCGGGCCTTCGCGAACCTGCGCCAGGAGCCGATCTCCCTCGACCTGGCCAAGGCCCACCTCACCAACCTCGGAGCCGACCAGGTGGTGTTGAAGCCCGAGACGATTCTGGCGGCCGTCGCCGAGTTCTACGGCCTCTCGGTCGAAGAGGTGCGCGGCGCCAAGCGCCTCCGGCCACTGGTGCGCGCCCGTCATGTCGCCATGTACCTGATCCGCGACCTCTTGGACAACTACTCCTACCCGATGATCGCCAAGATTTTCGACGGCCGGAACCACACGACCGTCATCAGCGGCGTCGAGAAGATTCGTGAGCAGATCGCCACCGACGGCGAGCTCCTAGCCCAGATCAACCAACTCAAGCGGCAGTTGCAGGGGGAGAGCCGCACCTGACCTGTGCGCACGTTGGGGGAAGAGGTGTTGCCTTCTCGTCACCAACTCGTCGCCTAGCCACATGACTTGAGGGTTGAGACCCGAGGGTTGAAAGAGTTAGGCACAGAGTTGTGGAGAGTGTGGCACCTGTTTCATAGGCTCTGACCAGGCAGTACCGAAAGTTCTCCACATGTGCACAGCACTGCTACTACACCACTTCGAATCATCCAACATCCCACACGTAACCTCAGTAGACGACGAAAGGCAGTCCGATGAAGTTCAGATCTGAGCGTGACCTCCTGGCCGAGGCACTGGGTGCCGCCGCGCGGGTGGTGGCCACCCGTCTGGTGGGCGCCTCGTCGGGGATCCTGCTGTCCTTGAATGGGAACCAGCTCACCGTCACCGGTACGGACCTCGACATCACGGTGCGCACGACCGTTGACGTCATCGGCATCGAGGACGGAGCCGTGGTGGTGCCCGCCCGTCTCGTCGTCGACGCCGTGCGCTCCCTTGAACCAGGGGCCGTGACCGTCTCGGGGGATGACGAGAGTGTCGAGGTCTCCCTTGGACGAGCCAAGTTCTCACTGCGCGCCTTCGCGGTCATGGACTTCCCGAAGCTTCCTCCGGTGAGTGGGCCGGTGACCACGGTGCCGGCGGCCGATCTGATCTCGGGCATCACTCAGGTGGTGCGCGCCGCGGCCAACGACGACGCTCGCCCCCTCCTCACCGGCGTGCTCTTCACGACCGACGAAGGGACCCTGCGCCTCATCGCTACCGACTCCTATCGGCTGGCGGTTCGCGATGTGCCCGGAGTGGGGGGAATCGGGGGTCAGGACCTCCTGGTGCCGGCCCGAGCCCTCCAAGAGCTCCAGCGCGCCGCCGCCTCCCTTACGGAGGATGCCGAGGTGGGGGTGACCCTCACCGACGCCGAGATCAGCTTCGTCGTGGGGACGACATCGATCGCCTCGAGGCTGATCGACGGCAACTACCCATCGGTGCTCCAGTTGATCCCCGCCAGCTACCCCCACCAGTTGCGTGTGGCAAAGGACACCCTGCTCACGTCGCTGCGCCGCGCAAAACTGCTCGCGAAGGACTCCACCTCCTCGGTGCGCCTGAGCGTGCAGGAGAAGAACATCGAGATCCGCACCCAGAGTCACGATGCGGGCGACGTGGAGGACAACGTCGACGCGGACTACCAGGGTGAGGAGATGACCATCGCCTTCAACCCCAACTTCCTCATCGACGGTGTGGAAGCGGTGCCGGGCGACGAGGTGGTGCTCGAGATGACTGACTCGGTGCGGCCCGCGATGGTGCACGGGGTGGACGACCAGCGGTTCCGCTACCTCTTGATGCCCGTGCGCGTGCAGTAGGGCGCCGTGGGCCTGCACGAGCTGCGCCTGCGCGACTTTCGGCTCTTCAGCGCCCTGGAGTTCCGACCAGACCCCGAGGCGGTCACCGTCCTCATCTCACCCAACGGGACGGGCAAGACCTCCGTCCTCGAGGCGGTGTACGCCCTGGCGACCGCCTCCTCCTTCCGCACCACGTCAGCGGCCGACATGATCCACACCGGCGCTGAGTTGGCTGAGGTCCATGGAGTGGCCTTCCATCGAGAGCGCCGACTTCAAGTGGACCTCACCCTCACGCGCGGGGCGCGCAGCACGACCAAGCGGATGCTCGTCAACGGACAGCGGCCGCGCAGTCGCGCCGAGGTCGCCGAGGCCCTGCCCCTTACGGTGTTCACCCCCGAAGGCGTGGACATCGTGCGCGCGGGACCGGAGAACCGACGTCACTACCTCACCCACCTGGGCACCGACGTGGAGCCCACCTCCGACGAGGTGGTGGAGCGCTATCAGCGCGTGTTGAGCCAGCGCAACGCGCTCTTGCGGCGTGCGGAGGGGGGATACCTCAGTGCGAGCCAGCGCGAGGAGATCGAGGTCTGGTCCCTCGACCTTGCCCGCGTGGGTGAGGAGCTGGTCGAGCGGCGCGAACGTCTCGTAGCCGAGCTGCGCGAGCCAGTGGCCGCGGCGTACGAGGCCCTGGCCCACAGTGCGCAGGCCGTGGAGTTGGCCTACGAGCGCTCGTGGCGTGGCGACCTCGTCGATGCGCTGCGCAGCTCCCTCGAGGAGGACCGCTTCCGCGGTCACACCTCGGTGGGACCCCACCGTGACGACCTCGCGATCACCCTCGACGGTCGCGACGCGCGGCGTCAAGCCTCCCAGGGCGAGCAGCGATCCCTCGCCCTCGAGCTGCGCCTAGCTGGTCACCGATTGGTCCAGCTCCACCGGGGCGTCGATCCCCTCCTCTTACTCGACGACGTCTTCTCCGAGCTCGACCCACTGCGCAGCGAGCGCCTTCTCACCCTGCTGCCGGTGGGACAGACCCTGGTGACCACCGCGTCGCCGCTGCCCCGGGGGCTGAGTCCCGCCGTGGTGGTGGACCTGAGCGAGTCGCGGTGAGTCCCCGCGATGACCCAACGCCCCTCGGCGAGGTCCTGTCGCGCCTCGCGGGGCGTTGGCGTCGGGTCGATCTGCGCGTCATTGACGAGGTCCGCCGTCGCTGGCCGGAGGTCGTCGGCGAGGCGCTCGCGGCACGGTGTCGCCCCGAGTTCATCAAAGACGGCGTCTTGATCGTGAGCGTCCCGAGCGGTGCGCACGCCGAGAGACTCCACCACGAGAGCACCGCCATCCTCAGCGCCTTCGGTGATCTGGGCAGCTCCGCACCACGTGAGCGGAGGGCCGGTCTCGAGGGTCCGTGGGGGGTGCACGGGCCCCTTCGAGGGTCGGTCCGTGACACCCGTTCGGGTAGGATGGAAGGGCCAAGACGTCGTGTTCGGCTGCGCGCCTGCGCCCCTTGTGCGAGCGACGGAAAGGACAGCTTCGTGGCCGAAAAGACCAAGGGCTCCTCGAGTTATGGGGCCCGCGACATCACCGTCCTCGAGGGTCTCGAGCCCGTGCGGGTCCGCCCGGGCATGTACATCGGCTCCACCGGTCCCGCCGGGCTGCACCACCTGATCTGGGAGATCGTCGACAACGCCGTCGACGAGGCCATGGCCGGATTTTGCACGCGGATCGACGTCGTCATCCAGCGCGACGGCAGTTGCAAGGTGATGGACGACGGCCGAGGGATCCCGGTCGACGAGCACCCCCAGTTCCCTGGCAAGTCGGCGGCTGAGGTCGTCTACACCACGCTGCACGCCGGTGGGAAGTTCGGCGGGGGCGCCTACAAGGTCTCCGGGGGCCTACACGGGGTCGGGGCCTCGGTGGTCAACGCACTCTCCACCGATCTCACCCTCGAGGTCGACTCGGGTGGCCAGCATTACCTCATGAGCTTCGCCAACGGCGGTAACCCGACGGGTCCGCTCAAGGCCGTCGGACCCTCGCCACACGGGCGCACCGGCACCACGGTCACCTTCCGACCCGACCCCACGATCTTCGATGACGTCGACTTCCGGGCCCAGACGGTCACCGAGCGACTCCAGATCATGGCCTTCCTCAACCGCGGCCTCGAGATCCGCTTCGTCGACGAGCGCGCGGGCCGTGAGATGAAGGAGACCTTCAAGTACAACGGCGGCATCGTCGACTACGTGCGTCACCTCAACGCGGCCAAGGAGTCCCTCTTCCGCAAGGTGGGCAGCTACTCCCAGTCCGAAGAGGGACAGGAGGTCGATGTCGCCTTCCAGTGGAACACGGGCTACTACGAGTCAATCTTCTCCTTCGCGAACGGCATCTCTACCATCGAGGGCGGCATGCACGAGGAGGGCTTCCGAAAGGCCCTGACCAACGTGATCAACCGCTACGCCCGCAAGCGGAACCTGCTCAAGGAGAAGGACGAGAACCTGCGTGGCGAGGACATCCGTGAGGGGTTGACGGCGATCGTCTCGGTGCGGCTCTCCGAGCCGCAGTTCGAGGGTCAGACCAAGGGCAAGCTGGGCAACGTGTCGATGCGCTCGCTGGTCGAGCGGGCCACCAACGAGAAGCTGGCCGATTGGCTGGAGGAGAACCCTCGTGAGGGCGGTCAGATCGTCGCCAAGGCGGTCCAGGCCTCACGGGCCCGCGTGGCGGCCACCCACGCGCGCGAGCTGACGCGGCGCAAGAACGCCCTCGACGGCGCCGGCCTGCCGGGCAAGCTGGTCGACTGCTCGAGTCGGGACCCGCGCGAGTGCGAACTGTTCATCGTCGAGGGCAACTCGGCGGGCGGCTCAGCCAAGGACGCCCGGGACCCGCGGACTCAGGCCATCTTGCCCATCCGAGGCAAGATCCTCAACGTCGAGAAGGCCCGCACCGACAAGATCCTCAAGAACGCCGAGATCCAGGCGCTCATCGCGGCGATCGGGGCGGGCGTCGAGGCGGAGTTCGACGTCACCAAGGTGCGCTACGACAAGATCATCCTGCTGGCGGACGCCGACGTCGACGGCAGCCACATCCGCACCCTGCTGCTCACCTTCTTCTTCCGCCAGATGACCGAGCTGGTGAACCAGGGCCACGTCTACGTGGCTCAGCCACCCCTCTACTCGACGCTGGTCGGCAAGGAGAAGGTCTATCTTCGCGACGACCTGGCCAAGGCCCAGTTCCTCGCCGAGCGGCCCGACCACAAGAACGACTTCCAGCGTTTGAAGGGCCTCGGCGAGATGGACTTCGACGAGCTGCGCGAAACGACCATGGACCCCACCAAGCGGGCCCTGCTCCAGATCACCGTCGAGCAGGCGGCCCTGGCTGACGAGGTCTGCTCGATTCTCATGGGCGACGACGTCCCCCAGCGCCGGCACTTCATCCAGGCGAACGCTAAGGACGTTCGCTTCCTCGACATCTAGGAACTCATGGCTCGCAACTCCCGCTCCACCCCGACCCCGCCGCCACCTCCCGAGGAGGGGACCGGCTACGTCGAGCCCATCGAGATCAACCTCGAGATGGAGCGCTCCTTCCTCGAGTACTCGATGTCGGTCATCGTCAGTCGGGCGCTGCCCGACGTGCGTGACGGGCTCAAACCTGTCCACCGTCGGATCCTCTACTCGATGTTCGACCAGGGCCTGCGGCCCGATCGCCCCCACACCAAGTGCGCCAAGGTGGTCGGCGAGGTGATGGGTACCTATCACCCCCACGGCGACTCGGCGATCTACGACGCCCTGGTGCGCATGGTCCAGGACTTCTCGATGCGCCACCCGCTGATCAGTGGCCACGGCAACTTCGGCGGCACCGGTCCCGACGAGGGTGCCGCGGCGATGCGCTACACCGAGTGTCGCCTCGCCCCCCTGGCGATGGAGATGCTCGACTCGATCGACGAGGAGACCGTCGACTTCGAGCCCAACTACGACAACTCCACCCAGCAGCCCACCGTCCTGCCCTCACGCTTCCCGAACCTGCTCGTCAATGGCAGCCAGGGGATCGCCGTGGGCATGGCCACCAAGATCCCGCCCCACAACCTGGGCGAGGTCATCGACGCCACGCTGCACTTGGTGGGTCACCCCGAGGCGACCCCCGACGAGCTGATGGCCTTCGTCAAGGGTCCGGACTTCCCGACGGGTGCACAGATCCTCGGTCGCCAGGGGATCGGTGACGCCTACCGCACGGGCCGCGGCAGCATCAAGATGCGCGCCGTCGCCGAGATCGAGGAGCACCGCGGCTCGACGCGCATCGTGGTGACCGAGTTCCCCTACGAGGTCTCCGTCGAGTCGATCGAGGAGAAGATCTACGACCTCGTGAAGAACGGCGACCTCGACGGCATCGCCGAGGTCCAGAACGACTCGGCCGGACGTCGGGCTCGCCTGGTGATCCGCTTGAAGCGCGACGCCAACGCCAACGTGGTGCTGAACAAGCTCTTCAAGAACACCTCGCTCCAAACCACCTTCGCCGTGAACATGCTGGCGCTGGTCGACGGGGTGCCCCGCACCCTCAACCTGGCTCAGGCCCTAGGCCACTACGTCGCCCACCAGATCGAGGTCGTGACCCGGCGCACCGAGTTCCGCCTGCGCAAGGCCGAGGCGCGAGCCCACATCGTCGAGGGTCTGCTCAAGGCCATCGACATGCTCGACGCGGTGATCGCCACCATTCGCTCCTCCGACGACCGCCCGGCGGCCCGGACGGCCCTGATGGCCGCGCCCTTCGAGTTCTCCGAGGAACAGGCCAACCACATCCTCGACATGACCCTCGGTCGTTTGACCCGCCTGGGGCGCAGTGAGCTGGAAGAGGAGATGGCCAAGCTGCGCGAGACGATCGCCGAGCTGCGCGCGATCCTCGCCGACGACACCAAGCTGCGCGCCGTGATCTCCGAGGAGATCACAGCGATCCGTGACAAGTACGCGACCGACCGGCTCACGGCAATCGTGAACGACCCGGGTGAGCTCGGCGTCGAGGACCTCGTCGACGACGCGCCCATCGTGATCACGATGACCCAGGCCGGCTACGTCAAGTCGGTGGCGGCTGACGCCTTCCGGGTGCAGGGTCGCGGTGGTCGAGGGGTTCAGGGCGCGAAGCTGCGTGACGAGGACTTCGTCGACCAGATCGTGCACACGACGACCCTGGCCCACCTGCTGCTCTTCTCCAACCGGGGGCGGGTCTTCCGCCTGCGCGGGCACGAGATCCCGATGAAGGAGCGGACGGCCAAGGGCACGGCGATCGTCAACCTGCTCAACCTCCAGCCCGGCGAGTCGATCCAGGCCATCGTCGCGACCGATGACTTCCCGGCCGACGAGTTCCTCGTCTTCGCGACCGCCTCGGGCACCGTGAAGAAGACCGCCTTCTCCGAGTACGACAAGTCGCGTCGCGAAGGATGGATCGCCATCAAGCTGCGCGACGGTGACGAGGTCGTGCGAGTGGTGAAGACGACGGGCGAAGACGACCTGGTGTTGGTCACCTATCGCGGCATGGCCATCCGCTTCGCCGAGACCGAGGTTCGCGAGATGGGCCGAGACGCCACGGGTGTGCGCGGGATCAAGTTGAAGGGCGACGACCGGGCGATCTCCCTCGGCGTAGTGCGCGACGACGCCGATCTCTGCCTGGTGACCGACACTGGCTTCGGCAAGCGCGTCAAGGTCGAGCGCTTCAACCGTCAGGGGCGGGGCGGCCAAGGGGTGCGGGCCATCAAGTTGACCGCCGCGCGAGGCTTCGTCGTGGCGGCCTTCATGGCCGGCCTCTCCGATCAGCTCCTCCTCGCCTCCTCGGGCGGCGTCATGATCCGAGTGCCCGTGCGCGAGATCTCCTCCCAGGGGCGTGACGCGACGGGGGTTCGGGTGATGAACCTCGACGAGGGCCACGCGATGGCCACCGCCGCGGTGGTCCCCGCCGACGAGGAGTAGTCCGCTCCGTCGACCTAGCGGCCGAGGCTCAGGATGGTCCCAGCACTCTCGCTGAGGTGACCTCCGTCCACCGTGGTCGTCAGCTCGTAGAGTCCGGCTGGTGCGGTGGCGGGGACCGCGATGTGCGACGAGGCACCCTCGGGGTGCGGTCCTGACAGGACGAGGGTGGGAGACTGGAGCCTCTCCGTCGGGAGGGGCCCGCCGTGACCGGCGACCGATCTCTTGAGCGCGGTGACGCTCGGGTAGGGCCCCACCAGGTCAGCGCTGAGGCGCCAGGTCGCCGCCGCTGCCGGATCTCCCAACCACGTCCAGTGCACGTCGAGAGTCTGACCGACCCGATGGACCTCGTTGACGAAGTGGGCGCTGCAGCAGCTGTACGGGGGAGAGGAGGAGGTCGACGGCCGAGAGGAAGGGGTCGTCGACCAGCCCGCCCAGGCGAGGAGGACGAGGACGGCGAGGAGGCCGAGGGCGAGCGTCGACGACGTCGGGCGGAGCGCAGCGCGCAGTCCCATCTCCCTCCGATCGCTCGATCCCCCAGGCGGACCCAGTCTCTCCGACAGGGGCGGGTCGAGGGCGCGTCGAGAGACCGGACGGTCTCTCCGAGCAGGCCCTCTTGGGAGAAGTGGTGCTACACCGGGGCGACGTCACGGCGTCGCCACGCGCGCTCGAGCGCCCCAGCGAAGCCCTCGACGCCCTGGGCCCCGACTACGAGGAAGCGGCCGTCCACGACGAGGGCCGGGACCCCGGAGACTCCGAGCTCGGTCGCGGCGCGCTCGTCCTCACGCACGGCCTCGGCGACCTCTTCGCGAGTGAGGGCCTCGTGGGGACTGTCCAGCCCCACCTGCGCAGCCAGCTCGAGCAGGGTGGGCTCATCCCCGATGGCTCGTCCCTCGCAGAAGTAGGCGGCGAAGAGGCGCTCGGCCATCGCACCCCCGAGCCCTTGGGTGTTGGCCCAGGCGATGAGCCGATGGGCCGAGAAGGTGTTGCCGGGTCGGGCCTGGTCGAGCCGCCAGGCCATGTCGAGTTCGGCGGCCTCGGCGGTGAGCCGGCGGTGAAGGGACTCGGCGCGCTCGACGGGCATGTCGTACTTCTTGGCGAGCATCTCGTTGAGAGGCTGGCCGTAGTCGGCGGGCGCACGCGAGTCGAGCTCGAAGGCGTGGTGGCGCACGACGACCGCCTCGGGATGGGCCGAGTCGGCGATCGCCCGGGAGAGCTGACGCAAGCCCAGGTAGCAGAAGGGGCAGACGACGTCAGTCCACAGATCGAGGTACATCGTCTCCATCCACCGGACCCTACCGGTCGGACTGCACGGTCCATGACGGTCGATCTGCGAAGCTGCGCCAGTGGACCTGGCCTTCGAACAGGCGGTGCGTGCGACCGTCTTCCGCCGCCTCGACTTCCTCGTCGCCACCTCACCTGATGACAACCTCTCGTGGGAGCAGACCGGCGAGCGGGTGGATGTCGGAGGCCTCTCCGTCGTCCTGCGTCAGACCCGGGGTCGGGGGATCCACCGGCCCCGCGGTCTCGGGGCGGCGCTGTCCATCACGACGGCTTTCACGCCCGATGGTGGCGTCGCGTCCTACGAGGACGCAATGGGAGAGGACGGCTTCCAGAGGTATCACTACGAGGGCGACGACCCCGACCGGGCGGCCAACGTGGCCCTGCGCCAGGCGATGGCGCACTGCCTGGCCCTCGTCTACTTCCTCGGCATGCCCGACCGGCGGTATCGACCGGTCTACCCCGTCTACGTGATCGGCGAGGAGCGCGCCGCTCGGCGCTTCACCCTCGGCTTCGAGGTTTCCCAGGTCGGCCTCGACCTGGGAGCCCTCTCCGAGTTGGAGCGACGCTACGCGTGGCGAGCGACCCGCCAGCGGCTCCACCAGCCGGTCTTTCGCGAGCAGGTCCTCACCGCCTATCAGGGCACCTGCACGATCTGCCGTCTGCGCCACACCGAACTGCTCGACGCGGCCCACATCGTCGGCGACGGGCTCGACGGTGGGGATCCGGTGGTGACCAACGGCTTGGCCCTGTGCAAGATCCACCACGCCGCCTACGACCGCAACCTGCTGGGGGTGACCCCGGACCGCGAGGTGCGCATCAACGAGGAGCTGCTCCAGGAGGTGGACGGGCCCAAGTTGCGACACGGACTCCAGGAGATGCACCGCCAGCCGCTCTTCCTGCCGATGCGCGAGGCGCTCCGCCCGGATCGCGAGCGCCTCGACCGGCGCTTCCAGGAGTTCTGCGCGGCCCGCTAGAGATCGATGCGGTAGCGCGCCAGGCGCTCGAGCGCGCCGTCGAGCACCGAGACGTGGTCGAACTCCTCGACGAGGCGGCCCCCGTTGCGCTCGATCACGCGGCGCGAGGCGGTGTTGTCGAGGCTGGCGGTGACCTCGACGTAGCGCAGCCCCTCGGGGGCGATCACGTCGAGCATCTGGGCGAGGGCGGCCGTCGCGTAGCCGCGCTGGCGCTTCCAGGGCACGACGCCGTAGCCGATGTGTCCCAGCACGTGGCTGGGGAGCTCCTCGGTCCCGGGACGCCAGCGAAACCCGATCGAGCCACAGAACTCCCCGTCCCACAGCCACCGGTGGTAGCTCGGCAGGCGTTCGACGGTGACCCCGTTGGGGAAGGTCATCGTCGTGAGGCGCCCCTCGCGGTCGCTCTGCTCGGCGACGAAGCCCTCGGGGTCGCGGGCCGACTCCTCCAGGAGGGCCTCGGGCCCGCGCGGGGAGAAGGACCAGCCGCGCTCCAGGGCCCCGCGCAGGGCGGGCAGGTGGGTGAGGCTCGGCTCGAGGAGGATGAGGGTCAAGGACCCAGTTTCCCACAGCCCCCGGCGATGCCGCCGGCCGGCGTGCCGGTCGGACAGAATGTCGCGATGAGCGCACGGGAGATGACCGCCGACGAGGCCGCGGGCCTGGTGAGGGCGCGTGACAGCATCGGTTTCGGACTCATCACGGCCACCCCGAAGGCCCTGCTCGCGGCGCTGTCGCGGCGCGGCGACTGGGAGGACCTGGTGGTCTGCGGAGGTTTGACGCTGGGCACCTACGACCTCTTCGCCCATCCCCAGGTCCACTACCGCTGTCAGTTCCTCGGAGGGGCGGAGCGGGCGTACCAGGCGGCCGGACACGACGTGCAGTACGTGCCCAGCTTCTTTCGCCACTACGGGCTGATGATGGAGCGCCTCGGGATCCGAGTGATGCTGCTCGCGGGGTCCCTGCCCGATGCGGACGGCCACGTCTCCACCTCCCTCTACAACGGCGCCACCCTCGAGGAGTGCCGACGGGCCGGTCGGGACCCCGACCGCCTGCTGATCGTCGAGGTCTCGCCCCACTACCCGCGCACCCTCGCGCTCGAGGGCCACTCCAACACCCTGCACGTGAGCGAGATCGATGCCCTGGTGTACACCGAGGAGCGGCCCAACATCATCCCCAACGAAGGCGGGACCGAGAACGACGCCCGCATGGCGGCCTTCGCCGCGGCCTTCATCCCCGACGAGGCGACCCTGCAGACCGGTATCGGCGCGGTGCCCAACATGGTGGCCCACGCCCTCGCCGAGGGTCCCGGGGGCGACTACGGGGTCCATTCGGAGATGTTCACCGACGGGCTGGCCCAGCTGATGCGCGTCGGCAAGGTGACCAACGCCGCCAAGTCGATCAACCGCCACAAATCGGTGATCACCTTCGCCGCGGGCACCCAGGACACCTACGACTTCATCCACGAGAATCCCGACATCGGCGTCGCCCCGGTCTTCTACACCAACGACCCCTCGGTCATCGTGCAGAACCACCGGATGGTGTCGATCAACTCGGCCCTCGAGGTCGACCTGCTCGGCAACCTGGGCGCCGACTCGATCGGGACCCGCCAGTTCTCCGGCGTGGGCGGGCACATGGACTTCGTCGAGGGGACCAGCCTGTCCACGGAGCACGTCTCGATCATCTGCCTCGAGTCGACGGCCACCGTCGGCGGGGAGCTGGTGAGCCGCATCGTGCCCTCGATGCACCCCTTCACCTCAGTGACCTCGCCTCGCCATCTGGCCGGGGTCGTCGTGACCGAGCAGGGCTCGGCCGACCTACGCGGGGCGACGGTGCGCGAGCGGGCCGAGCGTCTGGCCGAGATCGCCCACCCCCAGTTCCGCGACGAGCTGCGCGAGGCCGCCCGCCAGTTGGGCTGAGGGCCGGCCCCTAGGCTGGTCCGGTGCTGATCGCCCGTGACCTGTCGATGGAGATCGGCGAGCGCACCCTGCTCGAGCCGGTCTCCTTCACTGTGGGCGACGGTGAGAAGGTCGGTCTCGTCGGCAGGAACGGCGCCGGCAAGTCGACGCTGCTCGCGGTCCTGCTCGGCCTCGGGCCGGCCCACGTGCGCGTCGGCGGGACGGTCCAGATCCAGGGTCGCCTCGGCCACCTGCCCCAGGAGCCGGTGCCCGGCGGACTCGGGGTCGAGCCGATCGGGCTCAGCCACGTGCTGAGCGCGCGCGGCATCGACCAGCTCGACGCCGACCTCCAGCACGCCCGTCACGACCTGGCCGCCGACCCCACCGAGGAGACGATCGAGCGGTTCACCTCGCTCGAGCGCGAGTTCGCCGAGCGAGGCGGCTACGAGGCGGAGTCGGAGGTCGCTCGACTGGCCGCCGGCCTCGGGCTCGCCGAGGACCTGCTCCTCGAGGACTTGGACGGCCTGTCGGGGGGACAGCGACGAAGGGTCGACCTGATGCGCGTGCTTTACGAGCAGCCCGACGTCATGGTGCTCGACGAGCCCACCAACCACCTCGACCGCGCCGCGAAGCGGTGGCTGTTCGATGAGCTCGAGCGCTTCCGCGGGACCGTCGTGGTGATCAGCCACGACCTGCCCCTGCTCGACCGGGCCATCGACAAGGTTCTGAGCCTGCGCGACGGGCGCCTTCGCGAGTACAAGGGGAACTACACGAAGTTCCTCAGCCTCGAGGAGGCCCAGCGGGTGTCAGAGGAGCGCCAGGCCGCTCTCCAGGACGCCAAGATCTCCCAGCTGTCGACCCTGGCCGACTCGATGCGGGGCCAGACCGAGAAGCGGGCCCGCCTGGCCAAGGTTCTCGACCGCAAGGTCGAGCGCCTGAAGGCCGATCGGGTGGTCGTGACCAAGCGCGAGCGCGGGCCCACCTTCCGCCTGCCCGAGCCCCCGCGCAGCGGCGACGTCCCACTCAGCGTCGAGGGCCTGCGGGTCACCTACGGCGCCCAGTCGGTCCTGCGCGACACCCGCTTCATCACCCGCCGGGGCGACCGGATCCTCATCGTGGGGCGCAACGGCGCCGGCAAGTCCTCGCTGCTGCGCTGCCTGGCCGGTGTGCAGACCCCCCAGGCGGGAGAGATCCGTTTCGGGGCGCACGTGCGCGTCGGCTACTTCGCCCAGGAGCACGAGCAGCTGGACTTCACCAAGACGGTCTTTGACCACCTGAAGGACACGACCGTCCCCACCGACGCCCAGCGGCGCAGCCTGCTCGGCGCCTTCGGGCTCAAGGGGTCGGCGGCCCACCAGCTGCCCGGCACCCTCTCGGGCGGGGAGCGAGCCAAGTTGGCCTTGGCGATCCTGGCCGCCTCCGACGCCAACCTCCTGCTGCTCGACGAGCCGACCAACAACCTCGACCCGGCCAGCGTGAACGCGCTGGGCGAGATGATGCACCAGTGGCGCGGAACCATCGTCGCGGTGAGTCACGAGCGCGACTTCGTCGAGCGCCTCGAGCCGACACACGCCGTCTTGCTGCCCGAGGAGTTCTTCGACCTGTGGCGCGACGACTACCTGGAGCTCATCGAGCAGCGCTAGTCGAGGCGGCGCTCGTTCGCCCAGTGGCTCAGTTCGTGGCGATTGGTGAGCTGGAGCTTGCGCAGCACCGACGAGACGTGGGTCTCCATCGTCTTGACCGAGATCTCCAGCTCGGTGGCCGCGTCGCGGTAGGTGTAGCCGCGGGCGATGAGTCGAAGCACCTGGCGTTCCCTCGGGGTGAGCGAGTCGAGCTCGGGGTCCAGCGCGAGGCGCTCGCGAGCGGGGTCGGTCTCGGCGAAGGCGTCGAGCACGAAGCCCGCGAGCCGGGGGGAGAAGACCGCGTCGCCCGCGGCGACGCGGTGGACCGCGTCGACCAGCTCCTCGCCGGTGATGGACTTGGTCACGTAGCCGCGGGCGCCGGCGCGCACGACGGCGATGACGTCTTCGGGAGAGTCGGAGACCGACAGGGCCAAGAAGCGCACCTCGGGGTGGGTCGCGTGCACGCGGCGCAGCACCTCGAGTCCACCGCCGTGGGGCATGTGGACGTCGAGCAGCACCACGTCGGGCAGCCGCTCGGCGATCATCTCGGCGGCGAAGTCGACCTCGTCGGCCTCGCCGACCACCTCGAGGAGGCCGCCGATCTCGGCGCGGATGCCCGCGCGGATCAACTCGTGGTCGTCCACGAGGAACACGCGAACGCTCACGGCGCGACCCGTGGCAGGTGCAGGGCGACCTCGGCGCCCTGTCCCGGGGAGGATCGGATCTCGGCCCGCCCGCCGAGCCTCTCGCAGCGTTCGCGCACCGAGTGGGCCAGACCCCGCCGATCGGGGCTGACCTCGTCGGGGTCGAAGCCGCGCCCGGTGTCGCGCACGTAGATCGACACCTGATCGGCCTCGACCTCGCCGTAGAGCGCGACGCTGTCACAGCCCGACCACTTGGCCGCGTTCACGAGGGCCTCCCGGGCCGCGAGGCAGAGCCCGTCGAGTCGCTCGTCGAGCGCGGTGTCACCGACGCTCACGAGCTCGACTCGAACCCGGTAGTCCTTTTCCACCTCCTCCTGGAGCTGGGCCAGGCGAGCCGAGAGAGTCCCCTCGCGGGCCGCGCCGTCGGGCTCGAAGAGCCAGCGGCGAAGGTCGCGCTCGGCGGCGCGAGTCAGGCGGCGGACCTCGCCGGGGTCGCTGGCGTGGCGCTCGACGAGGGTCAGGGTCTGGAGGACCGAGTCGTGGACCCGTCGGGCCAGGTCGGCCCGCTCCTCGGAGCGGACGCGCTGACGGCGCTCCTCGGTGAGGTCGTGGACGGTCTGGAGCCACCAGGGGGCGAGGAGGATCAACAGTCCGACGAGCAGCACGGCGGTGCCCACGAGGACCGGCACCGCCACCGACCAGACCCCGCCCAGGTGGTTGAGGATCCGCAGTCCAATGAGCACGAGCACCAGTCCCGGGACCAGACGCCAGAGCCACGCCCGGCGCGAGCGCAGGCTGACCTGGCTGAGACCCGGCGCGGCGCGGCGCAACTCCTCGAGCTGGGCGCGCTCCTCGACCGAGGCGCCCCGCCACACCACGAGCAGTCCGGCGGCCGACAGGGCGAGGGAGCCGACGACGGCGGCGGTGCCCCGCAGGGCGGCCGAGCTCACGAGCGCCACCACCGCGGCGATGACCACGACCTGGGCCAGGAGCACGGTGAGCTCACGGCGCGGCGCGGCGAGGCGCTGAGCGGCGGAGGTCTCCTCACCCGAGCGCGTCAGCAGCGCCCACAACGCGACGTAGAGGACGAGGCCGAATCCGGCGACCAGCGTGGCCAGCGTGAACAGGACCCGCACGCTGCGTGCGCGCACGCCGAAGCGAACGGCCAGTCCCGCGCAGACGCCACCGAGGAAGGCCCCGTGCGCGGCCCGGCGCAGTGGGCGTTGGGCGACCCCGAGGGTGGGCTCGTCGGCGATGGTGACGGACATGGTTGCCTCCGACGACATCCTGGCACCCGTCCGCGCGAGGCGACCCCCGGGGGACCCTGAGAGGTCGGGGGAGGTCTCAGGGACCTCCCCGATGGGTCTGCGGCGGGGTCGGGCCTACGGTGAGCCCATGAGCGACGACGCCCCCCTGTCCACCGGAACCGACCCCGCGCCCCCGAACGAGACGGCTCGTCGGGGCTTCCAGCGCTCCCGGCGGGGGCGCCTGCTCGGCGGGGTCTGCGCCGGGCTGGCCGAGCGCCTCGACCTCGACGTCTCGATCGTGCGAGTCGCCTTCGCGGTTCTCGCCGTCCTCTGGGGAGCGGGCGTCGCCCTCTACCTCGCCCTCTGGCTGCTGGTGCCCGAGCGGACCGAGGAGGGAGAGGAGCCCGTCGTTGCGGTCGCGCGGCGCTCGCGACTGTGGCGTCTGGCGGCGGCCCTCGTGGTGGCGGTGCTGGCGGTGGCCGTGATCTCCCTCGTGAGTCGGGGCAACGGCGCCCTGGGTGGACCGCGCCCCGGGGGCCTCGCCGCCCTGGCGTGGCTGGCGGTGGTGATGGCGGGGGCGGTGATCGTCCTGAGGTCGCTCGCCCGTCGGGGGATCTGGCGCCTGTTGGGCTCGGTGCTCGTCGCCCTGGTGGCCCTGATAGTCCTGATCGGAGGGGCTCTCTTCGCCTACCTGGCCACCACCGGGGTGCCCTTGAGCGGGGGGAACGGGGCGCGCTCGGTCCAGCCGGTCAGTGTGGCCCAGGTCTCGCCCTCCTACCGGGTGTCCTTCGGCGCCCTCTCCTTGGACCTGTCCCAGGTGCGCTTCCCGCGCACCGGCGAGACGGTGCAGGCCTCTGTCGCCGTGGGCGCCCTCGACGTCACGGTGCCCCACGGGGCGGTCGTCGATCTGCGCACGAGGGTCGGGCTGGGCCCGGTCCAGTTCGAGAGCCTCGGGCGCTACGGCTGGAACACCAGCCCCTTCGTCGTGACCCCGACCTGGCTGAGCGCGGCCCAGGCGGCCCGTGCCCCCCACCTCGTGCTCGACCTCCAGGTCGGCATCGGGCGGATCCGGGTGCTGCGTCCCTAGCCGAGCAACTCGGCCTCGCGGGCCGCGTCGAGCCAGTGGGCGGGCCACTCGCGCCCGTCCCACCAGGCGAGAGTCTCGTCGACGCTCTCCTCGAGCGGGCGGGTGACCAGGCCGTGGTGAACGGCGCGAGCGTTGTCGAGGTCGAGCACGGCCTCGGCCTCGGGCCCCGACCACAGGGGGAAGGAGGACTCCAGGTCGGCGGCGCGCACGCGTTCGGGGTCGACGAGGGCGACCCTCGTCCCCTCGGGGGCGACGTGGCGGACGATCCGCTCGACGACCTCGAGGTAGGAGGGGGCGGGGTAGGGGCCGCAGGCGTGCAGCGCCCCGACGTAGCCCGTGGCGAGGAGGTGGACGACGAACTGGGCGAGGTCGCGCGCGTCGATCCACTGCAGCGGTGAGTCGGCGGGGCCGGGAACGGCCAGCGTCCCCCCACGGCGAGCCCGCTCGACCCAGTAGGGGAAGCGAAGGGTCTTGTCGTGGGCGCCCACGACGTAGGTCGGGCGCACGATCGCGACCTCGGCGAAACGCTCGAGGGCGACGCGCTCGCAAGCCGCCTTGAGCGGACCGTAGGTCTCGCCGGTGATGGGACCGTCGAGGTCCAGGTCCTCCTCGCCCCAGAGATCGAGCTCGGCCTCGGTGGCGCCGCGCCGGGGCGCGCCCGCGTAGGCCGAGACCGAGGAGATCTGCAGGTGGTGCCCGCCCCGTTCGCCGAGGGCGTCGAAGAGGACCTCGACGTCGCGGGGTCGGTAGGCCGTGCAGTCGATGGTGGCGTCGAAGTCGCGACCGCGCAGGGCGCCGAGGTCCTCCGAGCGGTCGCCGACCAGCCGCTCGACGGAGGCGGGCAGGTCGCTCGGGGTCTGACCGCGATTGATGACGCTGACCTCGTGGCCGTGCTCGAGCGCCGCCCAGGAGATGGCGCGCCCCACGAACGAGGTGCCGCCGATGACGAGGAGTCTCATGAGCCCACCCTAGACAGGGCGTGCTGGATCACGGGCCGTCACAGGCCCCTCGGTAACCTTCCCCCATGTCCGGCCTGGGCCTCTTCCTCTCCGAGGACCTCACGACCCTGGCCCGCCACTACGTGGCGCGCCGTGAGCGAGTCGAGGATCCGCTAGTGCGCGAGACGGTGGTGGTCCCGTCCTCCTCGGTCGCCCAGTGGTTCGAGCAGGCGGTCGCCCAGCTCAGCGGGCGCGAGGACCGAGGCGATGGCGTGGTCGCCAACCTCGACGCCATCTTCCCGACCCGGTTGATCGAACGCCTCCTCTACGACGAGAGAGGGGCGTTGGAGCAGTGGTCGGCCACCCGCCTGGCCCTGGCGCTGCGCGCCGTGGCACCACGTCTCTCCCTCGCCGAGGCGCGCTCGCGCGCTGGCGCCCTGGAGCGACTCGTGTGGTACCGCGGCGCCGAGCTCCAGGCCCGGCTCGAGGAGCTGGGACTGGAGGCGGAGATGGCGCTGGTGGCGCAGCGCCGTCGAGGCGGCCTGCTCGCCCCCTACGAGGCCTTCGCCGCGAGGGGGATCGCTCACCCCCACTCGGTCGGACCCCGGGTGAGCCTGGTGGCCTGCTCCGAGGGCCCGGCCGGCGACCTCCTGGTGGACGTAGCGGCCGCTCTCGCGCAGTGGGTGTCGGTCGACGTGTACCTGAGCGGCTCCCGTCGGGCCCTGGCGTCTGAGGAGGAGGACCTGGCCACGCGCTGGGGGGCCCGCTTCCGCGCGCGGGTGCAGCGATGGAGCGAGGTCGCCGAGCCCGTGTGGTTGGAGGAGCGGACCGGCGCGCTCAGCGCGGCCGCGGTGGAGGTGCACCGCTGCGTCGGCCTGGCCCGCCAGGTGGAGGTCGCCCGCGACCTGCTGCTGCGCGAGGCGCACGAGGGAGGCGTGGCCGTGCACCGGATGCGCGTCGTCTCACCGGAGCCGGCGACGGTTGCGGCGCTGATGGGGGTCTACTTCGCCCCCGTCGATGGGGCCGGCCTGCAGTTCGAGGTCGCCGACCCAGGCGCGCCTCGCCCCTCGCCGCGTCTGGACGCGCTCGGTGCCCTGCTCACCGCCGTGGAGACCGAGCTGCCCCTCGGGGTGGTCGTCGACCTGCTCAGCCGGCCGGGCATCCGCGCCGGCCTCGGCCTCGAGGAGGCCGACGCGGACCGTCTCGTGCGACTCGCCCTGGAGGGGCGCGTCTCCTTGGGCCTCGACGGGGAGGATCCCTCCCGCGAGGGGTTGTTCGCCCACGGCGAGGACGCGGGCAGCTGGTCTCGACTCGTCGACCGGGTGGTCCTGGCCTCGGTCTTCGACGAGGAGGTGGGTGAGGAGCTGGCGGTGGCGCCCCTGGGCTCGAGGGGCGACCTCGAGCGGGTCGCCCGACTGGCGACACTGCTCGAGGTCCTCGCAACGGCCCGCGAGGAGGCGAGGCAGCCCGCGCCCCTGGGCGAGTGGGCGCAGCGCCTGCGCCGGTGGACATCGGTGGTCGAGAGTGACGAGCGGGTGCGAGACCCCTCCTTGGAGCGGGTCCTCGCCGAGATCGAGGCGTTGGCCGAGGTCGACTCCCCACCCCTGGCGTTCGCCGAACTGCGCGACCTGGTCGACTCGGTGGTGGCCCGAGTCGGGGGAGGGACCCTCTTCGGTCGCGGCGGCGTGAGCCTGCTGCCCCTCGTGACGGCGGCCGATCTGCCCTACGAGGTCACCTGCGTGGTCGGCCTGGGCGACGAGGCCGTGGGCGAGGCGGGCCGGCTCGCGCCCGAGTTGGCGCCGGGTCGTCCGGTGGACCCCGACCCCCGCGCGGAGACCCGCGCGGCCCTGCTCTCCCTCGCCCGCTCGACCACCGGCCGCCTCCTGCTCATGGGCGAGGATCGACGGATCGCTGACGGGGGACCGGTGCCCACCGCCATCGTCCTCGAGGAGCTGGTCTCCGCGCTGGCCGAGGAGGGTCGCCAGGTCAGCGAGTGGCGTCACCCTCGACACGGCTTCGGTCGTGACGAGGAGGGGCGCGGCGACCTGGCCGAACGTGGCGAGGAGGCCTTCAGTTCGGACCCGGCCCACGAGGCCGTGGCCGCAGCGCTCGCCGGAGGGCCACAGAGTCGGGGGGCCCCGCTGGCCCACGTCGCGGGTCGGCGCGAGCCCGCCGCGGTCGTGGCGGCGGACGACCTGATCGACTTCCTCCAACGACCCCAGGCGGTCGCCCTGCGGGACCTCTTCGCGGGCGCGCGCGTGGCGCGCGACCATGAGCGCCTGCCCGACGTCCCCTACCTCGGCTTCGTCGACGCGGGCGAGCTCACCCGGACGCGCCGGGCGGTCCTCGAGCGCGCGGCGCGCCACGGTCACGCCCGGGCCTCCCACCATCCCGACTCCCTGCTCGGCACCACCGTGCGCGGGCTGCGCGCGAGCGCCGAGGCCTCGCTGGAGCTGCCCAGCCTGGCCGCCCTGTGGCGGGCGAGAACCGAGGGGTTGGAGGCGCTCGGACTGACCCTCGACGAGGAGGCGGCCCGACCGGGCGAGGTCGGGGTAGCCGGGCGACGGCTGACGCGGGCGGGTCTGGAGGTCTGGCGCGGCGACCTCGGGGCGGTCAGGGTCCTGCTCGAGACGGCCGCCTCCACGACGAGGTCCTTCTACCGCGTGGTCGTCGAGCTCGCGGCCCTGGTGGCCGGGGGAGCGGGGCCGGTGAGCGCCGTCCTGCTGCGCCGGCCCGCCCTCGAGGGCGAGGACCGGGTGGGTCCGGTTCCTCACCTCGTCGTCCGTCTGGACCCGTCGGACCCGGTCGAGGCGGCGCGCGCGGTCCTGGCCCGCCTGCTGGCCCTCTACGACGAGCGCCTCGAAGGGGTGCCGCTGCTCTTCGCTGAGACCTCCCTGGCCCAGGCGGCCGAGGCGGCGCCCGCCCTGGCCAAGGTGGCGAGTGACCCCTCGACCAGTTGGGCGAGGTCCTTTGGCTCCTACGGGGGCGAGTCCACCTCGCCGGTGAGCGCGCTGTTGGCGCCGTGGAGCTTCGCCGAGCTCGCGCGGGTCGAGGACGGCGCCTTCGGGCGGGCCGCGCTGCGCCTCGCCGAGGCGCTGGCCCCCGTCGTGGTGCGCTCCTACGACGAGGCGCCCTGGAGCGAGACGGTGGCCATCGCGTGAGCCCGTTCGACCTCGAGCAGGGAGCGCTGCGCGACCCCGGCGGCGCCGACGCCGTACCCCACCCCCTGCTGATCGAGGCCGGGGCGGGGACCGGCAAGACGTGGGCCCTCGTGCACCTGGCCACCCGTCTGATGGTCGAGGAGGGGGTCGAGCCGGCCGAGGTCCTGATGGTGACCTTCACCCGCGACGCCGCCCGGGAGTTGCGCGGACGGGTGCGGTCCCATCTCGGTGAGGTGTTGCGTGCGCTAAGCGGCGACGCGGCCGAGCCCTGGGCGCTGTCGCTGGCCGCGCGCGAGCCCGAGGGGGCGGGCTGGCGTGAGCGGGCGCGCCACGCGCTCGCGCATCTCGACGAGCTCTCGGCCAGCACCATCCACTCCTTCGCGTCGAGCGCGCTCGCCTCGCCCGTCGGGCACCTGGCCGACGTCGATCGGCACTGGCGCCAGGCCCTGGCCGAGGTGCGGGCCCGAGCGGCCGACCGGCAGCCCGATCGGGTGGGCGCGATCGACCCCGTGACCCTCGAGACGGTCGCCCGGGCCCTCCACGAGGCCGGGGTGCGTGGCCCGGGGCGCTCCCGTGGCGTGCGGGTCCTGCCCGACGGGGAGGGCGCCGAGTGGGTCGAGGCGCAGGCCCGCCTGCAGCGCGACCTCGCCCTCGAGGTGGTGGCCCGGGTCGGTGAACTGGCGCGCCAGCACCGCGAGGCGACCTTCGCGGACCTGCTCAGTGCGCTGGACGAGCAGCTGCACGGGGACGGGGCCGCGCGCACCATCGCCGACCTGCGTCACACCTACCGGGTGGTGATGGTCGACGAGTTCCAAGACACCGACCCCCTGCAATGGCGGATCCTGTCGCGTCTCTTCCTCGACGCTCCCGACACCCGTCTCGTGGTCGTCGGCGATCCCAAGCAGGGCATCTACCGCTTCCGCTCGGCGGCGGTCGAGGTCTTCCTCGCGGTGCGCGAGCTCTGCCGCCAGCGCGGGCTCGCCACGACCGAGTTGGTCGTCAACCGGCGCTCGAGCGCGGGACTGCTCGACGGGCTGAACGCGCTGTTCGAGGGGGTCGACTTCCACTACGAGGTCGACGAAGTCCCGGCTGAGCCGGTCATCGCCTACGCGCCCGCGCGGGCCAGCCGCGACGAGGCGCCGGGGGACCTGGTGGACGAGACGGGGGCCTCGTTGGTGCTGCGCGCCGGGCCCATCCCCAAGGGCCGGGGGGGAAGCGAGGAGCGTCGCCGGGTGGTTCTGGGCGAGGTGGTGGCCCTCGCCCGTCGGGCCCACGGACGCGGCGTTCCCTACCGCGAGATCGCGGTGCTCTGTCAGACCAATCGCCAGTGCGCCGAGGTGCAGCGCGCTCTGGCCCGGGCCGGGGTCCCCGCCACGACCACGTCGGGCGATCCGGTGGCCCGCTCCGAGGCGGCGCGCCAGCTGCGCCACCTCCTCGTCGCGCTGGCCTCTCCTGAAGAGGTCGGGCTGGTCGAGGCGCTGCGGGCCACCTGGTTCGCCGGGGACCGCCCCGAGGACCCGGCCGACACCGAGGTGGCGGCGACCGTGGCCCGGCTAGGTGCCGCGGTGCGCCGCGACGGGGCATTGGCCGTGAGTCGCTTCCTGCGAGAGGCGCGCCTCCTCGCGGCGGTGGCGCGCCGCGAGGAGGCCGAGCGCCACCTGACCGACCTCTCCCACCTGGCCGAGCTGCTCGCGCGGGACCTTGGCGCGGTGACCTCGGCCCGGGCACTGCTCAGCTGGCTCGACGACCTGGCGTCGCGCCGTGACGTCGAGGAGGCGGCGACCGCTCGACGGCTCGAGACCGAGAGCGACGCGGTGCGCGTGCTGACGATCCACAAGGCCAAGGGACTCGAGTTCGACGTGGTGCTGGCCCCCTTCCTCGGGGCGGCCCTCGAGCGGGTGGAGACCTCGGGCAAGAAGGCGCTGTGCCGCTGGGTGGAGGACGGCGAGGTCGTCATCGACGCGGCCTCGGGGTGGGCCTGGGGTGGCGAGGCCGCTGCGCAGGAGCGCCGGTCCCGAGCCGAGGCCGACGCGGCGGGCGAGTCGCTGCGCAAGCTCTACGTGGCCCTCACTCGGGCCCGGCGGGCGTTGGTCGCCTGGGTCCTGCCCGCCCACGCGGTGCCCTTCGGCGACCAGTGGCCCCGACTGCTGCTGGACCGCGAGAGTGACGGACCAGCCCGGCGCCGCTCGCTGGCCGAGGTCGTCGAGGGCTTCGTCGAGCGGGCCAAGCCGCTCGCCGCTCGGCCCCCCTTCGAGCCGGCCCGTCGCGACCCCGTGGGCGCCCTGGCCCCGTGGGCAGACCGGGGGATCGGCGTGGTCGCTCTCGGCACACCCGTCCTCGGCGCCGAGGCGGGAGTGACGGTCCCGACGTCCTCGGTGCCGGCCCGCCATCGCCACCGCGAGAGCCTGGCTCCGCAGCGCCGGCGCTGGTCCTACACCGAGGTCGCGCGCGAGCTGAGCGCGCGCGTCGGCGAGTCCTTCGAGGAGGCGGCCGGCCTCGACGAGGCCGAGCTGAGCGAGGCCGAGGCCCTCCTCACCGCCACCGAGGTCCGCTCCGACGTCGCCCAGGTCTTCGGGAGCCTCGCCGGCACCCGGGTGGGCGTGGTGGTGCACCGGGTGCTCGAGCTGTCGCTCGGGTCCGCGGAGCCCCTCGACTCCCACCTCGAGCGGGCCCTGGCCGAGTCGGGCCTCGCGGGAGGGGTCGACGACCACGACCGCGCCGCCCTGGCGAGCGCCCTGGCGGCGATCCGCTCCCGTCCGCTGGAGTCGACCCTGCAGGGACGATCCCTCGCCGACCTGGGCGGTGCGGACGCGGCGGCCGAGATGCGCTTCGTGCTGGCGCTGGGCGAGCAGGCGCGAGCCGACCGCCTGATCGGTGCGGCCCGCGCCGCGGGCTCCGAGGAGGTCGAGGGCCTCTTCGGGGAGTACCTCGCCCGCACCGAGCCCTTTACGGGCCAGCTCAGCGAGGGCTTCCTCGTGGGCAGCCTCGACCTGACGGTGCGCGGCACCGACGGGGCCTACCGCGTCCTCGACTACAAGACCGACCAGCTCGCCGGCGCCCGACGCCCCTACGCCCCCGAGGCGATGGCCGCCCACATGCGGTCCCACCACTACCCGCTCCAAGCCCTCTTCTACAGCGTGGCCCTGCACCGCTTCCTGCGTGAGCGGCTGAGGGGCTACGACCCGCAGCGCCATCTCGGGGGCGTCGACTACTTCTTCGTGCGGGTGGTGGGCGACGGCTCCGCCGAGCCCGGGGACGGTCTCTTGCACTGGGACCTGTCGGCTCGCGCGGTGGTGCTCGCCTCGGACGCCCTGGGGGAGCCGTGATCGACCCGTCCCGCGCCGACGCCGTGCTGGGCGAGGTCGTGGCGCGGCGCTTTGGCGCCGGGGCCGACCATCGGGCCCGCCGTGTGGTGGAGGCGCTGGCGCGCGCCGTGCGCGAGGAGCACGTGGCCCTCGACCTCGAGGACCCCGAGGGCCCCGGGCGAGATGAGCTCCTCGAGCTCGCCGAGGGCCATCCCCGTCTGATCGAGACCCTCGGCTACCGCGATGAGGTCCTCCCGGTGGGTCCTCCGCTGGTGCTCACCGGCGGACGGCACCTGCACCTGCGTCGCCACGCGGGCGCGGAGTGGCGCGTCGCCGCGGCCGTCGCCGCCAGCCGGGAGGGGCCGCTCGGCCCGCCGGGCACCGTCGGCGAGCCCGAGCTCGCCGCCGCCCTCGAGGAGGTGGGGTCCGCCCTCGCGGCCCGCGGCCTGACGAGCCCCGAGCTCGCGGTCGCCGCCCGGCGCGCGCTCACCCACCCCCTCTCGATCGTCACCGGCGGCCCTGGCACCGGCAAGACCTGGCTGGTCGGTCAGATCCTGGCGGTGGCCGACGCGGCGGCCAGGCGGGCGGGTTCGCGGCCCCTGTCGGTGGCGGTGGCGGCGCCGACGGGCAAGGCGGCGCGCCGGGTGGCCGAGTCCCTCGACGAGCACCTCGCCGCGAGCACCCACCTGCTGCGCGACCGCGAGCGGGAGGGCTCGCTGCATCGCCTGCTCGGCCTGCGCCCCGAGCGGGTCGGCGCTCCGCGACCCCTGGGCCACGACCTGGTGGTCGTCGACGAGGTCTCGATGGCCGACCTCGAGCTGCTCGACGCCCTGGTGCGGGCCGGCGAGGCCGGGCCGCAGGGGCCGCGTCTCGTGCTGGTCGGGGACCCGGGCCAGTTGGCCTCGGTGGAGGTGGGCGCGGTGCTCGCCGATCTCTGCGACCCTGCCGCGCGCACCGAGGTGATCATCACCCGCCTGGGTGCGGTGCACCGCACGGGCGAGGGCGACCTGCTCGACCTGGCGGCCGCGGTGCGCGCCGGGAGTCTCGAGGAGGTCACCGAGGTGCTCGGTCGCGGTGGCGCGACGCGGCGGGCCGCCTCGGTGAGCGACCCGTCGGCCGCGCGCGAGGTCTTCGAGGGGGCGGAGCGCCTGGGCGAGTTGGCCGAGGCGGGCGATGCCGCCGGGGCGCTGGCGGCCCAGCGCCGCCTCGTGGTGCTGTGCGCCGCCCGTCAGGGCCTCGGCTCGGTGGCGTGGTGGAACGCCCGGGTCGCCCACCGGCACCGACAGCGCTGGCCGCTCGCGCCCGGCGAGCGCTTCTCCGTGGGCGAGCCGGTCCTCGTCACGCGGACCCAGCGGGCCTGGGACGTGTCCAACGGCGACCTCGGGGTGGTGATCGAGCGCGCCGGCCAGCGACGGGTGGCCTTCGAGGGCGGCCGCGAGCGTCCCCTGGCCGGGCTGGGCGCGCTCGAGAGCGCCTGGGCGCTCACCATCCACAAGTCCCAGGGCAGCGAGTTCGACGAGGTCGTCGTGTCACTGCCCGGCGAGGAGTCGGCCCTGCTCAGCCGCGAGCTGCTCTACACCGCCGTCACCCGGGCGCGACGAAGGGTGAGCGTCCTCGGGTCGCCGGCCACGGTGAGCCGTGCCCTCGCCCGCCGGGTGTCGCGGGTCTCGGGCCTGGCGGCCCGCCTGGACGCCTGGAGCTGATCAGGGCGCGAGCAGGACGCGGAATCGTCGGGCGGCCATTGTGACCCCGGCCAGTCCGATGACGACGAGGTAGCCCGCGCGCGTCAGCATCCACAGGTCGAAGTGCCCGAGGGACAGCCCGCGCAGCAGGGTGGCCGACTGGTAGAGCGGCGACAGGGCCACGACCGCCCCGAGAGCCTTCGGGTAGAGCGAGATCGGGAAGAAGGTCGCCGAGAACAGGAAGAGGGGCAGCTGGACGAGGAAGATCAGGTCGAAGTGCTGCCAGGAGCGCACGTAGGTGCAAGCGGCCAGCCCGATCGCGGCGAAGCACAGTGAGGTGAGCAGCGCGCCGAACCAGCACAGCACCGCCCAGGGGCTGGCCGCGTCCCCGAGCAGGAACATGCACACGAGGAAGGAGGCACCGTAGAGGGCCGAGCGCGAGAGGGCCCACCAGACCTCCCCGAGCGCGATGTCGTTGACGTCGAGCGGGGTGGCCAGGACGGCGTCGTAGGTGTGGGAGACCTTGAGCTTGAAGAAGGTGTTGAAGACGGTGTCGATCACGGCGCCGTTCATGGCGGTCGTGGCGAGCATCCCCGGGGCGACGAATTGGGCGTAGGGGACCAGTTGGCCCCCGATGGGGACCGGACCGACCAGGTGGTTGAGACCGATGCCGATCGACAGCAGGTAGAAGAGCGGCTCGAAGAAGCCCGACACCAGCATGAGCCACTGGCTGCGGTAGATCTCGAGGTTGCGTTCGAAGAGCCGCAGCGAGCGCCGGGTACCGAAGGCCGGCAGGACCCGGGTCATCAGTCCACCAGCCTTCGGCGCATCGAGCGCCGCCCGCCCCACAGCCCGGCCGCCACCATCGCCACCAGGACGGCGCCGTGGGCCACCAGGGCGGCCGGCGCCCCGTGGCCGAAGGCGGCCGCGCGCGCCAGGGCCACCGCGTGGTAGAGCGGGACCAGCTGGACGAGGGGTCGTAGGTAGCCCGGGTAGGCCGACACCGGGTAGAAGGTGGCCGAGAAGAGGAACATCGGCACCATCGCGAAGCGGTAGATGACGTTGAAGGAGGCCTCGCTCTCGACGTGGGCCGCGTAGGCGACGAGCGGAGCGGAGAAGGCCATCGTCACGAGGACCGACAGGAGGGGGAGGGTGAGGGCCCACCAGCTCTGCAGCCCGCCGAACAGGCCGATGACGGCGCTGTAGATGACCCCGGTTCCCAGGGCCCGGGTGGCCACGAAGGCCAACTTGCCATAGAGGACGTCCTCGGGCTCGAGGGGCGTGGCCACCGCCGCGTGGTAGGAGCGGATCCACTTGATCGAGGCGAAGACCGGCCAGAGCGACTCCCCCTCGCCGAGCTGCATGGCGGTCGTGGCGAGCAGGCTCGGGGCGATGAAGTGCAGGTAGGTCTGCCCCTCGACGAGGCCGGTGTGGGCGCTCACCAGGTGGCCGACCCCCAGACCCATCGAGGCGAGGAAGAGGAAGGGGAAGAGGACCGAGCTCACCACCGAGCCCCGCCAGGTCAGGCGGTAGTAGGTCGCGTGGAACCACCAGGCGCGTACCCAGCGCGGCGAGAGGGTCGCGGTCGCGCTCATCAGTCCACCAGGGAGCGCCCGGTCAGGCGCAAGAAGACGTCCTCGAGGGAGCTGCGCCGCACCAGGGCGCTCACCGGCGCGACCCCCTGGGCGTGGAGCGCGGCCAGGGTCTCATCTCCCTCGGTGACGTAGAGCAGGACGCGGTCGGGCAGGACCTCGAGGCGTTCGGCGAGGGTGCCCAGGCGCGCGAGCAGCGCCTCGTCGGGGTCCTCGGCGAAGCGCAGCTCGAGGACCTCGCGCGTCGAGTGCTGCTCGATCAGCTCGCGCGGCGCGCCGTGGGCGACGAAGGCGCCGTGGTCCATGACGACCAAGCGGTCGCAGAGCTGCTCGGCCTCGTCCATGTAGTGGGTGGTGATGATCAGCGTCACCCCCTCGCGCTTGAGCCGGTAGAGGCGGTCCCAGAGGAGGTGGCGGGCCTGGGGGTCGAGCCCGGTGGTGGGCTCGTCCAAGATCAAGAGATCCGGACGGTTGATGAGCGCCCGGGCGATGGTGAGCCGGCGCTTCATCCCGCCCGAGAGGTCGTCGACCTTGGCGTCGGCCCGCTCGCTCAGCTGGGCGAACTCCAGGAGCTCGTCGGCGCGTCGGCGCGCCTCGCGCCGGGGGATGTCGAAGTAGCGCGCGAAGATCTCGAGATTGCGCCGCACCGTCAGCTCGAGCTCGAGGGAGTCCTCCTGGGGCACCACGCCGAGGCGAGCGCGGATCTGGGGACCGTGGGTGGCGGGGTCGAGCCCGAAGAGGCGCAGGCGCCCCTCGGTGGGCCGCGACACCCCGCCGACCATCCGCATGGTGGAGGTCTTGCCCGCGCCGTTGGGCCCGAGGAAGCCGAAGCTCTCCCCGCGCCGGATGCTCACGTCGATGCCCTTGACGGCCTCGAAGTCGCCAAAGCGCTTGACGAGGCCGACGGCCTCGACGATCGGCTCGGCGCGCGTCAGGTCGTGGTCGTCCATGTCTCCTCGGGGGTCGCGGGCGGGTCTCCATCCTCCCACGAGGGTGTCGGCGGGGTCGGGACGCGCGACGCCCCCGGCCGCGGGGGGATGCGGTCCGGGGGCGATCAGCGCGGTCAGGTTAGCGGGAGCGCGCCGCGTCGTGACCGTAACGCCGAGCCCCGACCGGACAGAGTGGTAGTGGGCGGTCGGCCAGGAGGCGACGCGTGGAGAGGCGACGATGGCGAGCGGGGGAGCGGACCCCGCGTCGCTGGCCGCTGCGCGTCTGGTTGCTCCTCGCGCTGGTCGTACTGGCCCTGGTCGACTGGCACGTCACGAGGCCATCGGCCCTCGCCTCGGTCACGACCTCGTCCACCTCGACGAGCGCTCCGCCCAGCACGAGCGTGACCACCACGACGTCCGCGACGGCCTCGACCACGACTCTCCCGACCACCTCGAGCTCGACCACCACGGTCGCGGGCTCGGGGGTGGCCCCGCACGTCGAGCCTCCGGTCGTGGACGCGTCGACGGTGGCGATCCACCCGAGCTGCCACCTCACGCTCGTCGCGGGCTCGACCACAACCACCTCGTCCAGCACGTCGACGGTGCCGCCCTCGACGACGAGCTCGACCACAACCACCTCGTCCAGTACGTCGACGGCCCACCTGGCGAGCGCGGCACCTGCCCCGGGGCACTGCGTCGTGCTCGAGATCGGGGACTCGCTCGGCAACGACCTCGGCTGGGGTCTCGCGCGCGAGGTCACCGCGGGCTCGGGCTTCACTCTGGTCCAAAAGGACCTTTCCTCGTCGGGACTCGTCACCGACTGGTTCTACGACTGGCCCCAGCACCTCTCGGCGATGCTCGCGCGCTATCACCCCGACCTGACGATCGTGATGATCGGGGGCAACGACCAGCAGGGGATCCGCAGCGCCCACGGCGCGCTGGCCTTCGCCTCGGCCCCGTGGCGCGACGCCTATCGCCAGCGGGTCGGTGCCATCGTCGACCGCGTGCGGGCCGCGCACAGCTACCTGCTGTGGGTGGGGCTACCCATCATGCGGCCCGACGGCTACCGCCAGGGGACGAACCTGCTCAACTCCCTGTACCAGTCCGTCGCGGGTCACAGCCCCGGCGCGGCCTTCCTGCCCACCTGGGGCCTGTTCGCCGACGACCAGGGCCGCTTCGCCCAGGCCGCGCCGGTCGGGGGCACCAACCAGGTGCTGCGCTCACCGGACGGGATCCACTTCAGCTACGTGGGTGAGGACGTCCTGGCCACCTACGTGACGACTCAGATCGGGAGCCTCTTTCACGTCCGGGTCCGCCCGGCGACCCCGATGGCGATTCGGCGCTAGCCGAGGTGGGCGACCACCACGGTGGCCGTCCAGCTGGTGGCCACCAGCACGGCGAGCAGCAGGGCCACCGCGAGGGGGTCGCGCTCCAGCCGGGCCGAGCGGCGGATCGGGTTCTCGAGTAGGTGGTAGGAGAGCACCGCGCAGACCAGGGCGCCGGCCACCTCGACCAGTCGGTCGCGCGGGGTGACCAGGGGGTGGGCCAGCTGGGCGGGGAGCATGAGCCAGCCGTAGTGCCAGAGGTAGAGGCCGTAGGAGATGTCCCCGAGGTAGCGCAGCGGCCTCACGGCGAGCCAGGAGGCGACGCCGCCGCGGGCCGAGGCCTGCCCCGAGACGAGCAGGGCGGCGGTGGCCAGGCAGGGCCACCAGGCCAGCACACCGGGGTAGGTCGAGCTTGGTCCTATCCGCCACACCGCCAGGCCCAGCGCGATCGCCCCCGCGAGTCCGGTCACCAGGTTGAGGCGGGGTCGGCGGGCCACGGCCCAGCGCGGGACGAGTGCGCCGAGCCCCCCGAGCGCCAGCTCGAACAGACGGGTGAAGGGGGAGTAGTAGGCCGGCACCGGTAGCGCGCTCGACAGATGGGCCGACCACAGCGCCGAGGCGGTGATGGCCAGTCCCAGCACCACTGCGAGAGCGCCGCGCCGAGTGCGCTCGCTCGTGAGGGCGCCGACGCCGAGGACCACCAGGGGGAAGGCCAGGTAGAACTGCTCCTCGACGCCAAGGGACCAGAAGTGGGTGACGAGTGAGGGCGCCACTCCGGGCACGAAGTAGGAGGCGTTCACCGCGATGAGGCGCCAGTTCGCGGCGAAGAGCGAGGCCCAGCGCACGTCGCCGAGCAGGGCGGGGTCCATCGAAGAGCCCAGCGCGTAGTGGGCGATCACGACGGTCGCCACCAGCGTGACGGTCGCCGCCGGCACGATCCGTCGCACGCGGCGCGAGTAGAAGTGGACGAGCCCCGCGCCGACGCCACGCCCCTGCTCGCGCAGCAGCACCCCGGTGATCACGTAGCCGCTGATCACGAAGAACACGTCGACGCCGAGGAATCCTCCGGCCAGCCCCGGGACCCCGGCGTGGGCGGCGATCACCAGCGCGACGGCTAGTGCGCGCAGGCCCTGGATGTCAGGGCGGAAGTGCCCGGCGGCCCCCGAGGACTCCTCCTCGGGGGCGCGCAGGACACTCGTCAGGCTCACCCGGCGACCCTACCGCCGGGTGATGCGCGGACCTCGCCGGTCCGCGCGGGCCCTCAGTGGGTCGGCGCCACCATGCCCGCCGGGGCCGAGCCGGACGGCCCCGGACCGAAGCCCGAGGTGGTGCCGGTCACCGAGAAGCTCGAGTCGAGCTCGACGGTAACGTAGGAGCCGTCGGACTTCTGCATGTGCACCTCGTAGGTCGCCTGTCCCGACGAGTCGGTCTCGGCCCGGATGACCGTCGCACCGGGCTCGGCCGTCTGGGCCGCGGCCTCGGCCTTGGTGAGGTCGCTGCCGGTGAGGAGGGTCTCGCCGGGCCCGTGGGCCATGGTCGCCGGGTTCATCGGTGCGCCGGTGCCGCTCGGCGGACTCAGCGGGGCGGTGCTGGTCGTCGAGGGAGTGGTCGACGTGGTGGTCGCCGCACCGGCGATCGCCGCCGATCCGGCGCCGACGCCGAGCACCAGCGCGCCGCCGACCAGGAGGTTGCGGATCCTCGGGTGAAGGGAGGGGGCCATGGTCTGTCCTTTGTTCATCTCGTCGAGGGCGTCTCCCTCGACCTGATGAGAGTCGCGCCGCGACCTAAGGGGGACAGAGGCTGCGGGTAGGGGAGGACTAAGGGTGCCTAAGAGTTCTCCACACGCCGGCGCAGCGCCACGTGGCACGCGACCTCGTGGCCCGCGCGCCACTCCGACAGCGCGGGCGCCTCGACGCGACAGCGCTCCTCGACGAGCGGGCAGCGGTCCTGGTAGTCACAACCGCGCTCGACGACCCCGATCGAGATGGGACGCTCGACTCGCTCCGCTCGGCGACGCGCCTCGTGACGTGGGTCGGGTTGGGGCACCGCGTCGGCCAGCGCCCGCGTGTAGGGGTGGGCGGCCTGGTCGAGGACCTCACGCCAGCCGCCGCTCTCGACGACCTGGCCGAGGTACATCACGGCGATCCGGTCGCTGACGTGGCGGACCATGGACAGGTCGTGACTGATGAAGAGGTAGGCCAGCTGGAGGCGGCGCTGCACCTCGACCAGGAGGTTGATGATCTCGGCGCGCACCGACACGTCGAGGGCTGACGTCGGCTCGTCCAGGACCAGGACGCGAGGCTCGGCGGCCAGGGCCCTGGCGATCGCGACCCGTTGAGCCTGGCCGCCCGAGAGCTCGTGGGGGAAGCGGTCGGCGAAGCGACTGCCCAGCGCGACCATGTCCAGCAGCTCTGCGATCCGGTCATCGGCCCGGTCCTGGTGGAGGTGGTGGACGGTGAGCACCTCGCGGAGGGCGTCGGCGACGCGTTGGCGCGGGTCGAGGGAGGAGAACGGGTCCTGGAAGACGAGCTGGATCATGCGCGCGACCTCCCGTGGGCGCTGCGACGCGGTGAGGTCGTGGCCGAGGACCTGTGCTCGACCACCACTCGGCGCCTCGAGACCGACCAGCAGACGGGCCAGGGTCGACTTGCCGCACCCGCTCTCGCCGACCACGCCAAGCGTGGTGCCCTCGGCGACCTCGATGGACACGCCGCGCAGCGCGTGCACCTCGGCGCGACCCCGGGCGGTCGGGTAGTCCTTGGTCAGGCCCTCGCCGCGCAGGACTACCTGTTCCACGACTCGGGCTCCTTCCAACAGGCTGCACGGCTCCGCGGACCGCGCTCGAGCAACGGTGGCTCCTCTCGCGCGCAGCGCTCCTCGGCGTGGGGGCAGCGCTCGCGGAAGGGACAGCCCTCACCAAGGGTGGCCGGGTCCGGCGGGGTTCCGCCGATCTGGTGCAGGGTCGCCCCGTGGGGACTGGTGGCCGTCGGCAGGGAGGCCAGCAGGGCGGCGGTGTAGGGGTGGGTGGGACGCTCGAAGAGAGCCTCGGTCGCGGCGTCCTCGATGACCCGACCCGCGTACATGACGACGACCCGGTCGACCAGGCGTGCGACCACGCCGAGGTCGTGGGTCACCCAGACCACCGCCATCGAGGTCTGGGACTGGAGGTCCATGACCAGGTCGAGGATCTGCTGTTGGATGGTGACGTCGAGGGCGGTGGTCGGCTCGTCGGCGATGAGGAGCCTCGGCGAAGTGGCCAGCGCCATCGCGATCATGGCCCGCTGGATCATGCCTCCGGACAGCTCATGGGGGAAGGAGCGCTCCACTCGCTGCGGATCGCCCAGGCCGACCTGCAGCAGCACCTCGCGAGTGCGTTCGCGGGCTCGCTCCTTGTCCACGCCGTGGGCTCGCTGGGCCTCGACGATCTGGTAGCCGACCCGCAGCAGCGGGTTCAGGGAGGTCATCGGATCCTGGTAGACCATGGCCACCTCGGCGCCTCGCACCTCGCGCAGCCGCGACTCGGGGGCGCCGACGAGGTCCTCTCCGTCGAGCAGGACCTGTCCCGCGGCGATCTCCAGCGGCGGCGAGGCGAGCAGCTGGAGCACCGAGAGCATCGTCAAGGTCTTGCCCGAGCCGCTCTCGCCCACCACGCCGACGCGCTCGCCGGGCGCCACCGTCAGGTCCACCCCGCGCACCAGGTCGAATCGGCGCCGCCCTTGGCGCAGAGCCACGCGCAGGCCTCGCAGCTCGAGAAGAGCCTCGCTCATCGCGGACGCGTCCTGACGAGAAGGGAGGTGGGGGCGTGCGTGTGGTGGAGCTCCAGCCGGGGGCGGGGGCCGACGAGCGCGCCGAGGATCCGCGCACCACGCGCCCCGGTGCAGGAGGGGACGGTGGCCGGCCAGCCGTGGACGCTGAAGTAGCCGATGACGGCGAATAGAAGGGCCTCCTTGGCCTCCGCGGGCACGCCCAGCTCGTCCTCGGGGGCCAGTCGGACCCCGGGCAGCCGTCGGGCCAGTTCGGACATCACCACCGGATTGCGCAGTCCCCCGCCAGCGACGAAGACCTCCGCCACACCCGCGGTCCGCAGCGCCGCCGCCACGGTCTCGGCGCTCAAGGCGGCCAAGGTCGCCAGCAGGTCATCGGTCGAGAGGTCCCGTCCGGCGAGGTGCGCGCGGACGTACTCGAGGTGGAAGAGCTCCTTGCCGGTGGACTTTGGCGGGGCCAGCCGGTAGTAGGGCTCGTCGAGCAGGTGGGCGAGGAGCTCCTCGTCGACTCGACCCCGCGCGGCGCGCGCACCGTCGCGGTCCATTCGCTCGGCCCCGCCCGTGACGTCGGCGACCACCGCGTCCATCAGCGCGTTGGCAGGCCCGGTGTCGAAGGCGACGGGCTCGCGCCCGGGAGCCACGATGGTCACGTTCGCGATGCCGCCGAGGTTGAGCGCGGCCCGGGCGCGGTCGCCGCCGTCGCCGAGTAACAGCACGTCGAGCAGGCTGGCCAGCGGAGCGCCCTGACCTCCGGCCGCCACGTCGGCGGCGCGCACGTCAGCGACGACAGTGGCCCCGGTGCGCTCGGCGATCCAGGCCGGCTGACCGAGCTGGAGGGTGCCGAGGGCCCGTCCACCGTCGACCCAGTGGAACAGGGTCTGGCCGTGCGAGCACACGACGTCCACGCCCCCGATCTCGTCGGACAACCCCGAGGCCACCTCGGCGAAGACCTGGCCGATGAGGGTGTCGAGGGCGCAGACCTCCTCCATCGTGGTGCCGTGCGGAGGAAGGGCCGCGGCGATCCGGTCGGCCAACTCCTCGGGGTAGGGGGCCGAGCGGTGCGCGAGGATCTGCGCCTTGAGGGTGTCGCCCTCGCGTTCGAAATGGACCGCGACCGCCTCAATCGCGTCGAAGGAGGTCCCCGAGATCATCCCGATCACTCTCATGCTCACCTCGTCGTCGATCGTGGGTCGAAGGCCGCGCGCAGCCCGTCGCCAAGGAAGTTGAAGGCGATGGCCGACACGACGATGGCGGCCGAAGGGAAGACCAGGGTCCACCAGGCGTGATAGGCCAGCGAAGTCGACTGATTCACCATCTCACCGAGCGAGGCGGTGGGCGGCGGCGGACCGAGTCCAAGGAAGGACAGGCCCGCCTCGTCGAGGATGGCCCAGGCCAGGGTCAGGCTCACCTGCACCGCGATGGTGCCGGCGACGTTGGGCAGGATATGGCGGAAGAGCAGCCGCGCACGGGAGTAGCCGAGGACGCGTCCGGCTCGAACGAAGTCGGCCGAGCGAAGTGAGAGGACCGGGCCACGCACGACCCGCACGAAGATCGGGACGTAGGCGATGCCAATGGCCAGGGCGCTGTCGACCACCCCGGTGCCCAGGGCGGAGACGACCGCCAGGGCGAAGAGGATCGCCGGGATGGCGAACATGACATCGGTGACGCGCATGATGATCGCCGCGGGCCACCCGCCCAGGAAGCCGGCGGTCACCCCAGCCAGCGTGCCCAGCGTGCCGGCGATCGCCACGGCCAGCAGCGCGATCTCCAGCGAGACCCCGAGGGCCTGGAGCACTTGGGAGAGGGTGTCGCGACCGAACTGGTCGGTGCCGAAGAGGTGATGGAGGCTGATCCCCTTAAGCAATGCGGTGTCGTTGAGGGCGTTGGGTGGGTAGGGAGTGAGGTGGACCCAGTCGAGGAAGGAGCCCACGACCACCAGGAGCGCGAAGAGCAGGCCGATGCGGCCGTTGCGTGAGGACCAAATGGCGCGCAGGAAGCGCGCTCGACGGGCGAGTCCACGGCTCACTTGCGCCTCGTGCGGGGGTCAATCAGCGAGTAGGAGACGTCGATCAGGGCGTTCACGATGATGAAGCCCGCGGCGAAGATCAGGGTCACCGACTGGACCACCGGGAAGTCGCGGTCCGAGATCGAGGTGATGAGGAGTCGACCGAGACCCGGGAGGACGAAGATGTCCTCGACGATGACGGCGCCGCCGAGTAGGTAGCCGAACTGGATGCCCGACATCGTGGTGATAGCCACCAGGGCGTTGAGGAAGAGGTGGCGCCAAATGTAGGCGCGGCGGGAAACCCCCTTGCCGCGCGCGGTGCGGCTGAAGTTCTGGCTGCGCGCCTCCAGCACCGCCGCGCGGGTGGTGCGCATGATGGCGGCGCCGATGCCGAAGCTCAGGGTGAGAGCCGGCAGGAAAACCTGCTGGAGGTTCAACCAGGGGTTCGTGAAGAGCCCCACGAAGCCGAGTGAGCTGGGGAAGTAGTGGAACCACGCGGAAAGGTACGCGATCAGGATCGTGCCGATGACGAAGCTCGGCACCGCCAGGCCGAAGACGGCGACCCCTTGTCCGAGGTCATCGGGCCAACGATCGGGATGCAGGGCGCCGAGCATGCCGAGCCCCACCCCGATAATCAAGCCGAGGACCATCGCCATGACCGCCAACTCGAGGGTCACGGGCAGGGCCGAGCCGACCAAGGTCGACACCGGCACTCTTGAGCCGAGCGAGACGCCCAGGTTCCCGTGCAGCATCGCCCACAACCAAGAAAGGAACTGCTGGGGGATGGGCTCACCGATGCCGTAGAAGCGGTTGATGGCGTCGGTCTGGGCCTTGGTGAGGAGACCCGCGTTCACGCCGAGTGAGGCGGTGACGGCGTTTCCGGGAAGAAGGCGCAGGATGACGAAGACCACCACGAGCACGCCGAGCAGCGTGGTGACCATGCTCGCCAGGCGCCGCACGATGGCTGGGGTCATCGTGCGGCGCCTGGCGAGTGGGGGGTTAACCGAGCGTGGTCTTGGCCAGCGCGTGGAAGGCCGTCGTGTTGACCGGCGACAGGGTGAATCCCTTGACCGACGGCGAGAGCGCGGCGAAGTTGTAGGCCGTGAAGAGCCAGTCCCACACCGCATTATCGGTCAGGTACGCCGACACCGCGGCCCAGGCGGCCTTCTGGGCCGAGGGGGTCGTGGCGAGGTTGCCCTTGGACAGCAGCTGCTGGAGGTAGGCGTTCGAGTAGCCGGCCGGCACCGCCAGCGAGGCGTTGGCCCCGAAGTAGCGGTTGTACATCACGTACGGGTCGGGGTTGGCGCCGTTCTCCGCGAAGGCCGCCTGGAAGTTCCCGTGCAGCCAGTCCTGGATGTAGCTGTTGGAGTCCTCGTCCTTGATGTTCATCGTGATGCCGACCTGAGCCAACTCGGCCTGCAACGCCGTGGCCTGGGCGGCCGACGTCGCGTCGAGGGCGTTGGAGGTGATCGCGGTGAAGGTGAACCCGTTGGGGTTACCCGCCTGGGCGAGGTAGGCCTTGGCCTTCGTCACGCTCGGCGTCGCGCAGATCGCCGACACCGGCTTCGAGGCGAACGGCCCGAGGGGCACCGGCCCGGAGGGCTGGCCCTGTCCCGCGACGGCGTCCTGGATGATCTGGTTGCGGTCGGTCGCGCACTCGATCGCCAGGCGGTTGTCGACGTTGTCGAGCGGGCTGCCCGGCTGGTTGTCCTGCATCTGCAGCACTCGGTAGCTGAGGCTCAGCGCCTTGGAGACCTTGTAGCTCTTGGGCAGACTCGACACGACGGTCGGCAGGGTGAGGTCGCCCATCTGCACCGTGCCCGCTTGGAGAGCGGAGGCGATCGACTGCTCAGACGCGATGGTCTCGACCTTGATCGCCGGCAACGTCACCTTGCCGCCCCACCAGTGGGCGTTGGCCTTCATAGTGAAGGAGTTGCCCGGGCTCCAGCCCGTGTAGACGAACGGACCGGTGCCGTCAGGCGTCTTGGCGATCGACCCGCTGGCGATCGCCTTGTGGGGCATCATCGCCATGTTGACCGAGGTCAGTCCGCCGAGCACCGAGGCGTCACGGTGGCTGAGGGTCAACTTGATCGCGTAGGGGCCTGCCGCCGCGATCGTCTTGACCGACGCGATGTAGGAGGCCGCCGGGTCAGCGGTCTTGGCCAACTGAGCCCGCTTCAGCGAGGCCACGGCATCGACCGAGGTGAAGGTTGAGCCATCGTCGAACTTGACCCCGTGACGCAGTTGCATCGTCAGCACCAGGCCGTTCTTCGACCAGGACCAGCTCGTGGCCAGGTCGGGCGTGATCGCCATCGATGGGCTCAACTGGACCAACGTGTCGTAAATCAGTCCCAACGTCTCGAAGTCGAGGAAGTTGGTGACCACGTCGGGGTCGATCTTCTGGACGCTGGAGGTGTCGGCGATGACGAAAGTCTTCGACGCCGCCGAAGCGGCCGAGCCCGTGGCTAGCAACCCTCCTCCGGTGAACGTGGCGGCCAAGCCGCACGCTGTGGCCAAGACGGAGGCCGTCTTGAGCCGTCGCCATGTCTTCATGGAACTCCCCCTGACTGTTCGGAGATTGTCTCGAACGCTGACTATACAGATACCATTTCGAAGGCGTCAAGAGATGACCACCTGGCGACCATTCTGACCAATCACGGGATAATCCTTGATTACAAGGTAAGTCAGACCATACCAATTTCTTCTTGCTTGCACGGACCAACGTCGATTGGTATTCTCGCGGGCGTGGGGGGTTCGGAGCTGAGGGCGGACGGGCGTGAGTCTCGCTAGGACCCAAGAGGGGCCGTCAGGCGATGCGCCCAAGTACCAACAGCTGCGCGACAGCCTCGCGGACCTGATCGCCAACCTCCCGGTGGGGGCGATGTTGCCTACCGAGCGCGAGCTGTGCTCCACCTACTCGGTCTCGCGATCCACGGTGCGCGCCGCCCTCGGCGCCCTCGAGCATGAGCAGCGCATCACGCGCCGCCAGGGCAAGGGGACCTTCGTAGCCCAGGCCAAGATCGTCCAGTCCCTCGAGTTGACGAGTCACACCGAGGGGATGCGGGCTCAGGGCATCATCCCGGGCTCGAAGTTGCTTGACGTGCGGCGGGTCATCGCCGGGGCGGAAGTGGGGGCCAAGCTCCAGGTCTCCCCCGAGGCCGAGGTCCTTCGGATCGAACGCCTCCGGTTGGCCGACGGGGATCCCATCGCCATTGAGGCCGTGTTCTTGGACGCGGACCGCTTCGACGGGATCACGGCGGCGCTGGCCCAGAACCAGTCCCTATACCAGTTACTCGCGGCCGAGTACGACATCACCCTCGCTTCGGCCGAGGAGACTATTGAGGTCGCACTGGCCACCGAGCGAGAGGCCGCCCTGCTGTCGCTGTGGACCGGTGCGCCCCTACTGATGTTCTCGCGCTCCACCGTCGACTCCACGGGTCAGCCGATCGAGTTCGTCAAGTCCCTCTACCGCGGGGACCGCTTCCGCTTCAAGACCCACTTGGAGCGCCCGAGAGACGAGGGCCGACCGCGTGTCGGCGTGCGCGGTGCTCGCCGCACGGACGCCCCCGCGATGGCCCGGGTTTTCGCCGACTCCTGGCGAGCGGGATATCGCGGAGTGGTTGACGACGACATCATCGACGCGCTCGACGAGAGCGAGCTGGCCGAGTGGCTCGGATCGCTCATCGAGTCGGGGAGTCTTCGCACGGTCGTCGCGGTCGACGGTGACGGACGGGTGGTCGGCTTCGTACGCTTCGGACACGACCCCGATGACCCCCGCCACGGTCACGTCTACGGCCTTTACGTCCACCCCGACGCCGCGGGCACCGGCGTCGGCTCTCGATTGCTCGGCTACGCGGTAGACGAGCTCGAGGCGGGTGGGCCACGGCCGATCACCTTGTGGTTCTTCGAGTCCAACGAGCGCGCCCGGGCTCTCTACGAACGCCACGGCTTCTCACCCGACGGCTCCCGGCGCGTCGAGAAGGAGTACCGCGCCCAGGAGATCCGTCTGCGCCGACCGCCTTCCTCGGGAGGGCGCTGAGCGGTGCTTGAGCCCTTCATCCGGGTTCGCCGCGGACGGGCTCGACGGGCCGCGCCCCTCCTCGATGCCCTGCTCGACCACGTCGACGAGAGCTTCCCGCCGGCCGCCGACCTCGTGGTGCTCGATCGTGAGGGACCGTGGCTGCGAGTCGCCGCGGGATCGGCCTGCGCAGTGGGCGAGCCTGTCGCTGCCGACGTCGAGACCCGCTACGACCTCGCCTCCTTGACCAAGGTCGTGGCCACGACGACCGCTGCTCTGCGCTTGGCCCAGGAGGGTCGCTGGCGTCTCGACGACCCCGTCTCTCGATGGGTCGAGGGCTACCCCCGAGAGGACGTCACCCTTCGTCACCTTCTCACCCACCGGTCAGGCCTCCTCGCGCACCGCCCCTACTTCGAGGCCTGTGAGGACGAGGCGGCGGTGCGGGCGGCCGTCCTCGCCGACGCCGCCAACTCCGGCGCCATAGGTCCGGTGCTCTACAGCGATCTGGGCTTCATGGTCCTCGGGTGGGCGCTGTCCGCGGCCGCGGCCCAGCCGCTCGAGCGAGCCGTGCGCGAGATGGTGACCCAGCCCCTCACCATGACAACGGCGCGCTACCGTCCCCCACGCTCATGGCGTCGCCACATTGCGGCGACCGAGCTGGACGGGGACCAGCGCACCGAGCCGGGCCTCGTCTGGGGCGAGGTGCACGACGGGAACGCTCACGCCATGGGCGGGGTCAGCGGTCACGCGGGACTCTTCGCCCGGGCCGACGACCTGGCGCTCTTCGTGGGGGCGCTGCTCGACCCGTCGACCCACCCGGTGCTCTCGAGTGCGAGCATCGAGGAGATGTCTCGGCTCCAGAGCGACGCGGAGCCCGAGGCTCGAGGACTCGGGTGGCGCCTCGAGCCTGAGGGGTGGGGCGACTGGGCCGAGGGGACCCTATGGCACACCGGCTTCACGGGGACCTCGCTGCTCGTCGATCGACGTCGACAGGTGGCCGTGGTGCTGCTCACGAACGCGGTCCATCCTCGGCGCGACCTGGCTCGTCAGGCGGAGTTCCGCGCCCTCCTCCACCGCCTCGCGTCAGAGGCCGTGGCGTGACCCGAGCCGACGACCTCGCCGGCCTGGGCACCGAGCAGATCCGAACGGGTCTCGAGGACCTGGACACCTGGTCGGCCGAGGACCTCGTCGCGGCGATGTGCGCGGACCTCGCCCGGCTGCCGGCTCTCGTGGACCGGAGCCGGCGCCAGATCGCCCACGCTGTCGACGAGGTCGCCGTTCGCATGGAGCACGGTGGTCGGCTGATCTACATCGGTGCCGGGACCGCCGGGCGGTTGGGACTGCTCGATGCGGCCGAGGCCGGCCCCACCTTCAACGTGGATCCCGGACAGGTCCTCGGAGTCCTCGCCGGGGGAGGTCACGCCTTCCAGCACGCCGTCGAGAACGCCGAGGACGACGCCGCCGCCGGGAGGGTGGCGCTGGAGTCGCTCGGCCTGTCGGGGCTCGACGCCGTGGTGGGCGTGAGTGCGAGTGGTCGGACCCCCTACGTCCTCGGTGCTCTTGAGTGGGCGCGCGAGCGTGGAGCACTGACGGTGGCCCTGGCGTGCAATGAGGGCTCGCAGATCGGCGCCGTGTCCGAGATCGCCATCGAGGTTCCCGTCGGCCCGGAGTTGATCGCGGGCTCGACCCGGCTCAACGCGGGCACCATCCAGAAGGTCGTTCTCAACATCCTCTCGACCTCGGTGATGGTCCGCCTGGGCAAGACCCACGGCAACCTGATGGTCGACGTGCGGGCCACCAATCACAAGCTCCGCGAGCGCGCGGAGAGGATCGTCGCGGCCATCACTGGAGCGCCGAGCGAGGCGGCGCACTCCGCTCTGGAGGCCACCGGGTGGCGCGCCAAGGCCGCAGTCCTCGTCCTGGCCGCCGGCCTTGCGCCGAGCGAGGCGGTGGCGCGGCTCGATCGCCACGGCGGCCGGCTGCGGGCGGCCCTCGCCGATCGGGGTGGGACGGCGCGTCCGGCGAGTGCGGGTCGGCGCCTCGGCGTGGCGGCCGCCTTGGTCGATGGCGAGATCGTCGAGGGCGACGTGGTGGTCGCCGAGGGCGACGTGGTGGCGGTCGGGGTGTCCTCGCCCGGCGAAGGTTTGGCCCTGCCCGGCCTCGTCGACGCCCAGGTGAACGGCTACGCGGGAGTCGACCTGTTGGACGCCGACCTCGACGCCCTGGCGGCGATGGGTCGGGCTCTCGCGGCCGACGGGGTATTCGCCTACCAGCCGACCCTGATCACCGCCGAGCCCTTCCAGACTCGCCGAGCCCTCCAGCGCCTGGACGAGGCGCGGACGCGCTCACTGCCGGGTGCGCGCATCCTGCCCGCCCACCTTGAGGGGCCCTTCCTCTCGCCGTCGCGCTCGGGGACGCACCCCGTGGCCCACCTGCGCGCCGCCGATCGAGCCGTGGCCGAGGAGCTCCTCGCCGGCGGCGCGGTCGGCATGATCACCATCGCCCCCGAGTTGCCCGGGGCTCTCGAGCTCATCAGTTGGCTCCGCGAGCGAGTGGTGGTCTCGCTCGGGCACAGCGCGGCCGACGCTGCCCAAGCTCACGCCGGTTTCGAGGCCGGTGCGCGGGCCGTGACCCATCTGTTCAACGCGATGGAACCCCTCGGGGCCCGGCGGCCGGGCCTGGTCGGCGCCGCCCTCGGACGCGCGGAGGTTGCGGTCCAGGTGATTGCCGACGGTGTGCACCTGGCTCCCGAGACCCTGGCGCTGGTCGTGGCGGTCGCGGGGGAGAGACTGGGCGTCGTCTCGGACGCCATCTCCGCCGCGGGACAGGGCGACGGGAGGTTCCGACTCGGGGAGGTGGAGGTGGAGGTGCGCGAAGGGGTCGCCCGCCGAGGTGACGGCACCCTAGCTGGGGGTGTGTCGGCCCTGCACCAGGCCCTGCCCACTCTCTTGGCGGCCGGGGCCGACCTGCGCACTGCGGCCCGGGCGATCACCTGGCGGCCGGCGCGCATGCTCGGGCGCAGTGACCTCGGCCACCTGAGCCCCGGTGGTCGCGCCGACCTCGTGGTGGTGGGCCCGACTGGCCATCTCGAGCGGGTGCTCGGCGCCGGCCGGGACCTGTCTGCCTGAGCCGAGCGCCGTTCCGCCGCGGTCCGTAGGCTTCCCCGAGGAGGGGGGACCATGACGGATCAGAGCGAGAGGGTGGGCGAGCCCTGTTGGATCGACCTCGCCACGAGCGACAGCGCGGCGTCGCGCGCCTTCTACCAGGCGGTGGTGGGGTGGGAGGCCGGTGAGGCCGACGAGTCGATGGGCAGTTACTTCATGTTCTTCCACGACGGGAAGACCGTCGCGGGAGGCATGCCGAACTGGTCCGGCGGGGCCCAGCCCGACGGTTGGATGACATACGTCGCCGTGCACGACGCGGCGGCCACCCTCGCGGCGGGCGAGAGTCGGGGCGCGACGGTCGTAGTGCCGGCGACGGCCGTCGCCGACCTCGGGACGATGGGGGTGATGGTCGACCCGACGGGGGCCGCCATCGGGGTCTGGCAGCCGGGCACCTTCGCGGGCTTCGAGCGGCGTGACGAGGCGGGCCACGCGATCTGGTTCGAGTTGCACACGACGGCCTACGATGCGGCCCGCGAGTTCTACGGCGGGGTCTTCGGGTGGGAGTTCGAGACGGTGGGTGACGGCGACGAGTTCCGCTACTGCACCGCGATGCGCGACGGGGCGGCCTTCCTCGGCCTCTACGACGCCGCGACGAACCCTGGCGACCCGGCCCCGAGCTGGCTCGTCTACCTCGGGGTGAGCGACGTCGACGCCGCGGTGGCAACGGCGGCGGCCTCGGGTGGCGAGGTCACCCGGGTGGCCGAGGACACCCCCTACGGGCGCATGGCGACCTTGCGCGACCCGACCGGGGCCACCGTCGTCGTGATGGCTCGCTAGATGTGTCGCTCGATCACCGCCCTGAGGGGTCTCGAGCCGCCCGCGACCTCTGAGGAGATCGAGGAGGCCGCCCGCCAGTTCCTTCGCAAGGTCGGGGCCTTGAGCGCCTCGCAGATGGAGCGCCCCGAGGTCGAGCGCGCCCTCGCGGAGGTCGCCGCCTCGGTGAGGGTGATGATCGAGGACCTGCCCGCGCGCCGTCAGCCCCCGCGCACGGTGCCGCCGTTGCGGCTCAAGAGGCCGGCGGGCGGGTGAGCAGGGTGGTCATCGAGCGGGCGACCCCCGGGGTCACCACTCGGTGGCTGCGCAGCACGTAGACGGGCATGGTGGCGTCGGGCTGGAACTTGGCTCGGAACTGGTTGATGTGCTGGAAGCGGTAGCGCTGGTCGAAGTAGCCCAGGATCCGGTTGGCCAGGGGGCCGAGGGGCTTGGAGTCGGTGGCCCCCTCCTCTGGGTGCCAGAACGGCAAGGGGCCGTTGGAGGCAACGGCGTAGCCCTCGTCGCGCAGGGTGTCGAGGGCCAGGGCCATCGCCCCTTCGAGGGCCCCGCGTGGTGCGCGGGGCGCTCGCACCGGGTCCTGGAGGTACCAGCCCTTCGCGTTGATCGGCGAGCAGGTCGCCGAGGCGACGATGCCCTCGGGGCCCTCGCACACGAAGTAGCGGCGCAGGTGGGCGAGCTCGATGAAGGAGGTGCGCAAGAAGGAGTCGGTGCGCCGTTCGCGCCGCTCCTCCTTCCAGAGCTCCTCCACGCGGAACATCCCCTGGAAGTCCTCCTCGACGCTGAGCGGATGTGCCTCGCGCCAGTGGTAGCCGATCTTGGCCGCGTGGGAGCGGGCCCAGCGGACCTTCTGGCGCCGCCCCCCCTCGATCGACCAGGTCGGCAGGTCGAGGAAGCACTCGGTACCGACCCAGGTGGAGACCATCCCCAGGGCCGCGCCGGCTCGCGCGGTCACCTCGTTGACCGGCACGCACAAGAGCTGTCGGCGGGTCTGGCGGGCGTAGTCCAACAGGTCCTCGAGCAGTCCGGGCTGGTCGGAGGGGTCAGCGACCGGCGAGCGCCAGGCCAGCACGCACCGTCGGCCCTCCAAGAAGGCGACGAAGCCACTGCGGTCGCGATTCCAGATCGCGCGCCAGGGGTCGGGTCCGAGCACCGAGTAGTGCCCCGCCTCGGCACCATGGCCCGACAGCACGGAGCGCACCTCGCTCTCCACGTCGGCCACGGCCACCACCCCGGCCCGCGGCGGGCGGGTCGGTCGGTTCAGCATGTCCCTACTTGGCTAGCACGGCGCCGGGGCTTGTCGGCGCATCGTCACCCATCCGACAACTCGGTGAGGTGGGCCAGCTGGCGCGACCGCGCTGCACGAAGGCGCCCGTGGAGGGGTACGGCCAGCGGAGAACGGCGGCCCCCTCTCGCGGCCGACCCGCCACCTAGCCTCAAGGCGGAGGGAGGGACAAGATGAGAGTGGGATTCGCGGGCCTGGGATCGATGGGTGCGCCGATGGCGAGCCGGGTCGCCGCGGCGGGTTTCGACCTCGCCGTGTGGAATCGGACGCCTTCGCGCTCGGCGGCGCTGGCCGCTCAGGGCGCGCGCGTCGCAGCCTCGCCGGCCGAGGCCGCGCGCGACTGCGCGGTCCTCGTGGTCTGCGTGACTGACGGGCCCCAGGTCGAGGAGGTCCTCTTCGGCCCGCAGGGGGCGATCGAGGGACTGGCCCCCGGGGCGGTCGTCGTCGACTGCTCCACCACCAGCCCCGTGGCCGCCCAGGAGGTGGCCGCCCGCCTGGCCGAGCGTGGCGTCGGCTTCCTCGACGCCCCGGTGTCGGGCGGCACCGAGGGGGCCGAGCGCGGCACCCTGACGATCCTCGTCGGCGGGGACGAGGCCGACCTCACCCGGGCCGAGCCGGTGCTGCGCGCGATGGGCACGACCGTCACCCGCCTGGGCGCGGTCGGCGCGGGCCAGTGGGCCAAGGCCGTGAACCAGGTCATCTTGGCGGGCACCTATCTCGCCGTGGCCGAGGGTGTCGTGCTCGCCCTCAAGGGGGGAGTGGACGTCGAGGCGGTCCTCGGCGCGCTCGGGGGCGGGGCTGCTCAGTCCTGGGTGCTCGCCAACCGCTCGGGGCGCATGATCGACGACGAGTACCCCCTGGGCTTCAAGATCGCCCTGCACCGCAAGGACCTGGGCATCGCCCTCGAGCTGGCGCGACGGGTCGGCGCCGTGCTGCCCGTCTCGAGCCTGGCGGCCACGTTGGAGGACGGACTGATCGCTGAGGGTCACGGCGAGGAGGACAACTCGGCGCTGGCGAGGCCGCTGCGGCGTCTTTCCGGCCTCGACCAGGGGAGTGACGCGCGCTAGAGGGCTGTGACCTTGTCCCCTAGCCCGAGCCAGGGGTCGGCTCTACCCTCGACGGTGGAGCGGTGTCGCCGCTCAGAGTGAGACGGCACCCGCTCGAGAGAGTGAGGTCGCTATGACTGACGTCAAGTCCTCGAAGTTGGACAAGCGCCTCCCCGACCTGAGCCTGAGTTGGCCCTCCTGGCGCTGGTTCGACGACATGTTCCGCGACGCCGACTGGCGTCCGATGATCCGCGTCGAGCAGTTCCACGAGGGTGACTCCATGGTCGTGCGCGCGGAGCTCCCGGGCGTCGACCCTGACAAGGACGTCCAGGTCGAGATCGTCGACCACACCCTCGTGATCAGCGCCGAGAGGCGTCAGCACGAGGAGAAGGTTGGACGGCACCTCCACCGCAGCGAGTTCCGCTACGGCTCGTTGACGCGCAGCGTCGTGCTGCCTGAGGGAGTCGACGAGAGCCGAGTGACCGCGTCCTACACCGACGGGGTCCTCGAGGTCCGGATGCCGATGCCGGTGGAGAAGGTCGAGAGCGGCACCACGCGGATTCAGGTGACGCGAGGCTGAGCTCTCGAGATCGGGGCCGACGTGGGCGACCACGTCGGCCCCCTCATCTCTAGACCCGGCCCGCGGCGAAGTCTCGACAGGTCGGGCAGTCCGACTCGGCGGCGCTGACGACCCGGGTGACCCGCAGCCCGCACAGGGTCGACGAGGGGTTGGACGCGCGGCGCAGATGGATGGCGTCGTTCTCGTCGGGCGCGGCCTTGACTCGCTCGAGCTCCATGGGCCGCACTCTAGTGAGTGGCTCCGCGGCGAGCCCCGTGCCTTCTTAGGGGGCCTTTACGCTCCCATTACTTGGCTTCGGTAGCCAGGTGGGGTGCCCGTGAACAGCTTCGACCGGGCGTGGGACGAGCCCGGTCGACGGCCCACGCGACTGCGCGACCTGGTGGCGGCCGTCCCGGGTTCTCACCATCTCGGAGACGCCCTGGTCGCCGGCGTCGCCCACGACAGCCGGACGGTGCGCGAGGGGGACCTCTTCCTCGCCTTCCCCGGCGCGCATCACGACGGACGGGCCTTCGTCGCCGAGGCGGTGGCGCGTGGCGCCCACGCCGTCGTCGTGGACCAGCCCGTGGAGGTCGGCTGCGCCCAGTTGGTCGTGCCCTCCGTCGTGCGCGCGGCGGGCCCGGTGTCGGCCGCCCTCTACGGCGAGCCGTCCCGACGGGTCCCCGTCCTCGGGGTGACCGGCACCAACGGCAAGACGACCACCGCCCAGCTGCTGCGGGCCCTGCTGGCGACACCCGACCGCCCGGTCGCCCAGATCGGCACGACCGGGATCTACCTCGGCGAGGAGCTGGTGGCCGACTCGGAGCTCTCGACGCCCCAGGCCCCAGACCTGCAGCGCCTCTTCGCGGCCCTGGCCGCCCGGGGCGCGGGGGTCATCGCGATGGAGGTCACCTCCCAGGGCCTGCACCGGCACCGGGTGGACGGGACCCACTTCCGCCTCGGCCTCTTCCTCAACCTGTCGCCCGAGCACCTCGACTACCACGGCTCGATGGAGGAGTACTTCGAGGCCAAGGCCCGCCTCTTCGACCCGGCGTGGTGCGAGGAGGCGTTGGTGTGCGTGGACGACGAGTGGGGTCGTCGCCTGGCCGCCAGCCTGGAGATCCCGGTGACGACCTTCGGGCGCGAGGAAGCTGACGTCATCGTGAACACCTTCTCGCGCGGCCTCGAGGGCCTCGAGGTGCGAGTGACCAGCGAGGAGGGGGCCATCACGTTGCGCTCGGCCCTCGTGGGCCGGGTGAACGGGGCCAACGTCGCGGCCGCCTACCTGGCCGCCCGCCGCCTGGGCGTGGCCCAGGACGTCGCCGGCGCGGCAATCGAGGGGGCGGCTCCGCCGCCGGGCCGTTTCGAGGTCCTCACCCGCGAGGACGAGCCCTATCTGGTCGTGGCGGACTACGCCCACACACCCAACGCCCTGGCGGCGCTGCTCGGGACGGCCCGGGAGATCGCCCCTGGTCGGGTGCACTCCCTCTTTGGCGCGCGCGGGGGCCGCTACCTCGACAAGCGCCCGAAGATGGTGAGGGCCGCCGGATCGGCCGACCGACTGTGGCTGACCTCCGACAGCCCCGGAGAGGAGGATCCGACCGAGATCCTCGAGCACCTCCAGCGGGGTCTTCGCGGTGACGAGCGGGTGAGCGTCGAGATCGACCGGGCTGCGGCGATCGCCGCCGCGGTCGCGGAGCTCGAGGCGGGTGACGTCCTCGTGCTGAGCGGGCGGGGCCCCGAAGCGACCCAGCACTTCGGCGCGCGAGAGGTCCTGCTCGACGATCGCGTGCGCGCCCGGCTGGCCCTCGACGGGCGGCGTCGGGTGGCCCGGGGCGAGGGCGGCGTCGCGGTCGTCGTGTGGGCCCGCGACGTCGAGGACCACTTGGCCGGCACACTCGAGGCGGTGAGGGCCCAGAGCTGGCCGGTGGGCGAGGTGGTGGTGGTCGACGACGGCTCCAGTGACGGAACGGCCCGGGTCGTCGAGCGGCACTTCCCCGGAGTGGTCCTCCACCGTCAGCCGGCTCGAGGAAGGCCCTTCTCCTTCAACCTGGGGGCCGCGCGCACGGGGGCCCCGTGGATCGCCTTCGTCGAGGCGGGCCAGTCCCTGTCTCCCGAGTGGGTCGAGCAGCGACTGGTCACCTGCTGGGCGGAGGACGCGGCACTGTGCGGTGCCGCCGGTGACGAGGGTGGCCCGCTGCTCGTGCGCCGGGACCTCTTCGGCGCGGTGGGCGGCTTCGCCCACGTCGACGAGGGCGCGGCCGAGGGACTGGCGGCGCGCCTCGGCGCCCTCGGACCGGTGCTCTGGGCCGAGAGGGACCCCGCCGCCGCCCTGGCGCCCGTGATCCCTGCCCCCTCGCTGCGCGAGCCGCGCCCCTGTCGCCAGGGCTGACTTACTGAGTGGTGGGAGGATTGGGTGGTGGGCGGTCTGTCGTGGGCGACGCGTGAGCAGTTGAGTCAGCGCACGAGCGCCAAGTGGCGTAAATATCCGGCCCCAGTGATCCCGCTGTGGGTGGCCGAGATGGACGTCGCTCTGGCCCCCGAGATCGTTGAGGCGCTGGAGGCGGCGCTGCGCCGTGGCGACACGGGCTACCCCTGGGGGGAGGACTACGTCGAGGCCTTCGCCGGATTCGCGGCCCGGCGCTGGTGCCTTGACGGCGTCGCGCCGGAGCGAGCCCTCGTCACGGGCGACGTCCTGAGCGCCCTGCGCGCCGCACTCAGCCTCACCGGGGTCGCGGGTGACGCGGTCGTGATCTGCCCACCCGTCTATCCCCCCTTCTACTCGACCATCCGCGAGGTCGGCCGACGGGTCGTCGAGGCCCCCCTCGATGAGGAGGGACGTCTCGACCTCGACAACCTCGAGATGGCCCTCGAGGTCGCCTCGCGCAGCAGTCGCCGCGCGGCGCTGCTGCTGGCGAACCCCCACAACCCGACCGGCTCCGTGGCGAGCCGGGCCGAGCTGGTCGCCGTCACGCAACGGGCTCGCGCCCACGGCGTGAGGGTCGTCGTCGACGAGATCCACGCCCCACTGGTGCTGCCGGGGACCTCCTTCACCCCCTACCTCGCCCTCGAGGACACCGAGGAGGCCTTCGTGGCGACCTCGGCCTCCAAGGGCTGGAACCTGGCCGGCTTCAAGGCGGGTCTCCTGCTCGCCGGAGCGCGGGCGGCGACCGAGCTGTCCACGCTCCCCGAGTCGACCGCCCACGGGGCGGGCCACGTGGGAAGCCTCGCCCACCAGGCGGCCTTCTCGAGGGCCGAGGGCTGGCTGGACGACCTGGTCGAGGCGCTCGGGGAGAACCGGCGTCTCCTCCTCGAGCAGGTCGCCCGGCACCTGCCCGGAGTCCGGGTGCGGGCTCCCGAGGGGACCTACCTCGCGTGGCTGGACTGTCGCGCCCTCGGGCTCGAGGACCCGGCCGCCTGGTTCCTCGAGCGCGCCCACGTCGCCCTGAGCCCCGGGGCCGACTTCGGTCCGGGTGGCGAGGGCCGCGCGCGACTGAACTTCGCAGCGCCCCCCGATTTGCTCGAGGAGGCAGTAGCGGCGATGGGTCGAGCCCTCGAGGGTCGCTGAGTCAGCTCGCGGCCTCGACGTCGAAGCCGCCCGCGGACTCCAGTGGTGAGGGCTCGCCCTCCTCGACGCCGAAGGATCGCCACGTCGACTGGGTCAGTCCGGCCAGGACCGCGAGACCCAGCAGGACGCCGGCCAGCGGGAAGAAGAGGGTCGGCCCGGCCGCGTGGACGACCACGCCGCCCAGTAGCACCGAGAGGGGGAAGACGCCGAAGCTGGCCGTCATCAGCACCCCCATGAGGCGTCCGAGCATCGCCGGCGGCGCCCATCGCTGGAAGGCGGTGATGGTCACGATGTTCCCGAAGGCGTTCAGCACGCCGAAGAGGGCGAGAGTCCCCGCGCTGAGCGTCGCGCTCGGCAGGTAGGGCGTCGCCGAGATCACCACGGCGCTCGCGAGGAAGACGGCCGAGCCGAGCAGGGCGGGGCGACGCACCCGACGCACCTGGCCCGCGAGGATCGTGCCGATCAGGGCGCCCGCGCCGAAGGTGGCGATGAGGGCCCCGTAGCCGCCGGCGCCCAGGTGCAGCGGCCCACGCGCGAGGGCCGGTAGGGCGACCTCGCCCATGCCGCCGAATCCGAGGTTGGCGGCGAAGGTCACGAGCAGGATCACCTGGAGGACCCGCTGGGAGCGCACGAATCGCCAGAGTCCACCCGAGGCGGACCCCCCTTCGGCGGACTCGGCGCCGCGTGCGAGCGCTCGGCGGGATCGTCCGATGGCCGCGAGGCTGACGGCCGATAGGACGAAGGTGGCGCCGTCGATCCAGAAGGCGGTGGCCGGGCCGACCGTCGCCACCACCACGCCACCGAGGGCCGGGCCGACGAGCGTGGCGACCTGGGTCCCTCCCGCCGCCAGGGCGTTGCCGGCCTGGAGGTCCTCGTCGGGCAGGAGCGAGGGGATGATCGACATCGAGCCGGGCAGGAAGAGCCCGTCGCCCACGCCGAGCGCGATGGCCAGGGGCACGAGCAGCGCCGCTCGCGCCGGACCGTGCTGGGCCCCAAGGGCCAGCGCGACGAGGACGGCGGCGCGCAACGCGTCGGCGAGCATCATCACCGTCCAGGGGCGCCAACGGTCCGAGGCGTGTCCGCCCACGATGAGAAGGGCCACCCGGGGTACGCCGTAGGCGGCGAGCACGGTGCCGAGCAGCAGGACCCCGCCTCGGGTCGCCAACACGTACCAGGGCAGCGCGACGGCGTAGAAGGCGTCACCGATGTTGGAGGCGAGCTGGCCCCCCGTGAGGAAGCGGAAATCGCGGTGGCGCAGGGGCGCCAGTGCCCGAGGACCGCCGGCGCTCACGAGTCGCCCTCGGGAGCGATGGGGTAGGCGAGGAGCAGCATCTCGACCGGCAGGGCGCCCGGGGGCCGGGCCGCGGGGTCGGTGAGCCGGTCGCGGTAGAGGGGGGCGAGGCGGGTCACCAGCTCCTCGGTCAAGGTCCGCAACTCCTCCTCGGTGAGGAAGAAGACGAACTCGCTGTCGACCGCCGCCTGGCGCCAGGTGGACGAGTAGGCGCCCCGGTCCTCCAGCCAGGCGTGGTAGCGAGCGAAGGCGCGTTCGCGAAAGATTCGGGCCACGGCGGCCACCGCCATCTCCGACTCGGCGTCCTCGGTCGAGGTGACGCGCATGCCGATGGACTTCATCCTCCAGGGACGAGAGCGCCCCCGGGCCCCATCGGCCTCCTCGACGAAGCCGTACTTGGCGAGTTGGCGAAGGTGGAAGGAGCAGTTGGAAGGCGACTCTCCGATGCGCTCACTGGCCTGGGTGGCCGTCAAGGGACCCTCGAGGCTGAGCAGTTCGATGAGGGCGGCCCGCACCGGGTGGGCGAGGGCACGAAGTGTCTGCACGTCGCTGATCTCGCGGATCGGGGCCGCGGGGGTGGGTGTTTCGAAAGACATGTTTCGAAACTAGTCTTTCGAGATGACGGGGTCAAGCGAGCCCTCTCTCACGTCGTAACTCCCTGTTGCCCTGCTGAGGCCGCTCGGATCAATGGCGAGGAGCCAGCGCAGAGGGCGCCACTCACGACCGCACCGTCCGCGATGATCTGGCAAGGGACTCTGCGGGATCTGCGGTCGTGGTGAGCCGACCGCGCTCCGAGGAGCCGCTGTCACTTCTTGGAGTGCCGGACGATCGCTAGACCCGGTGCCACCCGCGCGGACAGGTGCGATGGGAGCCGCGCAACGTCTTGAAGACGGCACTCGAGCCCTTCTGACAGATCGTGACACCCACGGTCGGAACGGGCTTCTTCGTCGTGGTCAGCGGCTTGGGGGTCAAGAAGGCGAGGACTGGGGGTGAGGAGCCCCCTCCCGCGCTGGCCACCACGGACACGCCCCATGCCGACTGTGGGCCCACCCCCGAGAAGGAGCAGGTCGGGTCGGCCGTGGTCACCGTGAAGGTGGTGGACGTCGTGAATCCGTACATCAAGGTACAGGTGTAGGAGGTTGCGCCCGAGACCGGTGACCAGGTGGCGACCATCGAGTTACCACTCTGGGTGACCTCGAGCCCGGTGGGACTGGTGGGCGCGGTCAGTCCCGGCACCTGGATGTTGTCCACCCACACGGGGAGGCAGCCCTCGTCGTTGGCCGTGATGACCCGAAGCTCGACGCTCTGGCCGATGAAGGGTGTCAAGGTCGCACTCAGGGTTGTCCAACTCTGGGCGAACGGAGGGCTTCCCGCCTGTGAGTCGAAGAGCGTCGCCAGGATGTCGCTCGGATTGAGAGACACGGGAGACGCGGATGCCTTGATGACATCGACCCGGAGCCACTGATTGGCGGCATGCAGGTCGAAGGGATTGGTCGGATCCTGAGCCCAGGATTTCGGGCCATTGTCGTACGCGAGGGAGAGAGACAGTTGTCCCGCAGTCGGCACCGTAAAGGGCGCGGAGGTGAGCGATCCCCATGACGGCCCTCCCATGTCGAAGACCGCCTCGTAGGACCCCTGAACCGGATTGTTGATGTCGCTGTTGCACGTCACCACTCCCGAGGAGTCGACGTTCCACGCGCCGCCACCGCCGGAGTCGGTGGTGGTCGACCACCCTGGGGCGAAGGACCCTGACTCGAAGCCCCAGTTGCCCGCGCTGACGCTCGAGGTGACACTGACGTTGTCGATCCAGACTGGGTTGCAGCTGAAGGTATCCGCGACGCCCACCCGGATCTGAACGCTCTGCCCGGCCTCGGCGGCGAGAGAGGCGGACAAGGTCTCCCAGCTCTGGCGCAGCGCAGGGGTCCCACTCTGGGAGTCGAACAGCGTGGTCACGATGTCACTGGGATTGGTCGTGGTAGGCGACGCTCCGGCCTTGATGACGTCGACGCTCACCCACTGGTTCGCCTTCGTGGTGTCATAAGGGGCGGTCGGGTCCTTGCTCCACGAGGTCGCGAAGTTCGCGTAGGCGAAGGAGAGCGAGACAAGGCCGCTGGCTGGAACCGTGAAAGGGTCGGAGACCATGACGCCCGCGGAGACGTCACCCATGTCGTAGACCGCTTCATGCGTTCCCTCGACGGGGTTGTTGACCACCCCACCGCAGGAGTGGTAACCGGACTGTTGGACGGACCACCCACCAAATCCGGTGCTGCTGGTCGTCCAGCCAGGGCTGAAGGATCCGGACTCGAACCCTCCGTTGGTGAGGATGTTGGCGCTGGCCGCACCACTGGGCAGGGCCAACACCATCAGACCCCCGACGGCGACGGCGCCTGCGCCGAATGCTCGCGCTGCGCGCGCACGCCACGTCATCGTCGTTCCATGGTTCCGTGACATCTCATCCCCCTGGCCACCCGGAGCTCGGCGTGAGCTCCCACAACTCCAGGACAACAGTAATCCTAAAAAGTGTTAAGAAGTGCTGACGGCGGGCTCCAGAGGTGTGGCTTCTCGGGCGTTTAGGACTGCCCTGTTTCCCAGGCGAGGGCAGCTTCAATAGAGGCGACACCCTCGCACAGCACCCCCCGTAAACCGAGGGAGTTGGCAGTCGCCACGTTCTCCGGCCGGTCATCGATGAAGAGGACCTCGGCGGCCGCCGCCGCCAAGGCATCGAGGGCGAGAAGGAAGATGGCTGGTTCGGGCTTGAGGAGGCCGAGCCGGCCGCTGAAGAGGCGCGGCGAGAAGCCTGCCAACCACGTGAGTCGATCGAAGGCGTCGGCGAGCGGGGATGGCGCATTGGAGAGGATGGCGAGCGAGAGGCCCCGCTCGCGCGCGCGGGTGGCGTGGGCCAGCACCGGTTGATTGGGCCGCGACCACATCGCGACGTCGAGCTCGTGCAGAGTCGCGATCTGCTCGGAGCTCGTCGCGCCGGTGACGGTGTGCCAGTACTCCAGGGTGGTGAGTTCGCCACGGTCGTAGGCCGGGCGGACCTCCCAGTAGCGGCGCCAGAGGTTCGCCTCGTTCTGCTCAGCGGCCTCGGCCAGTTGGCGGCGGTCTTCGGCGCTCGGAGGTAGGCAGAGGACCTCTCCGTAGTCGAAGAGGAGCCAGGAGGTCATCGTTGGCCCGCTCCTCTCGTCCCCGTGCCGGCGGCTCGGTCGGGGTCGCGCCTCTGACGTGCCCACAGCACCACCTGGGACGTCAGAGGTGAGGTCACCGAGCGAGCCGATCGACCTCTCGGCGAAGTCCCGGCTCGGCCTGGGCGCCGAGTCGGCGGATCACGCGGGAGAACGCGGGGTCGGCAAGACGCCAGAGCCCGCGGCCCTGCAGCACGGCGAGGTAGTGATAGCGGCATCCCTCGGCCAAGGGTTCGACGGTGATCATGTCGTCCGAGACCACTTGGGAGGTGCGGGCGACCACGCGTACTTTCGCTCCGGGTTGGAGCTCAATCACCTCGTAGTCCAGTTCCAGGGTTCGGCTCCCGACCTCGAGGCGCACGCGGAAGCGGCTGTGCAGCGAGGGGGACTGCGAGCTGTCGTCAAGGCGCTTCACGGACCGTACCGAGGGATCCCAACGGGCGAGGTTGGCCATGTCGGCGAAGAAGGCGGTGACGAGGGTGGCGTCGGCGGGAGTGGTCGCCGTGACGTCGAAGGAGGCCATGGCCACAGTCTCCCAGCCTTGCGGAGTTCCCGCTAGAACCAGGGGGTGGCCCGACCTCTTGAGCGACGATGGCGCCGGAGCGACCAGTCGCCAGCCCTCTCGCGGATGACTCGGTGCGGGACGTGACGAGCCCCTCCCTGGTGCTCGACGACCTCCTCGAGGCTCTGGTGCTGCCGAGCTTCTCCCGCGTCGGACCCGTCGTTCGCTCGCGGCTCTTCCGGTGGTCGCCGCTGCCGAGCCCGTGGATGGGGCGCGTCCTCCTCACCGGGGCGAGTTCGGGACTCGGCGCTGCGATGGCCGAGCACCTGGTGGCCGTCGGGGCGGAGGTGACGACGCTCTCACGACGAGTCCCCGAGTCGCTCGTGGCCCGAGGAGTGCGGGCGCTCAGTCTCGACATCGCCGACCTGGCCGCAGTGCGCGAAGTGGTCGGGGGGATTGAGGACTCCTTTGATGTCGTGATCCACAATGCCGGGGCGCTCAGTGCCACGCGGACTCTCACCCCCCAGGGTGTGGAGTCGACCTTCGCCTGTCACGTCCTCGCCCCGTTCCTGATGTCTCGGCTGGTGCGCCTGGGCGTCGGTGCACGGGTCATCCTCATGACCTCCGGGGGGCTCTACACCCAAGAGCTCGACCTTTCCCAGCTCGAGATGGGAGGCGACTACCGAGGCACCGTCGCCTACGCACGGGCCAAGCGGGCACAGCTGGCCTTGGTCGAGGCCTGGACTCGCGCCGACCCCGACCACTCCTACTTCGCGGTCCACCCTGGGTGGACCGACACCCCGGGACTACGCCACTCGCTCCCGACCTTTTCGAAGGTCCTGCGACCATTGCTGCGCACTCCCCGCCAGGGGGTCGACACTGCTCTCTGGCTCGCGACGACTGCGGACCGGCCGACCGGCGGCGGCCTCTGGCTCGACCGACGGGCGCGCCCGACTCATCGCGGGAGGCGTCGGGACCGTGCCACCCCCGAAGAGCTCGTCGCCTTCCTCGACGAGCGACTGGACGCCGCTCTGGCGCCCCCGACGTGATGGACTGTGGTCGCCACTAGCTCCCACCCCCCAGGAGATGCGATGTCCCAGCCCTTCGAGCCCGTCACCTTCGCCCACGGACCGACGAGTGCCAACCGCTTCGTCCTCTCGCCGCTGACCAATCAGCAGAGCCACTCCGACGGGACCTTGAGTGAGGAGGAGTTCCGCTGGCTCACGTTGCGAGCCCAGGGGGGCTTCGGCATCACGATGACCTGCGCCGCACACGTGTCCAGTCGCGGTCAGGGCTTCCCGGGTCAGTTGGGTTGCTTCTCCGATGACCACCTCGAGGGACTCACCCGCCTCGCCGCAGCCATCACAGACGCCGGGTCACTGGCCGTCGTCCAGCTGCACCACGCCGGGCTTCGTTCGCCCTCGGAGCTGATCGGCCACTCCCCGGTGGCTCCCTTCGACGACGGTGAGACGGGCGCTCGGGCGCTCAGCACCGCCGAGGTCGAAGGGGTGATCGAGGACTTCGCGCAGGCGGCTCGACGATGCCAGCGGGCCGGCTTTGGCGGTGTGGAACTGCACGGGGCGCACGGCTATCTCCTCTGCCAGTTCCTCGACCCCGAGCGCAATCGGCGAGAGGACCGCTTCGGAGGGTCCTTCGAGAACCGCTCGCGGATCTTCTTCGAGCTCGTTGAGGCCGTGCGGTCGGCCTGTGGCCCGGACTTCCATCTGGCCGTGCGCCTCTCCCCCGAGCGCTTCGGCGTCGACACCAGCGAGGTCCTCGAACTCTTCGACCGGCTCGTATCGACCGGCGAAGTCGACCTCATCGACCTCTCCCTCTGGGACGTCTTCAAAGAGCCGATCGACCCGGCCTACGCCGGTCGCCGTCTCCTCGATCTCTTCACCGAGCACCCGCGAGGAGTGACGCGCCTGGCCGCGGCCGGCAAGCTCTACTCGGGTGCGTTAGTGCGGGCCGCACTCGACGGGGGACTCGACCTCGTCGTCCTGGGTCGGGCCGCGATCACCGACCACGATCTCCCCGAACGACTGCGCCACGACCCCGACGCGGCGATGCGGGACCTGCCCGTGAGCGTGACGACCCTGCACGAAGAGGCGGTGAGCGACCGCTTCGTCGACTACCTGCGAGGCTGGAAGGGGTTCGTCGAGGACTGATGGACCTTGGCGCACACGGCCCGGTCGCTTAGGCCCGGCGCACGGTGAAGGTCTGGATGAGGGGGGGATCCTTCGGGCTCGCGCGCACCTCGGCGACCAGGTCGCCGGCGCGCCCGCGGACCCGCCACGTCACGTGAAGGGCCGAGCCCGAGAGCACCTCGAGGTCGGCCCCGCCCTCATCGAGCAGGCCGCCCACCGCCTCGACCAGGCGTTCGATGTCCGCGCGCCGCTCCGAGAAGGGGACGTCCAGCGCGACATTCTGCTCCGCGATGCCGGCGAGGAGGTCGTCCTCCCAACGATGGATGAGGAAGTCGGCCTGGCGGGCCAAGGCGAGGGTGGTCGGCCACGGACGGGTGGGGCTGAGCTCGAAGCCGGAGACCTCGAGGACCCGGTCAATCAGGTCACTCGCGGTGCCGGCCGCGCCCGAGTAGGTCCCGTTCTCGAAGGCGACCACGCCGAGGCCCGTCGCGGCGTGCCAACGCATGTGGGAGCTGAACCCGGGGTAGCCACCCGAATGGGAGACGAGGAGACCAAAGCGGGGGTCCACCTCCCAGAACAGCCCGAAGCCGTAGCCGAAGCGTCGCTCCCGGTGACCGGGGGAGACCCCGAGCGAGTCGAGATCGAGGATGGGGGTCGCGATCTGCTGCATCTCGCGGCGCGACTCCACCGATAGCGGTCCCGAGGGATCGGGGGCGTCGCCCACCGCCGAGGCCAGCCAGCTCGCCCACACCGACAGGTCACTGGCGCAGGAGAAGAGTCCCCCAATCGAGGAGAAGGCACCGGGGCCCGAGAAGGGAAGTTCCACCCAGCCGTTCGGTCCCCGGCGAAAGCCGGGCACCAGCCGCTCGGCAGCCACCTCGCTCGCCTCGTAGACCGTCGCGCGCAGGCCAAGGGGATCGATGATCCGTTCGCGGGCGACCTCGCGGAAGGGCCGGCCGGTGACGATCTCGATGACCTGGCCGAGCAGGGCGTAGCCGAGGTTGGAGTACTGGAACTCGGTCCCGGGTCTGGTGGTGAGGAGCACGCCACCCGCGACGATCTCGCGCAACTGCGCGCCGGTGATGGATTCCTGGCGATCGGCCCAGGGGTCGTCGGTGGCCAGGCCCCCCGACATCGACAGCAGCATGCGCAGCGTCGGGGCCGTCTCCTGGAGACCCAGTGGGGAGGCAGTGAACTCCGGAATAAACTCGGTGATCCGTGCGTCGAGGCTCACGAGTCCCTGGTCTCGCAGAGAGAGAAGTGTCGCCGCCGTGAAGCTCTTGGAGCACGAGGCGATGCGATAGACGGAGTCGGACCCAGGTCGTTTGCCGCCAGGGGCTACCTCTCCCGCACCCAACTCGAAGAGGATGTCGGCGCCCCGAAAGACCCGGGCGAAAGCCGTCGGGCAACTCCCGTTGTCAACGCGAGCGTTGACGATGTCGCCGAGCGCGTCATTCAGCTGCGGGTCGTATACGCCGGCAGTGTCGTCGCTCACAGGTCCCCCTTGGTGTCGGGCATCCCTCATGCTATGAGCGGGGAAGTGACAGACCTCCCCGCTCTCACGGTGTCACTCGGCGTGGGCTCCAACGTCGCTGACGCGGCGGTCCGTGTCGAGCCAGCGTCCGAGGCGCGTCCGTCCTGCGGCGCCGCGTCACTGCGCAGGACTCGAACGTGGCAGGCGGGGCATCTTCCGTCTCCCCACCTACGTCCGTCGAGGGCGAAATGCATTCAATCGGCTTCGTAGACTGCGGCCACCACCTGACCTGAGGGGAGTCGTGGCGTGACCTCCATCCCTGGATCCGAGTTGGCGGCGCTGTGGACCTTGATCGCTCTCCTCCTCGTGTCCACCCGCCTTGTCGCCGCAATCGGTGCCCGACTACGTCAACCGCCAGTCGTTGCGGCGCTGGTAGTCGGCCTGATCCTCAGTCCCGATCTCTTGGGTCGATTGTGGCCGAGCGCACAACACTGGCTCATTCCCCACAATGAAGCGGGTGGCCATCTGCTTGGTGGCCTCGCTCAGCTGTCGCTCCTCGTTGTGTCCTTCGTACTCGGTCTTGAGACTGATGCGACGGCTCTACGGAGGATGCGTCGCGCGTTGACCATCACGACATCAATGAGTCTGGCGCTTCCCCTGGCCGGAGGAGTGGTCGTCGGCATGATGGTGCCGTCAGAGTTTGTCGGAGCGGCTGGAACGCGAGTGTCGGTTGTGGTTCTCTTCGCCACGATCACCGCGGTCTCGTCTCTTCCCGTCATCGCGTGGATCATCCGCGAACTGGGTGTTACCGACAACTCCGCAAGCCAATTAGCCATCGGCTCGGCGGCGGTGCAGGACGGGGTGGGATTCGTACTCCTCGCTCTTGGAGTCAGTCTCGGAGTGAACGAGGGACCGGGTCGTCTCATCGTCGTAGCGCTAGGTCTCGTGGGCGTCCTCGGTCTCGTGGCAATCTTCGGCCATCGGGTGGCCGACTCACTCCTGCTGCGATCGAACCATGCACCCGCATCGGTGAGGGCTCCGTTCGCGGTAATGGTCTCCGCGATGTTCGCTCTCGCCGCGGCGTGTCAGGCCGTTCATGTGGATGGGGCATTTGGCGCCTTTCTGGCTGGCCTGCTCTTAGGCCAGTCAACTCACTTGCAGCCGAGTGCCGTCAAGACCATGGAGGCTGCGGCGATCGGCCTCTTCGCTCCGCTCTACTTCGGGGTTGCCGGGCTGGAGTTACAGCTTCACACCCTGGGCGAGCGAGACATCGCTCTGTCGGCTCTTGGGGTCGTGGTGGTAGGCCTGGCGACCAAGTCTCTTGGGTCATACTCCGGTGCTCGACTCAGCGGAATCGGTCCAGCATCTGCGCGAATGGTCGCGAGCGTCTTGAACGGCCGCGGAACCATGCAGGTGATCGTCGCGTCAGTGGCTCTCCGCCATGACGTGATCAGTTCGAGCGCCTACACCGTCATCATCTGCTCGGCTCTGGCGACCACCATTGTCGTGGCGCCAATTGTCAGAGGGACCTTGGGACCGCTTTTGGGGGCGGAACACGAGGGTGGAGCGTAGGTCCGTACATCGGCTTTTGACACCTCCGATATTCGCCCCGCCAACGACGGCGTCTTCGAAGCCTGATGGGCCCAAGCGATGCCTGGGGCGCCACGGGACGAGTTGACGTGCGGGGGTGGCAGTGGGACTTGCGGTCCTTGGACTAGGTGGAAGCCGAGTCGGATCGGTAGAGGCAGAAGAGGTGGCCTTCAGGGTCCAGCATGACTCGCACGTTGTGCTGAGGCTGGAGTGGTGCCGGGCGCGCTCCGAGTCCTTGGGCTGACTGGACAGCCTCGTCCAGGTCATCGACCTCGAAGTCGAGGTGGGACTGCATCTGAGGGGCGCCCGCTACGGCGGGCCACGTCGGGGGTGCATAGGCGGGATCGGCCTGGAGCTGGACGGCGAGGTAGACGTCGCCAGTGGGCGCCGCGACCGTGGCGAAGGTGTCGTCTCCGCCCACGTACTCCCACTCGAGAAGATCCGCGTAGAAGCGTGCAAGAGCCGGCGGATCGGCGCTGTCGAGCACCACGCCCCACGTCGTCGCGCGCCGGCGTCCCTTCACGGGGAGAACCTACACGGGTGGTTTCCACCGAACCGGTTGGTGGACTCTTCCCGAGACGCAAATGGTGGGCGAGGCGGGACTTGAACCCGCACGTCCTTTCGGACACAGGCACCTGAAGCCTGCGCGTCTGCCAATTTCGCCACTCGCCCGAGGGCCTGGAAGAGAATAGTCGACCCAGTGGGAGGGCCTCCGGCGACACCTGAAAATCCCAGGTCCGACAGTACAGTGAAGGGTGTCATGGTGCTGAAGGGTGTGGAGGGCCGCCTCGAGCGGTTGTTTGAGCGCACCCTGTCGCGCCCCTTTAAGAACGCGCTGCAGCCGATCGAGATCGGTTCGCGCATCATCCGCGAGATTGACCTCACGCGCAAGCTCTCGAGCCAGGGGGCCATCAGCCCCAACGAGATCACGGTCTGGATGGGGCCGGAGGATGCCGCCCGCTTCGAGGGCTTCCAGCGGGCCCTGGTGAGCGAGCTCGAAGAGACCGTACGCCAGCACGCTCTCAACGAGGGCTACAACTTCGTGGGCCCGGTGACCGTCGAGGTCTACGTCGACGACGACATCAAGATGGGCGACCTCGCCGTGCGAGCCGAGTTCGTGGGCGGGGAGAGCCAGCCCCGCGTTCTCGCCAGCGACGGACGGGCCTTCGTCCTGTCCGATCGGCCCCTCGTCGTGGGACGGAGCCCCGAGGTCGAGATCGTGATCAACGACCAGAACGTCTCGCGGCGCCATGCCGAGTTCTGGCGCACCCCCGAAGGAGTGGCGGTTCGCGACCTCCAGTCGACGAACGGCACCTTCGTCAACGGCCACCGCATCACCGCGGTGTCGCTGTCGCCTCACGACGACGTCGTGGTCGGAGGGCTCCATCTGAGGATCGAGCTCGCTTGACGCTCCTCGCCGCGTCGAACTACGCCGCGGTCATCAGGCCGCTCCAGGTGTTGGTCATGGTGGTGGCGGCGCTGTTCTTCGCGCGCGTGCTGCGGGTGGCCATCATCCAGTCCCGACCGCCCGCTGAACCCGGGGCCAAGCGGTCCCGCCGCCGCGGCAGCGGCCTGGCGCTCGAGATCGTCGAGCCCGAGGAGCGAGCCGGCGAGCGGATTGACGTCGAGGGCATGCTCACGATCGGGCGTGCGGCCGAGTGCGAACTACAGATCGCCGACACCTACCTCTCCTCGCGCCACGCGCGCTTCGTCAACGACGACGGCGACCTGACGGTCGAGGACCTCCAGTCGACCAACGGCACCTACGTGAACCAGGAGCTCCTCTCAGGACGCCAGCTCCTCGAGCGGGGCGACATCGTCCAGACCGGGGGAGTGATCTTCGAGGTCGTGCGATGACCCACTGGCGATTCGCCGCGGCGAGTGACTCCGGCCTCGTTCGCGACTCCAACCAGGACGCCCTGTTCGTGGACTGGTCGATCGTGCTAGTGGCCGACGGCATGGGAGGGCACGCCGCCGGGGAGGTGGCCGCCCAGATCGCCGCCGAGGTGGCGAGCCAGCGCTTCCAGGCCGACTCGACGGTCGCCGGGCTCCAGGCCGCGGTCCAGAGTGCGAACCGGGCCATCGTCGAGGACGCTGCCGACCACCCCGACCGCTTCGGCATGGGCACCACCCTGATCGCGCTGGCCCTGACCCACGATGACACCGGCACGGTCTTTCCCACCTTGGCCCACGTCGGTGACTCGAGGGCGTACCAGTTGCGCGACGGCGCTCTGCGCCAACTTACCGACGACCACTCGGTGGCCGAGGAGTGGGTCCGGATGGGGAGACTTACGCCCGAGGAGGCCCAGACCCACCCGCGACGTCACCAGCTCACGCGAGTTCTCGGCGTCGAGGAGGCAGTTGAGGTGGACCTCCAGTCGATCGAGGCCCAGCCCGGGGACCGCATCCTGCTCTGCTCGGACGGCCTCTCCAATGAGCTGAGCGACTCCCAGATCGCCGAGATCGCCGCGACGGACGAGCCGCTCGAGGCGATCGTCGAGAACCTCGTCGCGGCGGCACGAGCTGCCGGGGGGCACGACAACATCACGGCGGTCCTCGTCGAGTTCGACACGGTGGACGCGGCCCCCGCACCTTTTAAGCACACGGTGGGCAAGGACCGACCGGTGGCGGTGGCGACCTCGGCACCAGTGGTGCGTCGTCGCGGCCGGGCGCGGCGGTTCACGTGGCGCGTGGCGGCCAGCCTCCTGGTGCTGGGAGCTGTCGCCTTCGGTGCGGTGAAGATCATCCACTGGTACGCCTACTCGACCTACTACCTGGCCATCGACCCCACGACCCAGAAGATCGCCGTCTACCAGGGCCAGCCCCAGGGGGTCTTCTGGTACCACCCGATCCTGGTGGCCGACACCAACTACCCCGCTAGCCAGGTGTTGCCGGCCGACCTGACGACCCTGCAGTCGGACTCCTTCACCGAGACCTCGCTCGACGCGGCCCTGACCGCCGCTCAGAACCTGCACCTTCGGTGGAAGAGCACCCAACCGATCCAGCCGACGACCACCACGACGACGGGCCAGGGCTAAGCGGTGTCGCGTCGTCTGGGCATCATGGCGGCGGCCATCTTCTTGCTGTTCGCGGCCGTCGTGGCCCAAGCGGCCAACGTGCAGTTCTTCCGCGCCGGAGCACTGAACGCCTCACCGCTCAATCCGCGCAACTCGATGGGTGCCTCGCTCTTCCAGCGCGGCTCGATCATCGCGGCCGACGGGACCGTGCTCGCCAAGTCGGTGCCGGCGACGAGCGGCTACTCGCCCTGGCAACGGGTCTACCCCCTGGGCTCACTGGTGTCGGGGGTGGTGGGCTTCTCCTCGCCGAGCTATGGCCTCTGGGCGCTCGAGGCGCAGTACAACAACTACCTCCAGCCGCATTCGCTGCCCGCCAAGAACTGGGCCCAGGTGCTCGCCCCCCAGACCGGCGCCGACTCGGTGACCCTTACCATCTATCCCGCGCTGCAGCGGGTGATCCGCAACGCCCTGGCGGGGCGCGACGGCGCCGCCGTCGTCCTCGACCCTCGCACCGGGGCCATCCTCGGCATGTACTCGAACCCGACCTACACCGAGACGCCCCTCGAGTCCCAGAGCTTCCTCGTCGCCGAGGCCTACTGGAAGAAGATCACGACCCCCAACGCCCATCACTTCGAGCCGCTGGGCAACGTCGCGACCCAACAGTCCTTCCCACCGGGCTCGACCTTCAAGGTCATCACCACGACCGCCGCGATCCAGGGTCGACCGGACCTCTTGACGAAGCACTACCCGGTCAAGGTGACGATCAGCCTGCCCCAGTCCAACCAGACCCTCTCCAACTTCGCCTTCAGCGCCTGCGGAGGGGATGTGGCCCAGATGCTGCCCCCCTCGTGCGACACCGGCTACGCGCTGCTCGGGCTGGACCTCGGGGGGGACCTGCTCGCGAGCACCGCCAACGAGTTCGGTCTCAACCAGGTTCCCCCCATCGACCTCCCCGGGGCGGCCTCCTCCGCCTTCCCGAGTGCGGCCTCCTTCCTCACCAACCAGCCGGGCGTCGCCTACTCGGCCATCGGCCAGCAGAACGTCCGCGAGACCGCCCTGCAGAACGCCCTCGTGGCGGCGGCCATCGCGAACGGTGGAACGATGATGACGCCCCACCTCCTGTCCTACGTCACCGCCCCCGACGGCTCCCTGGTGACCCGCTATACCCCCCACCCCTGGCTGAAGCCGATGACCCCGTCCCAGACCGCGATTCTCACACCCTTGATGCACGAGGTCGTCACCCAGGGAACGGCCTACGGCGTCTTCCCGGCCTACCTCGACGCCGCCGCCAAGACCGGCACTGCCCAGGTCGGCAACGCCGCGAAGAACACCGACGACTGGATGATCGCCTTCATGCCGGCCTCCCACCCCACCATCGCGGTGGCCGTGGTCATTCCCTTCCAGGTGGTCTCGGGCACTGGTGCGACGGTGGCCGGACCGGTCATCAGCTGCATCTCCGAGGCCGCCTACGCCATCCAGCACGGCCAGAAGCCGACTGGCACCCCGACCACCTGCAAGTCATGACCGACCGGGGCGACGGGCAGGGGAGGGCGTAGGCTGTGACCGGTATGGAGCCCGTGGCCGACTCGCGCGTCTACTCGCGCCGCTACCAGGTCACGCACCTGATCGCGCGCGGCGGGATGGCCCTCGTCTATCGGGCCCAGGACCTGCTCCTCAACCGCCCTGTGGCCCTGAAGATCCTCTATCCCGAGCTCTCGGCCGACCCGAGCTTCGTCGAACGCTTCCGGCGCGAGGCCCAGGCCGCCGCCAACCTCTCACACCCCAATATCGTCCCGGTCTTCGACTGGGGCGAGGACGAGGGCACCTACTTCATCGTCATGGAGCTCATCGAGGGGACCTCCCTCGCCGAGGTACTGCGCGGCCAGCAGGTCCTCACCCCCGCTCGGGCGACCGCGTTGGCCGCCCAGGTCGCGGCGGCCCTCGGCTACGCGAACCGCAACGGCGTGGTGCACCGCGACGTGAAGCCCGGCAACATTCTCATCACGCCCGAGGGCCAGGTGAAGGTGACCGACTTCGGGATCGCTCAGGCCGTCGCTGTCCACGATCACCTCGCCGAGGAGGGCTCGGTGATGGGCACCGCGACCTACTTCTCGCCCGAGCAGGCCGAGGGCGTCGCGGTCGACGGGCGCAGCGACGTGTACTCCCTCGGCGTCGTGCTCTACGAGATGTTGGCCGGGCGCCCCCCCTTCGTCGGCGACTCGCCGGTCGCGGTCGCGAGCCAGCACGTGCACGGCGAGGTGCCGGACCTGTCGCAGTTCGCCGACGTGCCCCACGACCTCGAGGCCATCGTCATGGAGGCCCTGGCCAAGAGCCCCGCGCGTCGCTACCAGAGCGCCGACGAGTTCCGCGCTGACCTGATCCGCTTCTCCGAAGGTGCCCCGGTGCGCGCGGCCGAGCGCGACCGCGCCTTCTTCGGCGCTGACGCGACCCGCTCTGTGACCGCGGTGGCCCCGAGCGAGCGGACCCAGGCGGTGCCGGTGATGACCGGTCCGCGCACCGACATCCGCCGCCGGCGCCAGACGCCGTGGGGTGCCCTCTCCGCGGTCTTGGCGGTCGTGCTGGTGCTCGGGGGCGCGCTGGTCTACGTCCTCAGTCACAAGGCCGCCACCGTGACGACGATGCCCAACCTCATCGGCCAGGACGTGGCTGCCGCTCGCGCCACCCTGACCGGGGACGGCCTGAAGGTGGGCGCGGTGGTGCAGATCTCCTCCACCAAGCCCCAGAACACGGTCCTCTCGACGACACCGGGCGCCGGCGCCCAGGTCTCCAAGGGCGAGTCGGTGACGCTGCGCATCAGTCTCGGCAAGGCCGTCCAGAAGGTGACGATCCCCGACGTGACCGGCCAGAGCCTGGCCGCCGCCCAGAGCCAGCTGCAGGCACTCGGCCTGTCCTACAAGACCGACTTCACGACCAACGCGGCCCAAGGGGCGCTGCCCGACACCGTGCTCTCCCAGACTCCGACTGGCGGCAGCCAGGGTCAGACGGGCGACACGGTCACCTTGACTGTGCTCTCGCCCAATGCCCAGTTCACGGTCCCTGACGTCTCGGGTCAGTCCATCGTGTCGGCTACTCAGGCCCTCGTCCAGGCCAACCTGACCGTCTCGAACAAGCAGACGAACCAGTGTTCCAACACGGTCAAGAGCGGGCTGGTCGTGGGCACCACTCCGACGGCCAACACCCCCGTGAACTCCGGCACCACCGTCACCCTGATCGTCTCGTCGGGCTTCTGCGAGGTCGTCGTGCGTAACGTGGTGGGTGAGCCCTCCAGCCAGGCCCAGTCCACACTCCAGGCCCAGGGGCTCCAGATCGGCGTCGTCTCGACGGTGGTCGACCCCGGTTGCACCACGGCCAGCTCGGGCCAGGTGATCAGCCAGAACCCCGCCGGTGGCACCCAGGTCCCCTACGGCTCGAGCGTCGACCTCAACCTCTGCCCCTAACGGCCGTCCGCGCCGGTCTCGGTAGCATGTGAACCCATGGCCTCCAAAGCGCGACGCACCTCCAAGCAGATGGGCCGCTACGTGGCGCCCGAGGCGCGCGGGCGGGTGACGACCCCCCAGCCCGAGAGCGCGCACCGCAGTCCCCACTGGTTCGGCTGGGCGCTGCTCGACCTGCTGCTCTTCGGCACGGTGCTCATCACGCTGAACTACCTGCAGGTGCTGCCCGGCTCGACCTCTCCCTGGTACCTCGCGGTCGGGCTGGTTTCCCTTCTCGGGGCCTTCTACCTGGCCACCCTCTACCGCTAGCCGAGGCGCTCGATCACAGTCGCGTTGGCCAGCCCTCCGCCCTCGCACATCGTCAGCAGGCCGTAGCGGCCACCGGTGCGCTCGAGCTCGTTGAGCAGGGTCGCCGCGAGCTTGGTGCCCGACGCCCCGAGCGGGTGCCCGAGGGCGATCGCGCCGCCGTTGACGTTGACCTTGGCGAGGTCGGCGTCGTGCTCGCGCTGCCAGGCCAGGACCACCGAGGCGAAGGCCTCGTTGATCTCCACGAGGTCGATGTCCTCGAGGCGCAGCCCGGCCCGGGCGAGCACCTTGGCGGTCGCGGGGATCGGGCCGGTGAGCATCGTCACGGGGTCGACGCCGGCCAGTGCGAAGGCGTGGAAGCGCGCCCGGGGCGTGAGGCCGAGCTCGGCCGCGCGGCGCTCGCTCATGATCAGGGCGGCCGAGGCGCCGTCGGTGATCTGGCTGGAGTTGCCCGCGGTGACCTTGCCGCCCTCCTTGAAGGCCGGCTTCAGGTTCGCCAGCGCCTCGACCGAGGTGTCGGGGCGGATCCCCTCGTCGGCGCGCATCATCTCCTCGGTGGGCCGACCCTCGTCGTCGCGGATCGCCACCGGCACGATCTCGTTCTCGAAGCGGCCCTCGGCGGTGGCGCGGGCGGCGCGCCGGTGGCTCTCGACGGAGAAGGCGTCGAGCTCCTCGCGCGAGATGCCCCACTGGTCGGCGATCATCTCGGCCCCCAGGCCCTGGCTGCGCAGGCCCCCGACCGGGGCGTAGCGCTCGGCCACCCTCGGGCCGAAGGGGAAGCCGGCGTCCTTGCCGATCGACGAGCCCATCGCCACACGAGTCATCACCTCGACGCCGGCGGCGACCACCACGTCGTAGGCGCCGGCCATCACCCCCTGGGCCGCGAAGTGCAGCGCCTGCTGGGAGGAGCCGCACTGACGGTCGACGGTGGTGGCGGGGACCGCCTCGGGCCACCCGGCCGCCAGCACCGCGGAGCGCCCGACGTTGAAGGCCTGCTCGCCGACCTGGGAGACGCAGCCCATGATCACGTCCTCGACGAGCGAGGGGTCGAGGTCGTTGCGCGCGGCCAGGGCCCGCAGGGCCTCGGAGGCGAGGTCCACCGGGTGCCAGCCCCGCAGCTTGCCGTTGCGCTTGCCCCCTGGGGTGCGCACCACGTCGACGATCACCGCTGACTCCATCAGGGCCTCCTTCGGGCTCGGGCGCATCCTAGGGCCGGCGCCCGCTAGGTTTCGCGCCGTGGAGCCTGAACCGGTCGAGCGGGCCTTGGCACCCCTCATCAGCGGGGTGGACGGGGAGGCGCTCGGCTGGGCCGAGGGCTCGGCGCGTCGCGCCGGCCCCCCGTCCGCGGCCGAGGCGGTGGCCTGGCTCGAGGGGGCGGCCCGCGCGGCCCTGGTGGCCGCCGGACTCGAGGCCGAGCTCGCCTCGCTCACCCTCGAGCTGCACGGGGAGCTCAGGCCCGGTCGGGTCCGCGCGGAGGTGGTGGCCCTCGGGGCCGGCCGGGTCGAGGTCGAGGTGGAGTGGCGCGACGGCGCGATCCGCGTGGCCAGTCTCAGCGCCCTCTATCGCCGCTAGCGCGCCGCCTCGACGAGGTCGGCCAGGATCCGGCGCATCTCAACGGTGGTGCGGTCCGCGCGGGTGTGGATCTCGTCGGGCATCGCCAGGGGCATCCCCAGGTCGTGGTAGCGGCTCTGGACGAGCAGGTCCTCCTCGATGACGGCGACCTCGAAGTCCACCGCCTCGCCCATGCGCACCTCGTCGAAGTCGAGGTCGTTGCGCCACAGGCTCGAGTAGATCCGCACCGTCTCGTCGTCCTCGGGGGCGAGGAAGAAGCCGATGACGTTGGCCCCGCCGGCGTCGAGGAACTCGATGGACAGCTCGAGGTGGAAGGGGGCCTGGTAGCGGTAGGTGAGACGGCGGCGCTGGATCAGGGGGCGCTCGCCGCGGGCCACCGCGGGGTCCTCGCGGTTGGCGAAGTCGTGCTCGTAGACGGCCTCGAAGCGGTAGCCGTCGCGGCGCACCTCGTAGGGCGGGACCTCACGGACCTCTTCGGCGCCGAAGGTCCCCGCGTGCACGAAGGGGAAGTGGGCGACGTCGAGGAAGTTGTCGGCCAGGTAGGCGGCCGATCCCCGGGTGGTCATGACCGGCAGGTCCCCGACCATGAAGGCCGGGTCGGCGGCCGCGGCGAGCTGGGGGCGCTCGGTCAGGGGCTCGTCGGGGGCGACGAAGAGCATGCCGTGGCTCTCATAGAGGGCCGCGGGGGCCACGAGGCGGGCCCGCGGCGGCAGGGCGGCGTCCGGTCCGAGGGCCGGGATCTCGGTGCAGCGGCCTGATTCGTCGAAGAGCCATCCGTGGTAGCCGCAGCGCAGCGAGGTCCCCTCGGACCAGCCGAGGGACAACGGCGCGCGGCGGTGCGGGCAGCGGTCGAGGAAGACGCGGGCGGTGCCAGTCTCGTCGCGCCAGGCCACCCAGGGCTCGCCGAGGAGGCGCCAGGAGCGCGGCGTGGCGTCGATCTCGCTCGAGCGGCACAGTGGGTGCCAGGCCCGACGCAACGCCGGGTGGAGGTTGGTCAGGCTCACGGCGGCGATGCTAGGCGAGCCCCGCCCGGGGCTAGATGTGGTCGGCGGGGATCTGTCCCAGTCGGCCGGCCTGGTAGTCCTCGAAGGCCTGCTGGAGCTCGGCGCGGGTGTTCATCACGAATGGCCCGTAGGCGGCCACCGGCTCGCGGATCGGCCGACCGCCGAGGATCAGGACCTCGAAGGACTGGGTCCGCGAGTCTTGGGTGGCGTCGGCGGCCAGGACCAGGTAGTCGCCGTCGCGGTGCACCGCCATCTGGCCGCTCGACAGGGGCAGGCCCTCGACGCCGACGCGCCCCTGGCCCGCCAGGGCGTAGGTCAGCGCGTTGAAGGAGGGCTCCCAGGGCAGCAGGATCTGGGCGCCGGGCAGGAGGCTCAGGTGCACCAGGGTGATGGGGGTGTGGGTCACGCCCGGGCCCTGGTGCTCGCCGAGGCTGCCCGCGATGACCCGGATGATCGCCTCGCCGGTCGGGTTGGTCAGCAGGGCGACGGCTCGCGCGCCGATGTCCTGGTAGCGAGGCGGGGTCATCTTCAGGCTGGAGGGCAGATTGACCCAGAGCTGGATGCCGTGGAAGAGCCCACCGGAGTCGATGAGGGCGTCGGGGGGTCGCTCGATGTGCAAGATGCCCGCGCCGGCCGTCATCCACTGGGTGGCGCCGTTCTCGATCATCCCTCCGCCACCGATGGAGTCCTGGTGCAAGAAGGTGCCCTCCATCATGTAGGTCACCGTCTCGAAGCCCCGGTGGGGGTGCCAGGGCGTCCCCTTGGGCTCGCCGGGCCCGTAGTCGACCTCGCCCATCTGGTCCATGTGCACGAAGGGGTCGAGGTCGGCCAGGTCGACCCCGGCGAAGGCCCGGCGCACCGGGAAGCCCTCGCCCTCGAGGCCGCGCGGCGCGGTGGTCACCGAGGTCACCCGCCGGGGGCGGTCGTTCTCGCCGGGCGCGCTCAGGCGCGGCAGCTCGAGGGGGTTGTCGACGGTGATGGCGGGCATGGCTTCAGGGTACCGGTCGGGGCCGGCGCTCCACCCGGGGCTCGCGGCGGCGCAGGACCGCCACACCCACGAGGAAGATCCCGCCCAGCACCAGGGCCACCGTGCCCGGGCCGTGGTCGAGACCCCCACGAGCCCGACTGACCCCGACGTAGTCCGAGACCGAGGCGCCCGCCGGTCGGGTGAGCACGTAGGCGACCCAGAAGTGGGTGACCGGGGCGCGCCGGGTGGCGGCGAAGGACCCGGCGACGAGGAGTAGGGCCAGGATGAACAGCAGCGCCGAGACCCCGTAGCCGAGTCCGAAGGTTGCCGCCGTGAGGTCGCCGGCGGCGGTGCCCAGCGCGAAGGTGGCCGTCACCGCTCCCCAGTAGAAGAGCTCGCGACGCGACGTCGTGACCTCGTGAATCGACACCGTCCCCTCCCGGTGCCACCAGGCGAGGAAGAGCACAGCCAGGGCGAGGGCGAAGACCGTCGTGGACACCAGGTAGGGAACGCCGAAGGCCACGTGAACCACGTCGGCGCACATCGTGCCGAAGACCCCCACCAGGCCGACCGCTCCCCAGTAGGGCAGGACCTCGAAGCGGGGGGCCCGCCACTGGCGCACCATCGCCACGAGGAAGAGGACCCCGGTCACGAGGACGGCCGCCACGGGTGGGGCCCGGTGGACGAGGTAGTCCGAGGCCGACTCGCCGCCGGCGGTCGTCACCAGTTTGAGGGACCAGAAGGCTGCGTCGGGCTCGGCGACCTTGCTCGCGGCGAAACGCCGCCACGCGGTGGCCATCCTTAACCGAGGAGCCGGCCGAGTCTCTCGGGGTCGATCTCGATGAAGAGGCCCTCCGCCTCGACGACCACGTCGTCGCGGTCGAGGACCTCGGCGCGCACCGTGACCTTGCGCCCCTCGCGGGCCGCGATCCAGGCGCGGGCCACCACGGGTGTCCCGAGCGGGGTCGGGCCGAGGTAGGTGAGGGTGAGCCGGGCGGTCATGGCGAGGACCCCCTCCATCCCGAGCGTCATCCCCATCGTCTCGTCGACGAGGGCGGCGACCACCCCGCCGTGGGAGCGCCCGGGCGGCCCCTCGAAGGCCTTGCCGAGGGTCACCTCCATGAAGGCGACACCGGCCTCGCGACCGACGACCGCACCCAGCCCGAGGGGGTTGGTCTGGCCCGCCACCAGGGAGTCGGCGAGTAGCTCGTGACGTTCGACGTCGCCGCGCCGTCGCGTGACGAAGGAGCTCATCGCCGCGGCGCCGGTGGAGATCTTGGGTCGGCGCTCGTCGACCGCCTCGACGGCGGCCACGAGCTCGCCGAGTCGAGCCTCCAGGTCGGCCAGCTGCTCGGCGTTCAGCTCACGGGCGACGAAGGCGTGCCCGAGGGCGCGCACCTTCGCGGCGACGCGAGCGCGCTGCTCGAGCTCCTCGCTCACGCGCCGCGGTAGTGGCGGTCCGCCGCCGCGAGCGCCCGGTCCAGGCGCGCCAGGCCCTCGCGCATCTCCTCAGGAGTGATCGTGCAGGGCGGTACGACGTGAAGGCGGTGGAAGTTGGTGAAGATGAGCAGCCCCTCGGCCCGGGCCGCGGCCACCAGATCGGCCATGGCCGGCGAGGTCCCGCCGTAGGGGGCGAGCGGCTCGCGGCTCTGGCGGTCGGCCACCAGGTCCAGGGCGAAGAAGACCCCGCGCCCGCGCACCTCGCCGATCACCGGGTGGCGCTCGGCCAGCTCGGCCAGGCCCGGCGCGAGGACCTCCTCGCCGATGCGTCGGGCGTTCTCGACGATTCCCTCGGACTCCATCGCCTCAATCGTCGCGACCGCCGCGGCGCAGGCCAGCGGGTGACCCGAGTAGGTGAGGCCGCCCGGGTAGACCCGCTCGGTGAAGGTGGCGGTGATGGCCTCGTTCACGACGACCCCACCCAGGGGCACGTAGCCGGAGTTGACCCCCTTGGCGAAGGTCACCAGGTCGGGTCGCACGCCGAAGAGGTCGTAGGCGAACCAGGCCCCCGCCCGGCCGAAGCCGCACATCACCTCGTCGGCGATCAGCACGATGCCGTGGCGGTCGCAGAGTTGACGCACCCCCTGGAGGTAGCCGGGCGGCGGCACCATGATGCCGGCCGTGCCCGGGATGGTCTCGAGGATGATGGCGGCGATCGAGCTGGGGCCCTCGAAGGCGATCACCGACTCGAGGTGCTCCAGGGCGCGTGCGGACTCCTCGGCCTCGGTGGTGGCGTGGAAGGCCGAGCGGTAGAGGAAGGGCCCGAAGAAGTGCACGACGCCCGAGGTGCCATTGTCACTCGGCCAGCGGCGCGGGTCGCCGGTCAGGTTGATCGAAGTGGCCGTGGCCCCGTGGTAGGAGCGGTAGGCGGCCAGCACCTTGGGCCGACCGGTGTGGAGCCGGGCCATGCGCACGGCGTGCTCGTTGGCCTCGGTCCCGCCGTTAGTGAAGAAGACCTTGGCGGCCCCGTCGAAGGAGCGATCGAGGATCAGCTCGGCGGCGCGGTAGCGCGATTCGTAACCGTGCTGGGGGGCGATCGTGCAGAGCCGCTGGGCCTGCTCGGCGATGGCGGCGACGACAGCGGGGTGCTGGTGGCCGATGTTGGTGTTGACCAGCTGGCTCGAGAGGTCGAGGAAGCGGGTCCCGTCCTCCGCGTCGACCCAGACGCCCTGGGCCGAGGCGACCATCATCGGGTTGATCGAGCCCTGAGCGGACCAGGAGTGGAAGACCGCCGCCTTCTCGCGCTCGAGGCTGGTGAGGGTGGACCGGTCGGTGGCCATGGCAGCTCCTTGTCTCGGCTACGACGCTACAGCGACCCCTCAGGGCGGTAAGTCCCGGCCCCCCTGGGACAGAATCAGACCGAGAGGAGGCACCATGCCCATCAAGAGACTGATTGTGGCGCTGGGCGTCGCGGGAGCCCTCGTGGCGCCGGCGCTGAGCGTCACCCCGGCCGGCGCCGTGGGCGCCCGGGTCGCGACGCGCAACTGCGTCGCCTCCCAGCTGAGCGTGAGCCACGGCACCCCCAACGGGGCGGCCGGCACGATCTTCATCCCCATCGTCTTCACCAACCACGGGCCGGCCTGCGCCCTCTGGGGAGTCCCGGCCATCCAGCCGGTCTCCGGGGCTCGCCACAACCCGGTCGGGCCTCTCGCGCGCAACGAGTCCATGGGCGAGATGCCGGTGCGTCACGTCGTCAAGACGGGTCGCTCGGTGTCGGCCGCGGTGGGCTTCACCGAGACCGGCAACTACCCGAGCGCCTCCTGCGTCGCCAAGAAGGTCTCGGGGGTCCTCGTGACCCTCGGGTCCTTCGTCTCGCGTCGCTACGTCGCCTTGAGTGACACGGTCTGCACCAAGCGCTCGAGCGTGTCGACCCGGCTGCTCGTGGCCGGAGTCACGGGCAGCTGACCCTGGCGACCTAGGCCCCGCCGAGGTCGGCGTGGAGGGCGCAGCCCCCCGGGCCGGCCCGCTTGGCCTCGTACATCGCGCGGTCGGCCGCGGCGACGAGGTCCTCCACCCGTCGCCACCGGGCGTCACCGAGGGCGACTCCGATGCTGACGTCGATCTGCAGGTGGTTGCCGTCGATGAGGTAGGGAGCGGCCACCGCGTCGCGCACCCGTCGCGCCGTGGCGAGTGCGCTGGGCGCGCCGTCCACCTCGTCGAGCAGGAGGACGAACTCGTCGCCGCCGAGCCGGGCCGCGGTGTCACCCCCGCGCAGTCGGTCGCGCAGACGGCGCCCGACCTCGGTCAAGAGGACGTCGCCCACCGGGTGGCCGAAGCGGTCGTTGACCTCCTTGAAGTGATCGAGGTCGCAGAAGAGCACGGCGAAGGGCTGGTGGCGACGTTGGGCCGTCGCCAGGCGGTGGTCGATCCGCTCCCAGAGGAGGCGGCGATTGGGCAGACCCGTGAGTTGGTCTTCCTGGGAGCGCCGGCGCAGCTCCTCCAAGGCGCCCTCGAGGTCGGCGGTGCGCTGGGAGATTCTCTGCTCCACCTCGGCGAAGGCGGCCGCGAGCTCCTCACCGAGAAGGTTGACCCCCGCGGCCACCGCGTCGACGTCGTCGCCCCGCTCACTGACCGGTGCGCGCGCGTCGAGGCGGAGGTTCGCGAACTCCACCAAGGTCGCGCTGATCGCCCGTAGGCGCCCGTCGAGATCGGACTCGCTCACGTGGTGAATCCCGCGAGCCAGGCGAGGGCCTCTCCCTCGTCCTCGAAGACCGACACGGGCACCGTCGAACGCATGGTGGCCACGAAGAAGTCGGCCATCATCCGGCTGAGCGGCGAGTCGACCAGCAGGGCGATCGCGAGCGCGAGATCGCTTCGTCGAGCGAACTCCTCGCGAGCCGAGCGGTCGTAGTGTCCCATCGCGCGCGCGTCGACCAGCAGTGGCGCCGGGCGGGCCCCGGTGAGTGCGGTCATGGCCGTCGTCGCCTCGCGGGCCTCGCCAGCCCCGGCGACGCGGTGGGGGAGCCAGCGGATCACGATGACGCCGTCGTCGCGTCGCGTCATCTCGAAGACGGACCTGTCGGTCGCCTCAGGCATCGCTCACCCCCTGGTTGTGGCGGCTAACCCGACCCTAGTGACCCGTCGCCAGGCTCGCCAGGGCCGAGCGGCCCTAGGCGAGCACCCGCCAGTGGGAGCCGCCGTCGCTCGTCGCGAGAAGGCGCCCCAGTGGCGAGGCGCACAGCGCCACCCCCGTGGTCGGCGAGGTGAACTGCAGGCTCGCCAGGGAGGTGCACGGCAGGTGTCCGACCGCGTGGGGAGGAGAGGTGGGACTCAGGCGGTAGAGGTTGGAGGTTCCTGCTGGCGCCTGGCCGAGGTCGAGGTAGGCAAGAGTGGGGCTGAAGGGGTCGAAGCCGCCTCCTCCCGTCCCGGCCATCTGTGGGGTCGCGAGGGTGTGCCAGGTCCTCCCCGCGTCGCTCGAGTAGGCGAAGGCGAGCATCATCCCGGTGGGACACTCCGCCCAGAGGGAACTCGCCGCCTCCGGGCTGATCCGGCAGGCGACCACGCTGCCGAGCGCGCGCGGCGCCGACTGGCTGAAGTGGCGCCCGGCGTCGCTGGAGTGCCAGAGCATCACCTGATGACCGGTCTGGTTGAGCCAGACCTGAGAGCCCCAGGTGGCCACCGAGAGCCCGGTCGAGGCACTCGGGGGCACGGCGTGCGAGTTCCAGGCTCCTCCGACCGTGGTCATCAGACGCAAGGTCGAACATCCCCCTGAGCTGTCACAGTGGCCGACGACTGCCGCCGCACTGGTCGGGCTCGCCGAGAAGCTGAGGACCCACCAGCCCACGGGGAGCGCAGCCCGACTCCAACTCGCACCTCCCGAAGTGGTCGAGAGGACCTGTGAGGTGGCTCCGCTACCCACGACGGCGAAGCCGCGCCGAGGACTCGTGAAGACCAGTTGGTCGAGGTCACCGCTCGGCAGTCCCGAGACCGCGCGCACCGGAGGGGTCGCGAGGGCGGTCCAGGACCGGGCGCCGTCGCGCGAGAGCTGCAACCTGAAGTGAGCCGACGCGCCCGACCCGGTCGCGGTGAGCCGGAAGAGCAGGGGACTGTGGGGCACCCCAGTCAGGGCGACGGTGCGGGTCGTGGGGGCCGCCGCGCCAGCCGGCGCGAGGAGCAGCGCACTGGCGACCAAGCCGGCGAGAAACGTCAAGAGGCGCGAGGAGATCCCCCTATCCTGCCCGAGGCGCCCCGCTGAGGGGCGCCGCCCTCCGCGGTGGCACGATGGTCGGGTGTCCGGGACCACCGCGCGCCGCCAGAGCCTCACCGAACTCGTGCGGCTGCGCGAGGTCCGCGACCGGATCGACCGGGAGTTCTCGGAGCCCCTGAGCCTGCGGGACCTGGCCGAGGGGGCAGCCATGTCCACCGGCCACCTCAGCCGCGCCTTCCGCCGCGCCTACGGCGAGCCCCCCTACCGGTACCTGATGACCCGTCGCATCGAACGGGCGATGGCTCTGCTGCGGCGCGGTGACCGGAGCGTCACCGAGGTCTGCTTCGCCGTGGGCTTCACCTCTCTCGGCAGCTTCTCCAGCCGCTTCACCGAGGTGGTGGGGCTCTCGCCGAGCGCCTATCGCGACAGCGACCAACCACTCGAGGACCTGCCCGCGTGCGTCGCGCGCCAGGTGACGCGACCGGTCAGGAATCGAGAAGCGGGCCGGGCCGGGCCGACCGTAGGTTGAGGCCCATGGACATCACCATTCACTCCACCTTCGTCGTCCACACCGATCCTGAGGCCTCGCTGTCCTTCTACCGCGACGTGCTCGGGTTCGAGGTCCGCCAGGACGTCGGGGGCGGGACGATGCGGTGGATCACCGTCGGCGCGCCGAGCCAGCCCGACACCTCCTTCGTCCTGACCCCGCCTTTCCCCGATCCGCAGGTCACCGAGGAGGAGCGCCGGGTCCTCGCCGAGATGATGGCCAAGGGCACCTTCGGGCACGTGATCCTCGCCACCGCCGACCTGGACGCCGCCTTCGCGCGCGTGAGCGAGGCGGGCGCGACGGTGGTCCAGGGGCCGACCGACCAGCCCTACGGCGTGCGCGACTTCGTACTGCGCGACCCTGCGGGAAATCTGGTGCGGGTCAACGAGGTGACCCCTCCTCGCTAGCCGGGCACGGCGTCTCGGTCCGCATGTCACGCGGTCGGCAGGTCCAGGGAAGTTCGCCCTAGCCGAGGCGGAGGCGAATCGCCGAGGCCTCGAGGACCGAGCCGTCCTTGGCCGAACGGGAGAAGACGACGAGGTCGCCGTAGGTCCCCGTTCCCGCGCTGTAGTGCAGACTCGCAGAGAAAGGTCCCATCACGCCCATGGACCCGCCCATAACGGTCCCGGTGGCGAGAGGGGTCCGCGAGCCGTCGCGGTAGAGCGAGAGGTTCACGACCGCCTCGTAGGCGGTGCTGCGGCCTCCCACGTCAACGGGCGAGGACACCGTGGACAGGGCCGCAGGGGTCGAGATCTCGATGTCGCTCGCGACGGCGCCGATCACCCACCAGGAGTTGTCAGCGGTCAGTTGGCGCACGAGGACGGTCGTCAGCGGGCCGGTGGCGCTGGATTGAAGAGGGACCTCCCCGGAGCGGGTGTCGCCCTGCTGGAAGGCGCCGGCGAGGGGATGGGCCATCTTGAGGATGTGCGTGGCGAAGTCCAAGGCGGCCGAACGCGGCGTCGCGAAGCGGGTGGAGTCGATCGAACTCGGCCACAGCGCCATCCAGGTGGTGTTGGAGGTCGTGGAGGTGGTGGGGGCGACAGTCGTGCTGCTCGGGCTGCGGTGGGCGGCATAGCCGCCAGCAAAAGCCGCCGCGACCAGCAAAACCAGACCGACCGCCACTAGGGACCGACGCGGACCCTTCATGAACCCATTGTACCACCCTCTATCGTTTGGGCCCAAAGGACTGGTGATGACCGGCAACCCTGTCAGCCCGCACGAGGGGCGGCTCTCCCGCCGGTGCCCTGTCTACGAGGCGGTGGCCCGGGAGGGCGACGCCAGTCCGGGCCACCACGCGAGGAAGGTGCCGTTCGAGACCGAGGAGACGACCGACGAGCCATCGCTGAGGGTCAGGGTCACCCCCGTGACCCCCGGGCCGACCGCGCCTTCGGCGATCGAGAACGGATTGCCGTCAGCGGTGCTTGACAGGGTGAGGTCGACTGAAGCCTGGCCGGGTCCCGGCGGCGCGGAGGTGGGTACCCGCGAGATCGAGGTCCGCTGAGTCCCCGAGAGTGTGTAGGCCTTCCCACCCACGCCAGCGGCCACCGTCGCGCTTCCGATGCTGTAGCCCGGTCCAGAGAGGTTGAGGATCTGGGGTCCGTCGACGCACACCAGGGCGGAGCCCCCCGACCCGTAGGCGAGGGAGGTGAAGGGGCCGCGGCCGTCGACGACCGTCACGGCCGGCAAGGCCGCTGGCAGAGCAGTCGGGTGGCCGAGCGAACTCAACGTGGCAAACAGCGCGGCGCAGGCACTCTCGGCGCTCGTCACCTGGTTGAGGCTTGGGGTGGTGGGGCTGGCATCCCAGCCGGCGAAGGCGGCACTCGACCACGGACCCGCCGTCGCGAGTGTGACCGCGCCCACCACCGTGGCGGCCGAACCCGACAGGATCCAACGGCGTCGCCTGGCCCTCAGGGGAAGTTGGCGAGAGAGGTTCGTGGCGTGAGCTTCGATCCAGTCATCACTCAGTTGGGGCGCGCGGGGGCGGAGTTCGACGGTCATAGGGTCTCCTTCTCGATCTGGTTCGTCTCAAGGCCTGTTGCTCTGGCGCGCTCGCGCGCGCGGGAGAGGCGCGAGCGCACGGTCCCCACCGGCACTCCGAGGGCTTGGGCCGTCTCGTGGTAGGTGAGACCACACCACGACACGAGGTAGATCACTTCGCGTTCAGATGGGCTGAGGCGAGACAAGCTGGCCCGTGCCGCCTCCAGCGACAGTCGAGCGTCGAGGCGGTCGACCACCTCCTCTTCTGAGTGGCGCCAGCTCTCGCCAGCCCCGATCTGGGCGAGGGCGTGGCGGTGCCGTCGGGCGGAGCGAGCCGCGTTGCGTGCGCAATTGCGCGCGACGCCAAGGAGCCACGGGAGCGAGGAGTCGTGAAGCAGAGTGACTCTCCCTTTCTGACGCCAGGCTTCGAGGAAGACCACCGAGGTGAGGTCATCGGCTACCGAGTCGTCACCGGTGGCGAAGAAGCAGTAGGAGTGAACACGCTGAGCATGGCGTCGGAAGATCTCGGCGAAACACTCAGGATCGGTGGAGGACCGCTCCCACAGACGTCGTTCGCTCTCATGGGCGAGGCTCTCCACGGACACATAGTGTCCGCTGGGTCAATCGGGTTCCCGAAGTACTCACGGGCAGACCGGTTGGGGGGCTAGGAACTGCCCCTTCTGCCGAGTTCCGTTTGAACGGAGCGAATCCTCCCGGCGAGACCTTCAGTCGAGGGCGCGATGTCCGGCGAGGGTCCAGCCGACCAGGGCGTTGGCGTGGCCGTGACCCACCTGGTACTCCGACTTCAAGAAGTCGACGATGGCCATGTGGCGCTCGATGCCACAGCCGAGGATGATGGTCTGCCACTCAGAGATCGAGCGCCCGTACTTGGACTCGATGGAAGGGAAGTAGGACGTCGGCCCCTGCTTGGGCCAGGGCGGACCCTGCTCAACCATGGGTGGCTCCTCTCGCTGGACCCGTACCGCGGGGCTCATCGTACCGTTGCCCACCTGCCTGGCCCGTGAGTTCTCCAGCACCTACGGGACCTGAACGAACCGCACTATCGCGTGTCAGACTCGGGCCAGTGGCCCTTTCGCCGTACACCGTTGGTCGGCTCGACGCCTCGACGTGGGGCGCGTTCGTCGAACTGGTCGAGCGCAACAACGGCATCTACGGGGGATGCTGGTGCGCCCCGAACCACGTCGAATACGAACGTGGCGTCAGCGATCCGCGATCGCTGAAGGAACAACTGGTTCACAGCGGACGAGCCCAAGCGGCCCTCGTCTTCGACGTCGACGGCGCGGCCCAGGGCTGGTGCCAGTACGGACCCGCGGACAGTCTGGATCTCAAGCACCTTCGCGAGTACGCCAAGGATCCACCCCCGCCCGCTCGGTGGCGTATCGCGTGCATCTTCGTCGACCGGAGGCACCGGGGGGAGGGAATAGCCCGACTGGCGCTGAAGGGAGCGATCGAGCAGATCGCCGAGGCCGGCGGGGGGCGGGTGGAGGCGATTCCCGAGACGACGCTGGGGAGAGAAGCGCAGGGCAGGTTCCTCTTCAGCGCCACCGTCGAGCTCTTCGAGGAACTGGGATTCGTTCGGCTGCGCCAAGTGGGCAAGCACGCCTGGATCGTGGCTCGATCGATTGAGACTAGCCGCCGCTAGCTCGATCTGCGCACTACCGGGTCGCTCGAGGGGGCCAACCAGGTTCCCCCCTATCAGTGGCTGGTGGCTTTGCACCATTCGGTGGAAGGGAGCTGCGGGCTCTAGTTACGTCGTCGTGGTGCTGGGAACTCCCGTGCGCGCTCTCGACCGTCGAATCGGTGGGCTTCCTGACGGCGACCCACCCGAGCGCATCCTTCAAGTTTCCGGAGGACGACGGGTTGCTATGTTCGCCTAGATGGGGAGCCGTGCCGTGCGGATGGAGACAGTGCAACGCGTCGGGCTGTCGCGGAGGGTCGTCTTCGCATGCGCGATGCTGCTTCTCGTTGGCGCTGCGACCATCGCACCCTCAGGCCCGAGGGCTGGCGCGGCGGTCAAGGTGAGGGCCTTCGGCTCCGTGGAGGCGGCCTATCTGGCAGCCCCGGCCGGCACCGCGGTGGAGCTCATCAGCTCCTCGCATCGCGTGGTCGCCCACGGCACGACCGACGCCCGTGGCGCGCTGGTCATCCACGATGTCGCGCCGGGGCGCGGGTACCACTTCTCCCTCAAGCGGGGAACGACCCGCTCCGTCACCGGGTCGTTCACGGTGCAGTCGCAGCGCCAACCGAAGCCGGAGAGCTTCTACAAGAAGGTGTCGCTTCACGCTGGGTTGAACTACCTCCCTATGCGCGACGGCATCACGTTGGCCGCTACGGTCCGGCTCCCCCTCGGCGCGACCTCGCTGGGTCAAGGCCCCTTCCCCACGCTCATCGAGTACTCGGGCTATGGCACCGCGGCCCCCGGTTCCCTGCTTGACGCCGAGCTCGGAAAGTACCAAGGAAACCGCGCCCTACTGCCCGACACGGCGACGGTGGTCGGTTCCGTGCTCGCGCCGTCACTCGGGTTTGCCGTCGTGTCGCTGCAGATGCGCGGCACCGGGTGCTCGGGAGGTGCGTTCGACCTCTTCGGTCCCTCCGAGCCGACCGACGGATACGACGCCATCCAGGAGGTGGCCGCTCAGCCGTGGGTCAAGGGCCACAAGGTCGGCCTCGTGGGCATCTCCTACTCGGGCATCAGCCAGTTCGCGGTGGCTGGGCTCCGCCCGCCCGGCCTCGCCTCCATCGCCCCGTTGAGCCCGACCGACGACCTCTACTCCACGGGCTCGCCCGGAGGGATCCCCAACACCGGATTCGCGGCGTCGTGGGTGGCGGCCCGCATCGCCGACGCGCAGCCGGCATCCGCGACAACCGGCCAACCCTGGGCGTGGGCCGAGATCCAGGCGGGCGATCGGACCTGCCTCGCCAATCAGCAGTTCCACGGTCAGATGCAGGACATCAACGCGATTCTCGTGAAGTCGCCCAGCCGCACGCTGGCGCTGTACGACCTGAGGTCCCCTGTGGCCTGGGCTTCGCACATCAACGTCCCGGTCTTCATGGTGGGGGCGCTCCAGGACGAGCAGACGGGACCTCAGTGGCCAGCGCTCATCGGGGCGCTGGCCAAGGATCCCGCCGTGTACGCGACGGTTCAGAACGGCACCCATGGCGACTCGCTCGACCCGGACATCTTGAACCGGTGGATCGCCTTCAACGACCTCTACGTCGGAGGGTCGATCCCGGCGGCGCCTGCGCCGGTGGCATCCCTGATCATCGCCGGCATCGCCCAGTCCCTCGGTGGATCGGCGGTGATGCCGCCGGTTCCCGACACGACCGCGGCCAGTTACGCCGCCGCCCTCTCGGACTTCGCCGCGACCCAACCGCGGGTGAGCGTCAACTTCGACAACGGCAACTCGACCGCCGGTGCCGGGCGGCCCCAAGCCGCCTACTCCGCCGGCTTCACCTCGTTCCCGCCCGCGACGGCTGACGCGCAGACCCTCTACCTCGGACCCGGCGGCACCTTGCAGTCCAGTCCTCCGACGGCGACGTCGGTGAGCTTCCAGCCCGACCCGTCCGCCCGACCCGCCATCACGGGCGCCGCCGCGGACTTCAACGCCTGGGCTGCCCAGCCGGACTACAACTGGGCGCCGGTCACCGGTGGGACGGCGCTCGGCTTCGTGACTGCACCACTCAGCTCCAACTTGACCGTCGTGGGATTCTCCAGCCTCAACCTCTGGCTGGCTTCGAGCGCGCGGGACACCGACCTTCAGGTCACCATCTCCGAAGTCCGTCCCGATGGTCAAGAGCTCTACGTCACGTCGGGCTTCTTGCGGGCCAGCTACGCCTCGACACTCGTGAGTTCGGCGTCCACGATCTACCAACCCGTCTACTCGTATCTCGGGAGCGCCCGACACGACCTCACGCCCAGCGGACCGGCGATCGAGGTGCGGATCCCCATCGACCCCATCGCGTATACGTTCCGGGCGGGGTCGCGACTTCGCGTCACCATCGAGGCTCCTGGCGGGGATCGACCCTCGTGGGCATTCGCGACCACCTACCAGGCCGGTGCCACCGATACCGTCACCCTCGGACCCTCCGCGTGGGTGCTGCCGGCGGTCCCCGGCGTGGTCGCGACCGATCAGCAGCCGGCGTGCGGCACCAATCGCGGTCAACCCTGTCGCGGGTACGTCGCCGCCGCGAACGGCGGGTAACGGAGGTCGCTACCCTCTCCGTTCGCCTAGCCCCTTGAGGCGATCGCGCTCGTGGCCAGCGAGCCGCGCGCACATGGACTCCTAACATCTCGAGGGTGACACCAGACGTAGGTGACCTTGACAAGCAGTTGGCGGGTTTCGAGAATTTTCTCGGATTCGCACACAGTCTTGGGGCGACGCAGGTGCGGGCACCGGCAGGCGTGAGGATCAGTGCCGATGGTGAACGAGTCGAGCTGTTCTTCTCCCACGCAGACTTTCCCGACGCGAGGTTCGGCTACCGTGCCAAGACACCTGGGCGGGACCCACACGAGCAGCTCTGGCTCGCCGAGGAATTGGCGACGGGCGCACTGCACCGACTCATGCGCGACACCGTTGTGGCGGCCGACTCCGCGGGGATGACCTGGCTCCGGCTAGACGGGCAGGAGCTACGAACTGATTCCTAGGTGAGCCGCTTCCGCCTTGGAAGCGCATCTGCGCGGGCCTTGAGCACGAGCCACCTCCTCTATGCGAAGTCGATCGCAGTGTCCACGAAGGTGTCAAGGATCAGCTGATGTGCTGTCAGCGATCAGGTGTTGTTCTGTCAACCATCACCTGATGCGGAAATGTCCAGCATCAGGTGTGGTCACACATCGCTCGTGGTGGGGGATTTGGACAAAGGCGAAACCCGTTGCTTTTCTTGGGGTCCGCAGGCCATGCTTCGTGCGTCGTCACCACCGGAGCGAGAAGCGTTCACCACGAGATAGGCAGCCTTTCACCAGGTTTTATCGGCTCAGTTCGGGTTTCGCAGAACTGAAGTGCAGGGTCCGCAGAACCGAAGTTTAGAGTCCGCAGAACCGAAGTTCGTGGTAGGATCATCTGGTGCCGGCACAGTCCTATCCCATGCGCAAGCGACGGGCCTTGGCCTTGACCACCGCCTTCATGACCGACTCGCCGGTCGTACTCCTCGAGGGCCCGCGGGCGGTAGGAAAGTCCACGCTCCTCGACCAAGTGACGACCATGCACGGAGGTCGCCTGGTCGACCTGGACGAACCGGCGACAAGAGACGCTGTAGTGGCGGATCCGGCGCTGGCTGTGTCGGGAGCAGGTCCGGTGTGCCTGGACGAGTACCAGAAGGCACCCGAAGTACTCGAGGCCATAAAGGCTGAACTGAACAAGCACACCGCACCGGGAAGGTTCGTCCTCACTGGCTCCACCCGACACGACTCGCTCCCAAGCGCCGCGCAGTCGCTCACTGGTCGCATGACCTCCCTGACCGTGTTCCCACTTTCCCAGGGGGAGCAGGCGGGTGTGCGAGAGGATTTCCTAGAAGTCGCGATCAAGGACCCGTCGTCAGTGATCACCGGAAACCTAGCCGCTACGACTCGGCCCGATTACATCGCCCGTATTTTCCGCGGGGGGTTTCCTCTTGCTCTCGCCGCTTCCTCCGCAGAAGCTCGGCGTCGGTGGATCCGGGACTACGTCCGACTCACTCTTGAGCGCGACGTCCGAGACCTCAGCAATCTCCGTCAAGGGGACAAGCTGCGTGCGCTATTGGATCGTCTTGCGGGACAGACCGCCCAAGTCCTCAATGTAACGAAGGCGGCAGATGATGTGGGACTCACCGACAAGACGGCAGAGAGTTACATCAGTCTCTTAGAGAAGGTGTTCCTGGTCTACCGTCTCGAGGCATGGGGGACGACCCTCATTGCCAGGACGCTGTCGAAGCCGAAGGTGCACGTTCTTGACACGGCCGTGGCGGCGGTGTTGCTGCTGCTCACTCCAGAGAAGCTGGCCACTCTGGAAGCTACGGCCAGCACAGAGTTCGGCCACTTGGTTGAGACGTTCGCAGTCGGTGAACTGAGGAAGCAAGCATCCTGGAACGAGGGGATCACTGGCATCGGTCATTGGCGTCATCATGACGGAGCTGAAGTCGACATGATCATCGAGCGCGAGGACGGGGGGATTCTGGGTTTCGAGATGAAGACCGGCAGCCGGGTACCGGGATCAGAGTTGAACGGGTTGATCAAGCTGAGGGACAGCGTGGGGGACCGATTCCTTGGCGGCATCGCCCTCTACCTGGGAGAGCGCTCATACACGTATGCTGACCGAATCCACGTCGCTCCGCTCGATCGACTTTGGACTCCGATTGGCGAATGATGGCGCTTGCCTTGCCGAGGTAGGCACCGGTGTTCCAGGCGTCCACTTCGGTAGAGAACCCTGTCAAGTCAGTGTTGAGGCTTCATCGACCCGGAAGGAGCTTCTACAGGACCGAATTTGTCCGAACGTTTGTCCGAACGATTCGGACCCAATTGTCCGAATCCCTCGTGGTGGGGCAGTCACAAAACTCAGAGGCCATGGTGCGCCTGGGCTCTGGGAGGGCCCGAAGCGGCTCGCTAACAGTAATGCGGCCCGTTGCTAACAGCCGGGGGCCTGATCAGGAGATGCGCGACGACGTCACGCGCCCGCAGCCCCTCTCTCATTCGGGTGTCGAGCCTCGGCGAGTCGCCTCCTTCGCAGCGATGCGGCGTTCGAGGCTGGGCCTGATGAGCTGGAAGACAGAGGGCGCGATGAACATCAGCCCGACGGGCGTGAAGATGCCCGCCAGACCGCTCCCGGTGACTCCCCACACAGCGAGTCCGATGAGTACGAGGCCAGTCTGGTATCCCAGAAACAGGAGCTTTATCTTCCGGGCACGCTTTGCCCGCTCGCTTGTGGTGTGGTGCTCCATGACTCTCCCAGGTCGCTCCCGTGAGTTTTGTGACTGAGGAAGCCGAGTTTCGTGACTTCCTCGTGGTGGGGCAGTCACAAAACTCAGAGGCCGTGGTGTGCCTGGGCTCTGGGAGGGCCCGAAGCGGGCTGCTAACAGTAAATCGTTCGTCTGCTAACAGCGGGGGGTCTGATCAGGAGATGCGCGACGACGTCACGCGCCCGCAGCCCATCTGTCATTCGGGTGTCGAGCCTTGGCGAGTTGCCCCCTTCGCAGCGATGCGGCGTTCGAAGCTGGGCCCAGAGCGTGGACGCCGCGGTGCTGGACCAGGTTGGGCGGCGCGCCCGAATGCCCGACCACCATTCAACCGAGGCCCTGGACCCCCTTCTGGGCAAGGTGCGGGCCGTCACGGAGTTGCGGGCGTTCTCGTAGTGACGTTCTATGGCTCCGGGTGTAAGGCTCGGAACGGTCAAACCATAGGTAGTTGAGAGGTCGGTGCCGATGACACGACGAAGCCTGGTGGGACTCGTGGCCCTCGCGCTCGCCATCCCCTTAGTCGGCGCGACGACGGAGGCAGGCGCCATCTACAAGGCCCCGCCCCAGCCTTCGCACACCACATGCCTCCACCTCAGCGGCTGGCTCGGCAGGTCCCGACCGGGCACCAACGGTCAGACGCTCACTCCCATCTTCCTGCGCAACGAGGGCTCGCGCAGCTGCTCGGTGTCGGGCGTGCCACGCCTCACCTACAACGACGACACGGGCATCGGGGTAGCAGTTCGCTTGGGCCTCAGTGCGGCACGGGTGAACACCGCCCACCGGGGTGGCACCGTGGCGCTCTCTGCCCACGGCGGCACTGCCAACGTCTTGCTGTGGTTCTTGCCGACCCGCTACTGGTCGACCAAGAGCTGTCAGCCCACCCGCATTCTCTCGGCGCACGTCGAGTTCGGCCCCAAGGGCGTCGGGGTCATCGTTCGGACCTCGTTCGACGCGTGCTCGAAGTTCGACAGCACCTCGGTCACGGGCGTCGCCGCCAAGAACACGCATTTGTAGCGGCTCGTGCGCCGCTCTGCGCTTTCGCATCGCGCGCGTTCAGCTCGACCTTCGGCCCCTTCGCGTCGCGTGACTCCAGGACCACGCAAACACACGGGGGCGACGATCGACGCCAGACGAGCTCTCGGTGGGCTCGAATCGGCCAGTTTCGTGAGCCACGGGTTGGAGTTTCGTGACTTCCTCGTGGTGGGGCAGTCACAAAACTCGGAGGCCATGGTGCGCCTGGGCTCTGGGAGGGCCCGAAGCGGGCTGCTAACAGTAAATCGAGCGTCTGCTAACAGCCGGGACTCATGATCAGGGAGTTTGAGATGCCAAAGCGATGGGCCGGGATTGAGTAGGACAGCGGGGGTCACCGACTCGCCGAGCGGCCTTTCCGGTGCGTCTGACCTGGATTCGTGTCAGATGCGTTGGCCAAGATGGAGGCGTGAGGTACCCGGACCTGAGGTCAGTCGAGCTCCTAGTCGAGCTCAAGGTGAGTGAGAGCACGTCGCTCGAGTACAAGCGCGAGATCAATCTGTCACGTACTGCGGGTCGGCGTGAGTTGCTCAAGGACCTGACGGGTATGGCCAACGGTGGGGGCGGAGCCGTCATCTTCGGCGTCGAAGAGGACGGACACGGGGCGGCTTCTCGGGTTGCGGCGCTGGCTTCGAGGGCCGGGGTGGGGCAGATGCAGCACATCGTCCAAGCGGGCGTCCAGCCGCCTCTCGTCTGGGCGATTGAGGCCTACCCCGCGGGGGACGGCTGGGTGATCGTCGCTGAGGTCGAGCCTTCGGACCTCGGCCCGTACATGGTCGATGGCTACGATGAGCACCGCTACTACGTCAGGGCCGGCACGGACGTGGTGCGTATGAGCGAACGATCCGTGCGTGACGCGTACGCCCTGGCGACTAGGGCGCAGAGCCAGCGTGAGAGCGAATGGGAGCGGAGGTTCCTACCTCTCCTGGGCGCGGATAGTTCGCCGTGGCTCTCAGTGTCTGCTGTCCCACTGGCCCCAACGCGCGAGTTGTACGAGGGACGTGAGGTTGAGCCAGGCTCGTTCGCTGAGCCGCCGGGTCTGATGCGCTACCTGGATCACACAGACCTGCGGGTGGCTACTCGCCAGATGTACCACTGGGCCGACGGGCTGGCGGGAGAGACCGAGGACTTCGCCATACGTCTTCACCGCAGCGGAGCCGCGGGCATCATCGAGCGCTGGGGTCCGCAGATCGACCTCGGGCTGGTGGCGCGTCAGCTGAATGCGTACCTGATCTACCTCGCATGGTACTGGGCGCGGTTCTCCCTATACCGGCCCGTGGAGGTCAGGGTTCTCTTCACTGGTCTCACCGCGGCGCGCATCGACAGGGGCGGTGGCTTCCCGGCACCGCCCGTGCGACAGCCGGCAGGGCTGAACGTGGATCACGTCGAGATCGATGGCGAGCTGCTGCCTTGGGAGCTCGCGAAGGCGCCGGTTCGGCATCGGCTGGTCCGCAGGCTCATTGAGCGACTCACCCTCGCCTACGGCTTGACGTACTCAGGGGACCTGTTCGAAAGCGGGTGGCTGTTCGACCGGAACCAGCGCCGGACGAGGTTCGCTCTGGCGCGTGGGATGATCTGGTTGCCTTCCTCAGGTACTCGAGTCGCCCAGATCGACCAGCAGGGGCGGGTCATCGGCTCGCACGGTGCGGCAGGGCTGTTCCTCAACGGGGGCGCCATCATCGATGAGCAAGGTGACACCATTGCGGTCGGCGAGATGGCCGAGGGTTTCGCCTGTCCCGCTGAGTTCCTGCCTAGCTACGCTGATGCTGCGGGGGATGGCCCTGGGCAGACAGGGATCGACCCGGCTGAGCCGTGGCTCGACAGCGCGGTACCCGACGCCTCGGGTCTTTGGGGCAGTCGAACGCTCGACGAGCTCCTGATCTAGCGAGACGACTCGCGGCTCCTCGGAATGCCAGTGGTCGGGGCGAAACGTGTTGGTCGATCGGTGACAGGAGTTCGCTAGTTTCGCTGCCGTGACTGGCGAAGTCGAGTCGTACGTGCTGGCTGCTGGAGCGGCCTTCCGCGCCCAACTGAGGAGCGAACTGAGCGGCTGGGTGCCGGCACTAGATCCGGACGAACTTGGGACGTGGGCGGCCGCCATTGCTGTCACCCGAGCACCAACTATCCAAGTTCGTAGGCATACCCGCGAAGTAACAGGATCGGCCGACTAGGGCTGCAAGGCGGCGGGGTCGGGCGGATCCAGCCATGGTTGCGTGGGCTGGTACCAACCGGTGTAGTCGATCCTCTCCTTGGCGCAGGGCAGCGTGCCCCACTGTGCGGTCACCGAGGACCACAGATCCTGGGCGCGTTTGTTGCCCGGGAACCACGAGATGTCATACTCGACGCCTCGGAACCTCCATTTGGACCACCCTTGGTGCGACGTTGGATCGGTGCCCGACGCTGAGGGCGGCCCTAGCACCGCCACTGCGGTGCCGGGAGACGCGACTCCCGGACGAAGGGAGCACCACTGCGCCCCCCGGGGCACGACGAAGCGACCGTGGAGATGGTCGCTGATGGTCACAGAGAGGCCGAACAAGGTGAGAGCGCAGACCGGCACGGCAAGCGACACGAGCGCCCAGCGAGCACGCCGGGCCGCGCGCTGACGTTGGGCAACTCCTTCCATGCAGTGACGGTACTCCGTGCATCCTTCGCACCCGCTAGGTCGAACACTCTTGTTGGGGGCGCCGGAGCATTCAGGTGCCGCTGATGCTCAACAGGACTTCGAGCGACCGCGCACGGAACTCCTCCTCGATCCAGGCCTCGGTGTAGCCGCTGAAGCGTCCCGCCACAGTGGCATTTCCGAGTTGAACCCCGCGCGCTCTTAGAGCCTTCAGGGTTTCCTGCTCCAGGTCTCGCGCCCGCTGGCCGTTCATCGGGCCGAGCACCTCGACGACCTCCCAACCGGCTGAGCGATGCGCAGCCAGGCGAGTCCCAGGTGAGTTAGTGATGCCGATCTGCAGCATGCCCCAGAGGTCGTGGCGCAGCAGGTACATCCATGCGGCCTTGGCGGGGTCGTAGCCATACTTCGCGCAGGTGGCGCAGCCTCGGCCGTCGCAGCGAGAGTTGATCTCGGCGCGCCACCGATGCCCGTGCGAGCACCGCCAAGGGCGGATGTGGTGCGAGTAGGCCAGCTCCGTGGAAGGGTCCCAGCCATCGGCCTCTCTGGCCAGTTCGGGGAAGTGCGTGGCGAGATCGTTGAAGCCCGCGAGGACACGGCGATTAGCGCAGTAGGGACAGCCTTGGTCACGACTGGTTCGGTGAAGGACGGTCGATTGCCACCGATGGCCGAGTTCGCACACCCAGGGCATCTTTCGGTGCGAGCCCGCCAGCACGGTGCTGGGGTCCCATCCGTCGGCCTCGGCGGCTACTTCGGGGTGAAGCGTGGCCAGGTCGTTCAAGCCCGCAAGAACGAGGCGATTGGCACAGACAGGGCAACCATTGCCCGCCACGCGGCCGTTGGTCGCAGCCCTCCATCTATGGCCCTGGTCGCAGATCCACGAGAGCACCTTGCCGGTCCCGGCGATGACCGTCGTGGGGTCCCAGCCGTCTGCTTGCGCCGCAACCTTCGGATGGACTGTGGCGAGGTCGTTGTACCCGGCGAGAACCTGCTGGTTGGCGCAGACGGGGCAGCCGACACCGCTAGCGCGGCTCTTCACCTGGGCGCTCCATTGGTGCCCCTGGGAGCAGCGCCATGCCCGTATGGCGTGCGAACCAGGTGGGAGTGTCGAGGGATCCCAGCCGTCGGCTTCGGAGGCCAGGTCCTTGCGCAGAGTGGCGATGTCGCTCTCCCCCGGCCACGCCAGGCGGCCGGAGCAGTAAGGGCAGCCCGCGCCCTTCCCATGAGTGCGCTGGTTGGGCGAAGCCATCCAGCGGTGTCCCTTAGTACAGACCCACGGCAGCTTCCGAGCCGAGCCGAAGGAGACGGCCGATGGGTCCCAACCGTCGGCTTCGGCCGAGAGGTCGCTGGAGAAGTCCAGTACGGACCTCTTCGAGCTGGGGTTCTTGACCACGGAGCTAGTGCGACCGCGCTTCTTCGCGCAGCGCCTGGCGAAGCCCGAGAGACAGGTCTCGCAGTCGGTCGTACGTGGAGTGCATCCTCCGCACAGCATCAACTCGGGCAACTCCACGTTCGACCTGGTCGATTGCGCCACACTCGGAGACGAGGGCGTACCACGCCTCATTGAGCCCTTCCATGAGGCGCTCGATCCTGTCGGGCAGAAAGATGGAAACCATCGCATCAACGTCTGGGTTTTGGAGATCTGAGTGGTCAGAGCGTTCTTCGAAGGTCGCGCCGTGGCGATAGCTCGCCACGAGTGCGTCGGCGGTCTCCAACTGGCGCGCGCGTTGGCGCTCGAGGAGCAAGCAGGCCTCGCGGCGACTGGCGTAGTTGCGGTCCTCGCGAGCATCGTCGGCGCGCTGACGGGTGTCGCGAGCTGAGGCGAAGTAGGCCAAGGCCCCGCCGACCACGACGCCACCACCCCCGATCAGCGCGTCACCCCAGGACATCACCATCGAGTCTGCCAAGTGGGCGTCACGCCCGCTCGCAGCGGCTGAGCCTCCGCCTACCAGTGGGAACGTGGTCTCACAGTTGCCGGCCGCGCTTACGCAACCACTCGCGAAGTTCCGATAGCTCGAGGGGACTCAGCGTGGTACTCGGGTCTTGCGGGTCGCCGTCGTTGGGTGAGAAGAGCGCGAGCGCCGCGTCGATGGCGGGCTCCAGCGCCGGTGCTTCGATCCCGAGGTACATGAGCCACCCAGCCATCTCGCCCAGGGTGGCCGGTGCCCGTCCGTGGAGCTTGCGTCGCAACCAACTCGGGCTGGCGCCGAACCTCTCGGCCATGGTCTGCATCGCGGTGCGGGGGTCAGGATCACTGGCGAGCTGGGACAGCACGAAGTACGAAACACGGTGTTGGTAGATGGCCCACGCCACGTCCCCCAGGGAAAGTCCGCGATTCGGCACGGTCCAGGCAACCCAGGTGCGACCGAACTCGGTGGGGTGCATGAGTATGTTGGCCGGCACGAATCGGGGAACCGCCACCAGGGAAAACATAGCAGTTTGAGCGGAATATACGTCAGCAGCACAGAAGGGGGCACCGCGCACAGTGGGCGAGTGCCGCGTCCGAGCCCCCTCACCACCGTCGAGGTCATCGAGACCTACAACCCGGCCCTCGGACGGCACCATCTGGTGACCCCGGTGGAGTGGGCGCAGATCGGCGACCTGGTACGTGAGATGGTCGGGCCCTTTGAGTACCTGAAGGGCGAGCAGATCCGCAACTACATGCGGGCGGCCACGAAGTTGGCGGCCTTCGTGCTGCGCCTGGATGGTGAGCTCACCATCCAGGGAGTCCTCTCCCCGACGGCGATACGGGGATTCCTGCGCTCGCTGCCGGCGGGAGCACAAGATGAGGAGCCCTACCTGTGGCGGCTGGCCCGGGCGCACGGGACCGTGGCGACCGACGTGCCGGGGCGTCGCGAGATCCCCAGGCGAGCACTGAAGCCGCCCTACAGCGCCGAAGAGGTCGAAGCACTGCTGAGCGCGGCGAGGAGCCAGAGCACGAAAGAGCGCAAAGCGAACATCTTGGCGATTGTCGTCCTCGGAGCGGGTTGTGGCTTGGTGCGCGCTGCGTCACGGGACGTGACTGCGATTGATGTCCATCAGCACAGCGACGGTACATACGTCCGGGCGCCAAGCCGCTGTGCGAGGGTGCTCCCGGCGTTCGAAGACGTGCTGGATGAACTGGTGCGGTTGCGACCGGCGGGCCGCCTGCTGGGGCCGGCGCAAGTCAAGTACGCGACGGTGATGGCCCACCGCTGGCTCGACGGGCGCCGGGGGATCCCGAGGCTCTCGGTCGATCGCCTGCGCGCAAGCTACCTGACAACGCTGCTGCAGTCGAACTTCACGCTGCTCGAGGTCATGGCGTGGAGCGGCCTGAAGACGTCCGACGCGCTGTGGCGCTACGTGAATATGTTGCCCGCGCCGTCGGGCTGTCCAATGGAGGATGACCAATGACGGACACTCTCGCACCGGGGACCTTGCTCTCAGAGGCTGAACGGCTGATCGATTCGGCTCAGATCGACGGAGCGACGGCGGCTGAGTGGCTGGAGCAGCGGATCACGGCCAGCCGAGGACGGGGCGGGCGACACCGTGGGGTACCAGTGCGGACACTGCTCGTCGCACTCCAACTCGGGGCGTTCGGGGGTGACTACTTCCTCTCGAGCGTCCCCAAGGTGCTCGACCGGCTGGGGCCGAAAGATCGAGTGCGCCTGGGGCTAGCGCGCACCGGGAAGACGGTCACGTACCGGCAGGTCTGCTACATGGTGACGCGGATCGACGAAGTCCTGCGAGACGGCTTCGTACGCGACAGAGAAGAACGCATCGTCGATGGGTACCGCGACTTCGATCTGCTCTTCAACGCGCTGGCGACGACGGGGGGCCACCCAGACTCTCTAACCGTGAAGACGATCGCGATCGACGGATCGGACATCCCGACCTGGGGTGCGAGCCGGACACTGCACGTGCGCATTTGGGAGGCGGACGAGAAGGGCAAGGCGCAGATCGTGCGCGACGAGGAGGGCAACGCACGCTACGAGAGAGTGCGGGTCGTCTCGGACATTGATGCGGGCTACCGGGGATCGCGTGCCGTGGAGGGCAAACGCGAGCACTTCGGATACTGCCTCACGGTGGCAATCACGACGCGTGAGGAGGGTGGGCCGAAGGTGCCCAGAGCGGCGGTGGCGGCACGGCTGCGCCCCACACTGGTTCAAGACAAGCAGATGGGTCTAGCGGTGATTGGCGAGACGGCCCAGCGTCGCGGTGGTTTGGGCGACGTGCTGATGGACCGGGGCTACACGGCTTCTCTCGACGGGAAGGACTTCCTACTACCGATCAGGGCGATGGGGGGCGAGCCGATCTTCTCGCTCACGCAGCACCAGTTGGGCCCGGCTGGCACGGTGCGCGGGGCAGTCATCATTGAGGGCCGGCCCTACTCGCCGTCGATTCCGGAGCGGCTACTGAACATCGAGCCACCCAAGGGCGGAATCGATGGGAGCTACCACCCGAACCCAGAGCTACTGCGTGAGTACCAAGAGCGGATCGCCGCGCGCGAGATCTACGCCCTGGTTCCACACGGCACTCGGCGGGCAAATGGGACTCAGGTGTTCCAGTGTCCGGGGGCGGCAGGGAAGCTGGAGTGTCCTTTGCAGCCAGCTCGTCGAGGACTGCGAGAGGGGGCATTGCCGGTTCTGAAGGTACCCGCACACCCAGGGGCGGACAGCGTGTGTGCCAAGGCCTTTCCCAGCTTCACGCTCGAGGAGTTGCCACTGATGCAGCGTCACGTCTTCGGCTCGCGCGAGTGGGAGCGTTCTTACGCCCGTCGCTCGTCGAGTGTGGAGACGTTCTTCGCCAACGTGAAGGACGCGAGCCGCGAGGGCGTGCGGCGGGGACGGATCAGGGTCACCGGCATAATCAAGACCGGGCTCTGCGTGGCTCTCGCAGTGGCGAGTGCTAACCGTCGCCTGGCGTTGGCCTTCAGTCCAGAGCGGGAGGCAGAGAGGCCGCGGCGGCGCCGACCGGGCCGCCCGACCCGGCACCACAAGCTGACCTACCGCCAGGTGATCGACGACGCGACCGCGTCGCGAGTGCTGCTCAAGACCTGACGCGCCCCTGAAGTCGCAGCAGTCGAGCTACTGGTCCCCGCACGTCCGTGCGGGGCCTCGCCGCGTGCGGCCGCGAGTGCGAGAGCGCCTGATTACGGCTGAGAGGTCGGGAGGGCGACGATCGACACCAAACGAGCCCTCGGTGGGCTCGAATCGGCCAGTTTCGTGAGCCACGGGTTGGAGTTTCGTGACTTCCTCGTGGTGGGGCTGTGAGACTCCGGCACATCCTTGACTAAGACGTGTCAGGACATGCTTGACA
>CAYUZO010000004.1:0-94158 GCA_964449735.1 uncultured Ferrimicrobium sp.
ATCGCGGTCGCGGCGGCCCACGAGGCCATCCGCCACCTGGCCCACGAGGCCTCCTACGAGGACCTCTACCGGCGCAGCGACCGCCTGCGCGAGGGGCTGGCCCAACTCCTCGTCGACAAGGGCATCGCCGGGTCGGTGGTGGGCCTCGGGCCCGTCTACCAGGTCTGGTTCTCCGACGCCCCGATCCGCAACTACCGTGACGCCGCTCGCCACGCGCGCGCGGACCTGTTCCGGATCTGGTGGGAGGAGATGCTCGACCGGGGCGTGCTCTTCCACCCCGGGCATCTCGAGAACCTCTTCCTCTCCTTCGCCCACACCGACGAGGACATCGAGCTCACCCTCGAGCGCGCCGACGCCAGCCTCGACGCCGTCGTCGCGCGCGCCGGCGCCCTCTCCTAGGGTCGGACCCGTGAGCCGAGCCTCGGTCCTGGCGATCGACCTGGGGACCTCGAGGGTCAAGGTCGCCCTGGTCGACCAGGACCTGGTGGTGCGGGCCGCCGCCTCGCGCCCCTACGCCACCCTCTCCGAGGAGCCCGGCCAGGCCGAGCAGCGCGTGGGCGACTGGGTGGAGGGGATCCGCTCGGCCCTCGCCGAGCTGGGCGAGGAGGCCGGCGCGGCCCGGGCCGTCGCCCTGACCGGCCAGATGCCCACCCTGGTCACTCTCGACGCCGACGGCGAGGTCGTCGGCCCCGCCGTCACCTGGCAGGACTCGCGCGCCGACGAGCTCGTCGAGGCGCGCCTCGACGACGCCGCGCGCCGTCGCTTCGCCCAGCTCTCGGGGGCCCCGATCGACGGGCGCTACCTGGTGCCGATGCACCTGTGGCGCCAGGGCCCGGCGAGCACGCTGCTCTCGGCGCGCGACTACCTGTTCTTCTGGCTGACCGGCGAGCTGGCGACGGAGCCCTCCACCGCCTCGGGCTACGGCGTCTACGACCTCGAGCGGGCCGCCTGGAGCGCGGAGCTCCTCGGGGCCCTCGAGGTCCCCGCCGACCTCCTGCCCCCCGTCGTCGCCTCGACCCATCAGGCCCCCGTGCTCGCGGGCCGGCTCCCCGGCCTGGGCGCGGGGACGCCGGTGGTGCTCGGCGGCGCCGACTCGGTGTGCGCCCACCACTGGCTCGAGCGCGGGGTCGGCCCGGGCGTGTCGATCATCGACGGCTCCTCGACGGTGATCCTGGCCACCTGGCCGACGGAGCGGCCCCGCCCCGAGCAGGTCCTGGTGACCCCCCTCGTCGGCCCCGGTCGGGTCGGCGTCGAGCTCGACCTGCTCGCCACCGGCTCCTCGATCGGCTGGCTCGCGCGCCTCGTCGGGCGTAGCGCCGCCGAGCTCGAGGCCCTGGCGCTCTCCCACCCCGACCCGGCCCACTGCGAGGCGTTGGCCCTGCCCTACCTCGCCGGCGGCGAGCAGGGCGCCCTCTGGCGCAGCGACCTCACGGGGACCCTCGCGGGGTTGACGCTGTCCACCTCGCCATCGGACCTGGCCCTCGCCCTCTTCGAGGCCATCGCCTTCGAGACCTGGCGCTGCCTGCGCGCCACCGCCCTCGAGGGCCAGCCCCTCACCTGCGTCGCCGCCCCCGACTCGGGCCTGCTGCGCCCGGCGATCCTCGCCCACCTCTCTCCGGCGCCGGTGCGCGCGCTGCGAGGCGTGAGCCCCTCGGTCCTCGGAGCGGCCCGTGTCGGCTTCGAGAGCCTCGGGCTCGAGGCTGGCGGCTCCGCCCCCGCATCCGAGGTGCTGCCCACGCTCGACCCCCGCTACGTAGCGGCCCTGGGGTCCCGCCTCGAGCGCTACCTCGAGCTGGCCCCGGCCCTCTCGGCGGCCCCGCGATGAGGCTGCACCAGGTCCCCGACGAGCACCTCGGCGAGGTGGCGGCCGACCTCGTCGTCGAGGCCCTCGCCGAGCGGCCGGCCCTGACCCTGACGACGCCCACCGGCTCGACCCCGATCCCCCTCTACCGCGAGCTGCGCCGGCGCCACGGGCGCGGCGAGCTCGACTGGTCCGCGGCCGAGGTCTTCATGCTCGACGAGTACGTCGACCTGCCCGGCTACCCCGAGCGCAGCTTCGCCGCCTTCCTCAGCGAGCACCTGGGCCCCCTGCTCGAGGCCGCCACCGTCCACCGCCTCGACCCGGACCGGCACGCCGCGGACCCCGCCACCTACGACCGGGCCCTCGACGCCGCGGGCGGGCTGGACCTCGCGATCGTCGGCGTGGGACGCAACGGACACGTCGGCTTCAATGAGCCCGGCGCGCTCGACTCGACCCGCACCCACGTGGTGACCCTGGCTCCCGAGACCCTCGAGGACAACTTCCCCGGCGAGGGTCCGAGCAACCGACCCACCCGCGCCGTCACCTTGGGGCTGGCCGACCTGCGCGCGGCGCGCTCGGTGCTGATGCTGGTCGCCGGCGCGGCCAAGGGGCCGGTCCTCGCCACCCTGCTCGAGGGTCGGCGCGTGGAAGAGGTCCCGGCCACCCACCTGCTCGAGGGCGACCTCACCGTCGTCGCCACCGAGAGCGCGCTCGCCGCGGCGAGCCGCCACGCCGCCCTCTAGGGACGCAGCGGGTCGGCCGTCGGGCTCGAGGAGAGCCGGAAGGCGAACTGCGAGGGCACGAAGACCATCTGGAAGGAGTCGAAGGCCGTCCCGTTCGCGGTGGAGGAGACGCCGGTGATCTCCACGACGAAGGCCCCCGGCGACAGGTGGAGGTCACTGGCCTCCCGGGCGCTCGCCGGGCGCGCGATGAGGGTCTGCTCCTCGGTGGACTCGCTGAGGCCGTAGCGCGTCGCCAGCACCTCGTAGAGCGAGTCGGCCTCGGCGAAGCGCGCGTCGAGGTCGGGGGCCAGGATGCGCGGGATCACCGCCACCTCGCGCACCGCCGGCACCTGGTCCACCAGGCGCACCCGCACGACCCGCCAGGTGGCCGACCCGAGCGGGACCCCCAGGGCGGCGGCGCTGGCCTCGTCGGCGGGCTCCTCGGCGAGTGAGAGCAGACGGGTCTCGAGCGAGACCCCCTGGTCGGCGAGGGTCTCGCGCAGGCCGCCGAGGATCGTCGAGGCGGCCTCGATGCGGGTGGAGCGCACGAAGGTGCCCTTGCCCTGGACCCGCGAGAGGACCCCGGCCGCGCTCAGCTCGCCCATCGCCCGGCGCACGGTCATCAGCGAGACCCCGCAGGTCGCGGCGATCTCGGTCTCGCTGGGCAGCCGGTCGCCGGGCTGGAGGCCCTGGTCGGCGATGAGCCGGCGCACGTACTCGATCGTCTTCTCGTAGAGGGTCATGGCCTCGCTCGGGGCCCCCCGGCCCCTTCGGCCCACCCTAGGGCACTCACGGCGTGAAGACCCTCGAGTAGGGGCAGTTGTCGCGCTCCACCAGAACGACCTCTCCCCCGCGCGCCGGGCCGGCGTGCAGGCGCTCGGGCGCGTCGGGCGCGCCCACCCGCCAGGTCCCCTCACGAAGAGCCGACAGCGGCTGCTCCTCGGTGGGCGCCTCGACGTCGTCGCCGGCCGCGAGGTAGAGCCGTCCGTCGCGCTGGTAGATCCGCAGCTCGCGGTACCACGGCGACCAGCTGCGGTAGTGGCCCTCGAGGGGATGGGGCTCGGTGGGCGCCGGTGCGCTCTCGCCCAGGGCGAGGTAGCTCTCGGGCCCCCAGGTCCAGCGCCCCGCCTCGTGGCCGAGGGCGAAGCGGCGCAGTGCCGGATGGTCGCTCACGATCGGGTGGCCCGCTCGGCGAAAGAGCCCTCCCTCGCGGCCCTCGAAGCGAACCCGCAGGGCCCCCTCGCGCTCGAGGACCTCGAGCTCGCCGCGCGGACCGACGTAGCGACCGAGCCCGAGAGCTGCGCGCAGGCGGGTGTCGAGGGTGGTCGGGGTCGGTGGGTGTCCCTCGGCGAGGTCGGCCACGGCCTGGTGCAGCGCCCGACAGAGCGAGTGGGCCGCCGTCGAGTTGCCGTTCGCGTTGCTCAGCACGCTGACCCCGCCCCCGAGGTCCAGGTCGACGAGCCAGAAGGTGGAGTGCCCGACCATGCCGCCACCGTGGCTCACCACCCGCCGCCCGGCGACGCGCTCGAGGTTGATGCCCCGTCCATAGAGGCTCGAAGTCGCCGGCGCGACGCCCGGCGGGCAGTAGACGGGCTCGCCACCGGGGGCGAGGTCGGCGAGAGCCCGGCCTAGCGCGGACCCGCCAAGGGCGCCCGCCCCCTCACCGCGCGCGGCGCGCAGCACTGCCGCGCTGAGCGCGTCCATGTCGGCCGAGGTGGCGATCACGTTGCCGCTCGCCGCGTCCAGTTCGACGAAGGGGGCCGCCTCGAGCCCGTCCCCAGGGGCCCAGGGGCGATCGGGCCGCGTGGACCAGTGCCCGACCGCCAACCGTGCGCGCATCTCGTGGCTGACCCGCGCGGCGGCCCCGGTCATCCCGGCCGGGCCCAGCACCCGCTCCTCGACGAGGTCCCCGAGGGCCCGTCCGGTCGCCGCGCGGACCGCCTCGCCGAGCATCAGGTAGCCGAGGTTGGAGTAGCGAAAGACGGCGGGACCCCCGGTGCGCGCGAGGTGGGCGGCGCTCAGGATCTCGGCGGCGTCGTCGGGCAGGGCGTCGCCGCCCGCGGGCAGGCCGGAGGTGTGGTTGGCCAGCTGGGCCAGGGTCACCTCGGCGACTCTCTCGTCGAGGTCGGCCCACCCGAGCCATCGCCCGACCGGGTCCTCCCAGGCGAGGGCGCCGCGCTGGACGGCGTCGTCGACGGCGAGCGCGGTGAAGAACTTGGAGATCGAGCCGACCTGGAAGGCCCGGTCGGGCTCCATCTCACTCGACCGCGCGAGGTCGTCGAGACCGAAGGGCTCGACGAAGAGCGTCCCCGTCTCGTCGGCGACCGAGAGGACCCCGCCGGGCACGGGGTGCAGGGCCCGCACCTCCTCAAGCAGGGGGGCCAGCCAGGCGCGAAGGGCCCGACGGTCACCCTCGGTGACCCTCACGCCAGCAGCTCCTCGGCCGCGTCCACGATCATCGCCACCGTGGCAACCACCTCGGGGACCTCGACCCACTCGTGGGGCGAGTGCAGATTGCCCCCGAGGGGCCCGAACATCACGGTGGGGACCCCAACCGCCTGCATCAGGGCGGCGTCGGTCCAGGCGTTCATCCCGACCCGCTCGAGGGGGCGGCCGAGGTGAGTCGAGGCCGCGCGGTCGAGCGCCTCGAGGAGCCGGTCGTGGCCCTCGGCGACGAAGGGGTCGCGGTCCAGGCGCACGACCACCTCGCCGGTCATGCCGGGCATCTCCGTGGCCACCTCGGCGATCATCGCCTCGATCTCGCGGACCCGGTCGGCCAGGGTCTCGCCGGGCTGGGTCCCGATCTCGATGCCGACCTGGGCGCGGGCCGGGTAGGTCGCGTAGTCGGTGCCCCCCGACACGGTGCCGGTGTGAAAGACGGTGCGCCCGTTGCGCGAGCCCGTGGTGGCGGCGAAGGCGGTGGCGTCGTGGGCCGACATCCGCTCGATCACCTTGGCGAGCGCGACGATCGCGTCGACCCCGGTGTCGGGGGCCGAGCCGTGGGCGGCGCGCCCGTGAATGACGACGTCGATCCAGCCAAAGCCCTGGTGCTCGACGACCACGCGCGGCAGCGCGTCGGCCTCCAGGACGATCGCGAAGTCGGCGGCGAGGTCTCGCACCAGGTGCTCGGTGCCGATCGAGACCCCCTCCTCGTCGGCCACGCAGGCGAGCACCAGGTCCCCGCGCAGCGGCGTCGCCCGCTCGACCAGTCGGCGCAGCGCCAGCAGCCCGATCGCGCAACAGCCCTTGTCGTCGGCCGCCCCCAGTCCGTAGAGGCGCGAGCCCTCACGCCGCGGGACCAGGGCCTCGTCGACCCAGCCGGCGTAGCCCACGGTGTCGGCGTGGGCGTTGAGCACGAGGCGCTGCCCCCCACCGGTCCCGCGCAGCGTGGCGATCAGGTTGACTCGGCCGGGCTCGATCTCGACGACCTCGACCTCGACGGGCAGGTCCTCGAGGTAGCGGGCCATGGCGGCGACGACCTCGGCCTCCCCAGCCCCGCCGGGGACCAGCCAGGGCGTCACCGACTCGATGCGCACGAGCCCACTGATCAGGTCGACGACCTCGTCCTCGGTGGTCATGGCTTCTCCTTCTCCTCGGCCTCCCCGAGGTCGGGGAAGTGACAGGCGACCTGGTGCTCACGGGTCGTGCCGGCCGGGCGGATCGTCACCAGGGCCGGGTCCTCGGCGGTGCAGCGCGCGGGCCGCCCCAGGGACTCGAAGCGTGCACAGCGCGGGTGGAAGCGGCAGCCCTCGGGGACACGCGAGGCCGAGGGGGCCTCGCCGGTGAGGGTGGCCTCGGCGATGCCCTCGGCCGAGCTCACCTCGAGCAGGGCGGCGCTGTAGGGGTGGGCGGGGTGGGCGACGACGCTCTCGCTCGGTCCGATCTCGACGATCCGCCCGAGGTAGAGCACGGCGATCCGGTCGGCCACCACCCAGGCGGTCGCGAGCTCGTGGGTGATGAAGAGGTAGGAGACCCCGGTGCGGTCGCGCAGGTCCATCATCAGTCGCAGGATCCCCGCGCGGGCCGACACGTCGAGCATCGAGACCGGCTCGTCGGCCACCACCAGCTCGGGACCCAGGACCATCGCCGCGGCGATCGCCACTCGCTGGCGCTGGCCGCCCGAGAGCTCGTGGGGGTAGTTTCCGGCCAGGCGCTCGGGCGGGCGCAGGTGGGCGAGGTCGAGCGCCTCGAGCACTCGCCGGCGGCGCTCGGTGGGCTCGGTCGCCTCGTGGTGGATGCTGAGCGGCTCGGCGACCGTGTCAAAGACCGTCTGGCGGGCGTTCAGTGAGCCGAAGGGGTCCTGGAAGATCATCTGGATCCGTCGACGGGCGCGGCGCAGCCGCGCGCCGCGCAGGCTCGCCAGGTCCTCCCCACCCGAGAGGATCCGCCCGGCGGTCGGGTCGATCAGTCGCATCACCGACATCGCGATCGTCGACTTGCCACAGCCCGACTCGCCCACCAGGGCCAGGATCTCGCCACGGGCGATGTCGAAGGAGACCCCGTCCACCGCCCGGACCTTCTCACGCCCGCGCAGCGACGCACGTCCCTCGAAGTGCACGACCAGATCGCTCACCGACAGGACCGGTCCCTCGCTCACGGCGCCTCCACCAGGTGGCAGCGGGCCACGTGGCCCGGCGCGATCTCGACGGCCACGGGAGCCTCGACCCGGCAGCGTTCGGTCGCCTGCGAGCAGCGGTCGGCGAAGCGACAGCCCACGAGCTCGCGCGACAGGTCCGGCGGGTGGCCGGCGAGACCCTCGGCGAGACGCCGCTCGCCCGAGAGGTCGGGGTGGGCGGCGATGAGGGCCTGGGTGTAGGGGTGGCGGGCCCGCGAGGCGCCGTGGCCGAGCAGGTCGGCCGTCGAGCCGCTCTCCACGACGACGCCGGCGTACATCACCACCACCCGGTCACAGACCCGTCGGATGGCCGCCAGGTCGTGGGAGATCATGAGCAGGCTGAGCCCGCCCTCGTCGAGGAGCCGGCGCAGCAGCGCGAGGATCTGGGCCTGGCTGATCACGTCGAGGGCCGTCGTGGGCTCGTCGGCGATCAGCAGCCGCGGCGAGCAGGCGAGCGCCATGGCGATCATCGCGCGCTGGCGCATGCCGCCGGAGAACTCGTGGGGGTAGCTGCGCGCTCGCGAGGCCGAAATCCCCACCCGCTCGAGCAGGTCGGCCACCCGGGCCCGGGCGGCCTCGCGGCCCACGCCGGGCTCGTGCAGCGCGATCGCCTCGAGGATCTGCTTGTCGACGCGCAGTACCGGGTTGAGGGCGTTCATCGCGCCCTGGAAGACGAAGGAGACCTCCTTCCAGCGCCGCGCGTTCAGCTGCTCCTCGCTGAGGCTCGAGAGGCTCGAGCCGGCGAGACGGACCTCGCCGGTCGCCACCCGGGCGTTGTCGGGCAGCAGCAGCGGGATGGCCAGACCGAGGGTGGTCTTGCCGCACCCCGACTCGCCGACCACGCCGACGGCCTCGCCCTCGTGGACCTCGAGGCTCACGTGGTCCACGGCCCGCAGGCTGCCCGCGCCGAGGCGGTAGTCGATGGAGAGGTCGCTCACCTCGAGCAGGCTCACGGCCGACCTCGCCGTCTGGGGTTGAGCACCCGGTCGAGGGCGTGACCGATGAGCGAGAAGGACAGGGTCAGCGCGACGATCCCCACGCCCGGGGCCACGATGTACCACCAGGCCCCCGAAGACATGGCGCCGGCGTCGAAGGCGTTGTGCAGCATCGTGCCCCAGGAGACCTGCACCGGGTCGCCCAGGCCGAGGAAGGCGAGGGCCGCCTGGGCGAGGATCGAGCCCGAGAGCACCAGCACCAGGTTGGCGAAGATCAGCGGCGCCACGTTGGGCAGGATGTGCCGGCCCATGATCCGCAGGTCCCCCGCGCCGAGGGAGCGGACCCGTAACACCAGGGGCCGCTCGCGCAGGCTCAGCACCTGGGAGCGGATGATCCGGGCGGTCTGGGGCCAGCTCGTCACCCCGATGACCACGCTGGTGACGAGGATCGAGCGACCGAAGAGGGCGGCCAGGGCGATGATGAGCGGCAGGGTCGGCAGGACGAGGAAGAAGTCGGTCACCCGCATCAGCACCGAGTCACGCCAGCCCCCGTAGTAGCCCGAGACGAGCCCGAGGCCGGCGCCCAGCACCATGGCGATCACGGTCGCCGAGACCCCGACGTAGAGCGAGATCCGCCCGCCGAGCAGGAACTGGCGAAAGACGTCCTGACCGAGCTCGGTGGTGCCGAGCCAGTGGGCGCTCGAGGGCCCGGCGAGGATGCTCGCACTCGAGGAGCCGAAGAGCTGGGCGTTGAAGGGGAAGACCACCGGGCCGAGCCCGATCACCACGAGCATCCCGAGGGCCATGAAGATCCCCGAGCGGCCCATCGCGTCGCGCCACAGCTCGCGAGCCACCCCGGGCCGCGAGCGCAGCGGCGCCCCCTCGTCGACGAGCTCTTCGAGACTCACGCTCGCCTCACTCTCGCGTCGAGGGACCGGTAGAGCAGGTCGGCGAGGAAGTTCGTCGCGATCACCGCCACGGCGAAGAGCAAGAAGCAGGCCTCGAGCACCGGGTAGTCGCGTTGGACGACCGAGTTGTAGATCAGCAGCCCCATCCCCGGCCAGGAGAAGACCGTCTCGACCTGGATGGCCCCGCCGAGGATCATCCCCACGTAGAGGGCGGTCGCGGTGACGATGGGCAGGAGGGCGTTGCGCAGGGCGTGGCGCCAGACGATCCCCCGGCGGGGCACACCCTTGGCCCGCGCGGTGAGGACGTAGTCCTCGCCGAGCGCCTCGACGAGGGAGTTGCGGGTGATGAGCGTGAACTCGGCGGCGTTGACCAGCACCAGCGTCAACGCCGGCAGCACGAGGTGGCGGGCCACGTCGCCGAGGTGGCCGAGCAGCCCGTAGCTGACCCCGGGGGTCTCGATCCCCGAGATCGGCAGCACGTGGGTCCACACGCCGGCGAGGAAGATGAGGATCATGCCGGTGAAGAAGTCCGGCATCGACCAGAGCCCGAGGCTGGTGACGGTGACGGTGGCGTCAGCGACGGAGTTGGCCCGTCGGGCGGCGACGACGCCGGTCCAGGTCCCGATGAGCACGGTGAGCACGGTGGCCGTGCCCACCAGCAGCACCGTGTTGCCGACCGCCGAGCCGAGCACGGTGGTGACCGGCTCGCGGTAGACGTAGGAGAAGCCGAGGTCCCCGTGGGCCATGCGCACCAGGTAGGTCCAGTACTGCTCCAGCAGGGGGTGGTTCAGCCCGAAGACCTTCACCAGCTCCCGTCGGGCCTGGGCGTCGTAGTGGCCCGATCGCGCCAGCAGCTGGACCGGGTTGCCCGGCAGGACGTGGAAGAGCAGGAAGTTGAACGAGACGGTGACGTAGAGGGTGACGGCCAGGGACGCGACCTTTCGCGCCAGGTACCGCCAGGTCACCGCCGGGACCGCTCAGACCGGCTTCACGCCGAGGTAGTTGCCCCTCGTGAAGTTGTAGATCATGCCGCCGCGCACCGGCTTCCAGCCCTTCCAGGTGTTGGTGTTGTAGGCCTGGAGCTTGGACTGGTACCACATGATGCAGTAGGCGGCGTCCTCGTAGAACATCTTCTGCATCTGGTGGGCCAGGGCCACGCGCTGGGTGGTGTTGATCGTCTCGGACTGGCGGACCCAGAGCTGGTCGAAGGTCTTGTTCGAGTAGTAGACGTCGTTGTTGTTGCCGATCTGGTCGGTCAGGTCGATGCCGAGCAGGTAGTCCGGGTCGGGCACGTTGGTGTCCCAGCCCCAGATGAAGATGTCCCAGTTGGGCGCGGCCGCGTTGTAGACGACGTTCGAGAGGGTCGTGTCGTCGAGGGTCTCCAGGGTCAGCTTCACCCCGATGGCCTGGGCCGCCTTGACGAAGATCTGGCCGGCCAGCACGTCGACGTCGGTCGTCTGGATCGCGATGAGCCGGAAGGACAGCGGGTTGCCCTTCTTGTCGTGGCGGATCCCGCCGGCGCCGACCTTGTAGCCCGCGGCGTCGAGCATCTTCTTGGCCTTGGCCGGGTTGTTGTCGAACTGCTGGGCGTGGGGGATCTTCAACTGGTAGGCGCCAAAGGAGGGCGGCAGCAGGACGCTGCCCGGCTTGCCGCGGCCGGCCAGCGCCAGGGCCACCAGCTGGGCCCGACTGAGCGAGTACTGCAGGGCCTGGCGGACGGTCTTGTCGAGCAGCAGCTTGTTGCCACCGGACTTCTTGTTGGTCGAGACGTTGAAGCCGATGTGGTGAAAGGAGAATGACTCCATCTCGACCGGCGTGACGCCAGGCTTGGAGGCCAGGCCGTTGAAGAGGATGGGCGGGATCTCGGTGAGGATGTCGACCTGACCGGAGGTGAGGGCCTGGACCATGACGTCGGCGTTGTCGTACTGGTTCCAGATGATCGACTTGGCGGCGGGCTTGGGGCCCCACCACTTGTCGTAGCGCGTCACCTGCAGGTACTGGCCCTTGGCCCACTTGGTGAAGCGGTAGGGGCCCGAGCCGATCGGGGTGGGGTTGGCGTAGCTGAGGATCTTCGAGGGCGTCATCGAGCCCCAGATGTGCTGGGGCACGATCGGCACGGCGAGCGCGGCGTCGAAGGCCTGGGGCTTGGTGTAGGAGATCGTGACCGTGTGGTCGTTGACGACCGTGCACCCGGCGTAGGCGGCCAGGGCCCAGGCGGCCTGACCCAGGTTGTGCTTGGCCGTGATGTCGAAGGTGAACTTCACGTCGGCCGCGGTGACCGGCTTGCCGTCGTGCCAGGTCGCCCCGGAGCGCAGCGTGTAGGTGTAGTGCAGGCCGTCGGCGCTGCGGCTCTCCTTCGCGGCGAGACTCGGCGCCGGCTTCAGTTCGAGGTCGTAGGTGAGCAGCGTGTCGTAGATCAGCCAGAGGATCTCGTTGGCCGCCGTGGTGGTGAAGGTGAAGGGGTTCATCACGTCGGCTGGGGTCGTCCAGCCGACCCGCAGGGTCGAGCTCGCGGCCCCCGCGGGCGTCGAGGCGGCGAACTCCACGCCGGCCACTCCGGCTGAGGCGGCGCCCAGCTGGAGGAATCCCCGGCGCGTCAGCGCCCCGTCACGTCCCGCTCGCGTTGCGTCCATCGGGTCACCCTCTCACACGGGACCGCCGGACCTGTACGGCCCCCAGTGCTGCGGTCATTATGAGGACAGTATCTTTCAGGGGGACCCCCGTCAAGCAAGAGTGTGCCCATGGACCTCGCCGAGCTCGAAACCCCCGCCCTCCTCCTGGACCTGGACCGGGTGGAGGCCAACGTGGCCGCCATGGCCGCGGCCGCCCGCGCGGCCGGCGTGGCACTGCGCCCCCACACCAAGACCCACAAGATGCCCCGCATCGCCGAGATCCAGGTGGCGGCCGGGGCGCGCGGGCTCACCGTCGCCAAGGTCGGCGAGGCCGAGGTCATGGCCGAGGCCGGCTTCACCGACCTGCTGGTCGCCTACCCCATCGTGACCCCGGGGGCGCTCGCGCGCCTGGGCGCCCTGCGCGAGCGGGCCCGGGTGCGCGTGACCCTCGACGCCCCCGAGGTGGCCGCGCTGCTGTCGCCCCTCGGGCGCTCACGGAGCGGGCCGGTCGAGGTCTTGCTCGAGGTGGACACCGGCCTGCACCGCCTCGGGCGCCCCGCGGGACGGGCCACCGTGGAGCTCGCCGTCGAGGTGGCTCGGGTGCCCGGGGTGCGCGTCGTCGGGTTGCTCACCCACGCCGGACACGCCTACGGGACGCGCGGCACCACGCGCCGGGCCCTCGTGCACGAGGAGGTCGCCCAGCTCGTCGACACCGCCGAGCGCTGTCGGGCCGCCGGCCTGGAGATCGCCGAGATCTCCGTCGGCTCGACCCCCTCGGTCCACGAGGAGCTCGCCGAGGGCGGTGTCACCGAGGTCCGCCCGGGCACCTACGTCTTCAACGACGTGACCATGATCGACCACGAGGTCGCCACCGAGGCCACCTGCGCCCAGACGGTGCTCACCACCGTGGTGGGTCATCCGGTGCCCGGCCGCTTCGTCGTCGACGCCGGCACGAAGGCCCTGGCGGCCGACGGCGCCGGCCAGCCCGGCTGGGTGCGCTTCTTCGAGAGAGAGGACCTCGCGATGGAGTTCCTCTCCGAGGAGCACGGCGTCGCCACCGCCCACGGGACCCGCCCGGCGATCGGCGAGCAGCTGCGGGTCATCCCCCACCACGCCTGCCCGGTCTCCAACCTCTTCGACCGCGCCTACGGCGTGCGCGGGACCGAGGTCGTCGAGGAGATCGCGGTCAGCGGCCGGGGCCGCAGCCAGTAGCTAGGGCGAGACCCACCCCAGGGTCGGCACCAGCGGGCCCACGACGAGGGTGTTGCCCGGGTCGGAAGCCCCGCCCTTGCACCAGCCCATGAGCCGCAGCGCCGTCCCGCGATAGGTGAGATGGGCCGTGCCCGAGAAGGTCGAGATCCCCACGGTCGCCCGGGTCGCCTGGCGCGACACCCCGAGGTCGCAGCGGTACTTCGTCGCGAGCAGGTCGACGTGGGCGCCGCGGGGCATCACCAGGGCGAGGGCCGCGACGAAGCGCTGGTACTGGTTGTGGGTGGCCCGCGCGAAGGGCAGGGCGCCGCGCGCGTCGTAGAGCCCGAGATTCGCCGCCCCACTCAGACGACAGGGCCCCCCGCGGTTGGTGACGGCCAGGCTGAGCGACCACTCCCCGGTGGCGGCCGACACCGCTGGTCCCGCGCCCAGGGAGAGCTGGGACGGCGAGCAGGTCGGCGCGGTCGGTAGCAGCATCGTCCCTCCGTTGACGATGGTCGAGTTGCACAGCGTGATGGTCGGCGACACCGCCACGACCCGGGTCGCCGAGGACCCGTAGACCGCGAGGCGCACCCCGTTCACCGCCACCGGGTCCCCGCAGGCCTTCGAGGAGGGCGGCGTGCCCGACACGGTGTCAGTCGCCGCAACGCTCTGGCCCGGGCCGAGCAGCTGGGGGGCGACCGCGATCATCGGGATGATCTCGGGGCTGCCGACCCCGTGGTGGTCCGAGCCGGCCGTCGCCTGGACCGTCGTGTAGCCGAGGGCCACGATGCACCACCCGCCGCGGTTGGTGATCACGACGCGCCACGAGAGGGTCCTCGTCGCCCCCTGGACCCGAGGGGTGAGGGCCGTCGTCACCGTCGCCATCTGCGCGGTGCGACAGTCCGGCGGGGTCGCCGCGCCCGCCGGCGTCGACAGGGCCGCCCCGAGGGGCGTGAGAACTGCGCTCACCACGAGCGCGCTGAGCAGTCGTCGCATCGGGACCTCCCCCCACGAGTGCGTCCACCAGGTCCCTGTCCGCACGAACCCGATGGTGACGGGCCACGGCGTCGCGCCGAGCCGAACGGGGATCCTGGAGCCACCTTAGGGCTGGAGGGGACTGTGGGCACCGTGCGGCGCGCCCGCTCCAAGAGGGATTAGAACCAGTGGAGCCGACTGAGGGGCCAGATCCGCAGCTGGACCTTGCCGATGATCGAGGCGGCGGGCACGTCGCCCCAGGAGCGACTGTCGCAGGAATAGGGGTGGTTGTCGCCCATCATGAAGTACTCCCCCGCCGGGACGAGGACCGGGTGGGCCGGCGAGCCCACCGCGCCGTTCAGGGGCTCGACGTGGGTCCAGGCCTCGTGCAGCGGCGCGCCGTTGACGTAGATGGTGTTGCCCCGCGAGTAGAGATGGTCACCCGGCAGCCCGATGACCCGCTTGACGAGGTCGGGCACCGCGTCCGCGCAGCTCGAGGCGACCTTGGGCGGGGCCTTGAAGACCACGATGTCGCCCCGGTTGATCTGGCCGAACTCGACCGAGAGCTTGTCGACGATGATGCGGTCGCCGATCTGAAGGGTCGGCTCCATAGAGCCTGAGGGGATGAAGTAGGTGGCCAGTACGTAGGTGTGCAGCAAGAGGGCCACGCCGACCCCGGCGACCAGCACGACGACCCACTCGATCACCCAGTGGCGCAGGTAACGGGGGTTGGCGGGCACCCCGCCACGCTAGTCAGCCCTCGAGGGGCGCTCCCGGGCGACCCCAGCGGCGCTGGGATCCGTCGAAGTCGGCGAGGTCCCATGACATCACCCGGGTGGGCTCGAGCCGGTAGAGGACGTCGTACGGACTGGTCGGGCCGGGCAGGTAGTCCGCCTCGCCCGGGCCGTCGTACTTCGCCTCGAAGGCCCCGAGGACCTCCGGGTGAGAGAGGGGGTGGCCGAGGTCGACCAGCCGGCCCTCGACGATGAGGACCTCCTCGGCCGACTCGAGGTGCACCACGACCCGAGGGTCCTGGGCGACCTGGCGGGCCTTGACGCTCGTGCGGTCGCTGAAGTGGTGCAGCGCGGCCTCGTGCACCGCCCCCCAGACTGGCGCCGCGTGGGGACCTTCGGGACCGGCGCTCACCAGCCAGTAGGACCGGGCCCGCCCGAGCCGCTCGATCACCTCGTCGAAGTCGCTCATCGGCTCATGGTAGGGGGCCTGGCAGAGTCGGAGGGTGCCCGCGCCCACCCGCCGCTCCCTCGCGGCCCCGCCCGAGGTCGTGGCGCCGAGCCTGCTCGGTGCCACCCTCGTCGTGCGCGCCCCCCGTCGCCTGCTCGCCACGATCGTCGAGGTGGAGGCCTACGGCGGGCTCGACGATCCGGCCTCGCACGCCTGGCGCGGGCCGACCCCTCGCTGCGCCGTCATGTTCGGCCCGCCCGGGCGGCTCTACGTCTACCGCAGCTACGGGCTGCACTGGTGCGCCAACGTGGTGACCGGTCCTGCGGGCGTCGCCGGCGCCGTGCTGGTACGCGCGGTGGCGGTAGCGGGCGCCGATCCCCAGGCGGGTGCCGGGCCGGGGCTCGCCACCCGACTGCTCGGCCTCACCGGCGAGGAGGACGGGGTCGACCTGCTCGACCCGACCTCCAGGGTCGGGCTCCTCGCCCGCCCCACCTCGAGGGAGGTGCCGGTCGTCAGTGGGGTGCGCGTGGGGATCTCGCGGGCCCGCGAGCGCGAGTGGCGCTTCTGGTGGGAGGGCCACCCGGCTCGCTCGCGCGCGCGGGGTTAACGGCCCCGAAACAGCGCCGGGCCGTCCCATCGGCCACAATGGCGAATGGCCGCGACGGAGGTCGATCTGGCCTCGGCCTACGACGAGGTCTACGAAGCCCCCGGTCAACCGCGCCCGCCCTACCGCGAGTTGGTCGACGCCCTGGGCCAGCTCGGCGCCGCCGGGGTCGGCGGGCGCTTCTCCCAGCTAGCGCGCACCTTCACCGAGCGCGGGGTCACCTTCGCCCACGACGGCGAGGAGCGCCCCTTCCCCCTCGACCTCATCCCGCGGATCATCGCGGCCGCCGAGTGGGACGGCGTCGCGGCCGGGGTCCGCCAGAGGGTCCTCGCCCTCGAGGCCTTCCTCGCCGACGTCTACGGACCGGGGCGCTGCTTCGACGACGCGGTGGTGCCGCGCTCGCTGGTGGCGACCAGCCGACACTTCCGGCGCGAGGCCTGGGGGGTGAGCCCCGAGGGCCAGGCGCGCATCGTCGTCGCCGGGGTCGACCTCGTGCGCGACGAGACCGGACGGTTCCGGGTGCTCGAGGACAACGTCCGGGTCCCCTCGGGCGTCTCCTACGTGATCGAGAACCGCCGGGCCATGACCCAGGCCTTCGCCCCGCTCTTCGCGCGCTACCGCGTCCATCCGGTCGACGACTACCCGGCCCGTCTGCTGGCGGCGCTGCGCGCCAGCGCGCCCGACACCGTGCGCGACCCCACGGTCGTCGTCCTCACCCCCGGGGTCCACAACGCCGCCTATTTCGAGCACGTCCTGCTCGCCCGCCTCATGGGCGTCGAGCTGGTCGAGGGTGGGGACCTCGTGGTGCGGGCCAACGAGCTGATGATGAAGACCACCGAGGGCGAGCGCCCGGTCCACGTCGTCTACCGGCGGGTCGACGACGAGTACCTCGACCCCCTGCAGTTCCGTCCCGACTCGGTGCTCGGGGTGGCCGGCCTGGTCAACGCGGCGCGAGCCCGCAAGGTCACGATCGCCAACGCGCTCGGCAACGGGGTCGCCGACGACAAGCTGCTCTACACCTACGTCCCCGACCTCATCCGCTACTACCGCCACGAGGAGCCCCTGCTCGACAACGTCGAGACCTTCCGACTCGAAGACCCCGAGGTCCGCGCCGAGGTCCTCGCCCACCTCGACCGCTACGTCGTCAAGCCGGTGGACGGCTCGGGCGGCAAGGGGATCGTCATCGGCCCGCGAGCGAGCGCGGAAGAGCTCGAGGAGCTCGGTCTGGCGCTGGCCGAGAACCCTCGAGGCTGGGTGGCCCAGCGCCCGGTCGCCCTCTCGACGGCCCCGACGCTGGTGGCCGGTGAGCTCGTGCCGCGCCACCTCGACCTGCGACCCTTCGCCGTCCACGACGGCCGCGAGGTCTGGGTCCTGCCGGGAGGGCTGACCCGGGTGGCCCTGCCCGAGGGCGAGCTGGTCGTCAACTCCTCCCAGGGCGGGGGCTCGAAGGACACCTGGGTGCTCGCTGAGGGCCTCGAGCCCGGACCAGCTCCGGCCGAGGCGCCACCGCTCGTCGCGCCCCACGAGCAGCCCCGCCAGGTCGGCCCGCCCGTCGAGGAGGGGGTCGACCAGTGAGCCAGGTGATGCTCTCTCGCCTCGCGGAGCTCCTCTACTGGACCGGGCGCTACGTCGAGCGGGCCGACGACACCAGCCGGATCGTCGACGCCTACGTCCACCGCCTCGCCGAGGACCCCCTCGGCGACCCCGAGGAGGCCTGTCGAACCCTCTTCGGGATCCTCGGGCTGGCCCTGGCGCCCGGAGAGCGGGCCGACCCCGACCTGGTCCTCGAGCGGCTGGTGCTCGACCCCGAGAACCCGAGCGCCATCACCGGGGCGCTGCTGCGGGCCCACGACGACGCGCGGCGGGTCCGCGAGCTGATCTCCTCAGAGATGTGGGTCTGTCTCAACGCGACGCGCAACCAGCTCGGCGAGCAGGCGGCCCGCGCCCGTGCCGTGGGCGTGAGCCCCTACCTCCAGTTCGTGCGCGAGCGCACCGCCCTCTTCGCCGGTCTGACCGACTCCACCATCAGCCACGACCAGTCCTGGTGGTACCTGGTGCTCGGGCGCTCGATCGAGCGCATCGACATGACGGCCCGCCTGCTCGAGAGCCGTCTGCTGTCGGCGAGGGCGCCCGACTGGATGGCGCTGCTGCGCGCCGCCGGTGCGGTCGAGTCCTACTTCCGCGCCTCGACCGGGGCGACCGACCCCGAGGCGGTGGCCGCCTTCTTGCTGCTGGACCGCTCCTTTCCGCGCAGCGCCTACCACTCGCTCACCACCGCTGACCACTGCCTCGAGGAGCTGACCCGCTCGGGCAGCCGACGGGAGGTCTCGGCGGCCCGCCGCACGATCCGCCTCGTCCAGACCCGCCTCGAGTACTCCGAGGCGTCGGGGCTGCTCGAGGACCTGGCCGACCTGCTCGACTCGCTCGAGGTGGCCTGCGCCACCGCCAACGACGAGATCACCCGGGCCTACTTCCGGCCCCTCGTGGAGGAGCCCTGGGCCCAGGAGGCGGCGCCGTGAGCGAGTCGCGCCGGCTGCGGATCCGCCACACGACGGGCTTCACTTACCACGGCCAGTCGGCCGACTCCTACAACGAGGTGCGCATGACCCCGCCGGACCTCGCACGACAGCGGGTCCTCAGCCGGTCGCTGCGGGTGCGCCCCGCCGCCGTCCAGTCGACCTACCGCGACTACTTCGGCACCATCGTGACGACCTTCGACCTGCACGAGCCCCACGACCGGCTCGAGGTGATCGCCGAGGCGGAGGTCGAGACCGTGGTCCTGCCCCCGCCCCCCGAGGGCGCTCTCATGGGGGACCTGGCCGCCGCCTCGGTGCGCGACCGGCTGGTCGAGTACCTGACCCCCACCGAGCTCACCACCCTCGACGGAGAGGCGCTCGCCACCCTCGCCCCACCACGCGAAGGCGAGACGGTCGAGTCGGTGGCCCGCCGGGTCGTCGAGTCGGTGCGCGAGCGCGTCGCCTACCAGCGCGGCACCACGGCCGTCACCTCGACGGCCGCCGAGGTGTGGCGTCTGCGCGCGGGGGTCTGCCAGGACCTCAGCCACGTGACCGTCGCCGCCCTGCGGGCTCTCGGGGTGCCGGCCCGCTACGTCTCGGGCTACCTCCAGCCCGAGGCCGACGCGCCGGTCGGCGAGACCCACCTCGGCGAGAGCCACGCCTGGGTCGACTACTTCGCGGGCACCTGGCGCGGGGTCGATCCCACCTCGGGGGGACCGATCGGGGCAGGTCACGTGGTGGTGGCGCGCGGACGGGACTACCACGACGTCGCCCCCCTGAAGGGCGTCTACCGCGGGGACCCCTCCTCGACGATCGGGGTGAGCGTCGAGTTCACCCGACTCGCCTAGGCGTGACGAGGCCCGGCCCCGAAGGGCCGGGCCTCGCGCTGCCTACTTAAAGGCGATCTTGACGACCGCCGAGTCGCCCTTGGAGGCGTTGGCGATCGAGATGGTGCAGTGCTTCTTGTTGGCCTTGGTGGTGCCGCAGACCCCGTTGCCGACCTTGCCGGTGCGGACCTTGAAGGCGACCGGGCCGAAGGCGCCGCTGGCGTTGGCCTTGACCGCCTTCAGCGTGGCCATGTTGCAGCCGCTCTGGCCCTTGGCGCCGACCACGCACTCCACGGCGTAGAGCTGGTCACCGGCCTTGAAGCCGCTGCCCGAGATCTTGACGCTCTGGCCGTTTCGCAGGTTGGTCGACGGGGCCACCTTCAGCCGGCGCGGCCCCGTGGTGGGCTGGGTCGTCGTGGTGGTGGGCTGGGTCGTCGTGGTGGTCGTGCCCGTCGAGCCCGAGGCGAAGGTGATCACCGCGTTGGCCTCAAGGGTGTAGGTCGAGCTGTCACCGATGATCACGGCGCAGTTCGAGGCGTCGGCGGCGCTGGTGCCACAGGTCGTCGAGCCGATGGTGCCGGTCTTGACGGTGAAGGTCCCGGTGAGGTTGCCGCTCGCGTCGACGGTGACCGGCGAGAGGTTGTTGATGTCGCAGTCGATCACGGTGGTGCCGTTCTTGTTGCACTCCAGGGCCACCAGGGTGGTCGAGCTCGGCGGGAAGCCGGTCCCGCTCAGCTGGACGGTCTGGCCGTTGGCGAGGTCGGTGTTGGGCGTCACGGTCAGGACCGGGGTGGCGTGGGCCACCGGGTGGGCCGAGGCCGACACGGCGCCGACGAGGGCGCCGCCCAGGGCTAGGGCCGTCGCGGCGACCACCAACGAGATTCGCTTCATGTCACTCCCCCAAAGAGTTCTGTCAGCCCGGGTGGGCCACCGCGAGGTTACCGGAGGTCCGACCCCCAGTGCCCGCCAGCGTTACCCAACGGTAACGAGAGCCCGAGAGGCCCCTAGGGGGTCGCCAGGGCCACGCCGCGAAAGAGGATCGCGCAGACCTGGCTGGCGAACTGGCCCGCACCGAGCTCCTCACTCGGGCGCCACCAGGCGAGGGAGAAGAGCAGGGAGCCGAGCAGGGTCTTGGCCACGACCTCGGCGCCGGGCTCCTCGCGCAGCCGCCCGGCCGCCTGGGCGGCCTCGATCCGGGCGACGACACCGCGGTCGAAGTTGGCGGCCCGGGCCGCCACCGTGGCGAACTCCGGCTCGGTGAGGTGGTGGCGCTCATGGTGGAAGACCAGCGCGTGCTCGCGGTGCTCGGCGATGACGCGCATCTGGGCCCGGGCCAGGGAGTGGATCGACAGCAGCGGGTCGGCCCCCTCGCCCGCCGCGGCGAGCGCCGCGTCGAGGTGGTCGAGGTACTGGGCGAACAGGGCGGCCAGCAGGTGGGCCTTGGAGACGAAGTGGTGGTAGAAGGCGCCCTTAGTGAGCCCGGCGCTGTCGGCCACCTCCTGGACCGAGGTGCCGTCGTAGCCGCGCTCGGCGAAGAGGGCGAGGGCCGACTCGACGATCCGCCGGCGCGTGCCCTCGGGGTCGTAGCCGACGTGCCGTTCGCTGGCGTGCAACTGGGTCATTGTTCCTCCGTCGAGACTGGCCGGTAGGGCGGAGGATAACGGTCGGTTTGGTTGAACCGCATTATGAACTTTGGGTTCTTCGCGAGACGTTGCTTAGCCCGTGTCCCCGCAATTGAAGAATTATTAACTTAGATATTTTGTCCTCATCGACCTCGCCCTGCGACGACACGTCACGGAAAACCCCTCCTCGCCAGGGGTGCACCACACGACCACTCCTCTGCCCTCCGAGCCGTGACCGGGAGGGGCACTGACGCCGTCGGACGCCACACACTGCCAGCCCGGCCCTACGGTGGGAAGGTGGACAGTCAGCCAGGGACCACTGGTCCCGCGGGCGAACGGCCCTCGGCCGCCGACGCCCACGCGGCCATCGAGCGGTTCCTCGCCCAGCCACCCGAGCGCGGTGTCGGCGATGCCCCCGTGGAGCCTGCTCCTCGCGCCCCGGCTCACCGGAGCTTCCGGCAGTCCCTCCGCCATTTCCTCTTCGAGAAGGAGCCGACCGGCTACTCCTCCCTCACGCCCCGCCGGGCCGACGGCACGCGGTCGAAGCCCTTCTTCTTCAACGGCAACGGCCGGGGTCGCTGACCCCTCGCGAGGTCGATCACCGGGTTGGTCCGCCGAGTCGAGGCCCCGCGCGTGAGGGCAACTCCGAGGTGCAGCCGTCTAGACGCCCCGTGAGAGCAGGGGTTGGCCTCGCCGGTGGCGCCGGCGCAGATCGGCCAGTGCCCAGGTCCAGGGCCAGGCGGCGAGGGCACGGGGCAGTCGACGCGACAGGGCGCCGAGGGCCCGCGTCAGTCGGCGGTGACGGCGCCGGCCCCGCTCGCCCAGCGTGAGCCCGAGTCCCGCCGCCAGGGGCTCTGGCAGGAAGCCGGCCACGAGGAAGCGGTGCAGGCCCGCCAGCGGCCGAGCCCCGGGCAGGAAGCGCAGGCTCGCGAGGTCGTAGAGGTAGGGCCGGGTCACCTCGTCGAAGGAGCAGGCGGCCAGCCCCTTGGCGAAGTCCGCCTCGAAGGCCAGTCGGTCGCCCGGCCAGGAGTCGATGCTCACCTGGAGGAGGGTGGCGAATCGGGAACCGTGAGCGAGGAGCAACTCCCCCTCCTCCTCGCTCAATTCCACCCCGAGCGCATCGAGCACGTCGAAGACGCCCCGGACCATGCACAGAGCGACCCAGCGCTGGAGCTCGGGATCAAGGGCCGGCCGGCTGGGGTCCTCGACCGTGCGCACTCTGCGGTGTTGGGCGTTCACCTCGCGCGCCAGCGCCACGGCCAGCTCCTCCTCCCCGACGAGGGCCGCCATGACGTACCCGAGGGTCGTGCGGGTGCGCCGCAGGGGATGGTGGGTGAGGGAGCCCTCGGGGACCGGACTGGTGGCGACCGCGCGACCGATCGGCGCGCGCGAGAGCTGCATCACCACGTTGGCCCCCGCCGCGACGAGGGTGGCCCCCAGGGTCACCTTGGCCGCGAGCGCGGGCGGCAGCGGCCCAGGGGGAGCCTCGAACACGTCACCAGGCTAGGCACGCTCTCTAGGATCGAGGACTCGAGGAGGGACATGGACCCAGACGTGCGCACCCGCCGGGCCCTGGTGACCGGGGCCAACTCCGGCCTGGGTCTCGAGATCGCCGCCGGACTGGCCGCCCAGGGGGCCACCGTCCTGCTCGGGTGCCGCAACCTCGCCAAGGCCGAGACCGCGCGGAAGGCGATCCTCTCGCGCCACCCCGCGGCCCGCCTCGAGATCCTTCCCCTCGACCTCGGCGACCTCGCCTCGGTATCCGAGGCGGCGCGGACCGTCCGCGAGGGCGGTCCCCTCGACTGGCTGGTCAACAACGCCGGGGTCATGGCCCTCGATCACACGGCCACCGCCGACGGCTTCGAGGGCCAGTTCGGGGTGAACCACCTGGGCCACTTCGCCCTAACCCTCGACCTGCTCGGCCCCTTGACGGCAGCGGGAAGCGCGCGGATCGTCACCCACACCTCGATCGGCCACCGTCCGGGACGCGTCGACCTCGCCGACCCCTACTTCGAGAGTCGCCCCTACCGGCGCTGGCCCGCCTACTTCCAGTCCAAGCTCGCGAACCTGCTCTTCGCCCTCGAGCTCGACCGGCGACTGCGACGGGCTCGCGTCCCAGTCTCCTCGCTGGCCGCCCATCCGGGCTTCGCCCACACGGATCTCGGCACCGGAGGGACCTCGCTCACCAGCCGCCTCGCCCACTCCTTCATGTGGGTGGGCCAGCCCGCGGCCGCGGGCGCCCGTCCGGCGCTGGCCGCCGCCCTCGACCCGCGGGCCCGCTCCGGGCAGTTCTACGGCCCCCGGTGGCTGCTCGCCGGTCCGCCGGTGCTCGAGCGCCCCAGCCGGCGCGCGAGGAACCTCACGGTGGCCGCCGGGCTGTGGGAGCTCTCCGAGCGCGCGACCGGACGACGCCTCGCCGACCTCCTCTAGCGCACCTTCACCTTGGCGGTGGCGCTCGGCGACCCCGGTCCCGTCGAGTCGACGGCCCGGACCCGCACCCGGAAGGTGGCGTGGTGCTTCAGCCTGGCGAGGCGCCAGGAGTGACTGGCCAGGGGAACGGTGCGCCAGGGCCCGCCGTTCACCGACACCTGGTAGGTGACGGGAGCCCCGTCCGCCCCGGCCGGGGTGACGAGCGTCACCACCAGCTGTCCCTTGCCGGGCGTGACCCTCACCTTCGGGGCGCTCGGCACCGGCGGGGCGGCGTTCGCCGCGTCGAGCACCGCCGCCTGGGCGTGGCCCGCGCTGTCGGCGTAGGCACCCCCGGCGGCGCAGCCCCCGTCGGGGGCGCAGGCGAGCGTGTTGAGGTAGTCACCGGTGATGGCGAGCCCCGAGCTCGCGCTCACCTCGGTCGTGGCACTCGCCCAGGTGCCGTTGTCCTGGGCCAGGAGGTAGGAGTGGTTGGACGAGAGCGTGGTGCCGTCGCCGTAGGCGACGGCGAGGTGGCACTGGCCGAGCGTCGGGCAGGCGATCGAGCCCCAGATCGCGCCGGCGGCGACGCCGCTGAGTCCGGGCACCGCCTGGAGGGTGGACCAGGAGCCGCCGGTGAACTCGTCGGTGAAGAAGGTCGCGGTCGTCGTCGAGGGGGACAGGTAGCCCACCGCCGTGCAGTGACCGTCAGCCGGGCAGCTCACCGACAGTGCGGCGGCGTCCCCACCGGAGTTGACCCCGGCCGTCCCGGGGACCTCGACGGCGTCCTGCCAGGTGCCGCCGACCTCGGCCGCGACGTAGGCCTGTCCGTTCTGGGAGGAGTCGCTGTAGGCGCCCACGACCGCGCAGTTGCCCGCCGAGGAGCAGGCGACCTGACCGGGGGCCACCAGGTTGCCGGCGTTCAACGTGGCGAGGCCGGGAATGGGCTGGCCGCTCCAGGTGCCCGAAGACTCCTCGTCGACGAAGCCCTGGAGGTTGTTGGCCGAGGAGCCGTAGACCCCGCTCACCAGGCAGCTCGAGGGACCGGTGCACACGAGGGACGTGGGGATGACGAGGATGGCCGAGAAGACCGAGGTCCCCCCGAGGGCGCTCGCCGAGCCCCACGCCCCACCGACCTCGCTCGCGGACACCGCGACGATGGCCGTCGACGTGAAGGCGGTGCCCACGAGGAGGCACCCGCTCGCGCTGGGGCAGGCCACCTGGGCCGCGTAGAGCGAGGTGACGGTGCCGAGCGAGGGGGACGGCGCCAACGTGGCGGCCGTGCTCCAGCCGCCCGTCGTCTCACTCGAGGTGAAGATCTGGACGTTGCCCGCCGCGTCCTTGTAGTCCCCGGCGACGACGCAGGACCCCGGCGCCCCGCAGGCGATCGAGAGGTCCGCGACCGACCCGCCGACATTGAGGGTCGCCAGACCGGGGACCGCCACGGCGCTTCCCCAGGTGCCCGAGACCTCGGTGTCGACGAAGGCCTGCACTTGGTTGGTGGCGTCGGTGTAGTCCCCCACCGCCGCGCAGTTGCCCACCGAGGTGCAGGTGAGAGCGACCACCTCGGCCGCGTTGCCGAGGTTGAGCGCACCCGCACCGGGCAGCGCGCTGAGCGTGCCCCAGTTCACGCCGAGGGCCCCCGCGCCCGCACTCGGCAGGACCAGCAGCAGGGCCGCGGCGAGCAGGGGAATCGGAAGGAGGCGACGGGTCATGGAGTCGGTCTAGCCGACCGAGTGGTGGCCCCGTACCTGAACGGACTTATGAAAGTTGTTTCAGGAGGGCCAACGCCGGCCACAGACCTCGGCCAGCCGTGAGCCGAGCCTCTCCACCTCACGGCGGCTGTCCTCGTCAAGTGCGAATCCGACCGGTTGGCGCACCGCAGCGGACGGCAACACACCTTGGAGCACCAGGAGGTACTTCTCCACCGCGAGGAAGGCGTCGAGGCTCGGCTGTAGCGCCACCAAGGAGAGCAGCAGGCCCCCGAGGGTCTCGACGAGCTCCCCCTCGCCCGCGGCGAGCGCTTCCCAGAGGCGCTGGACGGCCCAGCACACCTCGGCGCCGGGCATCGTGCCCACGACCCCGCGAGGGAAGGTGTCGGGCAGCATCGCCCCGGCGGTCCCCTCGAGCACCCGGGCTCGCCCATTGGTTGCGGCGCGCAGCTCACTGACGCGCTGGCCGAGCGGAGGGGCCTCGGGCTTGAAGGTGACACGCGACCCCAGCTCGTCGAACAGGCGCGCCTGCAGGGTGATCGACAGAGGGCGTCCCACGTAGCCCGAGGCGTCCTGGACGACCAGGCCGATCGAGATCGCCTCGGCGATCGCCAGGTAGTGGCGGGCGATCTCGGCCTCACCAAGGGACACCGTGACGGGCGGGATGACCATCACCGCGTCGGCTCCGTCCTCTTCGGCCGAACGGGCGAGATCGAGGGTCGTGAGCGTCGCCTCGGTGCCCACCGAGAGCACGGCCAGGGCACCCCGGTCGCGGGCGGCCCCGGCGACGAGGGCGTTGAGTCGACGACGCTCCTCGTGGTCGAGGCGCAGGACCTCCGAAACCATGCCGGTCGTCAGACCCGCGACCCCCTGGTCAAGGACCCACTCGAGCTCGCCGCGCAGCGCCCCCTCGTCGATGCGGCCACCGTCGTCGAAGGGGGTCTGGATGACCGGCAGCACGCCGGCGAGGGCACGAGTTTCCACGGCGCGAAGGATAGGTCCTCCGCGCAGGTCGCCCGGTGCCTCACTAGGCTTCCTCCGTGCGCAGAGTCGTGTCAGGCCTGTCGGTCGTGGCGCTGGCGGTGGGGGTCTGGCTCATCGTCCACTCCCACGGCGCCTCCACGAGTTGCGTCGGCTCGACGACCTCCACCCCGCTCAGCGCGAGCCCGGCCTGCCAGCACGCCATGTGGAGCGTGATGGGCGGCGTCGTCCTCGTCGTGCTGGCGGGGCTCGCCCTCACCTTCACCACGCTGCTCGGACGGCACCGGCGCGACCGGGAGGAGCTCAACAGCGCCGAGGAGGAGCTCGCCCCGCTGCACCGGCGAGTCGCGAGCTCTCATCACCCCGGCGAGCGCCGGGCTAGCTGATCAGCTCCCGCGTCGGGCCCGCACGACCTCCTCGACCGCCTGGGCGACCGCGGTGACCACGTTGGGGTTGAAGACCGTCGGCACGATGTAGTCCGCGGAGAGCTCGGAGTCCTTCACCACCGCGGCGATGGCCCGTCCCGCGGCGATCTCGACCTCTTCGGTGACCTGGCTGGCCCCGGTGTCGAGCAGCCCACGGAAGATCCCGGGGAAGGCCAGCACGTTGTTGATCTGGTTGGGTTCGTCGCTGCGCCCCGTCGCGACCACGGCCGCGTGTCGGCGCGCGATCGCCGGATCGACCTCGGGGTCCGGGTTCGCCAGGGCGAAGACGATCGAGAGCGGCGCCATGGCGACGAGGTCCTCCTCACTCACGAGGTCCGGCCCGGAGACGCCGATGAAGACGTCGGCACCGGCCATGGCGTCACGCAGGCTTCCGCGCCGGGCGTCCTTGTTGGTGTGGTCGGCCAGCCAGCGCCGATCGGCGTCCAGTCGGTCGTCGGCCGGGTCGAGGATCCCGTGGCGGTTAACCCCGATGATGTCGCCCACCCCCTCGGCGAGCAGGAGCTTGGCGATGGCCACGCCGGCCGCCCCCACGCCCAGCAGGACGACCCGCACGTCGGCCATCGACTTGCCCACGACCTTCAGGGCGTTGAGCAGGGCGGCGTAGACGACGGTCGCGGTGCCGTGCTGGTCGTCGTGGAAGACCGGGATGTCGAGGATCTCACGCAGGCGCGCCTCGATCTCGAAGCAGCGCGGCGCGGCGATGTCCTCGAGGTTGATGCCGCCGTAGACGGGGGCGATGCACTCGACGATGCGCACAATCTCGTCGACGTCCTGGGTGGCCAAGCAGACCGGCCAGGCGTCGATGCCGGCGAAGCGCTTGAAGAGAAGGGCCTTACCCTCCATCACCGGTAGGGCCGCCTCCGGTCCGATGTTGCCGAGCCCGAGCACCGCCGAGCCGTCGGTCACCACCGCCACCGTGTTGCGCTTGATGGTGAGCTTGCGCGCCGAAGAGGGGTCCTTGGCGATCGCTGAGGAGATGCGCGCGACCCCGGGGGTGTAGGCCATCGAGAGGTCGTCGCGGGTCTTCAGGGCCACCTTGGGCTCGACGGCGATTGTGCCACCGAGGTGCAGCAGGAAGGTGCGGTCGCTCATCACGCGCACCTCGGCGCCGGGCAGCGCGTCGACCGCCTTCTGGAGGGCCTCGGCGTGGGCGTCGTCGATCGCGTTGCAGGTCAGGTCCACGATCATGTGGCCCTCGAGTGGCTCGCCGATGTCGAGCGCCGTCACCAGGCCGCCGGCGTCGCTCACCGCCTGGGCGGCCTCGGCCATGTCCGAGGCGTTATCGAGGGCGACGCGCATCGTCACCGAGTAGGAGGCGGAGGGGATGGACACGGCGGGACTCCTCGGAAACGGAACTAGTGGCTCGTGTCGATGCTACCGAGACCCCCCGCGTCCCTCGGTGGGCCGTTGGTCCCGAGGGTCCTTCGGTGCTCGCGAACAGAGGGAGGTCGCACGACCTCCGCGATACCGGCGAGTAGCGGGCCGAGGACGAGGGCGATGCCCGTGGGCACCAGCAACGCCTGCCAGAGCCACCCCGCGAGGGTGAGGCGGACGTAGAGGTCCCCGAGGAGCACCCGGTGGAAGACCACCACCACGAAGAGGATCCAACCCACTAGTAACCAGTCGAGACGGCGAGCCCGCAAGTCGGCGATCACCACCGCGATCCCGCCGAGGAGCGCGACGACCACGAGGGCCTGGGCCCCGTGCGCCCCCCAGGGCGCGAAGCGTGACGCGAAGGTGGAGGGCACCGGGTTGAAGGCGAGCGCCACCGTCGCCAACCACAGCCCGGCCGGGCGCCGCAGGCGCCCACCCACGACCTCGAGTACGAGAAGCGCGACGACGAGGGCGGTGAAGTAGTAGCCGAACAGGTTCTGCTCGAAGAGCAGCCGGCTGGCGAGCGCCAGCGCGACGATCGGGCCGACGACCTCGGGGTGGTCGACGCGGTCGCCGGTGCGGTGGCGCACCCAGGCAGCGAGAATCGCCGTGGCGAGGAGGGGGGCGACCCGCGAGGCGAGAAAGAGGGGGACACCGGTGAGGTGCAGCTCCCACAGCCAGGTCCCTCCCGAGGAGTGGAAGGCCGGAGCCCGCGGGGTGACCCGGCTCGAGCCGAGCAGAGCCACCGTGAAGGCCCGCGTCGAGGTGACGGCGGCCAGCGGCACGACGATGGCCGCCACAGCGAAGGTCGCGTAGGTCACGAAGCGGACTCTCTTCACTCGCGGGGCGACCACCACCAGGGCGACCGCCACGAGGATGGCGAACTGCTGGGCGAGCACCGCGAGCGCGATCGCCAACCCGGCCCGCCCCCAGTGGTGCCGCACGGCGAAGGCCGCCGCCCACAGGCTGAGGCCGATCGCCGCCAGGTACTCAGGGTGGAAGTCGTAGCCCACGCAGAGGAAGACCGGCGGGGCCAACGCCACGGCGAGAAGCGCGATCACCTCCGCCCCGCGCCGGCCCCGACCGAAGGCGCGCACGGCGGCGACGACCCCCCACGACAGCGGCAGCCACACCCAGTAGGCGAGGCGCTGGTAGCTGGGTTGAGCGCCCGAGGCCACGAGCCAGTGGTGGATCCTCGCGACCCCGTCCACGCAGCCCGGGCCCAGCTGAGTGGGGCTCGGGAAGGGCACGAGGTGCCCGATGCGCAGGAGGAAGGCGAGCCCCCCCGCCACCATGGTGTAGAGGGGGGCGAGGTAGACGCTCTGGGCCGTGGGCTCGACGACGTAGAGGGGGCCGTGGACCGGGTAGACGCAGGCCCACTGCCCGTGGGCCAGGGCGATCGTCGAGTTGAGGGACTCCACGAGGTCCGGGACCGAGGGGCCCCCGAGGAAGCTCGTGACCGCGAGGTAGAGCAGGGTCGCCACGACCCAAGCGAGGAGGGCCTGGGCTCCGGTGAGGGGGCGGGCGACGAACAGTGCGAGCTGGCGCCGCCAGTCCGCGACGGGCTCGGTATCAGGGCTCACGGCGCGTCGCCGTTCGTCCTAGCTCTGCTCGAGGACGCTAAGGAAGCGGTTGAGCGAGTCGAGGGTGGCGCGAGCGGCGGCCACCATGTCGTCATCGGAGCGGGCGATCCCGAAGCGGTCGGCGTCGCTCGAGAGAGAGCGCAGCGTCACCACGACCGGCCAGTCCTTGCCGTTGGTGACGGGGGTCACCCAGAGCAGGGAGAAGGGGATGTCGTACCCGAGGTCGCGCAGCGCCGCCAGGGTCGCCTCGGCGCCCCCGATCAGCGGTCCCGAACGGGCCCGTCCCACGCCGACCTTGCCTTCCATGGACAGTTGGACCTCGCAGAATCCCGCTTCGACGTCGTAGTCGGCGCGCACCAACGCCACTCGGCTGCGGTCGTTGATCGCGGCCCCGAGCGCGCTGCCCACGTCCTCAACGACGATGGCGGCCTGAGGGAAGTAGAGGCTGGCGATCTGAGTGGCGACGCTGCGCGTCGAGGCCGGGTCCTGACCGTTGACGGCGAGGGTCACCACGTCGACGTCACCGTTGTCACGGTGGGTCAGGCCCACGTTCACCACGCCTGGCAGGGAGCGCAGCTCGAGCTCGAAGTCCTCCTCGGTGCGCGTAGCCATCAGCGGCGCATTCCCTTCTTCTCGTAGAGGCGGGTGTCGGACATGCGCATCAGCTCCCCCGGATCGGTGGAGTCCCTCGGTGAGGAGGCGGTGCCCACGGTGAAGTCGATGTCGACCGACGCCACCGCCAGGTTCGAGCGCAGGCGCTCGACGAAGCCGATCGCCTCGGTGCCCTCGGCGTTGGAGAGGATGACGGCGAACTCGTCACCGCCGATCCGCGCCGCGGTGTCCCCCTGGCGCACCGCCCGCCGCAGGGCCATCCCGAACTGACGCAGCACCAGGTCCCCGTGCTCGTGGCCCAAGCGGTCGTTGACCACCTTGAAGTCGTTGAGGTCCACCAGGACCAGGGTGAAGGCCCAGCCGTAGCGGGCGCTGCGGGCGGCCGCCTCGTCCAGGGCGATGTCGAAGGAGCGGCGGTTCGCGATGTTGGTGAGCGGGTCGTGTAGTGCTCCGAAGCGGTTGCGGTGCAACGAGAAGACCAGTTCACACGCCGTGCGCACCGCCTCACCCTCCTCGGGCGACACGCACTCGGGGTCACAGAAGACCCCCGGGGAGTGCGAGAGCCGCTCGGCTAGGTCGGCGGTCACCGGACGGCCCCCGAGTCGGAACATCTGGGTGCCGAAGGCCTCATTGGAGAGAACGACGACCACGTCGCGCAACTGGTGGCGATCGGCCACCATCTCGAGCAGCGTGTAGATGAAGCCCACACCGAGCTCGTTGGCCGACAGCTCACGCAGAAGCGTCTGGAAGAGCCAGGGTTCGTAGGACTCCGCAGCCCCGACCGGCTCGGGACGCAACTGGGTCACGGTGGCGCCGGGGGCTTCAGCCGCCTCGCCGTCCTCGTGGTCCGAGTCGGTCACGGTCGTGTTCGCCGTCGTCACTTGGTCAGATCGGCCAGCTCCAGCGGGGCCCCGAGGGGACGCAGCAGGGAGACCGGCACCGCCCCCGCGCGCAGCAGGGGCTCGAGTTCGTTGGGCGGGATGGGTCGCGAGATGAGGTAGCCCTGACCGCGGATGCACCCAAGGTCAAGCAGCTTGCTCACGATTGGCGCGGTCTCGATGCCCTCGGCGATGACGCCGAGGTTGAGGGCCGCGCCCAGGCGGATGATGGACTCGACGATCGCCTGGTCGTAGGGGTCACTGGTGACCCCGCGCACGAAGCTCATGTCGAGCTTCAGCATGTCGACGGGCAGGTTCTTCAACTCGGTCATCGAGGCGAAGCCGGTGCCGAAGTCGTCGAGGGCGATCTCGAGGCCGAGGGCCCGGAAGGCCTTCAGGATGCGAGCCGTCTTCTCGGGCTCGTCCATGACCGCGTACTCGGTGATCTCGATGCACAGGCGGTTGCCCGGCACGTTGTTCTCGCGCAGGCAGCCCTCGACGAACTCAACGAGGTCCCCCATCTTGAAGTCGGCCGGGGACATGTTGACCCGCACGATGAGGGGCAGATCGGGGTAGTCGCGCATCCACTGTCCGAGCTGACGACAGGCCTCGGCGAAGACCCAGCGCCCGATCTCGGTGACGAGACCGGTCTCCTCGGCGATGCGGATGAACTCGCCGGCGGCGAGAAGGCCGCGGGTCGGGTGCTCCCAGCGCAGCAGGGCCTCGACGGCCAGCAGCTTGCCGCTGCGCAGGTCGACCTCGGGCTGGAAGAACAGGCGCAGGCCGTGACCCTCGATCGCCTCGCGCAGCAAGAGCTCGGTGCGCGAGCGCTCATTCACGACGGCGCGCAGGTCGTCGTCGACGACCACGGCCTGGTTTCGGCCACGGGTCTTGGCCTGGTACATCGCGACGTCGGCCCACCCGAGGAGGTCGAGGGCGTCGTGGCTCTGCTCGTCGGCGATGGCGATGCCGATGCTCGCGGTGTGGGAGACCTCCTGGCCCAGGATGGTCACCGGACGGGCGATGACGTCGAGGATCCGGTAGGCCGAGGCCAGGACCTCCATCTCGCTGGTCGCCTTGTCCACGATGAAGACGAACTCGTCTCCTCCGAGTCGGCCCGCGAAGTCGTTGGTGCGGATGCTCGTGCGGATCCGGTCGGCCATGGTGACGAGCAGGCGGTCACCCGAGCCGTGGCCGAGGTAGTCGTTCATCACCTTGAAGCGGTCGAGGTCGATCACCATTACCGCGGTCGGGCGCTTGGCGTCGAGGCGGGTCTTCAGCTCCTCGAGCAGGGCCCGCCGGTTGGGTAGTCCGGTCAGCTCGTCGTGGTTGGCGTTGTAGCGAGTGCGCTCCTCGGCGTCGATGCGCGCCTGCATCTGCACGAGCAAAGAGGCCACCGCCTGGAGGGCGTTGATCTCGGCGGGCACCCACGCGTGCAGGTTGAGGTGGATGAAGCCAATGACGCCCCAGGTCTTGTCCCCCATCAGCAGGGGCACCGCGGCCCCGGCGGCCGGCGTCATGCCCGAGGCCTCGGTGGCCCGCTCGAGGTAGACGTCGTCGGCGTCGGCGATGCCGGTGACGTAAGGGGTCTTCAGGTCCCTCGTCGCCATGAAGATCGGGTCGGCGTCGAAGGGCACCTCGCCGAGGGGGTCAGGGTCGGGCTTGTCGAGACGAATGGGCCACTCGGCGTCGAGCACGGAGATGTTGCGCACGAGGTCGTTGCGGCGGATGAAGCAGACGTCGGCCTCGAGGAAGGAGGCGAGGGCCTCGGCGACCCAGTCCATCACCGACTGGCGGTTGGCGGCCGAGGCCGACATCAGTCGCTCGGCGACCTGGGCCACCAGCTCATCCAGGCGACGCTGGTGCAACAGCACGCCTTCGCGCGAGGCCAGGGTGGCGACGTTGGAGAGCAGCCCGCCGAAGGCCGAGGAGAGGGCCCGCTCGCGCTTGGACCAGGTGCGCCCGTGGCGCGAGACAACGAGCGCCCCCACCACCTCACCGTGGTCCACCTGGATCGGGTCGACCAGCACGCCCCACTCGGTACCGGCGATCTCGGTCGTGAAGGAGCCCGCCTCGCTTTCGCCGGCGCGCACCCCTTCGCGGACCCGTTCGGCGATGACCTCGTAGGCGGCCTCGGCGCCGCGCGCCACGGCCGGGGTGAGCTCGAAGCCCGGCACCGGTCGCTTCAGGTCGGTGACGACGGCGACGATCTGAGTGCCCGGGACCACTTGAAGGAGAGTCTCGACGACGAGACGGGTCTCCTCACCCGCCTTGTCCACGTAAGAAGGGGTCTCGCTCTTCATCGCCTATCACCTTTGCCGACACAAAGTCTGTACAGCGAGGCGCTTCGGAGGTCGAAGCAGCCCGTCGTTCGGTACTCCAGGGCCCAAGTATTACACAGGCCCCTTTCGATGTAAACCCCTAGTTTTCAGGCGATGACCAGGTATTTCGGGCTGTCCGCACCGACCCGAAACCGGTTGCGCTACCGGAGTGACCAGGAGAAATGGCGATTCTCGCCCTGCGCTACCACCGTTGCTCTCGGTCGCATCGGCGGGAAGGCTTGTCTCCCCAGCGCGTCACCAGTGGCGGATCGGCGTGACCTGTCCGTTGGTCGACGGAGCGGGGTGGTCGCGACTGAGCACCTGATCGAGGGGGAGGCGGATCGAGTGGACGGCGGGTGCCTCGGCGTGGAAGACCCGCATCAGCATCACCGGGGTCTCGCCGTCGACGAGTCCCCAGAACTCCTTGAACCGGCGCACCAGCTGGTGGGCCTCGTCGCGGTAGCGCTCACCGGTGAGCTCCACGAGCTCAGCCTCGTCCACCGCGTAGATGAAGACCGGGGCGGCCGGCTGCAGGGAGAGTCCCCTGGCGTCGGCCGCCAGCCAGAAGCGCTCGAGGGCCGCCCCGCCGCGCAGGTAGGCCGCGGGGTCCGAGCGGTCCACGGTCACCAGAGCGAGCGCCGAGCTGAGCTGAATGGCGATCTTGGTGCGCATCCCGAGCACCTGGCCCCCTCGCCAGTCGGCCACCTCGGCCATCACGTCGGGCCGGGCCATGATGTCGAGGGCCGCGAAGCTGGTCGGGTCCATCTCCAGCGAGCGCACGTCGAGCCCCTCGTCGAGGGTGTCGCGCCCCGGCCAGCGGATCTCGGTGAGCATCTGGTCGTGGACCTCGGGGATCAAGAAGCGCAGTCGATCCGAAGCGGCGAGCAGATCGGAGGCCTGGTCGATGGCGGCGCGGTCGGACAGGAAGTGCAGCGTCGCACCCTCGTTCTCCGTCTCGCGCTTGAGCCAGTCGACAATCCCCGGATCGATCGGCTGGGGCTGTCCCATGCGGCGATTGGTGACGCGGCTGTGCAGGCTCGAGTGGAGCTTCTCGAGGGTCACGTCGCGCTGGCGACCGAGTTGGAGGGTGGCCACGTGGTGGGAGTCGCGACCGGAGGGGAAGAGCGTCACCGGTCCCAACTTCGAGAGGTGGGAGGCGGCGACTCTCGCGTTGAGCAGGGCCGCACCGAGACCGACGTAACTGCCGCGGAAGGCGACGTCCATCTTCGAGGTCCGCTCGGGCACCAGGTAGAAGCGGATCTCCTCGTCGTTCGCTTCGAAGCGCCAGGGCTGGACGTTGCCGCCCGAGGGAGCCCGTCGCGCCGCGTCCGCGATGATCTCGACGGGGTCGTCACTCTCGATGGGCGGGTCGGTCGGCGGCGGGGCCAGCAGCTCGGCCTCAGTGTCCATGTCGACGTCGACCGGTCCGAGGCCCGAGATGATCTCTTCGATGTCGAAGCGCACCCTCCCGGAGGGCAGATCGTGCCCGAGGCCGAGACGACGCACCGCCGCGGCGGCGGTCGCGGCACCGAGGGTCACCTCGCTCGCCAGCTGGGGCCAGCCCGTCAGGGCGAAGCCCACCTCGAGAAGGGAGGCGGCACCGCGCGCCGAAGCCTCCTTGGCCCCCACCAGCCTGATGACGTAGGGCGCTTTCTCGGCCATGGTGAGCCCGGCCAGGCGCTCGGAGTCGAGGTCGCCGAGCAGCCCGTGGAAGACGGGGCGGTCGGGCTCGAGGTCGAAGCGCTCGACGTCGAGGACGCCGCGGTCGCTGGTCTCCATGATCACCGGGATCCGGCGCTTGCGGGCCTCCTCGCGGACCTTCACCTTCATGTCGAAGGAGTCGCACTCCTCGATCACGATGTCCAGCCCGTCGAGGAAGCGGGCGATGTTGTCGTTGGTGAGCCCCTCGGGCATCACCATCACCTTCAGGTAGGGATCGATCTCGGCGATGCGACGGGCCGAGATGATGGCCTTGTTGAGCCCGAGGTCGAGCACGCTCGCCGGGATGCGGTTCATGTTGGACAGGTCCAACGTGTCGAAGTCCGCGAGACGGACCTCGCCGGCGAGACCCTCCATCGCCAGGGCGTGAGAGATGGTGTGACCGGTCGACTGACCGACGATGCCGATGCGCAGCGAGCGCAGCTTGCCCTGCTCGTCCCGGGTGATCTTGTTGCGGTTGCGGTCGAGGCGCAGGGTCGAGAAGGCGCGCGGCCCGAGCAGGCGCACCACCGCGCGGCGCCAGGGGTAGTAGACCCAGCGCCAGGGCTCGGCGCTGATCGTCTCGGGGGGTGGCGGAATCGTTCCCGTCAACTGGGTCTGCTGCTCGTCGAGACGATCGACGATCTGCAGCGACGGGTCCTCGCGCAGCACCCGCAAGATCTCGCGCTGGCTGCGGTTGGAGACGTCGAGCACCAGGGGGCGCATCGAACGGGTCCGCGGGGAGGCCGGCTCCTCGGTGCCGGCGATCACCCGGCGCGGACCCCGGGCCAGTTGCTCGGCCTCCAGCCGGAAGGCCTGCTGGTGATCAGGGGTGGCGAAGTCGACGAAGCGGGCCCGACGCCACTCGACGGCAACCGTGCGGTAGCGCGCGTCAGGGAAGGGGACGGCGGTCTCGGAGATCGGACGGGCGCCCGCGCGCATGCCGGGCTCGATCAGGCGATCGGAGACCCCGGTGAAGGCGTACTCGGCGCCCAACCAGTTCATGCCGTGGAAGACCGCCCGCGTGATGCTCTCGATGAGGCGCACGCCGACGGCGGCCGCTCCCTTGGACCAGGCACCCTTGACCTCGAGGGCCCCGAGCCGGACCTGTCCGTCGATCAGCTGGCGGATCTCCTCGATGTCGGGAGCGTCAGCCATCTCCTCGATGAGGGCGGACTCGAAGCTCCCCTCGAGGGGGCCGTGCAGGCGGACCCCCGCCACGGCCTCCCCCTCCTCGTTGAAGGCGAGGAAGAAGAGGGGCACCTTGTGGCCGGCCTCGAGCTCGCGACGTCGGACTGTCCCCTCTAGGCCGAAGGTGCCAAAACGCCCCTCCGCCTCGGTGAGGTAGAGCTCCCAGAGGTCGGGCCGCTCGACGGGATTGTGGCCCTCGAAGCGGACTCCGGTCAGCTGGTCGACGAAACTCGCGCCGAAACGGTACCGGCGGCCCACCGAATTTGCCATCTGCCCTACGACTCCACTCGTGACGATGTGAGACGACCCGCGTTGCCCTCCGCGTCCTGTCTCAAAAACTTTAGAGTCGCCCTCTCGCCAAGTCGGGGACCCCGAATGTGATTCAGGAAGGACGTGACGGGGCCGTAACGTAAGGGGGTCCGGTCGCATCCACAGCGACGACGCACGCAGCGAGGTGGCGCCCGATGGAGCAGACGGTAGTGGTGGTCGCGGCCGCCCTCCTCGGGCTGGCGGTCGGCTCCTTCCTCAATGTGGTGATCTACCGGGTTCCCGAAGGACTCTCGATCGTTCGCCCCGCCTCCGCCTGTCCCCATTGCCACCATCCGATCCGCAGCCGCGACAACGTCCCGGTCCTCTCCTATCTGCTGCTGCGGGGCCACTGCCGAGACTGCGGCGCACCGATCGCCGGGCGCTATCCCCTGGTCGAGGGGCTGACGGCAGTCCTCTTCGCGTTCCTCGCCCTTCGCTACGGGGCCCAGGGGTTTCTCCTGATCAGCCTGGCCGCAGCCGGGGGTCTTGTCGCCCTCGCGGCCATCGACCTCGAGCGCATGATCCTGCCTAAGCGGATCGTCTACGTGACCTTGATCTTCGTGGGTGGGGGCGAACTCCTCGACGCCGTCGCCTCGGGTGCCTGGCACCGGCTCGGCGTCGCGGCCCTCTGCGCCGTCGGCTGGTGGCTTCTCTTCTTCATCATCAACCTCGCCACCCCTCACGCCCTCGGCTTCGGTGACGTACGCCTCGCTCCGCTCCTCGGGGCCACGCTCGGGTGGCTCGGAGCCTGGCCAACGGTGATCGGCTTCTTCGTGTCCAACGTCATTGGTCTCATCGTCGGCCTGATCCTGATGGCGAGGGGGCGAGCCGGACGCAAGAGCCCCGTCCCCTACGGGACATTCCTCGCCGCCGGCACCCTCCTCGTCCTCCTCGCGCCGAGCTCTCTCTTAGGCACCCCACACCTCCCGTGAGCCTCGACCTCGAACCCGCGTCCCGTCCTCGTCTCACGCTGAGGGAGTACCTCAGTCAGCCGACGACGAAGGGGGTTTTGATCGTTGGCGCCCTTCTCGCCTCAGCCCTGTACTACGGGCTGATGATCGGCCTCGGGGGTCCGATTGAGGGGGATGCGACCGAAACGGTGTACTCGACCTGGGCGGCGGCCCATGGCGCCTTCGCCTGCCTCTATCCCCCGACATCGGCGGCCCATCTTCCCTCTCTCGCGGTGCCCGTCGTCTATACGGCCCCCCTCTATCCCCTGCTGTCGGGGCTCGCCGCCTTCCTCCTGCGGATTGGCGCAGCGGTCCCCTTCCCGACTCAGGCTCAGCTCGGGCCGCACTGCCAGAACGCGGTCCACGCGATGTTCCACTGGTCCGTCTCATCGAGCGCGATTCTGCCGACGATCCGCCTCTCCTATCTCGTCTGGCCCCTGCTCGTCGCTGGCGCCGCGATGCTGCTCACCAGCTTCACCCGGGAGATCACCCGGTGGCAGGTTCTCGCACTCGTGGCGATCGCGGTGGCCCCGACGACCTGGATGCCGATTCTCGACTCCTTCCACCCCGAATCGCTGCTGGCAATGGGCCTAAACCTCGCTGCCGTCGCCCTCGTGCTCCGCCGACAGGACGTGGCTGCGGGGGCCCTCTTCGCGTTGGCACTCCTGACCCGACAGACGACCCTCTTGATGATCATCCCGATGGTCGCCCTCCTCGACCTCCGAAGGGCTGTTCGCCTGGTCACGTCCCTCGTCGGGACCTTCCTCGTCGCCTCGGCACCGCTGATCCTGGTGGCCCATCACGCCGCCCTGCGCGCCATCGTCTACGGGACCAGTCGCGTCACGACGGCCGCGGCGTCCGGGACGATCGCCCGAGGGGGCACCTGGGTCTTCGCCCTCGGCCTCCACGGTGCCGCCGACTTCCTCGTTGCGCGGGTGATGCCTCTTCTCGCGTCATTCCTCGTCGCCTTGGCGGTCCGTCGGCGATGCGGGGGCCGCGTCTGGTCACCCGAGGTCCTCCTCCCCCTTCTCGCCGTCTGCGTGGGACTGCGCCTCGTTTTCGAGGAGAACCTCTTCGGCTACTACTTCTTCGCCTTGGCGACGATGCTCCTCCTGGCAGACGCGGCGGCCCACCGACTTCGCAGGAAAGTGGTCGTCTGGATCGGCATGGTCACGATCGTCTTCAACCCCGTGCCGTGGGGCTTCTACTCCAATTGGACGATCCACGGTGCCGCCATCGCTCGGGCTCTGCCGTTCCTCTTCGCCGCTGGTCTCGCAGTCGCACTGGTCGTCGGAGCGCTACGCCGACGAATCGAGCCGTTCGTCGTGGTGGCACTTCTCCTCACGATTCTCGTGGAGATCCCCGAGCTCTACGGACGCCCTTGGTCGAGCCCGGTGTGGCCCACCTGGGCGTGGCAGGTCATCCTCGTCACCTCAGGCATGTGGCTTGCCGCGCAGCCACTTCTCTCATCTGGGCGTGCGAGCGAGCGGACGTCGGTCTAGAAGACGATCTCCATCCGCACGCCGTCCTCGTCCCACTCCGGCTCGATGGGCACCCGGCGAGCACCCTTGCCGTGAACGCGACGGGCCGTCCAGAGCAGCACAGAGGCGTCGTAGACGTGCTTCGCGGGGATGTCGGTCTCCGCGTCAAGGACCTTCTCGATTCCCGAGATCTTGTCCATTAGGAGCGCGCGCCGCTCGTCTCGGCCCACCTCGATCTTCTTCGAGTTGTCAAGAGGTCGTTCGCCATTGAGTTGGAAGAAGCTCATTTCGGGATGACCTTCATAAACGACTCGCTGGCGAAAGGGTGACATCTCTGCCGCCACCTCGCGGATCCTCGGCAGGAGTGTCGCGGTGACGGCGTCCAGATTGCCCTCCAGCCAGCTGATCGATCCATCAAGGACCGCCTTGCTCGGGGCATTGTGGATCGCGCCACCTCGCCAGGTGATGAGGCCTCTCGCCTCGACGTCGCACCGCCGCGGTGGATCAGTCGGCTTCGCGCGGTAACCAATCGGGATGTTGATGACGAGGGTCTCGTAGGCGGGACGCTCGTCGAGGATCGACATGAAAGAGGGGTAAAGCTGAGGGAGCTCAGCGGCAAAGGTACCTCCGTGCATCTTGGCCGACACCACCACCCAGTTCTTGCCCCAGGGGGTGGCTCCCGCGACCAGACTGTAGGGCAGGTCGGGACCGCGACGACTTCTCACGACACCTTTCTATACCCGGTGGGATGGCCCTCAGACGCGGGCGAAGCGGGCCCCACCCATCTGCTCGAGCGTGCGCACGAGCTCCTTGGGGTGGATCGTGATGCTCATGGCGTCCTCGTAGGTGATGGTCTCTTCCACGATCAACTTGGCGAGGCTCGACTCCAAGGTCTGCATGCCCTCCTTGGAGTTGGTGTACATGATGTTGGAGAGCTGGTTGGAGCGGCCCTCACGAATGAGGTTGCGAACCGGGTTCGTGGCGATAAGGACTTCGAAGGCAGCGACCATGCCACCACCGATCCGTGGCACCAGGCGCTGGGCGATGACGGCAGTCAAGGAGGCGGCCAGCTGCACCCGGGTCTGCTCCTGGCGCCAGGCGGGGAAGACGTCGATGATGCGGTCGATCGCCTGGGCGGCGTCGTTGGTGTGCAGCGTGGCGAAAACGAGGTGGCCCGTCTCGGCCATGGTGAGGGCGATCTGAATCGAGTCGATGTCGCGCATCTCACCGATGAGGAGGACGTCGGGGTCCTCCCGAAGGGCCGAGCGCAGAGCACGGTCGAAGGAGGGGCTGTCGAGGCCGATCTCTCGCTGGCTCACCGCGGCTGTCTTGTGGTTGTGGACGTACTCAACTGGGTCCTCGATTGTGAGGATGTGACAGGGCCGGGTCTCGTTGATCTTGTCGACGATCGAGGCGAGGGTCGTCGACTTTCCCGATCCCGTCGGACCGGTCACCAGCACGAACCCGCGAGGCTGCTCTGCCACCCAATTCGCGGCGTAGGGGAGGCCGAGCTCGTCAAAGGAGGGGATGCGGTTGGGGATAATGCGGAGCGCGATTGCAGTCTGCCCTCGCTGGGTGAAGACCGAACCACGGACACGGGCCTTGTCCTGCCACGAGAAGGAGAAGTCGACGTCCTGCTGGTCCTCGAAGATCAGACGCTGGCCCTCGGTGAGCAACGGCATCGCGATGTCACTGATCTGCTGACCAGTGAGAATCGGCAGACCCTCGATCGGCTGCAGCTTGCCGTCGACGCGAATTCGCGGCGCAGAATCTCCACTCAGGAGAAGGTCACTGCCCCGGTTGTCCCAGAGTTTCTGCATCCAAGGGTCGATGGCGTCGGTGACTGTCATAACATCCCTCTTCCCACTGCTTTGCTTCAGCCAATACAACGGGCCATCGGTGCGTCAGTACGACGCACCGATGGCCCGCAGCAACTACTTGATTTACAGAGCGCCGACTACTGAACGTTCTTGCAAGCGTCGGGACCGGTGTAGTTGACCGCTGTGGCCGCGCTCGCAGGGACCTTGATCTGCAACTTTCCACCGGACATCGAATAGGCGTAGTGAGTCCCGTTGGACGGCCACGACTGGATGTACGCGCCCTGGCCCGCCGTTCCCGTGAGGAGGAGGTCCTCAGTCGCCGTCGTACCAGGGTTCTGAGCATTGAAAGCCGACAGGGCCGTCGAGACCGTCGCGCCGTCAGCCTGGCAGGCAGCGACCGCGCTCTTGCCGGTGATGCCACCGAGGGCGAAGATCACGACCGCGGCCAGGATGCCGAGGACGACGATGACGATCAAGAGCTCGATCAGGGTGAAACCACTGATCTCACCCGCATCGCGACGGCTCTTCAGCCGCTTGTAGGTCGAAATCATTTCTTGCTGACTCCCTTGTTGTAGTGGGCGTGCCGACATCCCGACCACCCTTCCGAGGGCGGAGGGTTGCCCTTCACCCGGCAACGACCATACTCCAGGGAATGACAGATTGTAAAGAAGTTACGCAGTCAACTCGTCCACAACGCAGTCACATTTATAGGAGACCTCTCAGCCAAGGGGCCCTTGGCATACCGTTCGGTCTCTCGCGAGGAGAATTCGAGAGGGCGCGAGCCCCCTACCCGTACGGGATCACCCCACCTTGTAGCAGCGACGGCTCGCCGCACCTCCCGCTCTAATTGACCGTGATGGTCTGGGTCACCGGCGCCGCGGGGAGGTAGTCCAGGTTACCCGTGTCGTTGAAGGACACGGTGCACGTGCCCGCGTGGGTGAAGGAGACAATCCCACTCGAGATCCCACAGACCGTGTTGGGTGACGCCGTGATCACGACGGTGTCACCCGAGGAGGCGGTGGCCGTCGGGGTGTAAGTGGCGGCGCCGTGGGTCACCGAGGTCGGAGCGGTCGAGGTGACGGTGATGGTGTTCTGGACCTGTCCGCTGTTGGAAGAGGTCGCGCTCGCCGCCCACTGCCAGCGATTGAGCGACATCCCCTGTCCACAGGACTGCCCGGTGCACTGGGTCGTCAGGGTCGAACTCCCCCCCGGTGGGTAGTCGTCAAAGGTCACCTCGACGAGGAGGAGCGGATTGGCCACGCAGGCTGTCGCGTTCGCAGGCGAGGAGGCCGTCACCACGCAGTTGTAGATCTTGACGACGCGGGTATTCGCGCTCGTCAGGTTCTCGTCGGTGCGACAGAAGGCGACGATCGTGATTCCGTTGAAGGTGAGCTGGGAGTAGCTCCCCGAGGAGGGCGCCCAGCAGTAGGAGGGGCTGGTGAAAGTGCCCTGGGTGGGGGTCGTCGTAGGGACCGGGTTGAAGCGAATGCTCTGGAGGGCCACCTGGGCCGTCGAGCTCGCGGCGTAATCGAGAGCCCGAGCCGAGTTGAACTTGCCCGTGTTGGAGAGGTCATTGGTCGCCAGTGACGACAGGGACAGGACGATCAGGCTCACCGCCACGATGAAGACGAGAGCCAGAATGAGGCTGGCTCCGCGCTCGTCATGAACTCGAGCGGAGGTGCCATTCCTGAGCAACCTGAACCGTTGCTCCACTAGGGCGACACCTCAATGGAGAAGGTGACCCACCTCGCGGACGTGGACATCGTGCCGGAGGTAGTGGACGTCGAGGAGTAGCCGCTGGCGAGGTACATGTCGACCTGATAGCTGCCACTACCTGTCCCCAGGTCGTTGGTGCCACCGGAGAGTGCCGTGAAGCCCGGGCTCGTCCACGACTCGCCTGAACTCGTGCCGGCCACTCCCACCAGCAACTGAGACGAGAAGCTGTCAGCGGCCGCGGACCAGGTGGGAGAGGTCGAACTACTTCCGTTCGACGTGGTCGTGCCTGCCAGCGACGCCTGCATCGAACTACCACCGGTGACGTCGATCACCTCGAAGACTCCTTCTGACACACTGCTAGTGAAGGAGATGGTGACCGACCCACTGCTCGCGCCAGCGGTGGCGGTGTAGGCGCAGGCGCCATCGCGACTGTTCCAGGAGTAGTCGGCGCCGAGCGCACTAGCCGAGCCACTGAAGGAGCTACTCGTCGGGGTGTTGCAGTTCCTCGTCGAGTTGGTACCGAAGGCCGCCACGATGACCAATGTGTCTCCCGGGGTGGCAGAGGAGTAAGAGATGGTCCTGTTGCTGACACTCGACGTCCACGAAGTCTGAGCCACGATCCTGTAGGTGTGCGTCACCACGGTGACTGACTCCTGCACTTGAGAGGCGGCGTTCCAGTTTGTGTCGCCGGCCTGATTCGCATCGATGAGGCAGGTCCCGTTGGCATTGAAGGTGACTGTGGCGGAACTGATCGAGCAAACCGCGCTCGAACTCGAGTCGATCGACAGAAGCACCGTGAGGCCCGACGAAGAGGTGGGTGGGTTGGTGAAGGTGAAGGTCCCACCCTTGACGGCGGCTGGTGGTGCCGTCGAGTTCCACGAGATGATCTGGTTCCCCTTGGTGATGGAGAAGGACTGGGTCGCATTGGTCGCCGCGTTCCAGTCAGCGTTGCCGGACTGGCTCACGGTGATGGAGCAGGTACCCGGCTTCACGAAGGTGATGACTCCCGAGGTGTTCACGGTGCAGTAGGAGGTCGTGGTCGAGGTCCAGGTGAGGGTCAGGCCCGAGTTGACGGTGGCGGTCGCGACGACGGGACCCTGGTCCATGCGCTGGCTCGCGATCGAGTTGAAGGTGATCGTCTGGTTGCCCTTGGTGATGGAGAAGGACTGAGTCACCGGGGTGGCCGCCGCGTACTGCGCGTTGCCGGCCTGGCTCGCGGTGATCGAGCAGGTCCCCACGTGCAGGAAGGAGACGATCCCCGAGGCCGGGTCGACGGTGCAGATCGTGGAGGTGGTCGTCGAATAGGAGACGGCGAGACCGGAACTGGCGCTCGCCGAGAGGGTGATCGGACCCTGGTCCATCCGGTAACTCGGGATGGAGGCGAAGGTGATCGTCTGGCTCACCTGCTGGACGGTGATCACCTGCTGGATCTGCGTGGCGGCGTTCCAGTCGGTGGTCCCGGACTGGTTGGCGTCGATCTTGCAGGTGCCCGCCCCGGTGAAGGAGACGGTCCCGGCGCTGAGCGAGCAGCCGCTGCTCGTCGCGTCCAGGGTGATCGTCGGAGTGAGGCTGGCACTCGAGGAGGCGCTCGGGGTGTAAGTGGCGCCCCCGACGTAGACGGGGCTCGGGTTGGTGGAGGTCCAGGTCAGAGTCTGGTTGCCCTTGGTGATCGAGAAGGACTGGGTCACCGAGGAGGCGGCGTTCCAGTTGGTCCCGTCACCGGCCTGGCTGGCGGTGATCGAGCAGGTGCCCGCGTGCAGCAGGTTCACGACGCCCGTCGAGGAGTTGACGGTGCAGTAGGTCGTCGTGGTGGAGGTGAAGCTGACGGGCAGCCCCGAGCTGGCACTCGCCGAGAGGGTGATCGGACTCTGGTCGAGGCGGGTGGAGCCGGGGTTGGTGAAGGTGATCGTCTGGTTGCCCTTGGTGATGGAGAAGACCTGGGTCACCGACGGCGCGGCGTTCCAGTCGGCGTTGCCCGCCTGGCTCACCGTGATCGAGCAGCTGCCCACCTTGAGGAAGGTGACGACGCCGCTCGAGGAGTTGACGGTGCAGACCGTCGTGGTGTTGGAGCCGTAGCTGACGGCGAGGCCCGAGCTGGCGCTCGCCGCGAGGGTAAGGGCGCCTTGGTCGTGTCGGGCGGCGCCGGGCCAGGACAAGGTGATCGTCCGGTTGCCCGCCAGGATCGAGAAGGACTGGCTCACCGGACTGGCGGCGTTCCAGTTGGTCCCGTCACCGGCCTGGCTCACGGTGATCGAGCAGGTGCCTGCGTGCAGGAAGGTGACGACGCCCGTCGAGGAGTTGACCGTGCAGTAGGTGGTGGTCGTCGAGGCGTAGCTCACGGCGAGGCCCGAGCTGGCGCTCGCCGAGAGGGTGATCGGGCTCTGGTCCATGCGGTAGTTGGGGATCGAGCCGAAGGTGATCGTCTGGTTGCCCTTGGTGATGGAGAAGGTCTGGGTCACCGAGGTGGCTGCGTTGTAGGAGGCGTTGCCGGACTGGCTCGCGGTGATCGAGCAGGTACCCACCTTGAGGAGGGTGACGACCCCCGTCGAAGCGTTGACGGTGCAGACGGTCGTCGAGTTCGAGCCGAAGGTCACTGGTAGGCCCGAGCTGGCGCTCGCCGCGAGGGTAATCGGTCCCTGGTCGAGACGGAAGGAGCCGGGGTTGGCGAAGGTGATCGTCTGGCTGGCCTTCTGGACCGTCAGAGTGAAGTTCGTCGTGCCCGAGTCGGCGTAGTTGCCGATCTGGGCGGCGTCGGCCGTCACGGTGCAGGTGCCGCCAGTGAGGACCGACACCAGGCCCGAGGAGTTGACGGTGCAGACGCTCGGCGTCAGTGAGGCGAAGGCGATGGTGCCGCCGGCACTCCCCTGGGCGTAGGTCTGGTAGGTGGCGCTCGGGGAGTAGGTGATCGTCGCGCCCATCACGACGGTCGTGTAGCTGGCGCTCGAGTAGAAGGCCACGCTCTGGGGGGCCCGCTGGACCGTGAAGCTCACCTGGCTCGTCGTGAGGGCGCCGCTCGAAGCGGTGATGGTGACCGGCCCGATGGCCGTGCCCGTCAGGGTCGCGCCGACGGCCCCGGCCACGACGGTGTAGGGACCGGTCCCCCCGACGCCGCCCGTGCCGGCCGTCTGGGTCAGGGTGATCGTCGAGGCGTTGTCCGTGGTCTCGACGTTGCCGTACTGGTCCTCGATCGCGGCCACTACCGCGCAGGTGCTGTTCCAGGTGATGTCAGAGGAGCAGCCCGACAGCTGCACCGAGACCGGGACGCCAGCGGCCGTGGGGCTGATGGCGTTGCTGGTCGCCGAGGTGAGGCTGGAGGCAGACGCGGTGAGGTAGTAGCTCGTGCCCACGACGCCCGCGAAGGTGCAGCCATTGGCGTTCACCACGCCCGACACCACTGACAACCCGCCGCAGTTCGTCAGCTGGCCCCCCGAGGCGGAAAGGGTGATCGGGCCGGTCGAGGAGGTGACCACGTTGCCCGCGCCGTCTTCGACCTTGATGACCGGCTGGGTCGTGAGGACCGATTCCGAAGCTCCCGCCACCGGCTGGGTGGTGTAGACGAGCTGGGTCGGGACCCCGGCGGCGCTCGGCTGGAAGGGGAGGCTCGTCGCCGAGGTGAGCCCCGAGTAGCTCGCCGTCATCGTGTAACTCGAGGTCGTCAGGCCCGCGAAGGTGCAGCTGGCCAGCGTGACGTAGCCGCCTTGAGAGGTGGTGCCCGAGCAGTGCTCGAGGTCGCCGCCGGAGGCGGTGAGGGAGATCTGGATCGTGGACGTGGTGACGACCGCGCCCGTCGAGTCCTCCACGAGGATCACCGGCTGGACCACGAAGGCCGTGCCCGACGGGCCGGCTACCGGCTGGGTCGAGAAGACCAGCTGGGAGGCGGTCCTCGTCACGTTGAAGGCGGCGCTCGTGGCGGTGAAGGTGCTGGCCTTGGCGGTGAGGGTTACCCCGTTCGCGTAGGCGCTCAGCTTGCAGCCGGTCACGGTGAAGACCCCGTTGGTCGTCGAGAGGCCGCCACAGTTGGAGAGGGTCTCACCGGAGGAGGCGGTCAAGGTCAGCGAGCCGTTGTAGGTGGTCGCGTTGCCGTAGGAGTCCTCGACGGTGATGACCGGCTGGACCGCCAGAGCGGCGGGCAAGGTGCTGGCGGCGACGCCGGTGGGTTGGGTGGTGAAGACCAGTTTGGCGGCGGCCCCCGCCGAGGAGAGGTTGAAGGGGTTGGAGGTGCCCGTGGCGATGCCCGGTGAGGTCGCGATGAGCGTGTAGTAGAAGGTCGTGTTCTGGGTGGAGTAGACGCCGGCGAAGGTGCAGCCCGAGACGTTGAAGATGCCATTGGTCGTCGTCAGTCCCGAGCAGCCCGACAGGAGTCCGCCCGAGGCGGCCAGCGAGAGGGTCGCCGAGACCGAGACGACCTGGTTGCTCGAGTTCTCGATCTTGACGACCGGCTGGGTGGACAGGGTGGCTCCCGAGGCGGCGCCCACCGGCTGGGTCGTGAAAGCCAGGTGGTAGGCGGCCGAGGTGACGGTGAAGCTGGCGCTCGGCGCTGAGGTCAGCGCGCCATCGACCGCGGTCAGCGTGTACGTGCCGGGAGTGGCGATCGTGCAGCCCGTGAAGGTGACGATCCCGTTCACCTCATTGCCGTCACAGCCGGTGACGGTGACGCCCGAGCCCCCCGAGACCGTGAAGGAGACCGGGGAGAGGTCGGTCGTGACGGGGTTGCCCGCCGCGTTGAGGACCTCGACCACCGGCTGGGTGGTAAAGGGCAGGCCGGCCGCGCCCCCGACGGGTGAGGTGGAGATCACCAGGTTGGTGGCCGGCCCGGGGTTGATGGCGGCGTTGCCACTCGCCAGGGGGTAGTTGACGACAAAGGTGTTGGTGTAGCTGAGGTTGGTCGTCTTGTTGAGCGCGGTGACCGTGATGGACTCCGGCGCGTAGGCCGGGCACAGGGTCTGGTTGAGGGTGTTGGGGTCGTTGAAGCTCGAGCCGTTCCAGTACTGGACGCTCGTGACCGAGACGCTGTAGGAGCTCGAATAGGGCGAGGGCACCGACAGGGCCACGAGGTTGTTGTTGTTCGCGTCGGCGGTGTTGAGCAGGAGGTTGTAGGCGCCGACGGTCGCCGTCTCGTTGGCGGTGCAGCCGCCGGTGAAGAGACTCGCGTGGGTCTGGATCTCAGCGATGACCTGCTGCGAGACGGTGTCGAGGACCACCTCGGAGTTGGCGATCTGGCGGTGCTGGGAGGAGGCCGCGATCGAGGTGGAGAAGGCGATGATGAGGGCGAGCGCCGCGAGGCCGAGCACCACGAGGGTGAGCAACACCTCGATCAGGGTGTCCCCCGCCTCTTCGGCGTCGAGGCCCAGCCGGGTCGCGACGCGGGCGTTGTAGCGCCGATGCAGGTCGAGGAGACGCGCGATCATCACGACACCAGCAGTCCGAAGGCCAGGCCCTCAAGGCCACCCGATCCGCCGTTCAAGGTGACCGACATCGTCGTGGGCTCGGCCGCCCACACCATGGCGGTGCCGGTCTTGGTGGTGTTGGGCTCGTTGGAGGGCGGGGCACAGGTCACCGTGGTGGTGCCGATCCCTGACAGGTACGCCGAGTTGATGGTCGTGCCGCCGGACTGCCCGCAGGCGTTGCCGACCGCCGAGGTCGGACTGTTGTAGAGCAGGTTGAGAGCCTTGTTGGAGGAGAAGGAGATCTGCTCGCCCGCGTCGGTTGTCTCGGCGTCCGCCGCGATCGCCTCCCATCCCGTCGCGTCCACCCCTTGGGAGTTCACGACCGAGATGTTCGACAGGGTCACGGTGGTGGGCGTCTCACCGTTGTGGCCGTAGGGCTGGTAGACCGCGGGGTCACCCGGCACGCCGTAGTAGAAGGGCTGGTTGTTGACGTCGTTGCCGAGGAACGCCGCCGAGTAGGTCGGGAAGGGCACCGCCGCCACGTACCCGCCCGAGATGTGCACGCAGAAGAACATCGTGTTGTTCCCCGGCACCGAGGCCGACATCTGCAGACAGCTGTTGGTGTCGGTGGCCGCGGCGTAGTCGGCCGCGTTGTTGAGGATCGAGAAGTCGATGAAGCAGAGCTGGTTGACGTAGGTGCCGCCCGAGGTCGCGGTGCCACAACTGGTGAGGGTGGTGATGGCGAGCGGTCCACCCGAGGTGGCCGGCGCGGTGGTGTTGGCCGGCGCCGCCACCAGTGTGTACTGGAAGGAGTTGCTCGTCCCGTTGCCCGACTCGGGCTGGGAGACGGCGAAGCTGACCGCCGTCACGCTCTGCGCGCTCACCCACCCGCTGGCTGCCGTCGTGGCCGCGCTCGAGGGGGTGATCGAGGGAGCTCCCTGGGTCGAGGAGATGTTGAACGAGACGGTCACCGAGGTCTGGGGCGTCGTCGAGCCGTTCACGCAGTAGTTGCGCACGAGCTCGGTGTACGAGCCCGAGGTGACTCGGATATAGGAGACGATCGTCTGATAGTCACCGGCGCTGTTGGGGTCCCACTCGAGGCCGAGCAACTGGTAGCCGGTCCCGCACTGGGGTGAGCTCGAGGACTGGGTCGTGACGTACTGAGCGCTCTGGACGTCGTTGCGGTAGTTCACCGCGACCGCCTGGGCGTCGCCGGTGTTGGCGAAGCGCTTTTGGGTCTGGGACTGCAGCGAGAAGACCGACATGATCCCCAGCGCCAGCGCGCCGACGATCATCGGCATCACGGCGACGACGATCAGCAACTCCACGAGCGTGAACCCCGACTCGTCACCCGAGGGGCGAACGCGCTGAAGAAACTTTTTGGGACGCGTAGAACCCCAGAGAGGCCTGGCGAACCAGGCCAGACTCCGGAGTCGTCCCGCCTTGCTCATCCAACCTTCACCTGGTTGTAGATGCCGTACATGGCGGAGATTAGCGCCACCGCGACAAATCCCACCACGACGCCCATAAAGATGATAATGGCGGGCTCAAAGAGGGCCGTGGCCTTGTCCAACTTGGTCTCCAGCTCCCGCCCGTAGTAGGCGGAGGCGACCTCCAGCTGCTGGTCGAGGGTGCCCGTCTCCTCACCCACCCGGAACATCTGGCGAGCGGCGGCCGGGAAGAGGCCCGAGGCCGAGATCGGGTCGGCGATCCCCTGACCTTCCATCATCGACTCGCGGACCTTCTCGAGGGCCCGTCGGTAGACGGCGTTGTTGGCCGACTCGGCCATCACCGCCATCGAGCGCGGGAGGTCGACGCCGGCGCGCAGCATCGAGGCGAGCACGCGAGTGGTGCGCTCCAAGATGGCCACCTGGGTCAGGTCCCCGATGACCGGCAGCTTGAGCTTCCAGCTGTCGAGGCGGGCCTTGCCCTTGGGCGAGCGGTTCATCGAGATGAAGCCGCCCACGATGAGCGCGATCACCGCCAGCTCCACGTACCACCAGTGGGAGATGAAGCTCGAAGAGTTGAGCAGCATCCGGGTGACCAGCGGCAGCTTGGCGTGCAGGGAGTTGAAGAAGACGACGAAGCGCGGCAGGACGAAGACGGCGAGCACGATCACCGTCACGACCGACATGACCGCGACGACCGCCGGGTAGATCAGCGCCGAGGTGATCTTGGAGCGGGCGTTGGTGTCGCGCTCGATGTAGTCGGCCAACTGGTTCAGCACCAGGTCGAGGTTGCCGGTGAGCTCGGCCGACTCGAGGATCCCGACGTAGAAGTTGGGGAAGGCCTCGGGGTGCTGGGCGGCCGAGGCGGCGAAGGTGTCGCCCGAGCGCAGGCTTTCGATCATGTCGTCGATGACGTTCTTCATCATCTTGTTCTGCGTCTCTTCGGTGATGACCTCGAGCGCCTCCATGATCGGGATGCCCGCCTTCATGAAGACCGCCAGCTGGCGGGTGAAGTTCATGACGTCCTGGCGAGGCACCCGCTTCTTGGTGATCTCGAACTGCAGCAGCGAGCGATGGGCGCTGACCTCGAGGGGCTGGAGGCCCCGTTGGAGCAGGGCCATGTGGGCCGCCCCCGCGGAGGTCGCCATCTCGACGCCCGAGACGCGGTGACCCGTGTCGTCGAGCGCCTCGAACTTGAACTTGCGGACCGGCTTGGGGGCCTTGGCCGGAGCCGCAGCCTCCTTCTGGCGGGTGAGGGTGGGCATCTTCATAGCGTGTACACGCTCCTGATCACCTCCGCAATCGTGGTCACGTCCTGCTCCACGAGGCTGACGGCCTCTTGGCGCATGGTGCGCATCCCTTGCTTCACGGCCATGTTGCGCAGCTCCTCCTGAGTGGCCCAGCCGACCACCAGGCGACGCAGCTCGGGCGTCATCTTCAACAGCTCGTAGACGCCGATGCGGTCCTTGTATCCCGTGCCGGCGCAGAAGTTGCAGCCGGCCCCGTGCAGGAAGGACCCCTTCTCCGCGCCGCCGCTCTCGCGGTAGAAGGCCATCTCCTCCTCGGTCGGCACGTACTCGGTCTTGCACGAGGGGCAGATCCGCCGCAGGAGGCGCTGTCCGACGACCGCAAGCACAGAGGAAGCGACGAGGAAGGACTCGATGCCCATGTCGAGGAAGCGGTGCAGCGCGGAGACCGAGTCGGTCGCGTGCAGGGAGGAGACGACGAAGTGACCGGTCAGCGCCGACTGGACCGCCACGCGAGTGGTCTCGACGTCACGGATCTCACCGACCAGGATGACGTCGGGGTCCTGACGCAGGATCGACTTGAGGCCGGTCGCGAAGGTGAGGCCGGCCTGCTCGTTGGTCTGAATCTGATTGATCGAGGGAAAGACGTACTCGACCGGGTCCTCGATGGTCATCACGTTGAGGGAGGGGTCGGCGACCTCCGAGAGCGTGGCGTAGAGAGTCGTCGTCTTGCCCGAACCGGTCGGCCCCGCGCACAGCACCATCCCAAAGGGAGCCCGGACGATCTTGGAGTAGGCCTCGTGGGTGTCGGTCGGCATGCCGAGGTCGCCGAGGTGCAGGACCGAACGGGTCTTGTCGAGCAGTCGCATCACGCAGCTCTCGCCCATGATGGTGGCGACGGTCGCCACGCGGACGTCGACCTCGCGCCCGTCGATGTTGATCGTCAGCTGGCCGTCCTGGGGACGTCGCCGCTCGACGATGTTCATGTTGGCCATGATCTTGATGCGGCTGACGAGACCCGGACCGATGGCTGCGGGCAGGGAGAGGACCTCCTTCAGCGCGCCGTCGATGCGAAAGCGCACCCGCACCACGTCATCGGAGGGCTCGATGTGCACGTCCGAGGTGCGGTCGCGCATTGCCTGAGTGAGAATGCGGTCGACGACCTGGACGATGGGGGCGTCGTCGGCCACCAGATCGGAGTCGGGCGCGTCGGTCACCCGGCGCCGGGTGCCCTCGGCGGACTCGAAGGCCTGGACCAGTTGGTCCACCGAGCCGAGGGCGCGGTAGTTGGCGTCGATGGCCCAGCGGATGTCCCCCAGTGGGGTGATCATCAGGTGGACCTTCTTGCCCACCTCGCGCTCGAGCAGCCGCTCGAGGTCGTCGCTCGGCTCGGCGACTGCGACGAAGAGCTCCGTCCCGTCGAAGCGCACTGGGAAGGCCATGTGGGTGCGCGCGACCTCCTCACTGAGGAGATTGGTCACGGCCGGGTCGACGGTGTCGCGACGCAGGTTCACCACGTCGTAACCGAAGAAGGCGGCCAGCGCGTGAGCGAGGGACTGCTCGGAGAGGGCCCCGAGGGAGACGAGGATCTCGCCGAGCCGGCCACCGTCACGCTCCTGGACGGCCAGGGCCTCGCTCAGCTGCTCGGGGGTGATGAGATTCGAGCCGATCAGTTGGTCGCCGAGGCGTGCGCCGGGCCTCCCGGGCGGTCGCGGCGGGGCGGGCGCGGCGGCGGGAGCCTCAGTAATCACCCCGACCGAGCCGCTTCCCCCCGGTGCGACTGCGGCGTCGTCGCGCCCCTTCTTCTTGAAAGCCACCTCTACCCGTCCTGCTCGCTGGAAATTTTTTCTCCGCTCGCCCTCGCGCCCTTGCACGGGAGTCGATCCGCCCCGAAAACAGCATAGGAGGGGGTCCCCAGCGAGCAAAGGCCAATTTTGCGCCTTTTGCGACAAAGGTTGAGATGCATCGCCCCGGCTGTCGCGCTCCCTCGCTTCCTCTGGGACCTCGATATCGCTCCCGCGTGGACCGGAAAGCCCTGAAAATCAGCCACTCTCAGCCTCGCACCACGTGCGAGCGGAGCCGCGTGCAGCGGAGGCGGCCCCCCGAACGCCAGGGCCGCACCTGTACGGTGCGCCGACCACAATCTCACCACAACGACCCCGAAGGGGTTCGAATGGGCGCGACGGGGGTTGCGCGATGGCTCTGTGCGACGTCCAGCGGGCCCGATCCGCCGGCCTCGGCCCCTCGCTACCGTGGTCGCCAAGGAGATCCCATGGACGTCGCCGGCTTCATCTCTCTTGCTCTCGATGGCCAGGTCCCTTTCGCCGTAGAGGCCTACGACGGCTCGAGGGCCGAGCCCACCCTGGAGGGTCCGGCCACAGCCCTCACCTTGAGGGTCGTCCGTCCCGACGCGCTGGCGAGGATCCTCACTCACCCCGGCGAGTTGGGGCTCGCCCGGGCCTACGTCGAGGGGGACCTCGAGCTCGAGGGCCCCCTGGACGCCCTCTTCTTCCTGACGATGCCCCCGCCGTCGCGCCTCGCGCGCCCGACCGTCCTGAGGGCCCTCGCCGAGTTGGTGCGCCGCGAAGGGCTGCGCCCCCTGGCGCCGCCGACGATCGAGGCCCGCCCCCGGGGGGTCCTGCACAGCCGCCGCCGGGATCGCCAGGCGGTAACCCACCACTACGACGTCTCCAACCGCTTCTACGAGATGGTCCTCGGACCCTCCATGACCTACTCCTGTGCCGTCTTCGCCTCCCCTGAGGAGTCCCTCGAGCTCGCCCAGACCCGCAAGGTGGACCTCGTCGCGAGGAAGCTGGGCCTCAGCCCGGGCCAACGGCTCCTCGACGTGGGGTGCGGCTGGGGGGCGATGGCCCTGCACGCCGCGCGCCACTACGGGGTCCGGGTCGTCGGCGTCACCCTCTCCCAACCCCAGCGCGACTTCGCCACCGCTGCCGCCAAGGCCGCCGGACTGGGCGACCTCGTGGAGTTCCGCGTCCAGGACTACCGCGACGTCGACGACGGGCCCTTCGACGCGATCAGTTCGATCGGGATGAGCGAGCACGTCGGTCGCCGGGCCCTGCCGCGCTACGTCCAGCACCTCTTCGACCTGCTGGCCCCCGGCGGGCGCCTGCTCAACCACGCCATCGGCCGGCCCGCCTCGGACGCCGCGGACCCTGACCCCTCGCGCTGGACAGAGACCCGCCGGGACCTCGCCGTGGCGCTCGGGCTGCGCGGCCCCTCACGGGTGGGAAGCCCCTTCATCGCGCGCTACGTCTTCCCCGACGGGGAGCTGCACGAGGTGGGCACCCTGGTGGCGATGCTCCAGGCCCACGGCTTCGAGGTGCGCCACCTTGAGAGCCTGCGTGAGCACTACGCGATCACCCTCGGGCACTGGGTGGCCAACCTCGAGGCCCACTGGCCCGAGGCGGTCGCCGAGGTGGGCGAGGCCCGGGCACGGGTCTGGCGGCTCTACATGGCCGGCTCGGCCGCCGGCTTCGCGAGTCGGCACCTCGAGATCCATCAGGTGCTGTGCGTGCGACCGGACTCCGGGCGCTCGAAGATGGCGCTACGGCCCTCCTTCGAGCCCGACCTCGCCTCCTAGGCTGACTCGATGCGCGACGGCGGGAACGACCCCACCCCTCCCTCCGACCGGACGGTCCGTTTCAGCCCCGTGGCCCTCTCCGGAGCCGCGGGCGCCTTCGTCCTGATCGGCGCCCTGGGGTCCTTCCTCGGCCCGCTACTCGACACCCTCTCCCACCACTTCGGGGTCTCGCTCGCCTCCGCCGGCCAGGCCCTCACCGTGCTCTCTCTGGGCGACCTGCTCGGCGTGGTGCTCGCCTGGCGGGCCGTCGAGCGCCTTCCCGGCGGTGCGGTGCTGAGCGCCGACCTGTTCTTCATCGCCCTGGGCGCTGCAGCGATGGCGCTCGCGGGGTCCTGGGGGACGTGGCTCGCCGGCACCGGCCTGCTCGGTCTCGGATTCGGCGGGGTCGACTTCTCGCTCAACACCCTGCTCTCGCGCACCGCCCCCGAGGGGCGGGCCCGCCGGCTCACCGTGATCAACGCCGGCTATGGCGTCGGCGCGGTCCTCGGACCGCTCGGTATCGTCGCCCTGCACCCCGGACGGTTCCGGGACCTGCTCTGGGTCGTCGCGCTCGCGGGGGTGCTCCTCGCCACGACCCCCCGCGGGGTCACAGCCCCGGCGCTGCGCGAAGTGCGCTCTCCCGCCACGAGCGCCGGTCCCGCCCGGCGACGGGCTCGACGGCTCTTCGTACTGGCCTACGTGCTCTACATCGCCATCGAGACCTCGACGACGGGCTGGATGGCCGCCCAGATCCACGCGGCGGGCTTCGCCCAGTCGACGGGAGCCCTCGTGACGGCGGGGTTCTGGGCCGGGGTGGCCCTCGGCCGGGGGCTCGGCGGCTGGACCCATCGCCTCCTCGGCGACGCCCGCCTCGTGCTCGGGGGGCTCGCCACGGCGAGCGGCCTGGCCTCCCTCGCCCTCTGGCCCCCCGGCGCCCTCGTCGCCTACCCCCTGATGGGCCTCTGCCTGGCCGCCGTCTTCCCCCTCGGACTCCACTGGTACACGGTGATCGAGCCCGAGGACCCCGACGGGGTCTCCTACGCCATCCTCTTCATGTTCGCCGGCGGCGTCCTCGGCCCGGGACTGATGGGTCTCCTCGTCTCGGTGAGCTCCCCGGCCTGGGTGCCCCTCGGGCTCGTCGCGCTCGCCCTCTCGACCCTCGGGGTCTTCACCCGGGCCCACGCCCTGGTGAGAGCGGCTTCAGCGATTTCGACCTAGTTCTTCCCCTCCTCTTAGGCGGCCCCGATACGGTGTCGCGCCGTGGCGACACCCCGACCGGCCCCTCGACCCCGCCCCGCGGCCCACGCCGCCCGGGCGACCCGCACCCCAGGAGCCGCCCCGGCCTGGCACAAGGATGGCGCCCACCTGCGCCGCGCCGTCGCGCCGGCTCCCCAGCCGGCCGTCGCCACCGCCCTCGGGGTCCTCGCCGGCGCCGGCTTCGGCGTCGTGCTGGCGATGGACCTGCTGAACGAGTCCCACGCCACCCTTTCCGCCCCGGGCGGGTGGTGGATGGCCATCGGGCGGGTCCTCGCCTTCTCGGGCACCTACCTGATGCTGGTGATGGTCGTCCTGACGGCCCGCCTGCCCGCCCTCGAGCGGGCCGTGGGCCAGGACCGCCTGGTGCGCTGGCACCGCACGATCGGCGGCTGGCCCATCGTGCTGATCGCCCTGCACATCGTGACGATCACCATCGGCTACGGCCAGAGCGTCCAGTCCGGCCCGGTGCACCAGTTCACGACCTTCCTCTTCCACTACCCGGACATGGTGATGGCCCTGGTGGGCTTCGCCCTGCTGCTGCTCGCCGGGGTGAGCTCCTACCGGGCGGCCCGCGAGCGCATGCGCTACGAGACCTGGTGGTCGGTCCACCTCTACCTCTACCTGGCCCTCGGTCTCTCCTTCGCCCACCAGATCAAGACCGGCGTGGCCTTCCTCGGCCACCCGGCCTTCAAGTACCTGTGGATCGGGCTCTGGGCCGCCGCCACGGCGATCGTGCTGGTGAGCCGGGTGCTGCGCCCCCTCGCCCTCAACGCCCGGCTGAACCTCAAGGTCGCTAACGTCCAGGAGGTCTCCCCGGGGGTCTTCGCCGTCACCGTCACCGGCAAGCACCTCCAGAGCCTGCCGGTCGCGGGCGGCCAGTTCTTCCAGTGGCGCTTCCTCGCCCCGGGCCTCTTCTGGCACTCCCACCCCTACTCCCTCTCGGCCATGCCCCGCCCGCCCTTCCTGCGCGTGACGGTCAAGGCCCTCGGGGACCAGTCCTCGGCCGTCGCCCACCTGCCGATCGGCACCCGGGTCTTCGTCGAGGGCCCCTATGGCACCTTCACCCGCCACGCCCGCCACACCGACCGAGTGACCCTCATTGGCGCGGGCGTCGGGATCACCCCCCTGCGCGCCCTGCTCGAGGACCTGCCCAAGGGGGTGCGCGCCGACGTGATCGTGCGCGCCTCGGCCGAGGACGACCTGGTCCACGGGGAGGAGCTGGCCACCCTGGCCGAGCGCCGCGGCGGCACCTACCACGCCATCGTGGGACCGCGCGAGCGGGTCCGCTTCGACGCCCGGGCCCTGGCGGGCCTGGTGCCCGACCTCGCGACCGGAGACCTCTACGTCTGCGGGCCCGAGGGCTTCACCCAGTCCGTCCTACGATCCGCCGCCGGTCTGGGCGTGCCACGCGAGCGGATCCACTACGAGTCCTTCGCCTTCCACTCATGAAACGCGCACCCTTCGTCCTCGCGGGCACCGTCGTCGGCCTGGCCGGCGTGCTGAGCTTCCGCTCCACCCCCCTGAGCCTCGGGGCCCTGGCAACCGGCCCGACGGGGGGCACCACCCCGACGACGACGGCCACCACCTCCTCGACGGGGCGGGCCACCACGACCACGACGGCGGGCGCCGGCACGGGGGGCACCACGACGACCCGGGCCTCGGGGGCGACGACGACCACCCAGCCCGCCACCCCGACGACGACCGTCCACCACGCCACCACGACGACCGTCGCGCCGACGACGACCACGGTCGCCAGCGGCGTGCGCAGCGCCACCGGCCCGGTCGTGAACTACTACTTCGGGACGATCTCCATCAAGGTGACGGCCTCGGGCTCGAAGATCACGGCCGTGACCGTGGCCTCGCTGAACGACGGGGGCAACCCGCGCAGCCAGTACATCGACCAGCAGGCCATCCCGATGCTGGTCCAGCAGGTCATGGCGGCCCAGAGCTCCAACATCCAGGGCGTCTCGGGGGCCACCTACACCTCCCAGGGCTTCTACACCTCCCTGCTCTCGGCGCTGAAGAGCCTCGGGCTGAAGTGAACCGACCCGCCACCATCCACCACCGCGAGGAGGTGATGGGCACGGTCGTCACCGTCGACCTCTACCGGGCCGAGGGCCTCGAGCCCGACCGGGTCCTCGGACCCCTGCGCGAGGCGGTCTCCCGCCTCCACCAGGCCGACCAGGTCTTCTCGCTCTGGAAGGAGCGCAGCCCCATGAGCCGGCTGCGCCGGGGCGAGATCCCCCTCGGGGAGGCCCCGCCGGAGGTGGCCGACGTGCTGGCCGCCTGCCACGACGCCCGCGAGGCCTCGGGGGGCTGGTTCGACCCCTGGACCGTCCCGGGCGGTCTCGACCCGACGGGCCTCGTCAAGGGCTGGGCCGCCGAGCGGGCCCTCGAGGCGCTGCGCGAGGCTCCCCTCGACGGCGCGATGGTCAACGCCGGCGGGGATATCGCCTCCTTCGGGGGGCCGGAGCCAGGAGCGCCCTTTCGGGTCGCCGTCGTGCGGCCCGAGGACCGCCTGTCGATCGCCTGCGTCGTCGAGCTCACGGGGGCGCTCGCCACCTCGGGCGAGTACGAGCGCGGCGCCCACCTGATCAACCCCTTCAGCCAGCGCGCCGAGGTTCGCCTGGCCTCGGCGAGCGTCACCGGGCCCGACCTGGCCCTCTGTGACGCCTTGGCGACGGCGCTCGCGGTCGGCGGGGAGGACGCCGCCGCCCACATCGAGCGCCGCGCGGGCTACGAGTGGATGGGGATCGACGCGGCGGGTCAGATGTCCCACTCAGGGGGCTTCCCCCTGGCCCACCTGGGCGCCGACGGCCGCTAAGCCCTGCTCAGCAGGGAGAAGTCTCGGGCGCGGCCCTCACCGCAGAGCCCCACGGCAGAACCCTTGGGAAGACGAGCACTTTCGCTCCGATGGCCGGCCTGAGTAGCATCGCAACGAACGTTGCGGCGAGGGCCTATGACCAATCCTCACGAAGAGGTCACCCCCGAGACGGCCTCCGAGCCGGCCCCGGTCGAAGAGCTGGCCACCTACCGACGCGGGTCGGGCGTGGTCGAGGTGGTCCTGCGCGCCACCGCGGAGCTCCTCGTCGAGCGGGGCTACGCCTTCTCGATCGACGAGGTCGCCGAGCGGGCCCAGGTCCACAAGACCACCGTCTACCGGCGCTGGCGCACCAAGCCCGCCCTGGTCGCCGCGGCGATCGCCACCGTCGACCGCGGTCCCGAGCTCGAGGCGCCGACCGGCCATCCGCTCACCTGCCTCGAGGAGGTCCTCGTCGCCGAGGCGACGCGCCTGCGCGCGCCCGACACCCGCGCCGCGCTGCGCGCCCTGCTGTCGGCGACCGGGGAGGAGCCCGAGCTGACCCCGGTCGTCGCCGAGATCCTGGATCGCCACGCGCCGGTGGCGCTCGAGCAGGTCGCGGCCGCGATGCGCCAGGGGATCCTGCGCCACGACCTGGTGCCCGAGCGCCTCTGGGCGCTCGTCGTCGCCCCCCTGCACCTCGCGGCCCTCACCGGCGGGCCGCTCAGTGACGAGGAGGCCACCTCGCTGCTCGAGGCGGCGCTCGAGGGGGCACGGCCCTTCCCCTACGCGCCGCGCAGCTGGTCCGACCGCTTCTAGGGCGACGGACGTACCTGTACGGACGTGAGAGACTAGGGGTCGTGGCCGACTCCGACGTGACGTGGCGCTGAGGCGCGGCGCCCCCCGTCCGGTCCGCTCGGCGCGCGCTCGCGCGCTGGCGGCGCGCCTGGGCCGCTGGGTCACCGCGACCACCTACCTCAAGCGCTGGCTCTTCCTCGGGATCGTCATCGGCCTCATCGCCGGACTGGGGGCCGTGACCCTCTTCGAGGGGCTGCACCTCGCCAACCACTTCCTGCTCGTGGACCTCGTGGGCTACCGCACCCCCACCAACTTCTCCGAGGGGACCTTCGCGGGCAGCCCCCATCCGCTGCGCCCCTGGGCCCTGCCCCTGGTGACCGGGGGCGGCGCCCTCGCCGGGGCCCTGCTCGTCTACTGGCTGGCCCCCGAGGCCGAGGGCCACGGCACCGACGCGGCGATCGCCGCGGTGCACCACAACCCCACCGGGGTGCGCTTTCGCGCCGTGGTGGTGAAGATCGTGGCCTCGGCCCTCACCATTGGCTCGGGGGGCTCGGCCGGACGGGAGGGGCCCACCGGGCAGGTCTCGGCGGGCTTCGGGTCCCTGCTCGCGCGCGTTCTCGACCTCTCGCCGAGCGACGCGCGGATCGCGGTCTCCACCGGCATCGGCTCGGGGATCGGGGCGATCTTCGGCACGCCACTCGGCGGGGCCGTGCTCGCCTGCGAGATCCTCTACCGCGACGACTTCGACGCGACCCCCCTGCTGCCCTCCTTCATCGCCTCGGCGGTCGCCTACTCCATCTTCGGGCTGAGCTTCGGCTTCTCGCCGATCTTCGGCTACGCCGGCGTCTACCACTTCACCGACCCCTCCCACCTCGGCTGGTTCGCCCTCATCGGCGTCCTCGGTGGTCTGATCGGCATCCTCTACTCGCGCTCCTTCTACGGGATGGCCGGCCTCTTCGAGCGCTGGCGGGTCCCCAAGTGGTCAAAGCCCGCTCTCGCCGGGGTCGTCGTCGGGGCGCTGGGGATCGTGATGCCCGAGGTGCTCGCCTCGGGATACGGCTGGGTGCAGAAGGCCCTCGGGGGCAACCTGAGCCAGATCCCGCTCTGGGCGATCCTGCTGCTGCCCTTCGCGCGGATCCTCGCGACCTCGCTGTCGGTCGGCTCGGGGGGATCGGGGGGCATCTTCGGGCCGGGTCTCGTCATCGGCGCCTTCGTCGGGGCCTCGGTCTGGCGGATCGGCTTCGCGCTCACCCCCTCGATCGGTCACAACCCGGCGCCCTACGTCATCGTGGGGATGATGTGCACCTTCGGCTCGGTGGCGCGCGCGCCGCTCGCGGTGATGCTGATGGTCGCCGAGATGACCGGCAGCCTCTCCCTGCTGACCCCGGCGCTGGTGGCGGTCGGGATCGCCTGGCTGATCGTGCGCCAGTCCGGCGAGACCATCTACCGCTCCCAGCTGCTCAACCGCGCCGAGACCACCTCGAGCCGACTGCTCGCCGGGCTGCCGCTGCTCGCCACCGTCTCCACCCGCGCCGCGATGGCCCGCCCGCGGGTGGTGCTGCGCTCGGAGCAGAGTGCCGAGCAGGCCCGTGAGAGCCTGACCTCCGCCCACGCCCCCGGCGCCCCCGTCGTCGACGCCGAGGGGCGCCTCGAGGGGGTCGTCGCCCTGAGCGCCCTGGCGAGCGAGGGGGCCGACCTGCACGCCCTCACCGACGCCGGCGCCCCCACGACCTCCGCCGAGGGCCACCTCGACGAGGCCCTCGAGGCCCTCACGAGGGCCCACGGGGGGTGGATCACGGTCGTCGACCTCGATCGCCGCCCGGTGGGGACCCTGTCGATCTCGGACGTGGTGCTCGCCTATCGGCGCGCGGTGATGACCTCCTCGGAACGGCTGCGCGCCGCCTCGGGAGAGGCCGGCTTCTCCGAGATCGCGGTGAGCGAGGACTCCCCCTTCGCGGGCAAGCCCCTGCGCGAGGCCGGCCTGGCCGGCGAGGCGATCGTCACCTCGGTCACCCGCGGCACCGAGGTCCTGGCGCCGGCGGCCGACCTGGTGCTCGAGCCCGGCGACCGGTTGACCCTGCTCGACCTCAGCCTCTAGGGCGACTGCGTCGCCGCGACGGCGGCGCGGGCCCGGGCGACGAGCCCCTCGAGGTCCCCCGAGCGGGCGACGAGCGACCCGCCGAGGGCCACCGCGAAGGCCCCCGCAGCCAGCCAGCTCGCGGCCGACTCCGCGTCGACTCCCCCGGTGGGCACGAAGCGGGTCGTGGGGAAGGGCCCGCGCAGCGCCTTCAGGTGGCCGAGCCCTCCCGTCGAGGCCGGGAAGAGCTTCACCGCGCTGGCGCCGGCCCGCTCGGCGAGGGCCACCTCGCTCGGGGTGAAGGCGCCGGGCAGGCTCAGCGCACCGAGCTCCAGGGTGGCCTCGATGAGGCTGGGGCGCACGTCGGGCGAGAGGAGGAAGCGGGCCCCGGCCTCCACCGCGCGAGCCGCCTCACGGCGCCGGCGCACCGTCCCCGCGCCGACGACCGCCCGCGGGCCGACCGCCCGCACGACCCGCGCGAGGGCCTTCAGGGCCCCCTCGCGCTCGAGGGTCACCTCGACGAAGCGGACTCCTCCCTCGACGAGGGCCTCGGCGACGGCGACGGCTCGTCCCGGGTCCTCGAGGCGCACCACCGCGATCAGGCGACGTCGGCCCAACTCCTCGAGGTCGCTCATCGGCTGACCCCGGGTCCCGCGGACTCCTCGAGGTCGGCGAGCGATCCGACGAACCAGTCACCGGGCAGGGTCAGGGTCCGGGCGTAGGCGAGGGCGGCGCGGCGGACCTGGACGTGGGGGTCGGCCCCGTCGAGGCGGGCGGCCACGAGGGCCCCCAGGGCGGCGTCGCCCGCCCCCAGCTCGTCGAGCACGCGAGCGGCGGTGCGCACCGCCGCTCCGCTTTCGAGGTCGGTCACGGTCACCTCGCGGTACTGGTCGTCCCCTTCCACCTCGCGCAGCACCACCTCGACCCCGTGGCGCCTCGCGAGCTCCTCGCCCTGGGCGCGAGGGTCCCCCTCGCCGAGCAGGAGGGCGAGGTCGGCGGGGGTCAGCATCACCAGGTCGACGAGGTCGAGGACCGCTGACAGGTCCTTCGCCCACTCCTCGGGCGTGCCGAGCGAGCGGCGCACGTTGGGGTCGAGCACCCGCAGAGCGCCGACCCGGCCGGCCTCGTCGAGGAAGGCCGCGACGGCCGAGCGCGGGCCCTCCCCGAGGCGCGGCGTGATCCCCGACACCAGGGCCGCTCGCGCGCTCGCGAGGTGGGTCGCCCAGTCGAGGGAGGTGGCCGAGAGGGTCGAGGCCGCCGAGCCGGCCCGGTCGTAGGTGACGGCCGTCGGGCGCGGGGGGAGGCCGCGCTCGAGGAAGTAGAGGCCGAGCCGGGCGCTCGGGACGCTCGCCGCCACCACCTCGACCCCGGCCCCGCGAGCCGCGACCGAGACCCGCTCGGCGAGTGCCCCGGGGGGCAGGGCGGTGAGGAACCTGCCGGGACAGCCCAGTTGGGCCGCCGCCACGAGGGCGTTGAGCTCGGCGCCTCCGACGCTCACCTCGAGCCGCGTGGCGCGCGCCAGGGGCGCGAGGTCCTCGGGGGTCAGGCGCAGCATCGCCTCGCCCAGTCCGACGACCAGCCCGCTCACGGGCGGACCACCTCGAGCGGCGCGCCCGCCACCGCGACCTCGGCGCTGAAGAGCCGCCCGGCCAGCGGGTCGCCCTCGAGCTGCTCGGGGGTGAGGTCCTCCTGGGCGGTCGTGACGTAGAGGGTCGTGCCCGAGGCGCCCCCGATCGCGCAGGAGGCCGGTTGCAGTGCCTCCACGTGGCAGATCGCCAGCAGCTCGCCACCGGGCGAGTAGCGCCGTACCGCCGAGCCGCCCCAGAGGGCCACCCAGATCGCCCCCTCGACATCGACGCACAGGCCGTCGGGCGCGCCCTCCTCCTCGGCGAAGGCCACCAGGGTCTCGCGTCCGCTGGGCTCGCCCGTGGCGTCGAGGGTGAAGCGGTCGAGCGTCGCCGGCCCCGAGTCGACGTAGTAGAGGGTGCGTCGGTCGGGGCTGAAGCCCAGGCCGTTGGAGATGGTGGTGCCCTCGAGGATCACCTTCACCTCACCGCTCGCGGGGTCGTAGCGGTAGAGCCGTCCGGCCCCGGGGGTGGCGCCGTAGGCCATCGACCCGATGTAGAAGCGCCCCCAGGGGTCGGCCGTCCCGTCGTTCATCCGCGCGATGCCCGCGCGACCGGGCTCGAGGTCGAGAAGCGCCTCGAAGGAGCCGTCGGGAGCGAGCCGCCCGAGGCCGGTGCCCACCGCGGCGAGCCAGCCCCGCTCACGCGCCTCGTAGGGGGCGAGCGCCCCGAGGGCTCCCGGGGCGCGCAGGGTCTCGACTACCTCCACTTCGGGGCCGGAGGCCCGCGCCCGGTAGAGGAGCCCCGCCTCCAGGTCCACCCAGGTCAGCTCGGCGCTCACCTCGTCGTAGCGACAGCACTCGCCGAGGAAGCAGACGGGCGCGTCGGTCGCGGTGGCGAAGAACTCCTGCACGGTGACTCTCAATCGTTGTAGGCGAGGGGCGGGCCGGCCGGCAGGCCGGCCATCAGCCCGCCGTCGACGCCGTAGAGCGAGCCGGTAACGAACCCGGCGCGCGGCGAGGCGAGGAAGAGGACGACCTCGGCCACCTCCTCGGGCCGCCCGAGTCGTCCGAGCGGCTGGCTCTGGCCCATGAGCTCCATCATCCGCTCGGGGTTGGAGGAGGCCTGGGCCTCGCGGCGCACGAGCGGGGTGTCGATCGTGCCGGGCACCACGGCGTTCACGCGCACGCCGTAGGGCGCGCCCTCGAGAGCCATGGCGCGCACCAGCGCGTGGGCGCCCCCCTTGGCCGCCGCGTAGGCCCCGGCGTCGGGCACGGTCGCCTCGGCGTGGGGCGAGCCGGTGACGACGACCGAGCCGGTGCCCCGCTCGCACATCACCCGCAGGGCGGCCCGCCCCACGAGGAAGATACCGGTGAGGTTGATGCGCACGAGCCGCTCGAACTCGGCCAGCGTCGTCGAGCGCACGTCCTTGGTCCACTCGACCCCGGCGTTGGCGTGCACCACGTCGAGCCCTCCGGTACGCGCGAGGGCCCCGGCGACGAGTTCTTCGACCTGCGCCTCGTCGGCCACGTCGCAGCGCTCGAAGGTCACTCGCCCGCCGCCGTCGCGCAGCGATCTCGCGAGCGCCTCGCCCTCATCGACGTTGACGTCGCCGATCGTCACCCGGGCGCCCGCGCGAGCGAAGGCACGGGCCGCGGCCGCCCCGATGCCCGTCGCGCCGCCGGCCACGACGACGCTGCGACCCTCGAAGTCCTCGCCCCACGATGAGCTCACCGACACATCCTCGCACCCTCGCGTGGACCGGCTCAACGGACGCGTCCCGCTAGGTGGAACAGGGCGTCGAGCCACGAGAGAGCACACGCCAAGCCGGTAGCCTCGAAGGGAAAGGCGGGAGTCGAGATGCAGGCGCTGGTGTTCACCGACCTCGGAGTGGTTGAGGTCCTCGATGTCGCCGAGCCGGTCGCCGGACCCGACGAGGTGCTCGTCGAGGTCGAGCGGGCGGGCATCTGCGGCTCGGAGCTCCACGGCATCTCGACGCCGGGCTTTCGAGTGCCGCCCCTCGTGATGGGCCACGAGTTCGTCGGGCGCGACCCCGAGGGACGACGGGTCGCCATCAACCCGCTCGTGGCCTGCGGCCACTGCGACCGTTGCGCCGCCGGTCTGGCCCAGCTCTGTCGCACGCGGGCCCTGCTCGGCGTGCATCGCCCCGGCGGCTTCGCCGAGAGGGTCGCCGTGCCGAGGGCCAACCTCCACCCGATCCCCGAGGGCCTCGACTGGGACCGGGCCGGGCTGGTCGAGCCCGTCGCCAACGCGGTGCACGCGTGGTCCCTCGCCGGCTCGCCGCGCGCCGCGCGAATCGCAGTGATCGGGGCCGGTCCCATTGGGCTCGCCTGCTTGGAGGTGGCTCGGGCTCGCGGCGCCTCCTCGATCAGCGTCGTCGACCTCTCCGAGGAGCGGCGCGAGGTGGCGAGATCCCTGGGAGCCGACGAGGTCGCCCCGGCCCTCGAGGGGGAGTTCGACGTCGTCTTTGACGCGGTGGGCGCGCCCGCCACGCACGCGGCGTCGCTCGAGCACCTCGTGCCCGGCGGCACCACCGTCTGGCTCGGCCTGGCCTCGCCGGAGCCGGGCTTCGACGCCATGGCCCTCGTGCGCCAGGAGAAGACCGTGCGCGGCTCCTTCGCCTACACCGACGACGAGTTCGCCGAGGCCCTGGCGATGGCCCCCTCCCTCGACCTCACCTGGTCGAAGACCTTCGCGCTCACCGAGGGCGCGACGATCTTCACCGAGCTCATGCACGGGCGGACCTCTCCGGTGAAGGCCCTCCTCGACCCGACCCCGTAGGGCTGCGCGAACCCATCACGGTCGGTCGGTTCCCGGTGGGACCAGGGCTCTCAACAAACTTCGAAAGTCCTCCTTGTCGGCCCCGCCACGCTGGTCCTACCGTGAGGTCGATCCTTCTCGAACGTCCGAGTCGGCGCGCACATTGCGGGAGGTGGAGATGTCCGACGTCGCCCTCGACGACGCCCTGCGAGCCCTCACCGACCCCGGGGCGATCATGGAGAGGGTCGTCAGCGCCGCCCTCGAGCTGATCGACGGCGCGGAGGGCTCAGTGGTCGAGCTGGTCGACGGTCCCGAGATGGTCTACGCCCACGCCCGCGGCGTCCTCGCCCCCTTCGTCGGGCTGCGCCTGCGCGCGCGCGACTCCCTCTCGGGGCTCTGCGTCGCCCAGGGGGTCACCCTCTACTGCGAGGACTCCGAGAGGGACTCCCGGGTCGACCGCGAGGCCTGTCGGCGGGTGGCCGCCCGATCCCTCGTCTGCGTGCCCCTTCGCTCGGGAACAGCGAACCTCGGCGTGCTCAAGGTCTCCTCGGCCACGCCCCGCGCCTTCTCCGAGCACGACGTGGAGACCCTGGCCGGGCTGTCGACCTTCATCGCGGCCGCGCTGGCGAGCGCGGCCGCGCTCGGCGCCTCGACCGAGGAGGCCATCGTGGCGAGCCACCGCCGCGACGAGGCGGCCGCGCGCGACTCGGGCACCGCGACCTTCGTCGGACGGGTGCTCGGTCCGGACGTGATCGAGGACCTCCACGCGGCCCAACGGATCCGCGACGCCCTCGCCCAGCGCCCGGTCCACATCGTCCACCAGCCGATCTTCGACCTCGGCGAGGGTCGGGCCGTGATGAGCGAGGCCCTGGCCCGCTTCACCGTCGAGCCCGAGCGCGCGCCGGACGTCTGGTTCCGCGAGGCCTGGCGGGTGGGTCTCGGGGCCGAGCTGGAGTTCCTCGCGGCGAGCGTCGCCCTGGAGGACCTCGAGCGTCTGCCTGAGGACTGCCGACTGGCCATCAACGCGAGCCCCGCCCTGCTCGAGCACCCGCTCGGGGCGGCCATCGCCTCCTGGCCCCACCTGGAGCGCCTGGTGCTCGAGATCACCGAGCACGTCGACGCCGAGGACTTCGCCCACACCCGCGACTTCCTAGCGCCGCTGCGCGCGCGGGGGTTGCGGGTGGCGATGGACGACGCGGGCAACGGCTACTCCAGCCTCCAGCGGATGATCGCCTTGGCCCCCGACATCATCAAGCTCGACCTCGACCTGGTGCGCGGCATCGACCACGACCCGGTGCGCCGCAGCCTGGCCACCGCCATCGTGAGCTTCGCCACCGACATCGGGGCCACCCTCGTCGCCGAGGGGGTCGAGCACCCCGACGAGCTCGCCAGCCTGCGGGCCCTCGGGGTGCCCTGCGTCCAGGGCTACCTGCTGGCCCGGCCCGGCCCGGTGGAGGCGGTCGGGGCGCCGGTGACCTTCGCGGTGCCCTAGACCCGGCTGTAGGCGCCGTCGATGGGGACGTTGGCGCCGGTGAGGAAGCCGTCGCTCGAGCACAGGAAGAGGGCAGCCTCGGCGACCTCCTCCACGGTGCCAAAGCGCCCGACCGGGTGGCGCGAGAGCAGGACCCGCTCGAAGGCCCGCCCGTCGTTCATCCCCTCCATCACGCCCTCGTGCAGCGCGGTGCGCACCACCCCGGGCATGAGGGTGTTCGAGACGATCCCGCGCGGCCCGTACTCGACGGCCAGGTGGTCGCTCAGCATGTTGAGCGCCGCCTTGGAGACGTCGTAGGCGCAGTCCCCCGCCCAGACCGTCGTGGCGCACACCGAGGAGATGTGCAGCAGCGCCCCGCCGCCGGCCTCGAGCAGGTGGGGCAGGGCGAACTTGCTCACGAGGAAGGGCCCACGCAGGTTCACCGCCATGATCCGGTCCCATTCGGCGACCGGCCAGTCCCCGACGTCGTGCCACTCGTTGGCGTCGATGCCCGCGTTGTTCACCACGACGTCGAGTCCCCCAAGCCCCTCGGCCGCCTCGCTCACCACCCGCATCGCCTCCGACTCCTCGCTGACGTCTCCGAGCACCGCCAGGGCCGTCGCGCCCCCGGCACGCAGGGAGGCCACGACCGCCGCGGTGCGCTCTTCGTCGCGCCCGCCGACCGCGACCGCCGCCCCCGCCGCGGCGAAGCGTCGCGCGATGGCCTCGCCAATCCCGCTCGATCCTCCCGTCACCAGGGCCCGTCGCCCTCGCCACTGCGCCATCACTCCCCCTTCCCCGAGCGGTCCATCCGCTCGGCCACGATCTCGGCCAGCGAGCGCCCCGCCACTTCGGCCACCTGCTCGCCCTGGAGACGGCAGCTGAAGCCGTCGATCACCACCTCGCCCCGGGCCGCGCGCAGCGCCGGCGCGAAGCGGTCCTCGGCGATCACTCTCGAGAGCTCCTCGTGGCGCGCGTCGTAACCGAAGCTCCCGGCCAGCCCGCAGCACCCGGCCCCGCTCGCCGAGGCCGCAAAGCCGGCGGCGCGCAGCACCGCGAGGTCGGCGGCCGGCCCACCGGCGGCCCCCTGGTGGCAGTGGGGATGCACGAGCGCCGGCTCCCCGCTCGCCAGTCCGGCGAGGTCGACGCCGCGCTCGAGGAGATGCTCGGCGAGCGAGCGCGCCTGGGCGCTCAGGCGCGCGGCCCGCGGGTCGTCGGGGTGCAGTCGGGGGATCTCCTCGCGCAGCGCCGCGAGACAGCTCGGCTCGGGGACGAGGACCGGGCGCCCGGCCTCGAGGTCCCCCTCCAGGGCGTCGAGGAGGCGGGCGGTGGTGCGCCGCGCCAGGTCGAGCATGCCGGGGTCGTAGAGGGTCCGTCCGCAGCAGACCCCCTCGGCGACCACCCCGACCCTCTCGCCGGTCCTCTCGAGGACCTCGACGGTCGCGCGGGCCCGCTCGGTCCAGAAGAGGTCACTGAAGCAGTCGGGCAGCACCGTCACGCTGGCCCCCTCGCGCTCGGCGCGAGCGCGCGCGAGGGGGCTCGCGCGGAAGCGTCGCGCGAAGCGCGGGCTGGGGCGGCGGGCCACCCCGGCCAGGCGCTTCAGGGCCCGGCCGAGGGGGTGCTCGCCCAGGGCCGCGTTCGCGAGGCGCGGCACCGCGGCACCGAGCCGCCCGCTCCACGGCAGCAGCCCGAGGGCGTAGGCGGCGCGAGGCCGCAGGCGCCGACGGTAGTGGTGGTAGTTGAACTCACTCTTGTAGGTGGCCATGTCCACGTGCACCGGGCAGTCGGTCGCGCAGCCCTTGCACGAGAGGCAGAGCTCGAGTGCCTCGGCGACGGCCGGCGAGCGCCAGCTCTCCTCGAGGGCCTGGCCGCGCAGCATCTCGGCGAGGATCCGGGCCCGCCCGCGGGTCGAGTGCCGCTCGTCGCCGGTGGCGCGGTAGGAGGGGCACATCGTGGCGGCGCCCCCCTCGGAGCGGCACTTGCCCACGCCCACGCAGCGCTCGGCCGCCCCCTGGAGGCCGTCGTCGTCGGGGTAGGCGTAGGCGAGGCGGGTGAGCGAGGTGCGCCGGCGGGTCGGGCCGTCGCGCAGGTTGGTGTCGAGGGGGTAGGGGTCAACGAGCTTGCCCGGGTTCATGCGGTGGTCGGGGTCGAAGGCCGCCTTCATCGCCCCGAAGGCCTCGAGCAGGGCCGGCGGGTACATCCTCGCCAGCAGCTCGCCGCGGGCCTGGCCGTCGCCGTGCTCGCCCGAGATGGAACCCCCGAGGGAGACGCACAGGTCGGCCGCGCGCTCGAGGTAGGAGCGGAAGGCCGCCAACCCCTCGGCCCTCGCGAGGTCGAAGTCGTTGCGCGTGTGCACGCAGCCCTGGCCGAAGTGCCCGTACCAGGCCCCCGAGTAGCCGAACTCCTCCCACAGCGCCGCGATGCCGCGCAGGTACGCGGCCAGGCGCTCGGGCGGCACGGCGGCGTCCTCCCAGCCCTCGTAGTTGGGCCGCTGGCCCGGTGGGCGGGCCGTGGCGCCAAGGCCGCTCTCGCGCACCGCCCACACGGCGCCCTGACGGGCCTCGTCGGCGAAGAGCACGGCCCGCACCCCCTCGCCGGCCGAGTCGACGACCGCCTGGGCCCGCCGGCGCGCCGCCTCGGGGTCGTCGTCGCCGATCTCCACGAGCAGCCAGCCGCGCCCCTCGGGCAACAGGGCCAGCTGGTCGACGTTGAGGTCGGCCCGGCGCATCTGGGCGGTGAGCGTGTCGTCGAAGCCCTCGAGGCCGATCGGCTCGAAGCCGAGCAGGCGCACCACGTCCTCGGCGGCCGCGACGATGTCGGGGTAGCCGAGCACGACGAGGACCCGGTGGGCCGGCCAGGGCACCAGGCGCACCGTGACCTCGGTCACCAGCGCGAGGGTCGACTCCGAGCCGACGAGGGCTCTGGCGAGGTGGGGGGTCGGCCCGAGCAGCTGGTCCAGGCTGTAGCCCGAGACCCGGCGCTCGAGGGCGGGATAGCCCGTCGCCAGCGCCTCGGCGTAGCGCTCGAGTACCTCGGCGACGGCCCGGTGGACGCGCCCCGACTCGCCCGGCTGGCGCGCGGCCTCGGCCAGCTCGGCGGCCGTCGTCGCCCCGAGCTCCAGGCGAGCCCCGCGGTAGGTCAGGGCCACCAGGGACTCCACGTTGTCCACGGTCTTGCCGGCGTAGAGGGCGTGGGTCCCGCAGGAGTTGTTGGCCACCATCCCCCCGAGGGTGCACCAGCCGTGGGTGGCCGGGTCCGGCCCGAAGGTGAGACCGATCGCCCGGGCGCGCTCGTTCAGCCGGTCGAGCACGACGCCGGGCTGGACCCGGGCCCGGCGGGCCACCGGGTCGATCTCGAGGATGGCGTCCATGTGGCGCGACAGGTCGAGCACCACCGCCACGTTGCAGGCCTGGCCGGCGAGGGAGGTGCCGGCCCCGCGGGCCACCACGGGGGCCCCGTGGCGCCGGCAGACCTCGAGGGCCGCCGCGCAGTCGGCCTCGTCGAGCGGGAAGGCGACACCGAGGGGCACCTGGCGGTAGTTGGAGGCGTCGGCGCTGTAGAGGGCGCGCGTGGCGTCGTCGAAGCGGACCTCGCCGCGCAGGGCCGCGGCCAGTTCGGCGCCGAGCGCCCGGCGCGTCGCCTCGTCGACCCAGGAGCGGTCGACCTCCTCCCCGGCCACCGCCTAGGCCTGGCCGAGGGTGGTGCGCTGGCGACCGAGGCGGTCGCCCTCGAGCTCGACGACGTCGCCCGCCACGAGGAAGGGCACGTCGTCGTGGCCCATCGAGACCCCCGCTGGGGTGCCGGTGTTGATCAGGTCACCGGGCTCGAGGACCATGAACTGGCTCACGTACCACACGAGGTGGGCGACCGGGAAGATCATGTCGGCGCTGGTGCCGTCCTGGCGCAGCACCCCGTTGACCCAGAGCCGCAGGTGCACGTCCTGGGGATCGCCGAGCTCGTCGGGGGTCACGAGCCAGGGGCCGAGGGGGTTGAAGGTCTCGGCGCTCTTGCCCTTGACCCACTGGCCGCCGCGCTCCATCTGGAAGGCCCGCTCGGAGACGTCGTGGCTGAGGCAGTAGCCCGCCACGTAGTCGAGGGCCACCTCGGGCGACTCGAGGTAGCGAGCCTGTCGCCCGATGACGACGCCGAGCTCCACCTCCCAGTCGGTCTTCGTGGAGGTGCGCGGCACCAGGACCTCGTCGTTCGGGCCGACGACGGTGTTGGGGGCCTTGAAGAACAGGATCGGCTCGGCCGGCTCGGCCTGACCGGTCTCTCGAGCGTGGTCGCGGTAGTTGAGGCCGATGCAGATGACCTTCTCGGGCTTGGCGATCGGGGCGCCGACTCGCGGCGTCCCCTCGACGGCCCTCAGGGCCCCCGTCTCGTGCAGGCGCCGGGCCTCCGCGAGGCCGCCGCCGGCGAGGAACCTCCCGTCGAGGTCCCCGAGCGAGGACGGCAGGGCCCAGAGCCCCCGCTCGTCCACCACCACCGGGCGCTCGCGCCCCACCTCGCCCACTCGCGCCAGTCTCATCGCTCCTCCTCCAGGGCTCGCTGGGTCTCTCGATCGAAGAAGTGGAGCCGCTCAGGGAAGACGGCGAAGGAGGCGCGCTCGCCGGCGCGCACGGCGGCGCGCGGCTCGACCCGGGCGACCCCCTCGCCGACGATGTCGATCGCCGCCTCGGCGACCTCACCCTCGTCGACGCCGAGCTCCTCGCCCGAGACCCGGGTCGCGTCGATCGAGAAGTGCACGAGCAGCTCCGAGCCGAGGGCCTCGACCGCCTCGACGGACCCCTCGAGGGAGGTCGCGGCGGACCCCGAGGCGACCGGGAGATCCTCGGGGCGCAGCCCCACGACCAGGCGACGGCCCCGGTAGGGGGCCAGGCTCGCTCGCCGTCCCACCTCGCCGAGAGCCAGCTCCTGACTGCCCAGTCGCAGCCGCTCCCCGTCCTCGCTGAGGGTGGCCTCGAAGAGGTTCATGGCCGGCGAGCCGATGAAGGCGGCCACGAAGAGGTTGGCCGGGCGGGCGTAGAGGACCTGGGGCCGGTCGCACTGCTGGAGGACGCCACCGCGCATCACCGCCACCCGGTCGCCCATGGTCATCGCCTCGGTCTGGTCGTGGGTGACGTAGAGGGTCGCCACGCCGATGCGGCGCTGGATCCGGTGGACCTCGGTGCGCATCTGCACGCGCAGCTTGGCGTCGAGGTTGGAGAGGGGCTCATCCATCAAGAAGATGGCCGGGTCGCGCACGATGGCCCGACCCATGGCCACCCGCTGGCGCTGGCCCCCGGAGAGCTGTCCGGGCTTCGAGCCCAGGTGGTCGCCAAGTCCGAGCACCGCGGCGGCCTCGGCCACCTTCGCGGCGATGACCTCCTTGGGGGTCTTGCGAAGGCTCAGTCCGAAGGCGATGTTCTCGGCCACGCTCATGTGGGGGTAGAGGGCGTAGTTCTGGAAGACCATGGCCACGTCGCGCTCCTTGGAGGTGAGGTGGTTGGCCACTCGGTCCCCGATGCGCAGGGTCCCGCTCGAGATCTCCTCGAGGCCGGCCACCATGCGCAGGGCCGTCGTCTTGCCACAGCCCGAGGGTCCGACCATCACCATGAACTCCCCCTCGCCCACCGCGAGGTCGAGGCCGGTGACGGCGCGAAAGCCGTTGGGGTAGACCTTGGAGACCTGTTCGAGGGTGATGGAGGCCATCAGTGTCCCGCCACCGTGCGTCGGGCCAGCTCCTCCTCGTCGAGCTCGATGCCGAGCCCCGGCCCCTCGGGCAGGGCGAGGCGTCCGGCGCGCGGCACGAAGGGCCTCTGGAGCAGAGTCCCCAGGCGCTTGGCCGAGGTCACCGGGTACTCGATCAGCCGCTCACCGGGCAACGTCGAGACCAGCTGCAAGGTGGCGGCCAGCAGGACGTCGGTGGAGAAGCAGTGCGGGATGACGACCGCGCTGGCCCCGTACTCACGGGCCATGGCCGCGATGTCGCGCCCGATGGTCGGCCCACCGCAACGCCCGAGGTCGGGCTGGAGGATCGAGACTCCCGCCTCGATCAGGGCGCGGAAGGGGCCCACCGTCGAGTGGGCCTCGCCGCAGGCCACCCGCACCGACACCTGGGAGCAGAGGCGCTGGTAGCTGAACAGGTCGTCGCCCTCGAAGGGCTCCTCGAACCAGAACAGGTCGAGGTCCTCGGTGCGCCGGCAGAACTCCCGGGCGGCGCGCAGGGTGTAGGCCATACCCCCGTCGATCATCAGCTTGCGCGCGGGCCCGAGCACGGAGCGGGCCGCGCTGGCGAGCTCGACGTCGCGCCCGACGTCGCGCCCGAGCGGGCCCCAGCCGAGCTTCAAGGCGGTGAAGCCCTCCTCGACGATGCGCCGGGCGATGGCCTCGACCTCCTCGGGGGTCTCGGGCATGACCTCGGAGGCGTAGATCTCGACGTCGTCCTCGCGCTCGCCACCGAGCAGGCGCGCCACGCTCTGGCCGCTGGCCCGTCCGAGCAGGTCCCACAGCGCCATGTCCACCGCCGACAGCGCGTGCAGGCCCGCGCCGTCGCGCCCGTAGTGGTAGCCCGCGAGGAACATTTCGTCCCAGAGCACCCGGATCCGCTGTGGGTCCTGGCCCACCAGGACGTCACTCAGGGACCGGCTGATCGAGTGGGAGGCCGGCATCGTCGTGATCTCGCGCGCGACGTAGGGCGAGGTGTCCCCCTCGCCCACGCCCACCAGTCCTTCGTCGGTGTGCAGCCGCACGACGAAGGCGTCCTGGGTCCCGTCGGCGCGCGTGACGTCGACCTCCCCCGCGCGCAGCACCAGCGCCTCGACCTTCGTGATCCTCACGCCATGACCTCCCCTAGATGTTCCTTGATGACCTCGCGGGCCCGCTCGATCGACGACTCGAGACGCGCGAGGGGGAAGCGCTTGGCCACGGCCGTCACGCTGAGGGCCCCGTCGGGCACGGTCGCCGAGGTGAGGAAGAGCGGGATGGCCAGGCAGTTGATGCCCTCCTCGTGCTCCTCGCGGTCGAGCGCGTAGCCCACCTGGCGCACCGACTGAAGGTCCGCCGCCAGCGCGGCGGCGCTGGTGAGGGTGTGGTCGGTGAAGGGCGCGAGTGGGCCGTTCTCGGCGACGAAGCGCTCGACGGCGTCGGCGTCGGCGAGGCGGTAGGCCAGCAGGGCCTTGCCGACCCCGGTGCAGTAGGCGGGATTGCGTCCACCGATCGCCGAGGTCATCTGGTAGCGGCTCTGGGGTGGCTGGACCTTGGCCAGGTAGACGACCTCGGCCCCGTCGAGGGTCGCGTAGTGAGTCGTCTCACCGAACTCGGCCGCCAAGGCGGCGAGCACCGGTCGCATGCGGCCGACCTCGTCGAGCTCCTCGTAGTAGGAGAAGGCCAGCTTGATGAGCCCGAAGCCCAGCCGGTAGCGGCCGGTGGCGTCCTGCTCGATCAGGTCGGCGCGGCGCAGCGCCGACAGGGCCCGGTGCACGCTCGAGCGCGGCGAGCGCATCCGCCGGGCCAGGTCGTTGAGGCCGATCCCGTCGGGGTAGGCGCCGAGCGCGTTGAGGATCGCCAGCACCCGGTCGGCCCCGTTGGGGACCTTGCCGGGCGCCTCTGCCTCGGAGGACTCGGCCAGGCTCACGACCGCGGGACCATCGCCGCTCACGCTACCAACGGGTCCGCCCACCGGACCGCCGTTTCGCTCCGTGGACCGCAGGCTCATCGCACCGCCCCGCTCAACATGCCGCGGATGAAGACCCGGGCGGTGGCGAAGTAGAGGATCAGGGTGGGCAGAGCCCCGAGCAACAGACCGGCCATCATCACCGGCACGTTGGTCGAGTAGCGGCCCGAGAGCTGGGCGAGGGTCGGCGTGACCATCTCGGTGTTGGGCTGGTGCAGCAGCACCAGGGAGATGAACAGGTCGTTCCAGATGTTGAGGAAGGTGAGGATGCCCACGGTGATCACCCCGGGCTTGCCCATCGGCAGCACCACCCGCCAGAAGACCTTCCACCAGCTGGCCCCGTCCACCCGGGCCGCCTCGACGACCGAGTCGGGGATCCCCCGGAAGTTCGAGCGCAAGAGGTAGGTGCCGTAGGGGATGTTGATCGCGGTGTAGATGAGGATCGCCGGGACGAAGTTGTTGGCGAGCCCGGTGCGGGCCACCTCCACGTAGAGCGGCAGCAGGACGACGATGCCGGGCATGAACATGATGAGCAACATCGTCCAGAACAGGACGTTCCCCAGCTTCACCGGGGTCTTGGTGAAGACGAAGGCGGCCAGCGCCGAGGCCAAAGTGGCCAGCAGCACCGCCGGGACCACCACGAGCAGGGAGTGGCCGACGCTCTGGAGGAAGGGGATCGTCGAGAAGAGCTGGCGGTAGGCGCCGAGGGTCAGGTGGCGCGGCAGCCCGAAGGGGTTGATCTCGAAGGCCTGGGTCGAGCGCATCGAGTTGAGGGCCATGAACAGCAAGGGGTAGACCGTCGAGGCGCCGATCAGGCACAGCCCGAGGAAGACCAGCGTGCGCGAGAGTCGACTCGTCATCACGAACCCTGCTGGACTTCGCGGTTGGGCATCAGCTTGACCTGGGCCACCGTCAGCACCAGGACGATCACGAACAGCAGCATCGCCAGCGCCGCCCCGTAGCCGAACTGACCGTTCTCGAAGGTCGTGATGTAGGTGTAGTAGTCCACCGTCGTCGTCGAGAAGCCCGGCCCACCCGCGGTGATGACGTAGACGAAGGCGAACAGCGAGGTGAAGGTGTAGATCACGTTGATCACGCTGAGGAACTGCAGGGCGCCCGAGATCATGGGGATGGTGATCGATCGCAGCCGGCGCCACCAGCCGGCACCGTCGATGGCCGCGGCGTCGTAGAGGGCGGGGTCGACGGTGGCCATCGCCGAGAGGATCACGACCATCCCGAAGCCGAAGGAGGCCCACACCAGGGCCAGGATGACGACGAAGCGCGCCGACCAGACGTTGCCCAGCCAGGAGAAGTTCCCGAGCCCGGCCCAGCGCAGGGCCGAGTCGACGGCGCCCCCGGGCAAGAAGAAGGTCGAGAAGAGGACGCCGACGATCACCGGGGAGAGGACCATCGGGATGAAGAAGAGGAATCGGAAGACCCGCCAGCCGAGCACCTTCTCGTAGACGAGGACCGCCGCCACCAAGGAGGCCGCCAGGATCAGGGGCACCGAGATCAAGAAGATGGCCGAGTTGACGAGGACCTGGCTGATGATCGGGTTGTGGAAGATCAGCTGGTAGTTCTTCAGCCCGATGAAGGTCGAGCTCACCCCGTCCCAGTTGGTGAAGGAGTGCCAGATCGTCGCCCCGATGGGCAGGACCATCAGCCCGAGCACCAGCACCGCCGCCGGGGCCAGGGCCAGGTAGGGGAAGACCCGCCGGCGCTTGCGCGCCGGCGGGTCCGTCACTGCAGGGTTGTCGACGACCACGGGTTCACCCGTCGACACCGCTGCTCCCCCTTGACGTCGACCGGCTCAGCCGGTGGCCTGGGTGGCCAGGTACTGCTGCATCTGGGACTGCATCGAGGAGGCCGCGCTCTGGGGCGACAGCGATCCGGCGAAGACCCCGTTGTTGGTCTGGTACCAGTAGGAGTCGATCGACCCGGGCATCACGTTGTCGAAGGCCTCGAAGAGCTGGTAGTGCTCCTTGTTGATGTAGGTCGACAGGTCGGTCAGCAGCGGCTGGGACTTCGCGAAGGAGGCCGAGGGGCTGAAGCCGACGTTGTTGGGCAGCTGGCCGAGCTCCTGGACGCTCATCTCCTGGACCTTGAGCGAGGTCAGGAACTTGATCAGCGTGATGTCCTGGGCCAGGTGCTTGGAGGTCTTGAAGACGACGTAGGAGTTGTTCGGACCGCCCGAGAGCGACTTCGTGTACTTCGAGCCCGACAGGACCGGCACCGGGAAGAGGGCCACGTTGGACGAGCCCAGCCCCTTGGTGATCTGGTCGTCGTAGTACTGACCGGTGATCGTCATCGCCGCCTTGCCGGCCGCGAACTGGGCCACGCCCGAGGTGTAGGTCAGGGTCGCCGCGTTGGAGTTGGTCAGACCGTTGGCGAAGAGCTGGTGCCAGGCCTCGTAGGGCTTGATGAGCAGGTTGGAGTTCAGCGACTGCTTGCCGGTGAACATGTTCAGCACGCCGGTGTTGCCGCCCAGCCCCGAGATCAGGGCGTCGAGCGTCCAGGCCCCGAAGTAGCCCTCCTTCTCACCGAACTCGAAGGGGGTGACGCCCTTGGCCTTGAGCTTGTTCGCGAGGCTCACCAATCCCGTCCAGGTCGTCGGCCAGGGGCCCGTGGTCGAGAGGCCGGCCTTGGCGAAGAGCTTCTTGTTCACGTAGACCGTGTAGTAGTAGCCCGCCCCGTAGGGAACCGCGTAGATGTTCCCACCGGTCTTGTAGCCCTGGGTGACGAACTGCCAGCCGGTGAGCGACTTGATGTAGCTCTGGCCGAGCGGCTTGTTGAGCGCTACGAGGTACTTGGCGTTCTGGATCACCTGGCCGCCCACGTAGAGCTGGGCGATGTCGGGCGTCGTGCCCGCGAGCTCCGAGGACTGCAACAGGGTGTTGAAGGCGTTCGAGGAGCCGAAGGGCTCCTGGACGATCTTCACCTTGATGTTCGGATACGCCTTCTCGAAGAGCGCCACGCCCTTGGTCAGGAAGGACTTGGAGGCCGGGATCCCCTGGCTGCCCGCCGCGAGCGGGTCATTCCAGATGGTGAGGTTCACCACCTTGGAGCTGGCACCGGCGCCCACGGCGCCAGCGACCAGTGAGGCCGCGAGCAGCGTCGCCGCCGCGGCCCCCGTCGCCAGCACGCGGCGACGGATCGAGACTGTCTGTGCCACACTTCCCCCCTGTCCCGGTGTTCTGTTTATCGGAACTGCGTTCCACTGTCTCCGGTGACGTCGGCACACTAGGCCCCTGGGCTGGACCTGTCAAGCCATCCGGTCGGAGGGACGGAGCCCTCTCTCAGGTGGGGGCGTCAGCGCCCTAGCGCTCCTAGAACTCCGGCTCGAGGGAGGCACCGGGCGCCATGGCGCCGACCTCGGACATCGCGACCTCGGCCACCTCGGCCAGCCCCTCGCCCGCCTCGACCTTGAGGGGGTGGGCGGCGACCACGACGTTGGGTCCGCGCAGCCAGGAGACGACCCCGCCCACGACGCACAGCCCCGCCGCGACGAGGAAGGCCAGGTGCAGACCGTGCGCGAAGGGGTCCGAGATCAGGTGGGGGAAGAATGAGCGGCCCACCAGAGTCGAGGAGTGGACGCCGGGCATGGCCAGCACGTGCGGGCCGAGCAGGGTCTTGACGGGGTTGATCCCGAGGAAGGCGGCGAAGAGGCTGCCGATCGCCGGGATGTGGCTGATGGGCGTGGCCACGGCGACGGGCACCCCTTGGGCGGTCAGTCCGCTCAAGAGGGCGTGGGGCAAAGTCGCCGAGAGTCCGAGGGTGATCACCGTGAAGAAGAAGCCGATCGACAGGACCATGGCGGCGTTCTGGGCGGTGTTGAGCATCGCGCCGCCCACACCGCGCTGGTTGGCGGGCAGCGAGTTCATGACCGCCGAGGTGTTGGGGGCGGCGAACAGGCCCATCGAGAGCCCGACCAGCGCCAGCAGCGCGGCGAAGAGGGGGTAGGGGAAGTTGATCGGGATCGCCTGGAGCCCGACGAAGCTCGCCGCGGTGAGGAAGAGCCCCACGGTCGCGAACAGGCGCGCGCCGTGGCGGTCGGCGAGCCGCCCCGACACCGGTCCGGCGATGAAGAAGCCAACGGTGAGGGGCACCATGTAGATGCCGGCCCACAGCGGGGTCTGAGCGAAGGAGTAGCCGTGCTGGGGCAGCCAGATGCCCTGGAGCCAGATGATCAGCATGAACTGCAGACCGCCGCGCGCCAGTGCCAGGAGCAGGGCCGCGGCGTTCCCGGCCGCGAAGCTGCGCCGGCGAAAGAGGGCCATCTGGAACATGGGGCTGTCGGTACGAAGCTCGATCACCACGAAGACCACCAGCAGAGCCGCCCCGCCGATCAGGCAGGCGAGGACGAAGGGACTAGTCCAGCCCATCGGGTGACCGCCGTAGGGCTGGAGGCCGTAGATGATCCCCATGAGCAGGCCCACCAGGCCCACCGCGAAGGTCGCGTTGCCCCACCAGTCGATCGTGGTGTCGGGATTGCGCTCACCGGTCTCGCGCAACATGCGCCAGGCCCAGATCGTGCCGAAGATCCCGAAGGGCACCGAGACGAGGAAGACCAGGTGCCACTCGATCGGCGCGAGCAGGCCCCCGAGGACCAGTCCGATGAAGGAGCCGCCAATCGCCGCCACGCCGTTGATGCCCAGCGCCAGTCCCCGCTGGTCGGCGGGGAAGGCATCGGTGATGATCGCGTTGGAGTTGGCGAAGAGGAAGGCCCCGCCCACCCCCTGGCCGACCCTCATGACGATGATCCACAGGGCGCCCGACGGCCCGTGGAGCCAGGTGACCGCCAGCAGGATCGAGAAGACGGTGAACACCGCGAAGCCCAGGGTGTACATCTTCACCCGCCCGAACATGTCGCCGACCCGCCCGAGGGAGACCACTAGCACCGAGGTCACCAGCATGAAGCTCATCAACGTCCACAAGAAGTAGGGCGTGTTAGAGGGCGAGAGGGGGTTGAGGTGGATCCCGTTGAAGATGTTGGGCAGCGCGATCAGAAGGATCGAGGCGTTGATCGTGGCCATCAAGATCCCCAACGTGGTGTTGGACAGCGCCACCCAGCGGTAGTGCGGCGAGATCTCTCCCCTCGATGCAGCCACGGGCCCTCCTCTCCGGCGGCGCCGGACTCCATTAGTTAGGTGGAACTAACTATACTGGGCTCATGGGCCGCACCGTGACGCACCCCGAGGGGATCCAAGACGCCGTCGCCCTGCGCGTGGCGGTCGCTCGGATCCATCGCGCCCTGCGCAGCCGGGCCCGCGCCCAGGTGACCCCCTCGCAGGTGTCGGCGCTGTCGCGCGTGGAACAGGGCGGCCCGCTGCGTCTGGGAGTGCTGGCCCAGAGCGAGAACGTGTCCGCCGCGACGATGTCTAAGGTGGTCGAGGCCCTGGAGGCGGCGGGCCTCGTCGAGCGCCGTACCGACGAGGCCGACGCCCGCGCCAGCCTGGTGGCGGTGACCGACCAGGGGCGCGAGGTCCTCCACGAACTGCGCAGTGAGGGGACCCGGGCCATCGCCGACGCCCTCGGTGCCCTCAGTGACGCCGATCGGCGTCGCCTGGCGGCGGCGCTGCCCGTCCTCGAGACGGTCTGCGAGCTGCTCCACGCCGACTAGGACCGACCAAGGTCCCACGGTGGGCGACCCATACTCGTGGTGGGAGGTGGCGATGGCCCACGAGCACCCACCACGCGAGTTGGACCAGTACGGAATCGTCGCCCAACGGCGCGCCCAGTGGGACGCGCTCTTGTGGCAGATGCCGACGATGGCCGTCACCGGCGAAGCCTTCCTCTTCACCATCGCCCTCGGGGCTCACACCTCCCAGTTGGGCCGCATCGCCGCGAGCGCCGTGGCCTTGGTCGTGTCGGGGGCGACGCTCCACTCGCTCGCGAGCCACCGTCTCTCCGAGCTCACCGACTCACGCTGGCTGCTCGAGCACGAGTCCGAGCGCGGAGCCTCGGCGCTCCACGGCCTCTCCTGGCGTGAACGACGGCGCCGCGTCGTGGACGAGCAGCGACGCTCGGACAGCCTGACCGATCGACTGGTCGCCCGCTCCTCGCGGTGGCGTTCGATCGTGGTGTGGTTCTGGACGATGTCGATCATCGCCGCGTGCTCGCTGGGGATGCTGCTCGTCGCGGCGATCGACCCCCGTCTGCTCGGGAGTTAGCGGGCGAGGTCGCGCCAGCCGCAGCGCATGTGCCAGTGGCCCCCTGCGCGCAGCAGGGCGACGACGGCTCGCTGGAGGGTGGTGTCCTGGGGCAACTCTTCGAGTGACGGCGCGCTGCGACGAAAGACGAAGGTGAGCACGTCGGCGTCATCCTCGTAGAAGCCGGGCACCAGCTCGAAGAGCCGCTGGAAGGTGAGGATCCGGCTGGTGGGACCGAGCCAGGTGGCCAGCCGGTCGTCGAGGAGCCAACTCGAGCAGGTGAGCAGGCGACGCCCGTCCACGGGCCAGAGGGTCTCGAGGATGCTGGGAGCCGCCGCCAGCGACGCGTCCACCTCACCAGGGTCGAGGGAGGGGCCGGCGGGGATGTCCAGGGCGACGGACTCGTCGCCGGGCCGGAAGCCCACTCCGCGGTGGGCCGCCTCCTCCGCTGTGTACCAGGGCGACGGACTGAAGGTCCCACGGGCGATCCGCACTCGGTGATACTGCAGTCGGCCGATCTCGACGAGCTCGCCGCGCAATGCCAGCAACTGCCACCAGCCCGCGTCGATCCCGGCCCTCCCCCAGGTGGACTGGTGGATCGCCCCGTGGCGTGCGAAGGAGGCCATCGTCGACTCGACAACCTCCCGGGGCGCCCCGCGGTCGAGCAGGTAGGTGCGAGTCCCGGGAACGGCCAGGGCGAGGAGGTAGTAGTAGAGGAGCCGCCGGTGGGCGGGCTCGTCGTGAGGGTCGGGGATGATCGGCGAGGGAGTGTCGGGGTGGTCACGAGCCTCTTCGACGTGGGTGAGGAGCCGGGCGAGGGCCTCTTGGGCCTCGGCGTCACCCTTCAGGTCGCCAAGATGAGCGATCGCCTCCTCACGGGCCGACGGATCAACGTTGAGGAGGCTCAGCTCCTCGTCGAGGCTCGCCCGGTCGAGGCGGCGCACCCGCTCTCGGGCGCCCGTCTCGGGCGGGCCGAAGTGGGAGAGGACGGCCCCGATCCCGCTCTCGCTCACGCCTGGGCCGAGTCCTCGAGCTCGCGTTTGAGGGCCTCGAGGGTCTCCTTCACCGAGTGTGGGGTGAAGCTCTCGCGATCGTCGTCCTCGTCCCGCAGCTCGGGACCGCGGCGGTCCTCGGTCCACTCGACGACTCGACACCCGGTGGCCGTCGCCTCGATCCGGTACTCCCAGCGCGAGACGGGAAGACCTTCGTACTCCACCTCGAAGGCGAAGAGCCGCGGCGGGTCGAAGTCGGTGACGGTCGCCACGGTCGACCAGGCGTCGCCGTCGCGCTCGTTGGTGCCCAAGAAGCGAGCACCGAGGGCCGGACCGGGGGTGAGCCATTCACCACCCGTGTTCTCTGGCGAGCGCCGTCCCATCGCGGCGAGGTCGCTCACCGCAGCAAAGGCCGCCTCCAGAGTGACGGCAATCTCGATGTTCCCAGTGAATTCCACGGCGCGACCCTAGCCGGGGTCACGCCGGTCTCCGGACCGGCCCCACGGCACGGAACTAGTGACGACCATCGCATGACCGTGGCCGAAGACCGCACCCAGCCGGCGCCGTGAAACCTCGTCGAGTGCGGGCGATCCCGCCGCGAACTAGGAGTTCAGTGAGGTTGTCACCGTCTCGACGATTCGCGACACCGAAGGCAGAGCCAGGTCCTCGAGGACGTCCGCCGCGGGGACCGGGATGTGAGGCGTCGTGATGCGCACGACCGGTCCGTCGAGGTCGTAGAAGGCCTCCTCGGTGACGATCGACGACACCTCCGCTCCCCACCCGCAGAGCCGCGGGTTCTCCTCGACCGTGAAGAGCCGTCCGGTCGCCGAGGTCTCGCGCAGAATCGTCTGGGTGTCGAGCGGTACCAGGGTCCTCACGTCCACGACGGTGCACTCGATCCCCTGGGCCGCGAGCTCCTCGGCGGCCGCGAGGGCGCGCGGCACCATCAGTCCGAGGGCGACCAGGGTCGCGTCCGAACCCTGGCGACGCACGACCGCCTTGCCGAGCTCGTCGACGATGTCCCCGTCGGGGACCTCCTCCTTGGTCGGGTAGAGGCCCTTCGCCTCGAGGAAGATCACCGGGTCGGGGTCACGGACCGCCGCGGCCATCAGGCCAACGACGTCAGTCGGCGTCGAGGGCGAGACGACCTTCAGTCCCGGAATCATCATCGCCCAGTTCTCCACCGTCTGGGAGTGCTGGGCACCGAAGCGCAGCCCTCCCCCGTTGCCGGTGCGGATCACGAGGGGGAAGCTCATCTGCCCGTTGGTCATGTAGCGGGACTTGGCGATCTCGTTGACGACGATGTCCCAGCACACGGCGAAGAAGTCGGCGAACATGATCTCGGCGATCGGACGCAGCCCGGTCATCGCGGCACCCATCGTCGCGCCGAGGATGGCCTGCTCGGAGATGGGCGTGTCGCGCACGCGAACCGGCCCGAACTCCTCGATCAGACCGACGGTGCCCTTGAAGACCCCGCCGGCCGCGCCGATGTCCTCGCCCAGCATGACGACCGACTCGTCGCGTCGCATCTCCTGAGCGATGCCGCGCGCGATCGCCTCGCGATAGGTCAGTTGCGCCACGAGGAGCCCCCATCCGCCCAGACGTCCTTCATCAGCAGCTCCGGTCCGGGCTGGGCACCGGACTTGGCCTCCTCGGTGGCGCGGTCCACGAGGGCCACCACCTCGGCGTTGATCTCGGTGAGGACCGCCTCGCCCACGCCCTGCTCGAGCAGGCGTGAGTGGTAGCGCGGGATCGGGTCCCGGGTCAACCACTCGGCGACCTCCTCGTCGGGGCGGTACTTGCCCGGGTCGGCCCGACTGTGGCCCCCGTGGCGGTAGGTCTCGGCCTCGATGAGGCTGGGTCCCTCGCCGGCGCGGGCCCGCGCGAAGGCGGCCGTCGCGACGTCGTAGACCGCGTCGACGTCGTTGCCGTCGACCGTGATGGCTTCGAGTCCGTAGGCGGCCGCTCGGTCGGCGGCCGGCCGGGCCACCGCAGTGACCTCCGAGGTGCGGGTGTACTCCATGTAGAGGTTGTTTTCGCACACGAAGATCACCGGCAGCTTCCAGATGACGGCGAAATTGAGCGCTTCGTGGAAGGCGCCGATGTTCGTCGTGCCGTCACCGAAGAAGCAGACGGCCACCTGCTCGGTGCCCCGGTACTGCGCGCTCCAGGCGGCGCCGCAGGCGATCGGCAGGTGGGCGCCGATGATGGCGTACGAGCCCATCATCCCGTGCTCCACGCTCGTCAGGTGCATCGAGCCGCCCTTGCCGGCCATTAGGCCATTGGCCCGCCCGAGCAGCTCGGCCAGCACCGGCCCCATCGGCACGCCGCGAGCCAGCGTGTGGTTGTGGCCGCGGTAGGTGGCGAAGGTCCAGTCGTCGGGGCGCTGGGCGGCGGCCACGCCGGCCGCGACCGCCTCCTGGCCGAGTCCCAGGTGGCTGGTCCCCTTCACGAGGTTCTCGAGGAAGAGGTCGTAGGCGCGCTGTTCGAACTGGCGAAGCTCGAGCATCGTGCGATAGAGCCCGAGCCGGTCGTCGAGTTCGGTCGGTCCCGCGCTGAAGGCGGTCGTCGTCATCACTCCTCCTAGTAGGGGTTCGCGATCATCAGCTCCTGGGCGGGGAAGCGCGTCAAGATGGCGGGGCCGTCCTCGGTGACGACCACCTCCTCCTCGATGCGCGCCGCCGAAGTACCGTCGGTGGCCGGGCAGTAGGTCTCCAGGGCGAAGACCATGCCCGCTTGGAGCTCGATCGGGTCCTTCAGACTGTTGAGCCGGCTGATGATCGGCCGCTCGTGCAGTCCGAGGCCCAGGCCGTGGCCGAACTGCAACCCGAAGGCCGCCATCTCGTCGGCGAAGCCGAAGTCGGTGGCCGCCGGCCAGGCCAGGGCGATCTCGTCGGTCCCGACGCCGGGCTTGACGAGGTCGATTGCCGCGTCCATCCACTCGCGCGCCCGGGTGTATGCGTCGCGCTGGGGCCCGGTCGAGCTGCCCACCGACAGAGTGCGGTAGTAGCAGGTGCGGTAGCCGTTGTAGGAGTGGATGATGTCGAAGAAGGCCTGGTCGCCGGGGCGGATATAGCGGTCGGTGAAGTTGTGCGGGTGCGGATTGCACCGCTCGCCCGAGACCGCGTTGATCGCCTCGACCTGATCCGAACCCATCTCGTAGAGCCGCTTGTTGGCCAGGGCCACGATCTCGTTCTCGCGCACCCCGGGCTTCAGGGCCTCGAAGATGTCCTGGTAGACGCCGTCGACCATCGCGGCGGCCTGGCTCAGCAGCATCAGCTCGTCGGGGTTCTTGATCACCCGCGCGTCGAGCATCGTCTGCTGGCAGTCGCGGATCTCGATGCCGGCGCGCTGCATCTCGAACAGGAAGGGCAGCTCCACGATGTCGATGCCCACCGGCTGATCGGCCACCCCGGCGTCCTTCAGCAGTCCGACGATCTCCGCGACCGCCGACTCGAACAGGCCGGCGCGCGGCGCGATGGCGCCGCGCATCCCGAGCATCCCGGCCCGGCAGTTGTCCGGCTCCAGCCAGGGGGCGAAGAGCTTGTGGTGGCGCGCCGCCGACCCGAAGTCCCAGACCATCGGCTCACCGTCGCGGGTGAGCAGGCAGTAGCGGGTCATCTTGTCCCCGAGCGCCCCGCCGACCCAGGTCCCCGAGACGTAGCGGATGTTGTAGAAGTCAAAGAGCAAGAGGGCACCGAACTCGCTGGCCTCGAGGGCCGCGCGGGCCCGCGACAGCCGGTAGTCGCGCAGCCGCTCGAAGTTGACCCGCGTCTCGAAGTCCACCCCCATGTGGCCCGGGGTGTTGATCGTGGGACCGAATCCTTCGCGCGCCATCGTCAGCCTCCTAGACCGTCGTCGACGACCACGTTCTCGGGCTCCAGGGTGAGGCCCGCCCCGCGGGCCGCCTCGAGCAGCAGCACGGCGAAGTCCACGTCGTGGTGGCCGGCCCCGATCGAGGACTTGACGATCTCGGTGCACAGGCTCGAGACCGGCATCGGCACGTCGAAGGACTTGGCCGCGGCCATGCCGAGCTCGAAGTCCTTGCGGAGCAGCTTGGGGGTGAAGGTGGGCGTAAAGTCCAGGTTAACGAATGCCGGCGACTTGTAGCGCGTGAACATGCTCCCCATGACGGAATCGTTGAGGAAGTTAAGCCAGGCTGAACGCTGGACCCCTCCCCGCTCGGCCAGCACGGTGATCTCGGCCATGGCCTGGGTGACGACGCCGAGCATCATGTTGTGGCAGATCTTGACGAGCCTCGAGAGCTCCCCCTCTCCGACGTAGGTCGAGCCCGTGCCCAGGGCCGCGAAGTAGGGAGCGGCCTCCTCGTAGGCCTCGGGGGGCCCCGAGACCGCCAGGGTCAGGTTGCCCGACTTGACGACCTTCGGATTGCCCGACACTGGCGCCGCGAGGAAGGCGGCTCCACGACGGGTGCAGGCCTCGCGCACCTCAGCGGAGGTCTCCGTCGACACGGTCGAGCAGTCGATGACGACGCGGGGCGCACGATCGGGGTCGTCGAGCAGTCCCCCGTCACCGATGAGCACGCCGCGCAGGTCGTCGTCGGCCGAGACCATGATGAAGACGACGTCGCGACCCGCCAGGTCGACGGGCCGGTCAACGACCGTCGCCCCGAGCGCCCCGAGCGGCTCAGCCTTGGCGCGGGTGCGATTGGTCACGGCCACGTCGTGGCCGGCCCCGATCAGGCGGGTGGCCATCGCCGTACCCATGCGGCCACAGCCAATCCAGCCCAAGGTCACGTCGCTCATCTCTCACCTCCGGGGCCGCTAGCCCCCTCGCCCATGACCCCGCCCAGGTAGAGGTCGCCAATCTCGGGGTTGGCCAGGACCTCCCGGCCCGAACCGGATAGGCGCACCCGGCCGTTCTCCAAGACCACGCCGGTGTGGCTCAGCTTCAGGGCCTGACGGGCGTTCTGCTCCACGAGCAGGACCGTCCGACCCGCCTCGTTCATCCGCGTCACGGTCTGGAACATGAGCTTGAGGGTCTTGGGGTCGAGGCCCATGGAGGGCTCGTCGAGGACCACCAGTTCGGGCTCGAGCATCAAGCAGCGGGCGAACTCGACCAGGCGCTGCTGGCCACCGGACAGGGCGCCCGCCTTGTCCGCGGCGCGCTCGGACACGATGGGGAACATCTCGGCGACCCGCTCGTAGCGCTCCTGGATCACCTTCTTGTCCTTGACCAGGAAGGCGCCGAGGCGGACGTTCTGCTCGACCGACATCTCGCGGAAGAGGCTGTGGTTCTGAGGGACCTGGACGATGCCCATGCGCAGGATCTCGCGTGGGCTCAGGCCGACGAGGTTGCGCCCCTTGAAGATGATCTCACCGAGCCGAGGGCGCACCAGGCCGCTCACCGTCTTGAGGAGGGTGGACTTGCCCGAGCCGTTGGGCCCGACGATGGTGGTGATGCCGCCCGGGGGGACGTCGAACTCGACGCCCTTGAGGACGTCACCGCCGCCGTAGCCGGCCACGACGCCGCGGAAGGTGACGAAGGACTCGCCCATCTACGCCTCCACCTCGACCTCGTCGTCCCCACCACCGAGGTAGGCGTCGAGGACCGCCGGATTGCGGCGGACCTCGTCGGGGGTGCCGCTGACCAGGTGGCAGCCCTGGTGCATCACCGTCACCTGGTGGCAGGTGCTCATCACGAACTCCATGTTGTGCTCGACGATGAGGAAGGTCTTACCCTGGGCGTTCAACTCGCGGATCCGGTCCCCGATCTGGTTGATCAAGGTCAGGTTGACCCCGCCGGCCGGCTCGTCGAGCAGGATCACGTCGGGATCGGCCACGAGGACGTAGGCCAGTTCGAGGAGCTTGCGCTGTCCGTAGGAGAGCGAGCCCGCCCGCAGCTCGGCCAGTCGGGCGATGCCAACGAAGCCCAGCCAGTCCATCGCGAGCTTCACCTCGTCGGCGGAGGACTTCGAGCGCACCAGACCGCGCATCCAGCTCTCCGAGCGCTGGGTGGCCACCAGCATGTTCTCGAGCACCGTCATCTGGGCGAAGATGCGCGTGAGCTGGAAGGTGCGGCCAATCCCCTTCGAGAAGATCATGTCCGGACGCCCGGCGGTGATGTCGTCCCCGTTGAAGGTCACCGTGCCCGCGTCGGGCTTGACGTAGCCGGTGATCACGTTGAACAGGGTGGTCTTGCCCGAGCCGTTCGGCCCGATCAGACCAGTGATGGAGCCCTTCTCCACCTCCAGGTTGCAGCCTTGCAGAGCCTGGACGCCCCCGAAGGACTTCACGACGCCGGTCGCGCTGAGCAGGCTCATCGTCCGCTCCCGACCGTGGCGGCGTCGGCACTGGCCACGAGCTCGCGGTCGCGCTCGTTGCGCTTGGTCATGCGGTCGCGCAAGAAGACGACGATCCCCTGGGGCATGAAGGTGAAGACGAGGAGGAACAGGGCGCCCAGCAGGATCAGGTAGAGCGAGCCGTTGGAGTAGGTCACCGTCAGGTACTGCTGGGCCGACTCGAGGATGAGCGCGCCGACGAGGGGCCCCACCAAGGTGCCGAGTCCGCCGAGGAAGGCCATCATCGCGATGGAGAGGTCGAACATCGGGTCGAAGGCGAACTGGGGGTAGATCTGGCCGAGGAACATCGCCCAGATCGCCCCCGCGCAGCCCACCGCGAAGGCGGAGAGGGTGAAGCCGGTGACCTTGACCGCCATGACCTTCACGCCGAGCCCGAGGGCCCGGTCCTCGTCGTCGCGGATCGCCATGAGCTGCAGGCCGAAGCGCGAGCGGCGCACCAGGGCCGAGACCACGGTCACGAAGAGCACGAGGATCAGGGCCGCGTAGTAGAAGGGCAGGTCGAAGTAGCTGATGCCCCACGTGATGAAGGGCAGCTGCAGGCCCGAAGTCCCTCCGGTGAAGGAGAAATTGAGGGCCATGTTCTGGAAGATGAAGAAGAAGGCAATCGTGATCACCACGAAGGTGTGGCGCCTCACCCGCAAGGCGATCCACCCGAGGGGTACCGCTTCGATCATCGCGACGAGCCCGCCCACCGGCACCAGCCAGAACATGGCCGCTCCCGGCGCCATCTGGGCGTGGACCGCGATGAGGCCCATGGTGAACGCCCCCGAGCCGAAGAAGACGCCCGAGCCCAGGGCGATGTAGCCCGAGTAGCCCGAGAACATGTTCCACGAGGCCGCGCTGGCCATGTAGAGCAGGGCGTAGATGCCGATCGTCTGGTAGGAGGGGTTCTTCTCGAGCAGCGGGAAGGCGACGAAGATCGCCAGAGCGGCAAGCCACCCGAGGTTGCGCGGGCGCAGCAGGGTGCTCGGGTGCAGCAGTGAGCGAAGGCGCATCACGCCACCCGAGCGCTGGTCTTGCCGAAGAGGCCCTGGGGGCGCACGAGCAACACCGCCACCAGCAAGATGTAGTAGGCGAAGGTCGACCACGTCGGGCTGGTGATCACGCCGACGACGTTGCCGACGAAGACCATCGCGATGCCCGCGAGCATCGCGCCACCGAGGCTGCCCATGCCGCCGAGCACGATGATCGTCAGCAGCCTCGAGATGAGGTCGTAGCTCGTCGAGGCGTTGAAGGTCGTCGTGGTGCCGTAGATCATTCCGCCGGCCGCCGTCACCGCGACGCCGATGCCGAAGCAGATGGTCGAGACGCGCTTGACGTCGATGCCCACGAGGGCGGCCGAGGCCTGGTCCGCGAGGGAGGCCCGGATGCTCACCCCGAAGCGGGTGCGGTAGAGCATGAAGTAGAGCGCACCGAGTAGCACCGCGGCCAGGACGAATCCCGCCACGTAGATGAAGGCGAAGTGGATCCCGCCGATGCTGAAGGACTTGGTCACGTAGGAGGCCTGCAGCTGGACCGGCGTGACCGAGAAGATCTCGTTGATTGATCCCTCGATCAAGAGCGAGACCGCGTAGGTCACGAGAATCGACATCGCCGTCTTCTCGGGACCCTTGAGGCGTGTGAGAAAGAGCCTCTCGACCACGATCCCCACCACGAAGAGGGTGGGGATCGTGATCAAGAGGCCCACGAAGAGGTCAATCCCCAGGTGCACCGACAGCGCGTAGCTGAGGTAGGCACCGAGGATGACCAGGATTCCCTGAGCGACGTTGATGATGTCCATCACGCCGAAGATCAGGGTGAGGCCCGTCGCCATCAAGGCGTACAGGGACCCGGTCAAGATCCCGTCTTTCGCCGCGTTGACGAGGGCCAGCCAGTTCATTGGTCTACTTGCCCCAGGCCGGCTTCGGGAACTCGACCTTGACCGAGTTCGGGTCGCTCACCGGGTTGACCTGGACGAACTTGGTCCCGGTCGTCCCCTGCCACTGGAAGGTGTAGGCCGTCATGTAGGGGTTCTCGCCCAGCGAGTTGAACTTCGTCTGACCCAGGACTGTCTGCATGGTGACGTTGGAGTGCAGCCACGAGATGATCTTGGAGTTGTCGAAGCCCTTCGTCGCCTTGACGGCGTCCGCCACGACCTGGCCGACCGCGTAGGCCTCAGCGACGTCCGAGTTCACCCCGGCCGCCGTGCCGCCGTACTGCTTGATGTACTCGGCGACCATCTTCTTCGAGGCCGCGATGGCCGAGCCGCCGTACCAGGTGTTGGGCACCATGATGCCGTCGGCGTTGGCCTTGCCCACCGCCTTGGTGAAAGCCGAGCCCTGGTCCGGACCGGCCGTGGCGATGAAGACCTTCGGGTTGAAGCCCGACTGCTCGAAGGTCTGCATGAAGGCCGAGACCGTCGGGACGTCCACGGCGCCGAGCACGACGACCTGCGGCTTGGCCGCGGCCACCGCGTCAGCGATCGGCGTGAAGTCGGTCACCTCAGACGGGAAGACCTTGTAGTACACGGTCTTGATCCCCGCCGGCTTCATGATGGCCTGGGCCACCGGAATCTGCGGCTCGGTGAATGGGTCGTTCGACGTGACGTAGGCCACCGTGGTCGGACGCTGGCTCTTGGGCAGCGACGAGATCCACTTGGCGAAAGGCACCAGCGAGTTCGCGATCGGCAGGGCCACGTCGAAGACGTTGTGCAGCTTGGCGCTGAACACGGACGGAGCGCCACCGGCGCCCTCCACCATCGCGTACCCGTAGCGCGAGACCGTCTGGGCCGCGGGCAGGGTCAGCAGTGAGGAGAACGGACCGAAGGTCAGGTTGACGTGGTCGGTCGAGATGAGCGACTGGTAGTTGGTCACCACCTGGGTCGGGCTGGAGGCGTCGGACTTGATGTCCAACACCACCTTGTGGCCGAGCAGGCCGCCTGCGGCGTTCACGTCCTTCGCCCAGAGCTGGTAGCCCTGCTTGAACGCGATGCCGTCAGCCGAGAAGTCGCCCGAGAGCGACAGCGAGATGCCGATCTTCACCGGCGCTCCCTTGGCCAACGTGCCGCTCGCACCGCCCGGCGACGTCAACGCCGCCGCCGATGCGGCGACAAGCGCTCCCGCGCTCACCACGCGCACCAGCCGTGAGTGTCTGATCATGAGTCCCCCCTCAAGGTTCCACGCCGGCCGCTCCCCCCGTGGCGGCGACCGACTCTCACTCGTTTGTGATGGGTGGAACTTAACGATGCCCCCTGGGGGCGTCAAGGTCATCACCCCCGAAAACCGCCTCTGGAGCGTGAAAAGTTTTAGGGATGACCCCCCTCGCCCGACGGCCACGACCCCCGGTACCATCGCCTCCTCGTCGACCCGACCGGGGGGCTCGTGACGGACACTCTGCTCGACGTCGCCCTAGCCAACTGGGCGGCGCGCTTTTGCGCCAACGGGGTCGACCCCTCGGACCTCGAGCGTCTCGCCGCGAGCCTGTCCTCGTGGGACCAGTGGTGCGAAGTTTGGTCTGACCAGGCCGAGCGGTACCGGTCACTCGGTCATGACGCCTTGACGCGAGGGCGGCGACGCAGCGCCGGCGAGCACCTGGCTCGCGCGGCGACCTACTTTCACTTTGCCCAGTTCCTCTTCGACGACCGGCCCGAGGAGGCCGAAGGGGCTCACCGGCGGGCCGTGGACTGCCTCGACGAGGCCCTCCCCCTGCTCGACCCCCCGGGATGGCGGATCGCCATCCCCTTCGAGGGATCGACGCTCGCCGGGGTGGTGCGCCGACCCGCGGGCGCCGACCCGGCTCCCCTCGTCATCCTGATCGCCGGCCTCGACTCCACCAAGGAGGAGTTCCGCCTGGTCGAGACCGCTTTCCTTGAGCGCGGCGTCGCGACCCTGGCCCTCGACGGTCCCGGCCAGGGAGAGGGATCGGCGTGGGCCGCGCGTCCCGACTGGGAGATCCTCGCCGAGCCCCTGACCGAGGCGGCTCGCCATCTCGAGGGGGTCGACGCAAGCCGTGTGGCCCTCTGGGGGGTGAGCCTGGGCGGCTACTACGTGGTGCGCCTGGCCAGTGCGATGACGGTGCGCGCCGTCGTCTCCCTCTCGGGCCCCTTCGACCTGGGAGCCCATTTCCCCCACCTCAATCCCCTGACCAGGGGCGCGTTCCAGGCCCGCAGCCGAGCCGGGAGCGCGGACGGCGCACTCGAGAGGGCCCGCGCCTTCACCTTGGAGCGCCACGCACCGCTGGTCCTCGCACCCCTGCTCGCCATCGCGGGGACGAACGACCGGCTCTTCCCCGCCGAGGACGCGACGAGGCTGGTCGAGGCGGTCGGAGGTCCCGCCGAGCTCCTCGTGATTCCTGGGGGCAACCACGGTTGTGCCAACAGCGTTAACCTGCACCGAACACTTGCCGCCGACTGGGTGGCCGAGCACCTCGGTGCCCACTGAGTCTGGAGGGAGGGCCATGAGCGACGTCGTGATGCCCCAGTTGGGTGAGACCGTTTCGGAGGGAACGGTCACGCGGTGGTTCAAGAAGGTGGGCGACACCGTCGCCAAGGGAGAGACGCTTTTCGAGGTGTCGACCGACAAGGTGGACACCGAGATCCCCTCGCCCGCCGAGGGCGTCCTGTCGGCGATCGTGGTTCCCGAGGGCACCACCGTCGACGTGGGCACGGTGATCGCGGTCATCGGCGGTGACGTGGCGGGTCAGGAGCCCACCTTGCCGGTCTCCGCTCCGTCCACGACCGCCGCCACGGAGACCCCGACCGGTGCATCGTCAGCGCCGCGCGTCCTCCGTACTGCCCGAGAAGGGTCCGCTCCGTTGTCACCGGTCGTCAAGCGGCTGCTCGCCGAGCACGGCCTCAGTGCCGAGGAGGTCCCCTCGACGGGCCCGGGCGGGCGGCTCACCCGCGATGACGTCCTCGCCTACGCCGCCCGTCGACCGGTGGAGAGGGCCACCGCACCCGCACCGCTGTCACCCGTGGTGCGCCGGCTCCTCGAGGAGAAGGGCCTCCAGGCGAGCGATGTCGTCGGAACGGGCCCCGAAGGACGTCTCACCCGTCGCGACGTCGAAGCCGCCAGCGCCGCGGCCCCGGCGCTCTCGGGCGACGAACGGGTTCCCTTCAGCCGCATCCGTCGCCTCACGGCCGAGCACATGACTCGCTCCAAGGCGACGAGCGCCCACACGCTGATGGCCCGCGAGGTCGACTACGAGGCGGTCGAGCGAGTACGCCGCGCCCACGGTGCCGCCTTCAAGGAGCGCCACGGCTTCTCCCTGACCTACCTGCCCTTCAACGCGGTGGCGGTGGCGGTGGCGCTGCGGGAGTTCCCGCACCTCAACGCTTCGGTGGGCGAGGACGAACTGATCGTCCATCACGACCTCAACCTCGGCATCGCCGTCGACCTCGACCGGGACGGGCTGGTAGTGCCGGTGGTGCGCGACGCCGGGAGTCGGACTCTCGTCGATCTGGCCCTCGAGGTCCGTCAGCTGGCAACGGGGGCGAGGGAGAAGCGCCTCGGGCCTGACGCCTTTAGCGGCGGCACCTTCACGATCACCAACCCGGGGCCCTTTGGCACGTTGCTCACCGGCGCGATCATCAACCAGCCCCAGGTGGCGATCCTCTCCACCGACGGCGTGGCCCGCAAGCCCGTGGTGGTCGCGGGGCCCCAGGGCGAGGAGACCATCGCCATCCACTCGGTGGGCTTGCTGGCTCTCACCTTCGACCACCGTGTGGTGGACGGGGCGTACGCGGCACGGTTCCTCGCGCGCATGGCCGAGATCCTCGCGACCAGGGATTGGGCGAGCGACCTCGGCGCCTGAGAGCCCACTCCCCCTGAGGGGTAGTCTTCGCCCATGACGAGGGACCGCATCCTGGACGCGGCCGCGCACGAGATCGAGCGCAACGGCCTGACCCAGTTCCGGGTCAAGCGGGTGGCCTCCGAGGCGGGGATCTCCGTCGCGCTGCTCTACTCCTACTTCGAGGACCGCGAGGGGCTGATCGCGGCCGCCATCGTCCACCGCTTCCGCCAGGTCCTGCTGGGCCAGGCAGAGATCTTCACTCGCCCCCTGCGCGACGTGCGCACGACGAGTGAGTTGCGCTCGGCGCTGCGCCAGATGATCGCCGACGCTCAGGCTCCCGAACTCGACGAGGCCCGGCTCGCACGCATCGAGTCGATGTCCTTCGCCCGCCACAACGTGGCGGCCCAACTCGGCATCGCCGACGCCAAGCAGGAGGCCGGCGAGCTCATCCTCACCTGGGTGCGCCCGCTGGAGGAGCGCGGTCTCCTGGCCCCAGGCATGACCGGCGTGGCCTTCGCACGGATCTGGTACGCCCTGTTCTTCGGTCAGATCTCCCTCGAGGGTGACGCCGCCCTGGCCCTCAGCCCCGACGAGTGGCTCACGGCGCTGCAGACCCTGGCCGAGTCGGCCGTGCGCGCCGAGGACTCGGCCATCCTCTAGCGACCCGGGCTCCGGTGGCGGAATGACGCCACCAGCTCAATCAGGCACCAGGCGAATCCCGCCTCGAAAAAGATCTCGCCCACCAGCAACAGGGGCACGTGCCAGTCGGGCAGCGAGAGTGCGGCGACGATCCCGCCGGCGAGCTGGACCGCGAAGGCCCCGACGGCCGCGGGCGAGCGCTCCCGTCCGAGGAGCCACATCGCCACCGCTAGC